>CAZPMU010000003.1:0-191846 GCA_964587795.1 uncultured Dehalococcoidia bacterium | reverse complement strand
CCCAAGTCGTCGCCATCGCTAAAGGCGATGGTGGTGCGAGCGGGAAAGTGGCTGCGATTGTGCCTTCCGTCCAGGCCATATCCGCCAGGTGTGCTGCGGCATCGGTATTCAAAGCCTTTGCAATATCGCCCCCGCCCAGCCATGCCACGCAGGCTTCGGCCAGGCCACGCAACGCTTCCGGCAACTTGCCGGACAGGGGCAATATCATGGCGTGGCGGCTGCGTTGGGATTCGACCGGTTCCGGCGCATGGCCAAACCGCAATGGAGGGGGTCCATGGACGTTCATGGGCTGAATGGACGGTGCGGCAGGTTAATCACCGGGTCAGAGCCGTCAGCCGGGCTTCGCCAGCCCCCCAGCACTTCATGGGATTTGGTGTCCGACAGGCCGAAGGAGTTGACCGCTGCCAGGGGTGCCGGTCGGGGATAGACGACCAGCCTGTCTCTTGCGAGGTAACTTTGACCGGCAATTTCGTCCAATCAAACTTGGGATTGGAGTCGGATAAGTGCAGATGCGGTGGGATGGCGCATCGCCGCATTGCAAGAGTGGCCTTAATCATGCTACCCATACCGGACGCCCACTCCGGATGCCCGATATCGGTCCTCACTGACCCCAGGAGATTGGCCGTTCTACTTGTCGCCCCATACCAAAGGCCGATGCCCGCAGTTAAACTGGGGTCACCAAGTTTGCCTGGCTGAGTCGCTTAGGCACAAGTACACCGCAGCCCACACTGCGCTCGAATCCCTCGGCCATGGCGTCGAAGGCATTGCACGCTCTAATGAACCCGGCTATGTCCGCAGTGGGCTCCAGGTGGCCCGCGTTGGTCTTTATGGACCCCACCAGCACAGGGGTCTGTCCGGGTTTCGCCCCGCGCCTTAGCTTAGGCGTTTCTCAGCCGTATCAGGACTACTACCCCACACCCCACGCCCCGCACGAAACCACTGGCTGGCGAGTCAAATGCACTGCACTGGCCCGCCAGAGTGAGCATCTTCGCCTGAAATCGCAGGTGGGTCAGGTGGCCGTTGAAGATCGTCTGGGCGCCGCCCACCAGCATCAGGTCTGCCTCGCCCTGCCGAAGGACCGAAGCCGCCTGGTGCGCGGCTACCAGGGATGAGGAACGGGCTGCATCCAGGGGAATAGCCTGTCTTTCCAGGCTCAGCACGTAAGCCACCCGGCCGGGTACTGTGTTGAAGGAAGTCCCTCTAACGGAATAGAGGCTGGCGGCAGGCTCGCTAATATGCCTGGCGGTGGCCAGGTTCATTCCCCGGTAGTCGTTGCTGGTTACACCGATATGAACCCCGCTTCAAGTGTTGCGCAGTTTCTCCGGGTCAATACCTGCGCTCTCATGGGCCTGCCAGCAAATCTCAAGGGTCATGCGCTGCTGCGGATACAGCATTCGCGCCTCCACCGGCGAAACGCGAAAGAACTTGGCGTCAAACAGGGCAATGTCATCCACCAGGACGGCGTTCAGACAGGCCGGATATTGAGCAGCCGACTTGGGGCAAGACTGCCCGATGCTCCCCACCCCCGGACCGGGCTTTCCTTCGGCAACTGCGATCTCGCTCCATTCCAGCAGTTGCCTCAGGGAAGCAGTATCCGGCGCGTTGGGAAACTGGCACGCCATGCCGATTGTAGCGATGGGTTCACCACTCCTTCCCCTTTCATTTTGTGGGGAGATTGATAGGGACCGGATTTACTTCGGTCATTGGAGTTTAGACTTATGCCAGTTCACACCGCATTTGCCGCGTGAAGGGTAGGTGTTCCCGTTCCGGTTCCCGTATTGCCGATACCTATTGAAGGATTGAGCACCGCCCTTGCTTGAGACAAAGGCCCATAATCATCATACCGAGAGGACCGGGCGACACATCCGGAAAAGCGTGGGATAGAGCGAAGAACGGTTCGGCTCCAGGCTACCGGTTGCCCCTGACCTGGACGGTAACAATGTCCAGGCCGTAGTATTTCTGGTGGCGTACGGAGGCAGCGTAGTGCCGCAGCAGGCGCAGGGATACTTCGCTGTCGTCCCTGCCATCGGCTTCCTCGTCCAGGTTTGCCAGCCGGTCTTCCAGGTTGGTCTCGTCGAAAACGGCCATAAACTCCATTTCCACCATACCCGGCTCCGGACGGGCCACTACCACCAAACGAGGAAGCTGTTCGGGCTGTTGGTCACCGCTTTCACCGGCCAGGCTCACCAGCGTTTCTTCAGATGCTGCCAGCAGCCGTTCCGTGGCGGCCTCGTTCCAGCCCAACCTGGCTGCCTGCTCTTTGGCGAACTTCTGAATTTCCGGCAGGGCTGCCAAATCCAGGCCAACCTGGATTCGCCTGCTACGCCTGGGGTTTGTCATGTCCAGGAAAAGGGTCAACAAAATAGCCGAAAGCGCTCCCACCAGCATCCCGTTGTCCAGCAGGCCGCCCCACGGCCCGCCCAGCAGATCCGCGAAAATGGTCTTCTGCTCAATGCCGGCTCCCAGGGTGAAAGATATTCCCACGACAATTATCTTGTGGTAGTCGAGACCCGCCTGTACCAGAGTCCGTACCCCTTCCATGAACAAAAGGCCTATAGCAAGCAGGAGGTATGCACCCATAGCCGGGCTGGGAATTGTAAGCAGCAGGGCCGGCAGCTTGGGAAACAGGGCTAGCAGAATCATACTGGCGCCGATGGCATATCCGACGCGACGCGCGGCAACGCCGGTCAGGTTGACCAGGGACACGCTGGTGGAAGAATAGACCGTAGTTGGTGGAGTGCCCGCAATGCCTGCCGCAAAAATGCCCAGCCAGTTGGTGTTCAGAGAACTTTGGACCTGGCGGTAGTCGGTTACCTGCCGACCCCGGTGGGAGGCTTGCTGGATGGCCACGTTGTCGCCGATATTCTTGATTGCACCCACCAGGGTGACCACAACGAATACTGGCAACAGGGCCCAGAAACTGTGACCGAAGGAGAGGTCGAAAGATGGGGTGTAATCCAGGGTGATGCCAACCCACGGCGCCTCAATCACCCGCTGGACGTCATAAATCCCCAGCGCAAAACCGACTGCGCAACCGGCTCCTATGGCGATAAGAGGCGACCACAGGCGCATTGCCCCGGAAGTCCGCAGCGCCAGGACTACAATAACCGCCAGGGTTGCCAGCGCGACGGCAGGGCCGGTGAAGGCAGGCGCTCCCGGGGGTACTTCCTGTACCCGATCGAAAGCGATGGGCAGCACGGCCACCGCGATGAGCATTAGGACTGTGGCGGATACGACCGGGGTGATAATCCGTCGCAACAGGGGTAACCAGATGGCCAGCGCCAGGTAGGAAAGAGAGCCTGCCACGACCAGGCTCGCCAGCAGAGGTGGCCCTCCGGCAGCTAGAGCCAGGACGGTGATGGCAACAAAGTTGGGGGTAGTGCCCATTATCAGGATATAGCCGGCTCCGAAGCGCCAGAACCTGCTTGCCTGCAGGGCGGTGAGGCAACCGGAAATTACCAGGGAGGCGAAAACCGCCCAGGAAAGGTAACTTTCGCCCTGCCCGCCTGCCCGTGCGGTAATCGCCACTATCAGGACCAGGGGCGCCAGCGCGAACACCGTGCCCTGGATGCCAACTCCCAGGGAGACCCATAGAGGGCAGCTTTCGTCCGCCTCATAACGGATCGCCTGGTTTGTGCCACTGTTTGAAGACCGCAAAATACCCCGAATCGCGCACAGATTCAGGACATTCTACACTGTCTGCGGGTCCAGGCGGTCTTCAATTGGGAATAGCACAATGCCCCTGCGCCAACCCTCCATACTCCCTGCATTCACTGGCACCAACGAATAGAGGGGCGGGCGAACGGTGTTCGCATTCGTTGAATAACATCAGAAAGCAGAATGAAGCGGAGAAAATGGAAGGGAAACCAATGGGGATTGTGGCGGAGGGAGTGGGATTCGAACCCACGATACCCGGAGGTATACCGGTTTTCAAGACCGGCGCAATCGTCCACTCTGCCATCCCTCCCCGGGCTTTAGGCCTGTTTATGTTGGCGGGGAATGCACCGGTTTGTCAATCATTGAAACGGTCTGACCGGCCTCTTTTGCAAAGGGTAATGTCCCGGCCGGCGCTCACCGCGACGGGAAAGGGTTCTATCGCAGCGTTTCGTGCACTCCGCGGGATTGTACCTTTCTGAACAGGTGGTATGCTGGTTTCTCAATTCCGCTGAAACAAAGGGGCCCGATAATGGCTGACATTTGCACGCTGGGCGCTGGGACGCCCACCCCAACCCCCGCCAGATTTGGCAGTTCCCACGTGCTTCGTCTTGGCGAACAGTTCATAATGTTCGATTGCGGGCCGGCCACTACCCACAAGCTGGTCAAGGCAGGTCTGTTTCCCACCCAGGTCGACTACCTGTTCTTCACTCATCACCATTTTGATCACGACATTGACTATCCCTGCTTCCTGCTCTGCCGCTGGGACCAGAGTATCGGCAAGGAGAATGAACTGCAGGTTTTTGGACCCGATCTCACCGAGAAGATCACCGAGGGCATCATTGGGGAGAAAGGTCTCTTTTCCCACGACTGGAAGGCCCGCGTAAATCATCCCCTGAGCCAGCAGGTATTTGTCAACCGGGGAGGCACCTTGCCCAGGCCGGTTCCGTCAGTGGCGGCAAAGGACGTGGGAGCAGGCAAGGTATTCAGTGGAGCAGACTGGGAGGTGACCGCCGCGCCGGCCGAACACGTCCAGCCCTGGCTGGATTCCCTTGCCTACAGAGTAGATTCGCCTGACGGCAGTGTGGTGTTCACCGGCGACACCCAGCCCTGCGAATCGGTAACCCGGTTGGCGCGAGGAGCGGACATGATGCTTTGCATGTGCTGGGATGACCAGGCAGTCATGGACGCAAATGGCGAATACAACGGCCAGTGCGGAACCACCGGCGCGGCCCGCATGGCCCAGGAAGCAGGTGTGAAGAAGCTTGTGCTGGTCCACGTGGGGCCGCACCTGTCCTCTCATGGCCCAATGGAGCAGGGCATCGGGGACATCAGCCGGATTTACGATGGGGAGATTGTGTTTTCTGAAGAACTGATGCGGATATCTTTGTAGGGCTGGGCTTCCCCTTTCCCTAATGGTGCGTGGCCCTTGCAGTAACGGGTTGGGGATTTACCGTCATTCCGGCGAAAGCCAGTATCCCGGGCCCTTCATGTGCTCTCAGGTTGGTCTTCAGCGACCTTTCCTGATTCAGGCTCAGGGCCGGAATGGCGATTCAGGCCTTACGGTTATCCATTCAAACCTGTTGGACTACCAGTTTCCATCCTTGATGAGGTCCGCCGCTCTTTCGGCTATCATTATGGTGGTGGCGTTGGTGTTGGCCCTGGTAATTTCGGGCATGACTGAGGCGTCTATAACCCGGAGACCTTCGAGGCCGTGTACTCGGCAAAACTGGTCCACCACGGCCATCGGGTCGGAAGCCAGGCCCATCCGGCAGGTGACCGAGGTATGGCCCGCGATGCCCGCATTAACCTGCAGCCATGAGTCCAGGGCTGCATCATCGGAAAGCACCTCGTCGGTGGGCGCAATCCGTTCTCCCAGCAGGCCATCAAAGGCCGTGTGCCGGAAAATGTCGGCACACTGGCGCACCGCCGACCGAAGCCGTTCCCTGTCCCGAGAATCGCTCAGGAACCGGTATTCCAGCCTGGGCTGGTCCGTAATGTCAGTCGACGTCAACGTCAGTTCTCCCTGGCTCAGCGGCAGTTCCAGCCGGCAGCCTATGCGTATGTCGGGAGCAACGACGGTTTCCGGATAGGAGGTAGTGGGCTGGACCTGTATGTCATTCCGGTAGTCCGAACCCCTGGCAGTGAACCGCAGTCCCACCTGGTTGCGCGGCGCATCCGAAGCCGGCCGGTTACCCTCCACGAGGTGATACCTGAGGGACACTGATGGGTGGTTCTTCATATTCCGGCCCACACCGGGCAGTTCATGAACCATCGTAACGTCCAGTTCTCTTAACCGCTCGGGAGGCCCTACTCCCGAAAGCATCAACAACTGCGGCGAGGCGATGGCCCCCGCGCTGAGTATGATCTCGTCCCCTTCCACGGTGAATTCTTCGGCTCCGCTGGTCACCGCCACACCCACGGCTTTCTTCCCCTGGAAAATTAACCGCCGCGCCTGCACGTTGGCGCGGATGGTCAGGTTCAGGCGATGGCGGCAGTCGTTCAGGTACGTAATGGCGGTGCTCATCCGAATGCCGCCGGGGTTGTTCAAGGGGAATGCGCCCACCCCCGTGGCTTCAGGGTGGTTCATGTCCGAATCCTCGGGAAAACCCAGGTCGGCGCAGGCGCGGTAGAAGGCGGCCTGTATGGGAAGCCAGTTTTCCCGAGGGTGACGCCACACCGGAATGGGGCCGCTGCTGCCGTGAAAATCATCCTGAATGTCAGAGTCCTGCTCCAGCTTTCGGAAGTAGGGTAGCACCTGCAGGTAGCTCCACCGGTCCAATCCTGCCTCTGCCCATGAGTCAAAGTCATCGGGCAGGCCGCGGAGAAAAATCTGATGGTTGATGGCGCTGGTGCCGCCCGTTACCCGCCCCCTGGCAACCAGGGCAGGCTCTGGACGCTGGGGCGTGGATTCTCCCATAAATGACCAGTTGTGGGGAGCATCCTTTTCCGAAGCAGCCTGGTTCAAGTCGTGCTTCAGCTCGGCGGGCATATCGTTGGGGTCAGGATAGTCCGGGCCGGCCTCCAGCAGCAGCACCGACCGGTCGGCGTCCTCACTCAGGCGGTTGGCCAGCACGCAGCCGGCGGAACCGGCCCCTACTATGATTACGTCGTATTTCATTCTTATGCAGGCATCCTTCCAGAAGGTTGGTCAAAATCCAGGGTGGGCATTCTCAGTCCGGCACACCCCGTTGTTCGCCGCGTTCAATGCTGATCATCAGTTCGCAGTTGGAAGACGCGTCGCTGCCTTCGCTGCCGTTGCACTCGTCTTCTTCTCCGTCTCCGCCATCCAGGAAATCGTCGCCATAATGGCCAATGAGGGCGTCATTGCCCTCCTTGCCCTGCAGCACGTCGTGACCGCCGAAGGCCAGCAGGGCGTCGTTTCCCTTACCGCCAATAAGCACATCATTTCCTACGCTCCCCAGGATTATATCCCGGCGGTAAAAGCCGAACAGCTGAGCCAGCAGGTCGTCCTCTTCCGGTACCACGTCCGCGCCCAGCAGGATGTTGTTTCCGTCATTGCCCGAAAGGAAGTCTCCGCCAGCCTGGCCGATAAGCAGGTCGTCGGAATCGTCGCCCCGCAGGAAATCGTTACCCGAGCCGCCAATCAACTGGTCCACGCCTTCACCCCCCAGCAGGTAATCATCGCCGGGCCCCCCCAGGATCAGGTTATTGCCGGAACCGCCACAGAGTATGTCATGACCGCCTTTCCCGTCTATCCGGTCGTCGCCGGCCCTGCCCAGAATTACGTCGTTACCTTCGGTACCAATCAGGATATCGTCCCCGGGCCCCCCTACCAGGGTGGCAAGAGCGCCCAGTCAATAGACATGCTCCTGCTCGTCCACGTCATCCTGGGGAACGTAGCCGGGCGGACCCATGTCATCATCCAGCCAGTAGCTGGCAGTAGCATCATACTGGGCGTAGGTCTGCCACGACGGCGCCTCCGTTCCTGCCCGCGTCTCTCCGGCACTCCACGCCAGGACCGCGAAGGCTATCAGGAATACGGCGCTCACCAGCAGCGCCATTCGACCAATGTTGAGGGAAAAACGGATAAGGTTTTTCACTTCTCGCGGCAAGTTTGTTTAGATTTCGGAGAATTCTCCGTTTTGGGACTTTATCCCGCCGATAGGATGGTATTATATCCCGAATGCTCAGGATTCCAATAGCAGGTTGGGTTTGTAGTATAAAACGGGCTTCCCGCCTCCAAGGGTAATGGATGTTTCTGCTCAGGCTTGCTCGCCAGCGGGGTGACTATGGTGGAATTGAAGATAGAAAACGGACAGGTTATTGACGGCAGCGGCAGTCCCGGTTTTTTTGCCACTGTGCTGGTTGAGGGTGAAGAGGTTTCCATCTGGCGCGGAGATGCCAGCCACATTGAAGCAGCCCGTACCATTGATGCCACCGGCCATGTGGTCTGCCCCGGTTTTGTTGACCTGCATTCCCACGCCGGCCTTACCATTCTGGGTGAACCCCATCACGACCCCAAGGTGCGGCAGGGTGTAACCACTGAACTGGTAGGCATAGACGGCATTTCCCATGCCCCCTTCAAGACCCAGGAGGAACTCCACCGATACATTTGGCTGGATTCCGGACTCAACGGCTACCCGCCCATGCCGGCCGACTGGCTTACTGTGGCCGAGTTGCTGTCCAAGTACGACAACACCGTTGCCATCAACATTGCCTACATTCTTGGCAATGCTCCGGTGCGTATCTGGGGCGTGGGCTGGAATGACCGCCCTGCCACCGCCGCCGAAATGGAGGACATGAAGGCGGTGATTCGGGAAGCCATGGAAGAGGGGGCCTGGGGTCTTTCCACCGGCCTGGACTACCCGCCGGGCTCCTACGCCGATACCGCGGAGTTGTCGGAACTGTCGGCCGTTACAGCTTCCCTGGGTGGCTTTTACCACACACATACCAGGGCCAGCCTGCGTGCCCAGGGGCTGCTGGCTCCCTGGGAGGAGGCGCTGGAGATTGGCCGTCGCAGTGGCTGCCCCATTCACCTGACTCATTACCGTCAGAGCGCCCAGGGTTCGGGAAGCCACCTGGATTACCTGGGCCTGGTGGAACGAGGCCGCGACGAGGGGATGGACGTCACCTTCGATTGCTATACCTACCCCTATTCCGGCACCACCATTACCATCGGTTTGCCCCATTGGGCCAAGGATGGCGGCCCGGAACGGTTGATGGCAGCCCTTCAGGATGCCGACGACCGAGCCCGAATGAAGCGGGAAATTCTGCCGGAGCGCCTGGAAAACAACTGGCTGACCAATTTCACTCAGCCGCAGAACAGGCAGTACGAGGGCCGGTTGATTACAGAGATCGGGGAGATGCGAGGCCAGGATCCGGCCGACGCACTGTTTGACCTTCTTGCGGAGGAGAACCTGGGCATTTCCACGGTGGGGCTGGGCACCAACCCCCAGACCCTGCCTGCCTTTGTGTCTCATCCTTACGGAATGATAGCCAGCGATGCGATTCTCTTCGGGGAATATCCTAATCCCCGAACCTATGGGTGTTTCCCAGTCGTATTGGCTGAGTTCGTTCGGGCTGAGCAGCATCTCAGGCTGCCTGAAGCAATTCGGAAGATGACCTCCTTCCCTGCCCAGAGGCTGGGTTTGCCAGACCGGGGCCTGCTTCGCGATGGCTTCAAAGCGGACATAGTGATTTTCAACCCGGACACCGTCAAGACCCATGCAACCAGGGAAGACCCCAAGCATTATCCAGTTGGCATTGATTACGTGATAGTCAACGGGAGGGTCGTCATCGACCAGGGTGAAAACACGGGCGCCCTGCCCGGACGGTCCCTGCGCAGGGGCAGGCGAAACTGATTCTCCCTCACTTCCTCTTATAGATTTAGGACTATCCAGATGAGTCGCGGGCATTGTCGGATATGCTGGATGCTGGTTACGCTTGTGGGGATTTTGGCGGCTATGGGATGCGCCGGCCTGGAGTCTCCTTCCCCAATGCTTTACAAGACCCCAACACCGGACCCCACTAATGGACCGGTCAATGAAACGGGTTCTCCGGAATACCTGGCGGGAATGGAAGCCTTTCAGGCAAGCTGTTCCCAATGCCATGGGGAAAAGGCCACTGGCAGCGATGCCGGCCCCCCCTTGATTCACGAGGTCTATCATCCCTACCATCACCCCGATTTTTCCTTTCGTGTGGCGGTGAAGAGAGGGGTTCCGGCCCACCACTGGCACTTTGGCGACATGCCGCCTGTCCAGGGACTGTCAGACGCGGATGTTGAGAACATTATCTGCTACGTTCGTTCTCTTCAGAAGGGCAGCGGAATGCCCGTTTTGGTCGCCTGCTGAACCGGGTTTTCCTTCAGGCCAGGGACTAATGAACCGGCCCGGGAGGCAGCCTGATGGGGAAGGGCACGTCCGGGTACTTTTCCGTGAGCCTGCCCCATACGTTGTGGCTGATGCGCTCGGCCCTTCCGATAATGTCGTCTTCGTCTATGGTTTGCGTGCGCCCATCCCGTAACAGCCACTCGCCCCTAACCATGACACCGGATATGTCGGACGGTTGCCCGTTGTGAACAAACCCGGATACGATACGCAGGGTTGGGACCAAATGGGCCTTAAACGTATCCACAATAAAGAGGTCCGCCTCCTTCCCCACTTCCAGTGACCCGACCCGGTTATCGAGTCCCAGTATCCGGGCTCCCCCCTGGGTGGCCCATTCCAGTACGTCCTCCGGCTGGGGCCACATTTCGTCGTTGCGGCGCACCCGCTCGTGAAACAGGCCGGCTCGCATCACTTCGACCATATCCTCGGCCATATTGTCGGAACCCATCCCGATGGGGCAGCCGGCGGCCTGCAGTTCCCGAACCGGCGCTGTCGCACCCCGGCGGGCGGCGATGGCGGCATTGTTGGAAATACCCACGTGGCAGTGTCCCAGCAAGGCAACTTCCGAAGGCGACACATAGCGGCAATGGGCCGCCACCAATCGCGGTCCCAGGAAATCGCTGGCGAAAAGATAGTGTGTTGGGTCCACTCCCCTGGTACGCATCACCGTCTCAACTTCCAGGTGGCTTTGAGACAGGTGGATCGTGTAACCGAGGTCCCGGGCTTCGGCCATTTCCCGCACTGCGCGCAGCAGTTCAGGCGAACAGAGCTCGGGAGCGTGGGGAGCCAGGAAGCAGGTTATTCGGCCGTTGTCCCTGCCGTGCCACTTTTCCACCAGGTCGGCGCTCCGGCGCAGTCCCGCATCGCGCCGGTCCGCTTCAAACTCGAACACGCCCTGCCGCATCCGTGCCGGATTCACGTCGTTAAAATTGTCAGCCAGAACCAGCCTCATCCCCGTGGCAGCAAGACAGTCCGCGAATCCGGCTACATTGTCGGCGATTTCCAGGAGAGTGGTGGTGCCGCTGCGGATTGCTTCCAGGACTCCCAGTGTTGCAATTACCTGCCGCTCTTCTGTAGACAACATCGAGCGCGTGGATTCGGGAAAACCCAGGGTGGTAGGAAAGCCGAAGTCTTCAAGAATGCCCCGGTCGGCCGTGGCCAGCAGGTGAGTGTGGCAGTTTACCAGCCCGGGAAACACCGCCTTGCCCCTGCAGTCGACAACCTCGGCCCCCGGAAACTGGGCCCGGATTTCTTCCGTAGGGCCCAGGGCTGCTATTGTCGAGTCCCTTACCGCCAGGGCAGCGTCATAAAGAACGGTTCGCCCCTGATCTCCCGTAACCAGGGTTGCATTGGAGAGAATAGTATCCACATCTCCTCCTTTTCCCCATGAGTTGCCATTTCCCGCCTGATCGTTTGTACCATACTGGCATCGGGAATGGGGTTAGTGTAGGATTTGGCCGGCAACATTGAAAGCCCCGCAGGTCTGAGTTGAAGAACGCCTTGATCATACGCCACGCCGCGGCCGAGGCCCTGGGAGGCAACTTCACCTCCATTCTGGAGGGCGAGGGGTTTCGACTGCATGCTTTAGACCTGTTCGACCTGGCCCCACAGTGCATTTTGTTCCCCGAACCGGACCTTGACCGGATTGACCTGATTGTGGCCCTGGGCGGTCCTTTTTCCGCCAACGACGATTACCCCGCCCTGGAGCAGGAACGAAGTCTCTTTGTGGAATCCGTCCGGCGTCGGATACCCATTTTCGCAGTTTGCCTGGGCGCTCAATTGCTGTGCAGGGCGCTGGGCGGTGAGGTGGCACCCACCGGGGGGTACCAGTTCGGTTTGCGGAAAATCTCCATCACCCAGGCAGGGGATGCAGATCCGGTATTCGGCAAGATTCGCGTACCCCTGGTCCCCACCCTTCACGGCGATTGCTTTTCCATCCCCGACGGTGCTACGGCCCTGGCTGAAGGACATATCCTGTTGCGGGATGGCGGTTACCGCAGGATAAACATGGCTTTCCGCGCCGGCAACTGCTATGCCTTCCAGTTTGAACCTCAACTGACCTTCAACGAACTAGTTGAATGGAATCGGGAACTGTACGACGACTATAAGCTCATGGGGGGCAACTTCGACCCGAATGAAGAGGCGGCCCGCAACCTGCGTGAGTTTGCCAAATTTGCGCCAATTCACGAGGCCCAAATGGGAAATATGCTGCGTGCCTTCTTGGCAATGGCCGGAATCTCCTCCCGTCCTGAGCTGGCCGACATGCCTCTGGAGGCGAAAGAATGACGAAAATGACCGGCGCGCGCGCCTTCCTGGAGATGCTGCGCGCCGAGGGCGTGGAGGTAATCTTCGGGAATCCCGGCACCAGTGAGAGCGCCATAATGGCCCTGCTTCCCGAATATCCTGAGTTTCGCTATGTGCTGGCAACCCAGGAGGGCGCAGCTATGGGAATGGCGGACGGGTATGCGGTTGCAGGGAACCGTCCGGCGGTGGTCAATCTCCACATCGAGACCGGCCTGGCCAACGGCGTCAGTCTCTTGCACCACGCCATGGACGGCGGTGTCCCGCTGATTTTGACAGCCGGCAACAAGGATGTGCGGAAGCTGACAGAATACCGCACCGAACTTGCTGACATGGTGCGCCAGTTCACCAAGTGGAGCGTGGAAGTTACCCATCCGGAACAGGTGCCGGGCGTGATGCGCCGGGCTTTCCAGGAGGCCAGGAATTCGCCCACAGGCCCGATATTTGTGGGATTTGCCGCCAATGCTCTTGACGGCGTGGCCGACGTGGAAATCCTTCCCTCGGGCCCTGCTATTCTCCCGACAGCACCAAATCAGCGGGAGGTTGAGAAGGCTGCCGCATTGCTGGCCAACGCAGACCATCCGCTCATTATAGTAGGGGACCGACTGGCCCAGGTAGGAGGAATGGCTGCGGCGGTCGCCCTGGCCGAAAAGTGTGGCGCGGGTGTTTACGCCGCATCCCTGGCCAGGAATAACTTTCCCACCGGGCATCCCCAGTTCCTGGGCCGCATCAACCCCACGCTTTCCACGGGCCGGCGGTTGCTGGCGGAGGCGGATGTTGTTCTGGTTGTGGGCGCCAATGTCTTTTCCGGGTTTTTCTACCTTCCCGGCAGCAACCTGGGGCCTGGCACGAAGCTTATTCACCTCGATTCTGCCCAAAGGGAGATTGGCAAGACCGAACCCACCGACGTGGCCTTGTTCGGCCACCCGCGGGCCGGCCTGGAACAACTGGCTGAGGCCCTTGATGACATGATGGACTCGAAGGGCAGGGATGGGGCCGCGGCTCGACGGAAGGACCTGTCCGAGCGACATACTCAGAGCCGCCTGGGCGGGGAACGGCTGCTCAACAGGCTTTGGGACGCCAGCCCCATGGCCCCGGAGAGGATGATGCACGAAATTGCCATGGCGCTGCCGGAGAGCGCTGTTGTGGTGGACGACTCTCTCAGTTCCAAGGATGCTCTGCACTCCGCCGTGAAATTCGACGAACCCGGCAGCCTGTACGGGGAGAGAATTGGGGCCATTGGCTGGGGCATGGGCGCCGCTTTGGGCGTAAAGCTGGCCCAATCCCACCGGCCGGTGGTGGCAGTTGTTGGCGATGGCAGTGCAATGATGTCTGTCCAGGCCCTGTGGACTGCCGCCAACTATGGAATACCTGCTGTCTACCTGGTCTGCAACAACCGATCTTACCGGATTCTCAAGCTCAACATGAACATACACCGGCAGGAAATTCTGGGCGAGGCGGTAGAAGAAGGGTTCGAGGGGTACGTGGGCATGGACTTTCCGTTGCCCCTGAACATCGCCGGCATCGCTGAAGCCATCGGGGTGTACGGAAGGACAATCACTGACCCGGCGGACATCGGCCCCGAGCTCATCAGGGCAGTCGATTCAGGCAAGCCGGCCGTCCTTGACGTGGTGATTGATGGGAGGTTGTGAGGACGCAGCGGAGTTGCGGTTTCGAGTACTTCTGCCCCGAATAGACTAACGCCGGATTTGCGCTCGGGTTTTCCTCCCCCATCCGGCATCCCTGTATTTCGGCCCTTTGGCGGCTTCCGCCGCCTGGGCTATAATGTCGCAAAACTCCACAGCAGCAGACGCAGGAGTCCGCCATGTCCGCCATTTATCTGGACTACAACGCCACTACTCCCATAGACCCGTACGTCTCCCAGGCCATGCTGCCCTATGTTCATGGACTGTTTGGCAATCCCTCCAGCGGCCATTCCTTTGGCATGGAAGCACGGGAGGGTGTGGATACGGCCCGCCGGCAGGTCGCTGGGCTACTGGGTTGCATGGTGGACGAGCTTATTTTCACCAGCGGCGGAACAGAGGCTAACAACCATGCCATTAAGGGCGTGGCCCTTGCCCACCGCCACCGTGGGAACCACATCATTACTTCCTCGATAGAACACCCTGCCGTGACGGAAGTCTGCCGTTACCTGGAAACCCTGGGTTTCCGAATCTCCTTCTTGCCCGTGGACGAAAACGGCCTGGTGGACGTCGAACAGCTGAAATCTTCGCTGACGACCGAAACCATCCTCGTCACCATAATGCACGCCAACAACGAAGTTGGCACCATCGAACCCATTGCCGAAATTGCCGAGGCAGCCCATTCCGTCGGGGCCCTGGTCCACACCGACTGCGCTCAGTCCGTGGGAAAGATACCTGTCAACGTAGATGACCTGGGCGTGGACCTGCTTTCAATTGCCGGACACAAGCTCTATGCCCCCAAGGGCATTGGCGCACTTTACATCCGGACCGGGGTGCGGCTGGAGAAATTTATGCACGGAGCCGGTCACGAGCAGGGTCGTCGCGCCGGTACCGAGAACGTCATCGAGATGGTGGGTCTTGGGGCGGCCTGCCAGTTAATCGAGCAAAACCTGGGTGAATACGCTGCTCACATGCGGGAGATGCGGGACCGTCTGGAAAGTCGGCTGCTGAATTCAGGAAAGAAGGTTCGCGTTAATGGTCATCCCGAACGGCGGCTGCCCAATACCAGCAGCATCAGCTTTTGTGGTTTGGAGGCTGACCGGATTCTTGCTAATCTGCCTACCGTAGCCGCTTCCGCCGGCGCTGCATGCCACAGCGACCAGGTGGAGCTATCTCACGTACTGACTGCCATGGCTGCGCCGCTGGAATACGCCATGGGCACCGTCCGGTTTTCTGTGGGGCGCTTCACGACCGCCGAGGAGATTGACTTGGCGGCGGCGGAGGTGATCCGGGAGGTAGGCGCTCTTGCCCTGGCGCCTTCAAGCGCCGACTAGATGATTCCCGTCGATTAATGGTACAGTGTCTCCCTTAAAACTGGCCGATTTGCCAAATATCTCTTGCAGGAGTTTCCACCATGACAACCCAGTCCAACCCGGGCGCCCTTGATGCTCCCACCCTGTCGGACTTCGAGGCGGCCTTCCGCTCCCAGCCCAATAACCAACTCATGCAGAATGTGGTAACCCAGCACGATGTCAACGACGTAGCGCTGGACCGCACCATCGTGGCAGAAGCCGCCCACACCTTCTCCACCGTTCTGGACGAGTGGGGAGTTACCAACCAGGCCCGCTCCGGCCGCTGCTGGATGTTCGCCGGTCTCAACCTGTTCCGCTCCGAGTCCAGGAACCTGCTCAATGTTAAGGAGTTTGAGTTCAGCCAGAGTTACGTAATGTTCTGGGACAAGATGGAAAGGGCGAACTACATCCTCGAAGCCGTTATCGAGACTGCGGACCGCCCCGTTGACGACCGGGTGGTGGCCTGGCTGCTCCAACAACCGCTGGGCGACGGCGGGCAGTGGGACATGTTTGTCAGCCTCGTTCGCAAGCACGGGGTGGTGCCCAAGTCGGTTATGCCCGAGACGGAGAGTTCCGGAAACTCTATGAGAATGAATGCCAGCCTCAATTACCAGGTTCGGCAGGGCGCCCGCAACATCCGGCGCATATACGCGGGAGAAGGCGGACTCGAGGCAATGCGGGAGGCCAAGCAGCAATCCTTGCAGTCCATCTACCAGATTCTCGCCATCCATCTGGGCAACCCCCCTGCCACTTTTGACTGGCAATGGAAAGACAAGGATGGGGAGTTCCACCGCGACGGCGCAATGACTCCCCTGGAATTTGCCGAAAAGTACATCTCCACCCCCATGGAGGAGTATGTTTGCCTGGTCCACGATCCGCGGCAAAGCAACCCGCCGGGCCGTACTTACACCGTCCAGTATCTGGGCAATGTGGTGGATGGGACCCGTATTAAATACCTGAACGTGGACATAGACCTGATGAAGGACATCACCATGCGTATGCTCCAGGACGGCAAGCCGGTCTGGATGGGTTGCGACACCGGCAAGCAGATGCACCGGGATAAGGGCCTTTGGGACGCGGACCTGTTTGATTATGCCGGTGTGTACGGCGCCGAATTTTCCATGGACAAGGCTGAACGACTGGAGTATCACCAGACGGCCATGACCCACGCCATGCTCTTTACTGGCGTTGACGTGGTGGATGGCAAGCCCCGACGCTGGCGGGTTGAGAACAGCTGGGACGACAAGGTGGGTGAAAAGGGGTTCTTCCTGATGAATGACTCCTGGTTTGCCGAGTACATGTTTGAAATCTCAGCCCCCAAGAGCTACCTCCCGGAAGACCTGCAGCAGGCCCTGGACCTGGAACCCGAGGTGCTTCCGCCCTGGGATCCCATGGGCAGTTTGGCCCTCTAAGGTGGTCTCCTCAGGGGCGGGCTTCAAGCCCGCCCCTCCCTCTGCAACCCTCTTGGGTCTGGATTATCAAACACCCTTGTGAGCCTTCGCGGTCTTTCGTGGAAAGCTAAGCAATTCCTTGCCGATTGACGTGCCAACTGCACTCGAGGTTGCTAAAGGACGTTAACTTTATATAAAATCCACTTTAACCTGATGCAGTTAATTGTTTAGGGGGGAAAGCTCTATGCCCAATATTGAAGCCCGGAACCTGAGGAACGTGGCGTTGCTGTCTCACAGCGGCGCCGGCAAGACATCCCTGTGCGAAACACTCTTGTTCAACACCAAGGCCGTCAACCGCATCGGCCGAGTGGAGGATGGCAACACCGTTTCCGACTACGAACCCGAGGAAGTCAAGCGAGCCGGGAGCATCCAGACCACCCTTATTTCCTGCAGTTGGGACCGCTTCAAGGTCAACTTTCTGGACACCCCCGGGTACGACGATTTCTTTGGTGAGGTGGTCAGCGCCCTCCGTGTGGTGGAAAGCGCCACGATCATGCTGCCCGCGCCTTCCGGCGTGGACGTGGGCACCGAGCGGTCCTGGAACCAGTGCGAGGAACTGGGCCTGCCCCGAGTTCTGTTGGTCAACAAGATGGACCGGGAAAACGCCAGCTTCTCCCGCACTGTGGCAGACATCCAGGGCAGCTTCGGAAACCAGTGCGTTCCCTTCCAGTTGCCATTGGGTGACGCCCAGGACTTCAAGGGTGTGGTCAGTGTGGTGCATCCCCCCGCTGATATTCCCGCCGAGATTGCCGATGAGTTCGAATTGGCCCGCGAACGCCTGATTGAAGCCGTAGCCGAGGCCGACGACGAACTGGCGGACAAGTACCTGGAAGGCGAGGAACTGACCGAAGAAGAGATTATCAATGGCGCCAAGACCGCCATTCGGGCCGGTTCCCTGGTCCCCATCCTCGCCAGCGCCGCCACCCAGAATCTGGGCGCAGATGAATATCTGGAATTTGTCAGTGAGTTCCTGCCTTCACCCCTGGAGGGCCTTAAGCCTGAAATGCGTAATTCCGCCGGCGACGCAGTGGAGTTTGACGTGGACGCCGATTCTCCCCTGGCGGCATTTGTCTTCAAGACGACGGCAGACCCGTTTGTGGGCAAGCTTTCCCTCTTCCGCGTATATCGCGGCACGTTCAAAAGCAACTCCGAGGTCTGGAATACCAACCGAAACCAGGCCGAACGCATCGGCCAGTTGTACCTGCCCCGGGGCAAGTCCCAGGAGAACATCTCCGAAGTAGTGGCTGGCGATATGGGCGCCATCGGCAAGCTGGCATCTACCGTTACAGGCGACACCCTGTGCGCCAGGGACACACAGGTTACCTTCCGTCCCATTGAGTTTCCCCGGGGTTTCTACAGCGTTGCAGTGGCTCCGGCAACCAAGGCGGACCTGGATAAGATGTCCACTTCCCTGGCCCGGATAGTTGAAGAAGACCCCAGCCTGCGATACAGCCGGGATGCTGACACCGGTGACAGCCTGCTCACCGGGCTGGGCGACGCCCAGATTGAGGTGGCCATCGACCGCATAAAGCGGAAGTTCGGGGCCGACCTAATCCTGCGTATGCCCAAGGTCGCCTATCGCGAAACCATCACCCGGGTCACTAACACCGAATACCGCCACAAGAAGCAGTCCGGCGGCCACGGTCAGTATGGCCACGTTCTGCTGCGCCTGGAGCCA
Source organism: uncultured Dehalococcoidia bacterium (assembly GCA_964587795.1). GTDB lineage: Bacteria > Chloroflexota > Dehalococcoidia > Lucifugimonadales > UBA3495 > Bin22. Next base: position 173,417 of record CAZPMU010000003.1, on the reverse strand, counting down.
ATGGATCGGGACAACGGGTTCGAGTTCGGCTCTGAGATTGTCGGCGGGAGGGTGCCCCGGGAATACATCCCCTCGGTGGAGAAGGGCGTCGTCAAGTCCATGGAAGAAGGCATACTGGCCGGCTTCCCCGTGGTTGACCTTAAGACCGTCATTTACGACGGCAGCTACCATGATGTGGACTCTTCCGGTATGTCATTCGAGATTGCAGGCACCCAGGCTTTCAAGAAGGGAATGGCCGACGCCAGCCCCATCCTGCTGGAACCTATCGTGAAGCTGACGGTAAACGTGCCCGAGGCCTACACCGGCGACGTAATGAGCGACCTGAACGGCAAGCGCGGTCGTATTCTGGGCATGAATCCCGGTGACCGGTACACTGCCGTGGAGGCCGAGGTTCCCCTGTCCGAGGTGCAGCGTTACGCCCAGGACCTCCGTTCCCTGACCCAGGGTCGGGGCAGCTACCGGCTGGAGTTCGACCACTACGAGCCGGTCCCCATGAACATCCAGCAAAAGGTTATCGAGGAAGCCAAACAAATGCGGGAAGAGGAACGGGTCTAGGCCTCAACTGCGTTTCAACCTCAGAATTGGCGCAAGAAGGGGGGCGGGATACATTCCCGCCCCCCAGGTTTGTCAGTTTAAATGTTGGAAATTAGCTGGTAGAGCTACGCCTCCTGGATAATACTGGCCACCGGAAAGGCAATTCCAGTCAGCGCCTCCGAGGGTGGGGACGATTCCCCTATGTGAACGCCCAGGGAAACGTACTCCCCGTCCCGTAAGACCAAAACCTCCAGCGACATGGCTGCGGAGTCAACGATCCAATACTCCCGAACCCCGAACTGCGCATACCTTTCCCGCTTAATCCCCAGATCCCGCTGCGAAGTTGAAGGAAAGAGGATTTCTACCACAAGGTCCGGCGCTCCCTCGCACGCCCGGTGCGTGATGATGCTTCGCCGAGCCTCAACTACGAAAACAATGTCGGGCTGAAAAGTGTCGTTCTCCGAAAAGATAACGTCCAAGGGAGCGACAAGTACCTCACCTATATCATGCTGATCGTCCCAGTCAGCCAATAGCCTCGCAAGCTTAAGCAAAATCCTCTGGTGGGCAGGAATTGGCGAAGGCGCCATCTCGTAGAACTCCCCGTCAATCAGTTCGTACCGCTTGTCGTCGGGCAGTTGGCAATAGTCTTCGTAGGTGTATCGTACCCTGGGCTTACCCGTTACCATTGCAAATCACCCCTGGCTGGCAAACTAGGCTAATAACTCGGACTGGAATTCACGCTATTGTATTGTCGTCGATTTGTCTAGAACCCCCACCCGGGCTGGTACTCTCCGAACACTTCCCGGAAAACCCCCATCATCTCTCCCAGGGTGGCGTAGGCCCTCACTGCTTCCAGCAGCGGTGGCATGAGGTTGTCCGACCCCCGCGCCGCGGCTTCCAGTTCCTTCAGGCGCCTGGCAACCTCGCGGTTGTCCCGGGAGCGTCGGACTGCATTCAGTTTCTCAATCTGGCGCGCCTCGCCCTCCCGGTCAACCCTCAACAATGGGATGGACAGTTCATCGTCCGTCACATAATCGTTTACACCGACCGTGATACGTTCGCGTCGGTCTTCCTCCCTTTGATATACATAGGCCGCGTCCGCAATCTCTCTCTGGAAGAAGCCCGATTCCAGGGCAGGCACAACCCCACCCACATCCTCGATTCTGCGGAAATAATTGTACGCTTCAGTTTCAACGCGATTGGTCAAGGACTCCAGGTAATAGCTGCCGCCGAGAGGGTCCACCGTGTCCGTCACCCCGGTCTCGTGGGCGATTATCTGCTGGGTGCGGAGAGCCTGCAGGGCGGCCTGCTCCGAGGGCAGCGCCCATGCCTCATCCTTGCCGTTGGTATGCAGGGACTGGCACCCGCCCAATACCGCTGCCAGCGCCTGTAGTCCCACCCGCACAACATTGTTGTCGGGCTGCTGGGCGGTGAGAGATGCGCCGGAGGTTTGCGCGTGAAACCTCATCCAGCATGACCGCTCGTTTCTTGCCCCGAAGGTGTCGCGCATTTCCCGTGCCCAGATTCGGCGGGCGGCCCGGAACTTGGCGATTTCCTCAAAAAAGTCGTTGTGGGCGTTGAAAAAGAAACTCAGCCTGGGCGCAAAGTCGTCCACGTCCATGCCCCGGTCGATGCAGCGGCGCACGTACTCAAACCCGTCGGCCAGGGTGAAGGCCAGTTCCTGCACCCCGTTCGAACCCGCTTCCCTTATGTGGTACCCACTGATGCTGATGGGATTCCAGCGGGGCATGTGGTTGGTGGCAAACTCCACCGTGTCTACCACCAGCCGCAGGGACGGTTCCGGCGGAAAGATGTACTCGTTCTGGGCCAGGTATTCCTTCAGGATGTCGTTCTGCAGAGTGCCCCCGATCCGGTCCAGGGGCACGCCCTGTTTTTCCGCCACCACGATGTACATGGCCCAGATGATGGCAGCCGGACTGTTGATGGTCATGGACGTGGTAACCTGGCCCAGGGGTATGCCATCGAAGAGGGTTTCCATGTCGGCCAGTGAAGATACAGCCACGCCGCACTTGCCGAACTCCCCTGCTGCGCGGGCATCGTCCGTATCGTAGCCATACAGGGTTGGCATATCGAAGGCCGTGCTAAGGCCGGTTTGGCCGTTCTCCAGCAGGAAACGGAAGCGCTGGTTGGTTTCTTCGGGTAACCCGAATCCGGCGAACATCCGCATAGTCCACAACCTGTCCCGGTAACCGCCCGGGTGAACCCCCCGCAGGTAAGGAAACTCCCCGGGCAGCCCCACGTCAGTCCCAAAGTCCACTGACTCAAGGTGTTCCGGGGTATAGACGGTCTCAACGGGAATCTGGGACAGGGTCTTGTACGTGGCCTTGCGTTCCCGCCTTTCGGCATTTCTTTCCCGCCATCGGGCGCCTTGCCGCCGTATCTGGTCCAGTTCTTCGGTAGAAAACACGGGCATTCTCCAACCTGTGGCTTTTGTTCAGTCTAACGAGGGAAGAAATGGAGAGTCAATGACGACCTGGCCCAGGTGGCTCGCAACCGGGAGCGGTGAGTAGCAGGCCCGCCCATGGCGAAAGGCGAAGTTGCCTTGCCGGAGGTTACAGCACGCAAGCGCCTGGGTAGTCGGTCCCTGGATGTGAAACTCAGCCACAGTTCGGTCAAACCAAACTGTGGAAAGGCGGCTTGAGGATGGTTTAAGCCTTAAATGAGGCAAAGCGCCGCCGGCCTACCTTGACGGCGGTACCGGGTTCCGGCGCCTGGAACTGGGCATCATCGGTCAACTTGTGTGGGGAACCCGAAGGCGGGAAAAGTTCTACCGCTCCCTGGTTAATCATTCGCTTGCCCTCGCTGACGCTGGAAACGAGGCCTGCGGATACGAGGGCGTTGCTCCAGCGGGGGCCGGTCAGGGTTGAAATGTTCACCTGGGGCATATCTTCAGGCAGCGCGCGCTGCTGGACTACCCGCTCGAACCGCTCCCGGGCGGCTGTGGCGGCGGCCTTGTCGTGAAACACTTCGGTTATTTCACCGGCCAATCGCTTCTTCAGGTCCATGGGGTTGACGGTCTGGGCGGCAATGCTTCCGGCCATCTCCTCCAACTCCGTTTCGGGCGCATCCGTTAGGTAGTCAAAGTAGGAGACAATCAACTCGTCGGGCAGAGACATTATCTTGCCGAACATGTCGTCGGGCGGTTCTTCAACGCCCACGTAGTTGTCCAGGCTCTTGCTCATCTTCTGGACGCCGTCGGTGCCCACCAGGATGGGCATCAGGAAGCACTGCTGGGGGCGTTGCCCCATCATTCCCTGCAACTCCCGGCCCACCAGCAGGTTGAACATCTGGTCGGTGCCCCCGAACTCCACGTCGGACTGGATGGCTACCGAATCGTATGCTTGCAGCAAAGGGTACAGCAATTCCGTGATGGCTATGGGTCGGTGCTCGGCAAACCGCTTGGCAAAGTCGTCCCGCTCCAGGAACTGCGCGACCGTGAACCTGCCCGTCAGTCCTATGACGTCCGCCAGCGAAAACTTGCCGAACCACTCGCTCTGGTACACTACCTGGGCCCGGTCCCGGTCCACCACCTTGAAGAACTGGCGCAAGTAGGACTGGGCGTTGTCCATAACTTCGTCGTGAGTGAGCATGGGACGGGTCGCCGATCGGCCGCTGGGGTCGCCGATCTGGGCCGTCCAGTCGCCCACTATCAGGATTAGCTGGTGGCCCAGGTTCTGCAACTGGCGGAGTTTGCGCAGTCCTACCACGTGGCCCAGGTGAATATCCGGCCGGCTGGGGTCAAAGCCCATCTTCAGCCGCAGGGGTTTTCCCTGTTCCAGCAGCTTGATAAATTCTTCCCTGACTATGATGTTGCTGACACCCCGTTCGGTGACACGCTTCAAGTCCGCAGGGCTAAGGGCCATTGGCGCCTCCCGATACGGCCAGGGTTTCCCGGGTGTTGGCCACGTCTAAATTTATCTGTTCCACCAGCGCTTCGAGGCTGGAGAAGGTCTCCTGGTCCCGCAGCTTATCCACGAATTCGACCTCCAGTTCCCGCCCGTACAGATCGCCGTCGAAGTCCAGGATATAGACTTCCACCAGGCGCTCGGTAAGGCCGAAGGTGGGCCGCACGCCAATGCTGGTGGCGGAAGGCAGACGCTTCCCGTCCACTAGCGCCCAAGTGGCGTAAATACCGTCGGCGGGATGGGCCAGGGCCTTGCTGACGTCTACGTTGGCGGTGGGAAAACCCAGCGTTCTGCCCCGCTTGTCTCCCGTAACCACCGGCCCAGCCAGAGAGAAAGTACGGCCCAGCAGCCGATTGGAGACTGACACGTCTCCTTCGGTCAGGCATTGCCGGATCACCCTGCTCTTGACCAGCAGCCCGTCAAGGAAAAGGGGTTCAACGATTTCAACGGAAAAACCCAGTTCCTCGCCCAGTTCAAACAGCCTGTCTGCATTGCCTTCACGGTTACGGCCCAGGGCAAAATCCGACCCGATGACAAGGCCCTTCATTCGCAGCCTGTCCTGAAGCATTTCCACGAATTGCCTGGCCGACAACTGGGCCAGTTCCTCGGTGAACTCCAGTGAGATAACCTGGTCGATGCCTCTCTCCCGAATCAGCCGCTCCTTGTGGTCCAGTGTGGTAATCAGTGACACCTGGCGTCCCGGCTGAAGCACCGTGATGGGGTGGTTGGCGAAGGTGATAACCGTGGGCTGAAAATCTGAACCTGCGGCGGAAATTAGGTGCTGCAGGAGGTGAACGTGACCGCGATGAACTCCATCAAAAACGCCGATGGTTATCACCGTTTCCCGTTCCGGAGAAACGCGGTCAAGCCGCTGGCGAAAGTTCATCGTGACTCTATATCCTGAGGCTCAGTGTTCTCGCAGAGGAGACTGGAGGTCAGCTTGCTGTCGGTTCGGATACTAGCATAGGCCCATAGGAGCGTCAACAGAAACGCGCTGCAGGTAAATGCGGGTTTCCTTTGCAGGACCGGAGGATGTTCTCCCTGGTTGGGCAGTGTAAAATCGCCCTTTCTTGTGAAAAAGCCAGCCCCCGTTTAACATTAGCGCCAGTCGAATCCGGAAGTTTGCAAGCATCTCATACGAACTTTGTGGAGGCCTAGATTGGAACCTGTAATCAGAAATTACCGAGACCATTTCTCCCCTGGCAACGCAGCCAGGCTCATTAACATTAACGATAACCCGCCCACTACCACCCTCAGCTACTCCCACATCCAGCCCGGCGAGACCAGCAGCCACCACATCCATCCCTGGGAACACGAGGTCTTCATCATCAAGGGTTCCGGAACCCTGGTTTGCGATGGCGTGAACTACCCCGTCAAGGGCGGCGACGCCATCTATGTACCGCCCAACGTGGACCATTACACCCTTAATGACGGCGGGGAGGGAGATATTGAGCGAATAGAGATCAACCCGCTGCTGTCAACGAGGAGCGGTGGCGCCAGGAACAATGGCGGTTCCGGGACCGGTCGGCCTCCGGTGATCAAGAACCTGGCAGACCTGGACACCAGCCCCGGCGCGGCTCGTCCCGTTCTGACTGTTGATGATGGGGCCCGGCACTATGTACTGGCTCACCGGGGGATGGCGCAAGGTGAAGTAAGCCCCGACCACACCCACGCCGGCGAGCATCTTGCCTATTTCCTGGAAGGCAGCTGTATCCTGACCTGTGACGGCCAGGAATACACCGTGTCCGAAGGGGATGCCATCCTGGTTCCGCCCAACACAGCCCATGAATGGAGCCGCAGCGCCGGGCCGGTGGCCAACTGGCTGGTGTTCAATCCCGTGCGAAGGGACTAGCGGAGTAGCAGCGCCGCCGCCCCGGTTCCTGGTTAGACCTGGTATTCGGGGCGGCGCAGCAACTGGCGGGCAATAACCAGCCGCAGGATTTCATTGGTGCCTTCGCCGATGATCATCAGGGGAGCGTCCCGGTAGTATCGCTCCACCGGCGACTCCTTGATGTAGCCGTAGCCGCCGTGGATGCGCATGGCTTCCATGGTAACTTCGCCGCAAATTTCGCTGGCAAACAACTTGGCCATGCCGGTTTCCAGGTCCACTCTTTCACCCAAGTCCTTCTTGGCTGCGGCGTCATAGGTAAGCAGGCGGGCGGCCTGGATTTTGGTTGCCATGTCCGCCAGCTTGAGCTGTATGGCCTGGTGCTGTGAAATGGGTGTCCCGAAGGTCTGCCTTTGCTGGGAGTAGCGAATGGCAGCTTCAAAAGCCGCCTGGGCCACACCCACCGCTCTGGCTGCGACGTTTATCCTGCCCGTTTCCAGTCCACTCATTACCTGCCCGAAGCCCCGGTTCTCCTCCTTCCCTACCAGGTTCTCCGCAGGAACGCGGTAGTCATCGAAAATGAGTTCGCAGGTATCCAGACCCCGGTAACCCAGCTTGTCCAGGTCCCGGCCTACCTGGAATCCGGCGTCCCCCTTCTCGGCAATGAAGGCGCTTATACCCCGGTGGCGGGGTTCCACTTCCCGGTCGGTGCGGGCCAGCAGCAGGAAGGTGTCGCCGTGCCTGCCGTTGGTGATGAACATCTTGCTCCCGTTGATGACGTATTCCTCGCCGTCCTTGTCGGCCGTAACCTGCAGGTTGGCCACGTCAGTCCCGCCTCCGGGTTCAGTCAGGGCCAGGCCGCCCCGCTTGCGGCCCGAGGCCAGGTCGGGCAGGAACTGCCGCTTCTGTTCCTCGGTCCCGTAGTGGGTCAGCACGTAGGTCATTATGTGGTGGGTGCCAATGGCGCCGGTGATGCTCATGAAGGCCTTGCTCATCTCCTCGAAAATGAGCGCAAAGGTGGTGTAGTCCAACCCCATGCCTCCGTACTCTTCCGGCACGGTGATGCCAAACAGGCCCAACTCCTTCATCTTGTCGATCAGGTCCAAGGGAACCGTGTCGTCCCGGTCGTGCTGGGCCGCCACGGGTTCCACCTCCCGTCGGACGAAGTCCTTGACCATGGTTACTATTTGGGTGCGGGCCTCTTCGGGCGTCTGGGTTGTCACTTCATTGCTCCCTGTAGTTCGTAGTGGGTGATTTCAGATCCAGGTTGCGGGCCCGGCCGTTAAGTCAGCCTTGGCGGTTTTCAGTTTCGCCCGCCTCTTCTGCGGGTTCAGGCTCATCGGGTTGCGACACAACGGTGGACAGTTCCGTGCCAGCGTAAGGGCGGTTCCTTCGCCTTCGCGCACCCCAACGACGCCACAGGCGATTGCCTCCGTAAGCCAGGGCACCGAGGCCCAGCCATACCGGGCTGAAGATGGCAACCCATATCAGGATATTGACCACGGCCAGCGCCACACCGGAAAGCGCCCGCACGGCCCACTTGGCCGATTCCAGCAAATCCCAGTTGCCGATCAACAATCCCTGCGACTCGCTGACAAAAACGCTGAAGGAACCGGATCCCCGCACTTCGCCGGCCTCGCTTTGGGCGGTGACCGTCAGGGTAACCTGGTAGGGGTCGGGCCGGTAATTCTCGAAGGTATGCGTTGCCGTGGCTCGGGTGTCCCCCTCCTCCGGCGTTCCGGTAACTGTCGGGCTGCCGTCGCTGAAATCCCAGCGGTACTGCAGGTCCCATAGCCCGTCGCCTCGGGTGAAAGAACCGCTGTATTCCACCTCTTCTCCCTCTTCTACGAAGCGGCTCTCACCTGCAAAAACCTCGATGGTCGGTATCCGGGTTACGGTGGCGATCAGCGTATCGCTCCCCTCCACCAGTCCGGCGGGACCGGTGCCGGTAAGTTCCAGGTGAACAATATAGGGCGAGTCCGTGTCGTCCTCAAAAAAGTGGGTAACGGTGGCGGTAACCCGCTGCCCGGGCACGGTGGTGGGCGCCGTGCCCGACCCTTCGGCCCGATTTCCGTCGCCAAAGTCCCAGAGGAAGCTGTAGCTTTCGATGCCCTCCGGGGGCGTAAAGGTAGCCCGGAACCTGGCCGGCTGGCCGGCGCTGAAAGTCTGGTCGGGACCGGCGTCAACCGCCATTGGCCACGGCGCCAGGGTCAGTGTAACGTTTATGAGAGAGAAAGCGGCAGTCTGTTCCAGGAACTTGATCCGGCCCTCCAGGCTCTCAATTTCCGCCTGCAAGCCCGTTAATTCCCGCTGCACTTCCAGGGCGTCCTCCACGTCGCCGGCCTTCTTCAGCAGGTCCAGAAGGGCCTCCTCGGTGGCGCGCAAGCTGCGAAGGCGGGAGTTGCTGTCCACGTACTCGTCGGTTACGTCCTGGCTGCTGGAAGACTCCCAGTCTACCCGGGTGCCCAACGCGCGGATGCGCCGGACTGCCTCGTCCAGTTGCTGGGCCGGGACGCGTACGGATACGCTTCCTCGATGGATGGCGCTGCGGTCGCTGGCAACTGTCCATCCCCCCAGTTCCAGGGCTACGCCCCCTACCCGGTCAACCGAGTCAGCCACATTGTCCACGATCAAACCCATCCCAACAGTGCGAACGATGATCCGGCTCTGCGCGGCCACCGATGCCTGAACGTCATCAAAGCTGGGCAAGACCGAGTCCGAGGATTGGAGTGAAGCGGCCATAGCTACCGGCTGCTGTGTCGGCATGGCGCTGGATTCCTCGGAAGCTTCCATGGCCGCGGCTTCGGCTACAATTTCCTTGGTCATCTGGGCAGCGGTGGCAAAGTTTGGAGCGATTTCTGCTTCGGCGGAGTCGGCCATTCCGATGGAGAGCTGTTCCGACGCGGCACCGCAGCCAGCCACGGCCGCCGCTGTGATCAGTAACAGGAAAATCAACAGAAACTTTCGCATAGGGGCAGAATAAAGCAATCTCTCCCGGTTCACAAGAAAGCTCCGGGCCCAGGGAACGGCGCGGTTCATCATTTTGTCACCTTTTCTTACGGTCGCAGTTGGGTCTCGGGATTATGACGATTCCCGGGCCAGAAAAGTTCCCGGATCCGCCGGATTATTGGCGCTGGAACTAATCAAACCTGTAGCCCGCCGGCCTGTAAACCGGGCGGGCAAAATATTATACTCAAGACAGAATTATGCTCTGGGGAGTTCCGGACATGACGGAAGAAAACGTCGTCAGACGGGTGGCCGAATTGCGGGAGGAGTTGAACTACCATAACCACCGCTATTACGTTCTTGACAATCCTGTAATCACCGATTATGAGTACGACCGGCTGTTCCAGGAGTTGAAGAAAATCGAGGACGAACACCCTGAGCTGGTTACTCCGGATTCGCCCACCCACCGCATCGGCGGCGATCCCGCGGATGGCTTCGAGCAGGTGGAACACCGTCACACTATGCTTAGCCTCGGCAACGTCTTTGATGACGAATCCCTGGAAGCCTGGCACCGTCGCGTTAAGAACCTGCTGGACGACGCCGACTTCTCCATGACCTGCGAACTGAAAATTGACGGCCTGGCCGTGAGCCTGGTCTACCAGGACGGGGTTCTTGTCCAGGGCGCCACCCGTGGCAATGGTTTCGTTGGTGAAGACGTAACCCGAAACCTGAAGACTATACGCTCCATTCCCCTCAGTTTGCATGGCGATCTTCCGCAGTATCTGGAGGTGCGCGGAGAGGTGTATCTTCCGGTGGAAGAGTTCCGACGGCTCAACCGGCAACAGGAAGAACGGGGGGAACAGCCGTATGCCAATCCCCGGAATACCGGCGCCGGCACCATTCGCCAGCTGGACCCCAAGGTAACCGCCTCCCGCAACATGCAGATTTGGATATACTCGCTGAACGATGCGGGCGGCTTTCCTTTCCCCTCCGAGCACTGGGAAACACTGGTGTGGCTGGAATCTTTGGGATTTAGAGTCAACCCGTTAAACCGCCTTTGCCACACGCTGTCGGAAGTGAAAGACTACTACCGGGAGTGGGTGGAAAAGCGACACGACCTGCCTTACGAGGTGGATGGCGTGGTCGTTAAGGTCAACCCCTTCAACTTCCAGAACTCCCTGGGCGTGGTGGGGCGGGAACCCCGCTGGGCTACCGCCTACAAGTTCCCGGCGGAGCGGGCCGAAACCCGGCTGTTAGATATTGGCATTAATGTGGGCCGTACCGGCAGCCTCAATCCCTATGCTATCCTGGAACCCGTTGTCGTCAGCGGCGCGACTGTCCAGCACGCTTCCCTGCACAACGAGGAGGATATCCGTCGCAAAGACATAAGAGTCGGCGACTGGGTTACGGTAGAACGGGCCGGCGACGTCATTCCCCAGGTGGTGGGGCCCATCCGCGACCGCCGCACCGGCGCCGAGGCAGAATTTTCCATGCCTGCCCTTTGTCCGGAGTGCTCCACGCAGGTGGTCAAGCCGGAAGGCGAGGCGATGCACCGTTGCCCCAATGCTTCCTCCTGTCCCGCCCAGTTCTTTGAACTGCTGAAGCACTTCGTCAGCCGGGGCGCCATGGATATGGACGGCCTGGGCGAGCAATGGTGCCGTATCCTGATTGACAGGGGCTTGGTCAGCACGGTGGCTGACCTCTACTACCTTGAAAAAGACAGCCTCCTGGAACTGGACCGAATGGGTGACCGCCTCGCCACCAAGATTCTGGATAACATTGAGGCCAGCAAGACCCGGCCCCTGCCCCGAATCCTCTTCGCCCTGGGCATTACCCACGTTGGAGCGGAGGTGGCCGAGTTGCTGACCCAGCGCTTTGCCAGCGTGGACCAACTGGCCCGGGCTGGCGAGCAGGAATTGACTGGCATAGACGGCATTGGGCCCAAAATCGCTGAAAGCATCTACGATTACTTTCAGGTGAAAGAGAACCTGGCAGTCATCGACAGGCTGCGACAGGCCGGAGTGAAACTGCACCACGACATCGAAATCGTGGACCCCACCGACCTCCCCTGGCACGGGCTTACCTTTGTAGTAACGGGCTCCCTTTCCAGCATGACGAGGCGGGAGGCTGAGGGGAGAATCAAGGCGCTGGGCGGCGCCACAACGTCCTCGGTGACGCGCAAGACCTCATACCTGGTGGCCGGAGCTTCCCCTGGATCCAAGCTGGATACAGCCAACCGCCTTGGCACCCCGGTCCTCGACGAAGAGGACTTCGGGCGCTTGATTGAATCCCCGTCTGAAGCTCTGCTGATTACTTCGGGAAACCAGGCATGACTATCGAATCAAACCAAGACCAACAGCACTATCCTGCCGTCCCAGAGGAGAAGGTCAGGCCGCCCCGCCATGCGGAGGAACCGGACCGCTCTTTAAAGGTCATCGTAGGGCTGGGCAATCCGGGAGACCGCTACCGCAATACCCGCCACAACGTGGGTTTCCATTGCGTAGATCTCATGGCTCGCCGCTGGGGTATCGACGTCAAGGAGCGAAGGGCCAAGGCAGTCCTGGGTCGGGGCCGATTCGGAGAGAGGGACGTGGTGCTGGCCAAGCCGCGGACTTTTATGAACCGCAGCGGTGATGCCATAAACTACCTGGTGGCCCGGTTCGGCGTCAAGCCGGCAGACATTGTGGTTATCTACGATGAAATGGACCTGCCGGTGGGCAGGATTCGGATCCGTCCTGGCGGAAGCCCCGCCGGCCACAATGGCATCCGCTCCATAATCGGGGAAATTCACACCCAGAATTTCCCCCGGGTGCGTGTGGGCATCGGACAGCCGGATATGAAGGGAGGGCAGGTCTCCCACGTTCTCAACCGGTTCACCGACGAGGAAGCGCCGGAAATCGGGGACGCCATTCAGCGGGTGGCCGATGCCATGGAATGTCTGCTGGAAGAGAACATTACGGTCGCAATGAACCGCTTCAACTGAAGGGTGCCTTGCTGCCGGGGATAACCGCTTTCCGTTCGGGGAAGGCGCCTAACTTCCGAAGCGGAACAGGGATGCGGCGGTGCCGCCAAAGACCATGTCTTTGTCCTCCTGGCTGGCGTAATTGACGTGCTCCATGGGCCAGCGGAGGGCGTTGCGATAACCCTCCCTGAAGGCCACCGGAGGGAAATCGCTGCCCCACATCAGGCGGTTGGCGCCGAATGCCTCAAGGGCCATCTCCACCAGCGGCGGCACATTCCCCGCAAATGGGAAGGGTTGCACAAAGGGATTGGGTCGTTGGCAAATCTCGCCCAGCCCTGGAATCTTCATGCAGGTGTTGGGGTATTGGGCCAACGCCAGCACCCGCCGGTAGGCCTCGTAAGGTTCACTGTCCTGACCCCCTGCCCCCAGGTGCTCGATTATTACCTTCAGGCTGGGGAAGGTCCTGACGATCTCCACGAACCCGGGCGATGAGAAGGCATCCAGCTGGCCGCCGCAGCTTACAATCAGGTCCAGTTCGTCGGCCTTGCGCCAGATGGCCAGCGGGTCGTCGCCCGGCGACCTGTTGGCCGCGTTGAGCCGAACACCTTCCAGCCCCATGGCAGGGAATTCTGCCAGCCGTTCCGGCGCATCCGCGCTGGCAACATCTACCATTCCCACGCCGGAAAAGCGACCAGGGAACCGACGCAGGCACTCGGCCAGGTAAGAATTGTCGAAGACCCCGTTTATCTGGATCAGCACGGCATGGTCGACGTCGTTACGGGTCATCTGGTCCAGCAGAATTTCTACCGGCTCAAACCAGTAGGGCGTAGCGTGGCAATGAGTGTCAATGATGGGCATATTAACTGCTCCGGCGAAGGCAGTGCCTGGAATGCGGTACCAGGTTAGCGCCGCTTTGAACCCAGACAGAGCATTACTATTATTCTGCTGGCGAGCCCAAAACCGGCGGCCCCGAAGTCGGGCTCACCGGGTAACTCTGCTGCTCAATCCCTATGGTCTCCAGCCGTCCGGCTATATCCCTGACCTCAGGTTGCTCAGACTGGCAACTTTCGCACCAGACCTTTTGGTCAACGAAGAGTTGCATATTGTCCTTCTTAATTGAAATGATCTCAATTTCCTGGCGGCAGGCCCCGCACATTCTTACTATGGAAACCTGGTCAATTGGCATGGCAATTTATCCTGACTGCGTCTGTCTTATGAATTGTGTAGCTGTTCGAGTCTAATTGCGGCCATGGGCAGTGTCAATGAGACTCAGGCACCGTGCGGGCCTCATTGGTGTTGGCAATTCGTAGGCTTTTCCCAGTTTGTTTAAGGATTCCCCTGTATACTCCTGCCTGTTTGCGCCAGCCTATTGGCGAACTTGCGAAAGTGGAGTATAGTAAACGGCACCGAAGGGTAAAAGAAAGCAACAACTTCAAGAAGTGTAGCGTCTACCCCTTCACATACCTCGATTTGAGGAGGAATAGCGATGGCAAAACCCATTCGCGTAGGGCATTTGGTCCTCAACGTCAGGGACGTGGAAGAGTCCACAAAGTTCTATACCGAAATCCTGGGGTTTGAAATTTCTCGGCAGGGTGAGCAGGGCACTTTCCTTACCTGCGGCAAGATTCACCATGACCTGGCCCTGTTCAAGGCGCCCGTTGATGCGCTTCCCGTTACCCCCGGGCAGCTGGGTCTCAATCACTTCGCCGTCCAGGTAGCCGACATCGAGGACCTGAAAGAGGTTTACAACAACCTGCTGGACAAGGGCGTGACCATGGACCACAACACCGACCACGGCATGACCTCCAGCGTTTACTTTATGGACCCCGACGGCAACCGCATCGAGTTCTTCTGCAACAACCAGGATGACCCCTCGGAAGGCCTGGCGCTGATGAGCGATCCCGCCCGCCGCAACAAGGAGCTGGTCTTCAGCTAGGCCAACCCTAAGTACTTCCGGTACAACAGGCCAACCCCCGCCACGTACGGCGGGGGTTGTTTTATTGTGGCTCTTCAGCCGTACCTCTAAGTTCACAGCGGGTTCGCCCAGGAAAGGGGTCCCATTGCCCCGTTTTCCCGCTATCTATTGAAATTCCAGTGTAGCCGAACGCAGCCCGCAGACAAGCCGCCCAATTACCTCCAGGCAGCGGTCATTCGATGGCGGCATTACGGGACCGGCGAGGGCGTCCCGGTGCCATCGTTCCAGGGGCATGCTCTTAAGGAAACCGCTGCCTCCCGCCATGCGCATGGCCTGCTCGGTAATCCGTACCCCAGCCTCCGCGCACAGGTACTTGGCCTGGTTGGTAGCCAGCGACATCTCTTCGCGCACGCCCGTTTTTCGTACTTCCGCGGCCTCGCACAGCATCAGTCTGGCGGCCCTGATCTGGGCGCTCATCTCCCCAAGGTTGCGCTGGACCCGGTTATCGTGGGCCAGCGGTTCCGTGGACGGAGCAATGACCCGGGTCTTGGAGTATTCCAGGATGAAGTCATAGGCCGCCTCGGCCACTCCTAGATAGGTGGCCGCGTAGCCCAGGGCGAACCCGGAAAGCTCGATAGTCAGCAACTGGCCGGGAGTTCCCATTACGTCTTCGGCAGAAACTTCGGTGTCGTAACGAATGCTGTGGCTGGTGGTACCCCGCATTCCCGTGGCATTCCATGGGCGTTCCAGGGTAATTCCCTGGTCGCCGCGGGGGACCATTGCGGCCATAATGCCTTCCTGGGCGTTTCCTGTTCCCTCTCTCAAGCCGGTAACAAAATAGCGGTCTGCAGCATCTCCCAGGGAGCAGAAGTGCTTGACACCTTCCACTCTGAAGTTGCCGTTGGGCAGGGGCGTAAAGACGGTTCGGAGCACAAACCTGTCCCGAAAGCTGCTGTCCGGTTCGCTCATGACGGTGGCAAACAGCTTGCCGCTCTTGATGACTTCGCTGAAATACCGCTGCTTTTGTTCGTCCGAAGCCAACTGGTTGATGTTGATGATGACGTTGGCGTGCATGTTGAAGGTCAGGGCCGTGGCCGGGCAACCCTTGGCCATTTCCAGCAGGGCCAGGACGTAAGTAACGGGATCGACGCCGTGGCCCCCGTACTTCCCGGGAACTGTCAAACCCACCAGCCCGGCCTCCCGAAGGTCCTGGTAATTCTCGAAAGGGAAGGAAGACTCCCTGTCGTACCCTTCGGCCCTCGGCGCGAACCGTTCACGGGCCATGGCGGATACCTTCTCAACCAGGCCCGTGTCGTGGGGAAAACTCTGCAGTTGCGTCGCCATTGCCTACTCTTCCCTTTTACTGGAAGTGGGGCATGACTTCATCGGCGAACAGTTGCATTGATCGCATCACCGTCTCGTGAGGCATCCCGCCGAAATCGAAGTTACAGCCGAAATACTCAATGCCCTGCTCCTGAAACTCTTGGATAATGGCTACGCATTGTTCGGGTGTGCCTATTATCGCCCGTTTCTCTGCCAGGTAGTCGTAAGTGGGCGGTACGCTGGTACGGGTCTTCCGGAAGCTCTCGAGGCGTTGATTCACCTCGCTTCCCAGTGTTATTGAGCGCCGCCAATCGGTCATGTCCATGGTCCAGGAAATGGCAGGCTCCGCATTCTTGCGCGCCTCCTTTTCGGTTTCGGCCACGTGCAGGTAGCGGAAGAAAGGAATGGCGGAAATGGGAATGTTGTAGCCGGCCTCCGCGGACATGGCGACGAACCGGTTGCACAGGTCAAGCCCATCTTCGTGGTCCAGCACCACGCCGCAGATCAGAGGGTGCCCGGTGGACACCACGTATTCCAGGGTGGCGAAGGTACGCGTGGCGGCGACGTAAATGGGCGGGTGCGGTTGCTGGACCGGGGGCGGGACCAGGTTGGCCTGGTTTACGTTGAAGAATTTTCCCTCGTAGTTGAAGTCGGGGGTGGTCCAAAGGCCTTCAACGATATTGATGGTTTCCTGGAATCGTTCCTGGCTCTCGCCCGGGTCCACGTTGTACCCGGTATATTCGTAATTTGCGGTACCCCGGCCAAATCCAACGTCCAGCCGGCCCTTGCTTACCACGTCAAGGGTTGCCGCGTCCTCGGCCAGGTGCACCGGGTGGTGAAGCGGCGGTACCAGTACCGCGGTGCCCAGGCGTATGGTTTCCGTCTGCGCCGCCAGGTTGCTGAGCACTACCATGGAGGATGAACCGATGCCGTAACGGGAGAAATGGTGCTCAGCGAACCAGGAACTGTAATACCCCAGTTCCTCGGCCAGGCACAACTGCTCCGTGGCTTCATGAATAACCTGGCTGGGAGTGGTGCCTTCCGGCCAGGGCAGGTGGGAAAAGAGGCCAAACTTCATCGGTTGTCTCCAATGCTTGGTTTTGCTGGCAAAAACGACATCAACGGTCGCGGCTTGGGCGCCCGCTGTCTGAAACTGAAAGCTAATCCGAAAGGAAAACGCTTCTATTGTCGCTGGCCCCAGTTTACCAGATTAGGCCCGCAGGGTAAGTGGGGTCTTTGTAATCGCCACAAAAGCTGCTTCCCCCTTGGCGGAGAAAGGTCAGGATGGCGATGATGGACGATACGGCACAACCTCGGAATGCACTCACGGGTCTCACCGATAATCTCTTAATAATTTCTTAATACCATGCCACACAAGGCAATTGACAATTTTAGTTTGGGTATTCAGAATATTTCACCGAGTCTAAATTAAAAGGCCAATATGTCCAGCAATTCCCCCATCGGCGACAGAGGCCAGCTGACCGAACAACTGGTTGACTTGTTTGAGCAAATTAATCGGGCCATGCACTGTTCCCCATCTGACGGTTGGGACGGGTTGGAATTGACCTTTCAACAGGTAAAGGTGCTGGCCTTGCTGTTCGATGGACAGCAACGCATGGGCAATATCGCCAGCTATATGGGCTGCATAATGTCCTCTGCCACCAGTATCGTGGACCGGCTTGTTGACAAGGGGTTGGTCATTCGCTCTGTAGACCCGGATGACCGCCGCGCCGTTATCTGCCGCGTCACCGACCTGGGCAAGGAAACCATTGAGAGGTTCTGGAGCATCGGCCGGGGGAAGATAATCACCCTGGCGGACCAATTGGAAACCAACGAACTGGCCGAGGTCGTCCGAGCCGCGGAACTGATGAATCAGGCCGCGTCCATCGTCTTTCCCTCCGGCTATTCCCAATCCGAAAGTTGAACCGGACTCTGGCCCGTACCATGTTCTCTTCTCGGGACCCTGTTCCACTTCCAGCCAAAGCGGCCCACATGCCTTTGTCGTCGTCCGGGTCAGGCCCCGCTATTCCCGGGACACGGGGAATTTTCATAGCGGGTCGAGACTATCCATTTTCTGGACCCGCCTCCTCCGGCGATCGCTTCCCTGGTCTGCCCAGGCTGATTCCGTTGATGTTAAACCCTCTTACAAGGGAGGATTAGCCTTGACCTTTTTGACCCGGTTGGTCCTCCGGCGCAGTTCAGTCACCATGCTGGTGATTGTTCTGATACTTATTGCCGGTGTCTACGCCTACAGCGACCTGGAAAGGGAACTCTTCCCCGATATCGAGTTCCCCAACATCACCATCACCACCTATTACCCTACTGCCGATCCGGAGACCGTTGTTCGGGAGGTGACTGAACCCACCGAGGACGTCATTGCCGGTATGAATGGGCTGCAGCAAATCCAGTCCAGGTCGCAGCAGAACGTATCCACGGTTCTGGCTACCTTTGAATTCGGCGAGGATATGGATGAAGCGGAACGCACCATCGAAAGCAACGTAAACGGCATCCAGTTTCCGGCGGGGGTAGAGTTCACCACAATTTCCCGGATAAATAATGAGACCTTCCCAGTAATGCAGCTGAGTGTGGCCGGAGACCGGGACATTGCGTCGCTGCAGCGCCTTCTGGACGATGTGGTCGTCCCCAGCATGGAAGGCGTTGACGGCGTGTTCGAGGTAATCGTCCTGGGTCGGGTGGATGAACGCATAGCCGTCACCGTGGACACCCGCAAACTACAGGACCTGGGTCTCTCAATGAACCAGGTATCGGGCGCCATTTCCGGGAATAACATCGGCATTCCCGCCGGCAGCATCACCGACGGCCCTGTCACCTTTCCCGTCCGCACCGCGCATCAACTGGGTTCCATTCGTGACATAGAGAACCTGGTCATCGGATACGAACAGGTTTCCCTGCCGGGCGCCGGCCGCGCCGCGCCGGGTCCCAGGGATTCCCAGGGCCAACGGCCCGTTTTCTTGTCTGACGTTGCGACAGTGGAATTGGGCACCTCCGATGCCACAGGAATCGCCCGCACCCTGGGTAAGCCCAGTCTGAACCTTTGGATTATCAAGGAACCCGAGGCCAATACGCTGGAAGTAACCAACTCCGTCCTGGCGGAAATCGAAGGCTTCCAGCTCCCTCCGGACGTTGAAATTCTCGAAATATCCAACAATGGACCCATAGTGGAAGAGTCCCTGGCCGACCTGCTGCGCGAGGGGCTCATGGGGTTTCTCTTTGCCATCACCGCCGTCTTCATCTTCCTCCTCAACACCAGGCCAACCCTGCTTAAGGGCCTGGCCCTGACTCTTCGTCCCACCGCAATCATCGCTATTTCCATTCCCCTGAGCGTGCTGGGCGGCATCATCCTGTTGAGGCTGACGGACATTTCCCTGAATTTCATGAGCCTGGCCGGCCTGGCCATCGCCGTGGGACGGGTGGTGGACGACAGCATAGTCGTTCTGGAGAACATGTACCGCCATATCCAGCGGGGGGAGGGAAGGTATGAAGCCGCCATTAACGGCACCCAGGAGGTGGGCGCTGCTATCGTCGCTTCAACCCTGACGACCGTTGTGGTATTCATTCCCCTTGCATTCATCCAGGGGTTGGTGGGGGAGTTTTTCACTCCCTTCGCCTTGTCAGTGAGCTATGCCCTGGTGGCTTCAACCTTTGTGGCCCTGACGGCCGTGCCGGTGCTGGGGGCAGCCCTGCTTCAGCCGGGAGACATTCCGGAGGCAGAGGAAGACAATCTGCAGTTGGGACGGGAAACCTGGTTGCAACGCGTGTACACTCCGGTACTGGTCTGGACGCTGAGGTACAAGTTTATTGCGCTCCTGGCGGCCATTGTCATCACCGGATCCAGCATCAGCTTAATCACCATTATTCCGGTAACTTTCTTTCCCGCCGGCACCCCCGACTATCTGACCCTGAACGTAGAACTGGAGGAAGGTACGGCGGTCAGCCAAACCTATGAACACGTGGCCAGGGTAGAGGAGGTGCTGGGACAGTTTGTCGAAGAGGGCCACCTTTCCCTCTATCAGGTAACAATTGGTCGGGCGGCGGATGATTTCGAGGTGGCCGCTGGTACCGGGAGCCTGCACCTGGCCGGCTTTACCATGAGAGTTGCGGAAGATGCTCCCAGGGAAGTTACCGAAATGGTGCGAGAGCGGTTGCCTGAACCTGGCGAGGGAGTCCGGTACTTCCTGGATGAAGTTACCGATGGCCCCCCCGCCGCAGGGCTGGAGCTTCGGATAGTTGGCCCCAGCTACTCGGACATTTCCGTGGTGGCGCGGGAACTGGAGGACAGGCTTTCGGAAATTGATGGCATCGTCAACCTGGACAGCAACGTAACTTCGGCCAGGGACGAAGTGACCATACGAATCGACAATGGCGAGGCTGCCCAGCACGGCCTGAACACTCTGGCCGTTGCCCAGCAGGTCAACCAGTTTGTGGTAGGCCGGGCCGTCACGGAGATTGATGTCGATGACGTTACCCTGGACGTGGTAGTGCGGGGAATGCCCGATAATGTGGATGACATCGAAAAGCTGAAAGATCTGGATATTGAAGGCCCCTTCGGTACGGTCAAGTTGGGTTCCATCAGCGAGATTGGCATTGAACAGGGGCCGGTGACGGTTACCAGGTTCGACCGGGAGAGGTCTGCCACCATTACCGGCACCATCACCGAGATAGATACACGGGCTACCGGCGTCAGGGTTCAAAATGCCATTGACTCTCTGGCCCTGCCACCTGGCGTCGAAGTGAAGACCGGCGGCATTTTCGACCAGGTCAACGAAGGGTTCGAGGACGTGTTCCTGGCAATGGCGATCGGTGTGGGCCTGGTCTACCTCGTAATGGTTGCCAGCCTGGGTTCCTTGCGGGACCCCTTCATCATCGTGTTCAGCCTGCCCTTTGCCGTGGTGGGCGCCCTGATAGCCCTGGCCATCACGGGCAGGACCCTGAGTCTTTCCGCCATGATGGGCTTCCTTCTGCTTATCGGTATTGTCGTAACCAATGCCATTGTCCTGATTACTTTCGTAGAGCAGCTTCGGGAGCGGGGGCTGGGTGTTTACGATGCCCTGATTACCGGCGGCCGCGTGCGAATCCGTCCCATATTGATGACTGCCTTCACCACAACCTTTGCCCTGTTGCCGCTGGCGCTGTCTGGCGATGCGGGCGGCGGCATAATTGGCGCCGAACTGGCCACGGTGGTAATTGGCGGGTTAATCAGTTCCACTTTGCTGACATTGATCGTGGTACCCATTGCCTACACCCTTATGCACAGCACCATCCCCGGCATTCCGTCGGCCATCAAATCCTTCCTCCAAAGGGGACGACGGGCGGTCGGTGGTGTAAGGGGCACGCCCTGAAGCCCCATGTTCCGGTGATGGCAAGCTCCGTTTCTTCATGTCTTTTCTGAGGTAATAAATGGTGAACAAGGTCGAATTCCGGAAGCGGGTCCGGAGGAATATTATCCAGGCCTTTGCGTTGGTAGCTGTTCTGGCGCTGGCGGCAGGGAGCCTGGCCTGCAGCCTGGGGTCTTTTCAGTCTTCAGAAGGAGAGGCAGATGTCGCCGCTGATCAGCAGGGGGCCGTGGCGGTTGAATCCCGGGCCGCGCCACTGCATATTGACGTCGAAGCCAGGCTGCACTTCCCGCGGCGCCAGGAATTGACCTTTGAACGAAGCGGCGAGGTGGTGGAAGTCCTGGTCAGCCAAGGCGACAGGGTTGAAAAAGGCCAACTTCTGGCCCGGCTTAACTCCGATCACTTCCCTGTCCTGGAGGAGGAACTGGCCAGGCTCAACCACCAGGTTGCGGAAGCCAGGGAAAATATAAGGTTGATCCAGCTGGGCCACGCCGCCGAACCCCTGACGGAAGCCCGGCGGACGGAAAACGTCGCCAGGCTGGAACTGGCCAACACCCAGGCTGAAGAGTTCGTTGAGGACATAGACAAGAACTATGGCGACCGCCTGACCGCCGCCCGGTCGGAACGCGACCAGGCAAGAACCGCCCTGGACTCCGCAAGCGATGTCCTTAGCGATGCGCGTCGGGACCTGGAAGCCGACCACTCGCTGGTGGTGGCGGCCGCGGAACAGGCCAAGGCGGAAGCCGAACTTGCCCTTGACCAGGCCACCGAGCGGCTGGCCGATTACCGCAAGAATCTGAGCGACGACGCCGTACGCGCCGGAGACCGGGTAACCGATTCCGGGGTTGCTCTGGACCAAGCCAGGGAAAGACTGGAGGATTACCGGGAAAACCTGGAACAAAACGAGATAAGGGCGCGGGACCGGGTAACCAAGGCCGAACTTGCCCTGGACCTGGCCCAGGACGCTTTGCGGGACTTTCTTGACGAGCATGATCGGCGGGTTATCCGCGCCAGGACGGTCGTAGGCTCGGCCGACGCTGCTGTGGACGCTGCCAAGGCTCCCCTTACCCAGTTCCTTCGGTCGCCGATTCGCGACGTTGAGGTGGACGGAAAACCGGTGGATGTGGCCAAGCTGAACAGTCTCCAGGCGGCGGTGGACCTGGCCGAAGCAAATCTGGACAAGGCGGAGGATGACCTGGCGGACCTGGAAGGAGGCCCTGACCTGCTTCGAGTACAGGAACTGCAGTCCAATGTCTCAGTGGCGGAATTGAATCTCTCCCAGGCCAGGGATGATCTGGCCGAACTGGAAGAGGGTCCCGACCCCGTCTTGCTCCAGGAACTGGAATCCAGCGTAACCGTGGCCGAGCTTAACCAGGAGCGGGCCAGGGAGAATTTGATGGAGCTGAGGGCCGGCCCCGACATCCTCGTATTAAACCAGCTTCAGTCCCAGGTGGACCTGGCTCGAGTTAACGTCAGCCAGGCCACCAAACGCCTTAACGAAAAGCTGGAAGGCCCCGATCCGCTCATTTTGCCCCGCCTGGAGCTGAACGTCACCCTGGCCCAGCGGCGACTGGACCTGGCCGAACGGGAATTTCAGGATCTTATCGACGAAGGTCCCAACCGCGACTCGGTGCCGCTGATGAGAACCGAAATAGCCACCAGGCTGGCTCAAATAGATGAACTGTACGAGCCCCCGGACCCGGTTCAACTGGCACAGATCAATTCCCTGAATGCCGTGATTGCCCTGGCGTTTGATCGAATGAGCGATATTGAAGAGGAAATGAGCGAATATTCCCTGCTTGCCCCCAGCGATGGCTACGTTTTCCTGGTGAATGTAGAAGAGGATGACATGGTGAGCAAGCATTCCCGGGTGTTAGAGTTACTGGATCCCCGAGAAGTCCTGCTGAAAGGATTCATAGACGCCGCTGAAATTCAACACGTCGCCGTTGGGTCTCTGGCAGACGTGAGTATCGATTCGCTTCCTGGGAGCGAGTTGACTGGCAAGGTAGTCAACGTGGCCGAAGATCCCCAAACCGAAAGGGGTGTAATAAGTTACGCCGTCGAGATTCTGGTTGACTTGCCGCCGGGCCTGGAAGTGCCGCCTCGCCTGGCCGCAGTGGACGCGGCTATCCTGCCGTAAGGCGCCATTACAAGGTTCCTTCAAGGCATCATTCCTTCAAGGCACCATTAAGGGAGGCGACATTGAGAATTCCGCTATTCAGCCGAGGCGGTCGCAGGGAAACTGATCCGGTCTGTGCCATGCAGGTGGATATTTCCCGGCCTCCGGGCGGAACCTACGAATACCAGGGTACCACCTACTACTTCTGCGGCCCCGGTTGCAATCGGGCTTTTCAGCGGGAACCCGAGGCTTACCTCTCGGGGGAAAAGAAGATACAAATGTAACCGTTTCCCTGAAGCCCGGTACCAGAGTCCCCGAAATGAGGTAAGGGGCGGGGTAAGTCCCGCCCCCAAAAGTCCCGTCGTTTCCCCCTATAGTCCCACAGCTTCCACCAGTTGATGAAACTCGCTACGGGTTTCCTCCGTTGTCTGGGGACCCGGGTGCCTCACCCGTGCCGACGAAATCAAACCCCGCTGCTGCAGGGCGTACTTTCGAATAGCCACCCCGATGCCTTCCTGAAATTCAAACAGCAACAAGGGGAGGTGACGGTAAAAGACGCTCTCGGCTTCACTCCTGTCCCCCTCTGCCATGTGCCTGCAAATGGCTACCAGCACTTCAGGATAGGCGAATCCCGTCATGGCGCCGGCGGAACCCCTGGCCAGTTCATCCAGCAGGTACATGCCCCCCAGGCCGCCAAAAATGGCCAGGTCGTCTCCCGTCAGGGCACGAATGGCAGTGATCTTGGTGGGCGTTGGCGGGTCTTCCAGCTTCAGGTATTGCACACTGGGAATCTCCTGGAAAACGCGGGCGATAAAACCTGGCGCCATGTGTACTCCCGAGGTCTGCGGATAGTCCTGCACGACGATGGGTACATCCACGGACTCTGCTAGTCGCTTGTAATGGGTGAACAGGGAGTCCGGGTTGGGCTTGCCCATGGCCGGCGCCGATACCATCACCGCCGCCGCTCCCAGTTCTTGCGCCTCCAGGCTGTACGCTATGGCTGCGCTGGTACCGGCGGCGGTGGTTCCAAGGGTTACCGGCATTCCACTGGCGTTGGCGATAACCTCCTTGGCCACGGCCCGCCGTTCCGCATCGGTCAGGCGGGCGGCTTCTCCGGTAACTCCCAGGGCCACCACTCCCTCACATCCAGAGGTGTAAGCCTTCTCCATCAAGTTAGAGATCGACTTGAGATCCAGTTGCTCGTCATCGGTGAAGGGCGTCGCCAGCATCCAGTGAACGCCGGAAAACTTGTCTGCCATCTTTTGCTCCTGCCTGTTAAGTCGCGATTGCGCCGGGCAGCATTATAACGCAGGGAGGCCCCTTTAACACCGCAGGACAGCCTGGGTTAGAATGGTGGCAATCTTCAGCGGGGGACAAAGGAATGGACGATCGCAACAGCAAATATTCAACGCAGCACATTGGCACTACCATTATGGTGGTGATGATGCAGGTGGACCCGGAAGACGAAGAGGTGTTCAACCGCTGGTACGACGAAGAGCACCTGCTGGAACGCCTGGAAATACCCGGCTACATCAGCGCCCGCAGGTTCAAGCTGGAGGAAGGGGAAGGGGTCCTCAATTACCTGTGCATCTGGGAACTGGAAGATGCCAGCCCGTTGAACAGCGAAATGTATAAAGAGCAGCGGGCCCGCATAACGGAACTCCACCGTCGCGCCAACGAGGTTATCAAGCAGCGCGCTCGGGGCGTATACAAGCAGATCTACCCGGTCGAAGGGGCCTTCGAAGACCACTCGGGGTTCCACCCGGAGGCGCTTGCAGAGCCGTCAGTTGAATAGGGACACAAGCAGGGGAATGATTGTTGTGGAAGGAACCTGTCCGGGCTCGATTACGCCTGGGCAAGTTTGGCAGTGGAACTTCTTTAACTGGCCCTGAGGTTGGATTCGTCCGACGAGTAGGCTCCTGCTGCGAGTTCGCTGCCGCTCCTGGGGCATACAGAGCGGCCCACGCCAACATACTCAAACCCCAGCCGGTCCATGTCAAGCGGGTTCAGTGCGTTTCGGCCGTCGAAAACGAACCTGGGTGGAAGCATGCAACGGGCCACCACCTGCCAGTCAGAGTCCACGATGTCTTTCCACTCCGTAACCAGGATCAGTGCCTGGGCCCGGTCGGCCGCCTCCGCCACGCTGTTGAGCAGGCCTACTTCT
Organism: uncultured Dehalococcoidia bacterium; assembly: GCA_964587795.1. Taxonomy (GTDB): domain Bacteria; phylum Chloroflexota; class Dehalococcoidia; order Lucifugimonadales; family UBA3495; genus Bin22. The sequence continues at coordinate 148,346 of CAZPMU010000003.1, read as the reverse complement.
GCCGGAAGGAATGGCTGGGCCGTTTCAGCGGCCTGCGGGTCGTAAGCCTGTACCCGGGCCCCCTCGTCCACCAGGGCCCGGATCAGGTCCAGGGAAGGCGCTTCCCGAATATCGTCGGTGCCGGGCTTGAAGGACAGGCCCAGTACCCCTACTCTCATCCCCTGCAGAATGTGACCAAATCTGTGGCGCAGCGCATGCAGCGGCAGCAACCGCTGACGGTTGTTGGTATTGACCACCGCCCGCAGCATTTCCACGCTGGCGCCCGTAGTCAGGGCCAGGTGGTCCAGGGCACGGACGTCCTTGGGGAAACAGGACCCGCCATAACCCACACCGGCGTGGATGCGGGAACCGGTCCTGGAATCCATCGCCAGCCCCTGGCTTACCTCGTCAATTGATGCGCCTACGTTATCGCAAAGTGATGCCATTTCGTTGATGAATGAAATGCGGGTTGCCAGGAAGGCGTTGCTGGCATACTTGATCATTTCGGCGCTGGTAATGTCGGTCACCATGCAGGGCGCATCGCTTCCGGCGTGCATTTCTTTGACCACCCTGGTGGATTGACAATCTCCCGGGGTCGTCCCGATCACGATCCGGTCGGGGTGGTCCCAATCTGCCACCGCCTCGCCTTCCCGCAAGAATTCCGGGTTGGACGCATACCGGATGCCCGTGCCGGTCAGTTGCTGCTGCAGAATTTTGTGGCCGGTGCCCGGCGGCACGGTGCTCTTCATTACGACCACCAGGTCGTTGCTGGCCCGGTCTTTAACCCAGTTTACCGCCTTCCTGACCTGCTGCAGGTCCGCGGCGCCGCCGTGGGTAGGGGGTGTGCCGGTGGAGATGAGGACAGCCTCTCCCAGTTCCTCGTCAACTTCGTCCAGATGGCAGAAGCGAAGGGAGCCAATGGACAGGGCAAGCCGCAACCGTTCCTGCAGGCCGGGTTCGTAGAAGGGGACGATTCCTGCTCGTAGGGAATTGACGCGGTCCTTGCCGATGTCTAAAGCAATGACGTCGTGACCGGAGAACGCCAGACCGGCGGCGGCTACCGTGCCAACATAACCCAGGCCAACGACGGTGATCTTCATGTCCCGGGGACCTTCCTGCCCCCGCATCCTTGCAGTCCGGGGACCCCAGAAGTCCGCTACTGCAACACTGCTTGAATCGGGGCGCGGTTAGACTTTGGCAGGAGGATAGCATCCCTCGAATTTGTCGTGGTTAAGTGTGGGTTAATGTTGTATTAGCGTCTTGCCTACGCCCCATCTGATTTCAAAGAGAACAAGTCGTGATCCAGTGTCAACGTAATCACTGTGTCCGCGGCTCGGGGGACGTCCATGAAGGAATGGTGCCCTGGGAACCTTTCGAGATGCCTTGAAGCCACTTCCGCTCAAAGCCGAACAGGCACTCAGAAGGCGTTGGTGAGCTTTGAGGTCAAATCCGCGTCAACCTCAATACCTCCCCAATATCTTCCACTTGCTCCAGGTTCCACAGCTTCTCCAGCAATTCGTCCGTCTGGGCCGGCGCCAGCAAGTCGTGCGCCAGGGAACGGAACTTGGCCTCGACTTCGGCGTCAGACATGGGGTTCTTGTAGTGGCCCCGGTGGTAGGGGACCTCGGCTGTATACCGGTCGCCCGACCGGGTTATCACGTCCAGTTCACAAAGCATCGCTTCTGGGGCCCTGCGGTCCGCTTCGTCAGTGCCTTCCACCTTGACCCGGGCCGTCAGGTCCAGCAACCCCGGGTTTCGAAAGTACTGTTCATCAAAGTGGTCCTGGTGCACTCCCCCGTAGGTAAGAGCGACTGCCACCGTGTAGGGCATGCTGTGGTCGGCCGTTTCCCTGCTCTTGGGGTCCCACTTTTCCTCATCGCCAGCCATGATGTCGATGGCCTTACGCATGGTCCTTATCCGCACTTCGGCAATGTCTTCAACATTCAAGGTAGGCATCCGCTCCCGTGCTTCCAGGGCCGCCTGCACCACGGTCTGCGAGTATTGGCCCAGGGGGAAACGCTTTATGCTGCACTCCGATATCTTGAATGGTATGTCTCCCCCACCGAAGGCATCCAGGGTATAGGGCTCCTGGGTTATGGCCCGGAAGAATCCGTGTTCGCCCTCAAAAATAGGCTCCGGCCCCGTCATGCCCCGCTGGGCAAGCATGGTGGCGAAGACGGCGTTGCGGCTGGCGTTGGCGTATGCGCAACCCTTCCAGTGCGAAAGTACCCCGCCCCGGGTTTGGCCCAGCGCAATGTTGGGCGCAATTCCCAGGTTCAGCGCCTGCCGGGTTACGTCTTCATCCAGGCCCAGGGAGCGTGTTGCCCCAAGGACGCTGGCGATGCAGCCGTTGGTGACGTGATCGTAGCCCCGGTAACGCAGGGTTGCGGCGTCGCCCAGCCGGCAGAAGGCCTCATAGGCCGCAACGGTGGCGGTGATGGCCCGGCGGCCGCCAAGCCCTGCCATTTCCGTAGCGGACAGGACCGCGGCAATGCTGTCGCTGGGATGCCCCGATTCCTGGCTGGTGTAGCCGTCGTTGTAGTCCAGGTAACGGATCATCACCCCGTTGGCGAAGGTCGCCAGGTCGGGGCTGGAGGTCTGCCCGCTACCGATGATGGTGCAGGGCTGGCTGCTGGTCACCGTGCCTGCCATATCGCGGGCAATCTTGCTGGGTTCGCTGGTGTACCCCCCCAGCGAGCACCCGACGGTGTCAATAATCATTCGCTTGGCCAGGTGGACCACTTCCTCTGGCAACTGGCTGTAATGCAGCGCCACAGTCCAGGAACTCATCTGCTCGGCAATGGTGGGCATGGTGGTTACTCCTCTTTCGGCAACAAAGGTTCGAGGTATTGTAGAAGAGCAGGCAGATCCCGCTCAATCGTATCCCAATTCAGGTTCAAGTCAACGTCCAGGTAATCGTGGATGAGGTTATCCCTCATACCGGCAATTTTCGTCCACGGGATCGAACTATGCTCGATTCTAAAGGAAACGGAAAGCCGCTTTACCGCTTCGCCCAGAACCATAAGTTGGTGCAGGATAGCTGACTGCACCAACTAGTTTTCCTCGAGTCCCCTGCGGTCGGTTTCCTGAACAAATTCGAGGGCGAGTTGGGCGAATGTGGCAATATCAAGCAGCGTTTCAAGGTCCCGATTCATAAACTAAATCGGCTGAATCGAGAGTATTTTGTCGGAGTATCCAGTTGGCGCTTTTCTCTATTGCCGGCTTACTTACCAGGCCAACCCTTCTACCCACCAATGATTCCAGCTCCAACTTGAACCCAATGTGGTCAATCAGGCTCCAATGAGCATTGGGCTCATCCTGGACCAGCATGTCAACGTCGCTATCCGGCTTGAAGTTGTCACGCAGCGCCGAACCAAAAAGGGAAAGTACCAGGGTATTCCATTGGCGGCCGAAGTCTTCCAGTTCAGCGTCGGTTAAGCCCAGCTTCTGGCGTATTCCTTCTCGCATGGCTTCTTTCCTACTGTTAGAGGGCTTTCGGGCTGCCTTGCCTATACTACCCTCCCCGGTGAAATTCCTCCACTTGCCGCAGGAAATTCCTCAGCAAATCATGGCCCACCGGCGTCAATATTGACTCCGGGTGAAATTGCACTCCTTCAACCGGGTATTTTTTGTGTCTCAGGCCCATGATCAGACCGTTGTCTGTCCACGCCGTTATTTCAAGGTCATCAGGCAGGGACTCGGGATAGACCACCAGGGAATGGTACCGGATACCCTCAAATGGGTTGGGCAGACCGGCAAGAACTCCCTTGCCCGTATGGTGTATCAACGAAGTTTTGCCGTGGAAAATTTCGCTGGCGCGTCCCACCGTCCCACCGTAAACTTCGCCCATGCACTGGTGCCCCAGGCAGACTCCCAGCACCGGCAGCTTGTGGCCAAAGTGGCGTATAACGTCGTTGGACACCCCTGCTTCAGTGGGCGTGCAGGGGCCGGGTGACACCACAATCCCTTCCGGCGCCATCTCTTCAATCTCATCTATGGAGACCTTGTCGTTTCTAATAGTCACAACGTCTGCGCCCAGTTCCGACAAGTACTGGTAGAGGTTGTACGTGAAGCTATCGTAGTTGTCGATCATCATCAGCATCAGAACAACTCCACAAATTCCAGCCAGTTGCCGTCCGGGTCCTGGGCGTACAGCGCCTTGCGCAGCAATTTCCCGTTGTCGTCAAACAGGGAAGCGGGTTCATTGTTGAATGTCAGCCCCCTCTGGGACTTGTCCGTATAGAACTCTTCGATGTTCTCCACAAAAAAGGCCAGATGGGATGCTCCGGCATCGTTCAGATGCAGGTGCCCTTCTCCCACCGGCGGGTTGATGTACTGGATCAGTTCCAGCTGGTGCCCGTCTCCCAGTTCAACAAAAGCTCCCTTGATATGGGCGCCCTGAAAGCCCAGCAACTGGCAGGCAAATTCGCCCGACCGCTCGGTGCGGCCTACCAGCTTCAACCCCATGACATTGGTGTAAAACTCTATTGTCTTGTCAATGTCCCGTACTACAAACCCGGTGTGGAACATGGATTTAAGCATTTGGCGCTCCTTCAAGAATATTCCTCCTGTCGAGGAGGAAACAGAATCAGGAACCATACCTTTTGTACCGTTGTCGCCAGGGTGGTCGATACTGGCCCCATAGTTTCGGCGCCGGGCAAGGTCTGGTTAGAGAGATTCCACTACCGGGTGCAAGCCGCCAGAACAGGAACCACGTTTTCTTTGCTGCTATACCCATCCGGTGAAATCCCAATGACGGGTCGTACCAAAAAGTTTTGACGAAACTCCCCTCACTCCCGTCCTTCTGCCAGGTCAATCGCCCTCAGTACCGCGCTGGACTTGTGGATGGTTTCCATGTATTCGTCCTCCGCCACGCTGTCGGCGACCACGCCGCCGCCGGCCTGGACATACATTGTCCCGTCCTTATAGATGCCCGTCCGCAACACCAGGGCCGTGTCCATGTTGCCGGAGAAGCTGAAATATCCGACGGCGCCCCCGTAAGGTCCTCGTTTCTCGCCTTCCAGTTCTGAAATGATCTCCATGGCCCGGATTTTGGGCGCTCCGGAAACCGTTCCAGCGGGAAAACAGGAGCGGAGAGCATCGTAGGAGGACAATTCCGGCTTCAGCCGCCCCTCCACATGGGAAACCAGGTGCATCACGTGAGAAAAGCGTTCAACGTCCATCAACTGGGTAACCTCCACCGTTCCCGGAACGCTTACTCTTCCAATGTCGTTGCGGCCCAGGTCCACCAGCATTATGTGCTCTGCCCGCTGTTTTTCGCTGGTCTTAAGCTCCACTTCCAGGGCTGCATCCTCCTCGGGAGTCTTCCCCCGGGGCCGGGTGCCGGCGATGGGGTGCGTGGCGACAATCCCGTCCTCCACCTTGGCAACAGTCTCAATGGCGGCCCCGATAATGTCGAAGCTGTCCAGGTGCAGATAGTACATATATGGTGAGGGATTGACACCTCTCAACGCACGGTATACCTGGAACGGCTCGGCATCAGTTTTCCTGGAAAACCGCTGGGAGTTGACCACCTGGATTACATCGCCGTCGTAGATGTACTCAACGCACTTCTCCACGGCCTCTTCGTAAAGCAGTTGTGTGAAGTTGGACTCAACCGGGGCGCCGTTACCTGGTGACTGCGGCGGCGCCAGCGTCCCCGGGGGAAGCTCCAGGGGCTGGGACAGGCGGCTGACAAGTTCCTCGATCTTGTCTGTCGCGTCCTTGTATGCCTGGTCAATGTCCCCGTCCAATCTCACATGGCTGACCACCTTGATGTCGTGCCGCAGGTGGTCAAACACCAGGAGGGTGTCCGCGAACATAAAAACCGACTCCGGTAGCCCCTGCGGGTCGGCGGGCATTGGGGGGACGCGCGGTTCAAAGTAGCGGATGCAGTCATAAGCCAGGTAGCCCACTCCGCCGCCGTGGAAGCGGGGCAGGCCTTCCACAGGTATCAGGCGATAGTGGTCCATCTCTTCCTGGACTGAAATCAAGGGGTCGATTTCTCCCAGCGTCTCTTCCCTGCCGGTTTTTACTACGCGATAGGGATCGGTCCCGATAAAGCTGTACCGCCCCAGCCGTTCCCCGCCGGCTACGCTCTCCAGGAGAAAGGAATAGGGCGGCCGGGCCACTTTCAGGTAAGCGGAAACCGGGGTTTCCAGGTCCGCGTTTATTGACCGGTATATCGGCACCAGGTTTCCGGCGTTGGATTCGGCCAGTAACTTGACGTCTTCAAGGGTAGGAAAATACATGATGACTCTGTTTGGCCTCTGCAAATTTAATACTCTGGCACATACAAAGAAGCTCGTCCCTATTGGGACGAGCTTCACTCGCGTTGCCACCCTTATTGCCGGCTCATCTGAAGGCGCAGCCAGATCGTGCCAGCATCTTGTTCGGCTAAGGGGGCCCGTTACCTGCGCTACCCCGGTGCCGTGGACCTTTAACGGCGTCCAACCGGCCTGGCCTACTCGCTTGCCGTCAGCTTTTCAGCAGCTAACGGACGCATTCGGCTGGCGGCTCCGGAGTCCATTCGTGCTTCTGCGCCTGGCGCCGGCTCACACCTTACCCGGCTCTCTGGGCCTCGCTGGAAGCCTACTAGTCTCCTTCATGGCCTTTACAATTTGATTTTCCAGTCGAGTATAGTTTTGAGCCGGGACGAGTGTCAAGAATCCGCGCCTCAAATAAAGAGCAATGTGTCGCCCGTGGCCCTGATTCACACTGCTGCTGCCTATCCCCCCAGCACGGAAAACAACCCGGTAGTATTCTCAATATTCTCCAGGTCCCTCAACCGGGTAACCGCCTCCTCAATATGGTCAGGCGGAAGAATATACCGCGAACAGTAAAGGAACTTGGCGTCCATCTCCTCCGTCGTCAGCGGCAGGTCCGCCAGCCCCCTGGCAAACTCCGACCGGTGACTGAGCCTGCGCCCATCCCTCAAGGTTACTGCCACCGAAGATGGAAGCGGAATTGTGGCCGTTGAGGATTCCGTAGCCTCCACACTAACCCGCTCCATCAGGTCTTGCACCCTTGGGTCCCCCACGGCGGCATCGGTAAAGTTGTCTATCAGGGGATGGCCAAAAACCAGCGCGGACGCCACCACAAAGCTGGCGCAGGCTCGTGCCTCCCAGCCATTAGCCGGAAAGGGAAAGGGCAGACTTTCCAGGGCCAAGGGGGTAACGCCGACTTCAACTGCGGAAACGTCCTCAGACGAGAACCGGTATTGCTGGAGCAGTTGCAGCGAGGCGTCGATTGCTGAATGCGCCTGGGATGCGCAGGGGTAGAGTTTCAGAGACACGCCTCTGGTAAGAAGGTCAAAGGGTTCACCCAAGGGGATAGCCAGGTCTTGAAAGGGAAGGTCGGAAGGCTCCGAACCTGCTTTAGCGGCCAGGTCGGTTGCACGATTTGGCCATTCCGGCGTTGCCTTTAGGCCCTGCTTTGCCAGCAGTGCGGCCATGGTTCCGTCCATCGCTGACCTTCCAGGACTGTATGAGTGGATCGGTCCTGCCTCACCTGCCGGCAGATCAGCGGCCGGGTTGGCGCAGGCAAGAAGTAATGCCTGCAAAATAGTAGGCTCGCTCAATTGCAGCATCTTTCCGGCGGCAACTGTCGCTCCCAGGACAGCGGCTATTCTGGAACCGTTGGTCCATGGCGCGGCTGCTTCACCTGATGTAGCGCCACTTTCGTAGGCCGGTGATTGCAGCTTGGCAATGACCTCGCAACCTGCTGCAAAGGCAGACAGGGCTTCCGGCCCGGGCAGCCCGTTCATCTCGCCCAGGGCCATAACCACGGGAAAGATGACGCTGGCAGGATGGGCGCCGGTTCCCGGGATTTCATCGTCGAAGTCCAGAATCCGAATCAGAACACCGTTGCTCAGAGCGGCATAAACGGGGGAAGTACGCAGTCCCTTGCCGATAATGGTGCAGCGACCGTTGCCACCCATTTCCTGGGCAAACCGGGTTATCGTTTGCCCGTCAGCCTGGGCAGCCCCCGCCAGCCCCGCCGCTGCTGCGTTAACCATCATTTCCTTGGAAATATGAAGCAACTCCGGCGGCAACTGGTTGAAATTGCTTCCCCCAGCGGCAAAGGTGGCAATGGTCTGGAGTATTTTGCGGTTTGGCTGCACTGTTTCCCGACTCCCTGACGAGTTAGAAACTATCTCTAAAGTCCCTTCCTACTTGGCGGGGAAGGTTGTGACGGGGGTGATAGATGGCGCAATGGCATGGCTCTTTTATCATTGAATCTGCAAGAGCGATTTCAAGATAGTTTCTTGGTAGCTTTCAGAGGATATTAAGGATACTAACGGTTGTGGAGCTTTGCAACCGAATTGGACAGGGCAAACGCACTCTCCCCCTTGGCGGGATTCCCGATGGTTAAGTGAGATCTGCGAAATCACTCGCCCCGTTCGAGGTTCCCGCCTTCCCGCCGGAGGCGGACGTGTTGGCGCGGGGACGACGGATTTTCCCATAATTGGAATGCGTTAGCCCTGCCTAGTTCAGGCCTTCTTTGCTTTAGGGTTGGCCATGCTTTATTATTACGCCAGCATTTGCCCCACGGCCGGCCAAGCCGGTGAAATGCGGGCGGGGGAGACAGGAGTTTAACCTTATGAGCTACGAGACTATCAGCATTGATCAGGTACAGCGGGTCGCCATTGTTACATTGAACCGGCCCGAGGTGCTGAACGCCCTGAACCTTCAATTGGTACGTGAGTTGGACGAGGCCATCGTCAACATGGTAGGGGATGAAGATGTGGGCGCCATCGTAATAACCGGCGCCGGAGAACGCGCCTTTTCCGCCGGGGCCGATATACACGAGAACCGGGAAAAATCCCAGGAAGAACGCGATGCGGGGGCAGCCGAACGGGCTGAGTACACCTGGCGCATGGCCAGTTGCCCCAAGCCAATAATCGGCGCCATCAACGGCCTCTGCTACGGGGGTGGCACGGTTATGGCGACTTCCCTGGACTTTCTGATTGGCTGCGACAAGTCCAGCTTCCGTTTCCTGGCGGTCAACTATGGTCAGATGAATGCTACCTGGAGCCTGCCCAACCTGATCGGGTGGCCCAGGGCCAAGGAGCTGCTCTACAGCGGCCGCGAGGTCTTTGCCGAAGAGGCCTACCGCATTGGCCTGCTGAATCACCTGGTACCCAACGACCAACTTATCGACAAGGCCGTGGAAGTGGCCTCCGGTATCGCCAAAAACAGGGCGGAGGGCGTGGCCAACATCAAGCAGATGCTGTTTGAACATACCGGCCAGCCCATGGAGGACCAGTTCTGGAACGAGGTTAATTCCCGCCAGGGACGGTTCCGGGGCCTGACCGTGGAAGAAGGCTTCCGGGACTTCCTGGACAGGAAGGGCAGGAAGCCTGCCGTTTCCTAGCTTCTTTTCGAATCCCGAACCTTCAGCCGGAAGCCCCCGTTTACAGGGGGCTTCCCCTTGTCGCCGCGGCTGATTTTTCTCAATTCAACTGCTTGCAAGAGACGCTTTTCGGACGGTGCTGGCATGGGCATTTCCGACGCCGGGGATCAGGGCGCCCCACGTTTGAGTTTTCGTTCCCCACAGCCTGACGTCATCGCTCCTGATGGCTCGGAAATCCGCCTGCTTATCGACCACCGCCATTACGCTATGGGCGCCAGCATGGTGGAGGTTACTCTGCCTGCCGGGCAAGTTTCCAGGCCCGTGTACCACCGCACGGTTGAAGAAGTGTGGTACATCCTGGAAGGAAACGGCCAGGTATGGCGCTGTCCGCCTGGCAATACCGAGCCATCAGCAGTCCCCGCCCTGTCCGTCGCTCCGGGACATGCACTGGTAATACCAACCGGGTGGATGTTCCAGTTTTGCGCCGATGAATCGGCGGAGTTGCGTTTCCTCTGCGTCACAATGCCACCCTGGCCGGGCGAAGACGAGGCCCTTCCTGCCGACTCCGGCGGATTGGGACCTCCTACCGTTTGACCCTCTATTCCCGATCTTCTGAAATAGTTAGGGCTGGCTATTCATAAATGCTGTCAGGGGTCGTCCCCCACCTGGTCTCTCAACAAATCGCTCCCCACCAACCCACTACCGCCAAACCCCCTTGCCAACCTGCGATACCCATCTCCACCACAAGACCACATCCCCATCTTCGTGCCCCTTCGCACCCTTCGTGGATGAATCTCCCAAATGGGCCAAAATGGAACCAAATGGAACGCTTATTAAGATTTTCAATTGGTACACAGTCGTCCGCCTCGGCGGATTGGTGAATAGGAGTACATGGGACCTAAAGGTCAGCATCTCTGAACAGCCCCAGTTAACGCCCGCTAGCTGAAGTGGTAACGGGATGGTGCTATACTGTAATGCAACCCTTGCTTCTTTGGCCGGTGTAGCTCAGTGGCAGAGCAGCGGTTTCGTAAACCGCAGGTCAAGGGTTCGACTCCCTTCACCGGCTCCATCGCTTTCCCTTTTTCATGCCTCCCCCATGCCGGTGTCGCAAGGACTCACAAATTGCTACCATCCTTGAAATTCTCCCTTAAAGGAGCGGGGAAACCAGGAGGGATTCTGTCCGCGGCGATGGCCACGTTCGCCCTGGCGGCATTGGCCTGCTCGGCGCCAGCCTCGTCCCCGGCTCCGGCATCGCCGCAGAGCGATCCAGGCAATCCTTCCATCGAAACTGCTACCGCTGTCGTAGCGACGGCCCAACCTGCTCAGGTTGAACCTGAACCAATGCCGGCAGTTTCCCATGCTGCCGTCCAGCCTGCTGAACCCGTCCGTGCCAGGCAACCCGATCTCTCGGGAGGCTCATATCCAGATTCGACCCCTGCCGTCGCGGATTCGTTGCCGTCCAACTTCCGGATTCTTGCCGATCTCCCGCCTCCCCCCGATCGCGACCTGTTTCAATTGGCTTACGAACTTCTGCTGCCTTCGGGGCATCCCGAAGTCCCCCGGGTGGTGAACGAGTCGCCGGTAAACTATGAGGTTGGCAGGACGGACAACTTCTACCTGGTGGACCTCGACGGATTGGAAAAGTACCAATCCCGCTTTGAACTGAGGTATGTGTCGCCCAACGCCTATTGGTACTTCGAAGAAGGGATAAGGGTGAAGCAGGACGACATTGAAGAAGCGGCCGCCGAGTTTGAGGAGGTCATCTATCCCCGCGTTACCGGCTATTTTGGGACCGAATGGAAACCCGGGGTCGACAATGACCCCCGCTTGACAATTGTCCACGGAGATATCCGGGGCGCGGGCGGGTACTTCAGCTCGAGCGACGAATACCCGGCGGCCATCAGACCCCACAGCAATCAGCGCGAGATGTTCTACATCAATGCTCAATATCTGCGGATTGGCACGCCTTTCTACTATACGGTCCTGGCCCACGAACTCAATCATGCCATAATGTGGCGCCACGACTCGTCCGAGGATACCTGGGTCAGTGAAGGCCTGGCCGAATTGTCGGTTACCGTGGCCGGTTACCCCCCCGAATCTATCGGGTCTTACCTCCGGCGCCCCTTCGTTTCCCTGGTGCACTGGCCATTGGACAATGCCAACATCGGGGCGCACTACGGTGGCGCTTCCCTCTTTATGCACTACCTGTACGAACATTACGGCGGGCCCGACCATACCCAACTTCGGGAGCTTATGTCCGTTCAGGGAGACAGTCAGGCAGGGATTAACGACTACCTTGATGCTCAAGGCTATGACGAGGACTTTCATTCGGTATTGGCGGACTGGGTAGTGGCGAACTTTCTGGATGAGAATGAGGGTCTGTGGGGATACCCGGAACTGGACGTTGAGATTCAGCCATCCCGCCAGTTAAATCGGGCAGGAATGATTGACCGGGAGATGGACCAGTACGGCACCCACTACATTGAACTGGGGTCTAGACTAAGGGAAAGAGCGCTGAAGATCACCTTCCATGGTCCGGGGCACAGTCCAATAATTCCCGCAGAAGTTCCGGTCGGCGGATGCTGGTGGAGCAATAATGGCGACTCCATCACCTCAACCCTGACCAGGCAGTTTGATTTAACGGGCGCCGGCGAAGTAACACTCTCCTATGACGCCTGGTACAGCATTGAGGAGGAGTGGGACTACGTTTATCTCCAGGTTTCAACCGATGGCGGAAAACGCTGGGACATCCTGGAGACTCGCCATACTTCTACCGCCAATCCCATCGGAGTGGCTTTCGGCCCGGGCTACACCGGCAAGAGCGAAGGATGGATTTCCGAGGAAGTGGACTTGTCCGCGTACTCGGGTCAGCCTGTTCTGGTCCGGTTCCAGTACGTGACGGATGACGCGCTGAACGACACCGGCATGTGCCTGAAGGAGTTGGAAATCTCCGGCGCCACCGCGCAACCCGCGAGCAAGGATTGGACCGGCGACGGTTTCGTTCTTATTGATAACTTCGTTCGCCAGGAGTTTATTGTCCAGCTGATCCAGAAAGGGACTGTTAATCAAGTGGTCCCTGTGCCCCTGCGCCTGAACCCCTCCGGAGACTGGGTGGGAGAACTGACCCTGGAGCCATACGAGGGGCTGGAAAGGGCCATGGTGGCCATTACGCCTGCCGCTCCCGCCACCAGGCAGAAAGTCGGATATGTCCTGGAAGTCAGCGAGGCCAACCCCTGACCCCTGCATTCCAAAGGGCGATGTGATGAGCGGTGCAGTTAACTCCGCCAGGTTCGCTATATGCGTAATTGGCTGCGGCAACTATGCTGCCGATTTTGCCGGCAGCCTGTCTTCTCTGAATGGGGAAATAGACCTGTTTTTCGCCAGCAGGGACCCTTCAAGGGCAGAAGACTATTGCCGTAGATTCAGCGGCCGCGACTTCTTCGGTTCCTATGGTCAGGCGGCGGAGGATGATCGCGTTAACGCCCTGTATATCTGCACTCCTCACCACCTGCACCGCCAGCACTGCGAGCTTGGAATCCAGCACGGCAAGCATATCCTTGTGGAAAAGCCCCTGGCCCACACTTTCGAAGAGGCACGAGCCATTGTCCACACTGCCGCCAATGCCGGGGTAACCCTTATGGTGGCCGAAAACGTGCGCTACATGGCGCAGTTCAGAAAGTGCGCGGAACTGGTATTCGACGGGGCGGCAGGCCATGTGCGCCTCATCCAGTTCCAGGAGGAGTATCCTTTCCGGCCAGGCGGTTGGCGCAGCCGGCAGGACTACAACGGCGGGGGCATTCTCATTGACGGTGGCATCCACAAGGTCCACTTCATGCGATACCTTGCCGGTGAACCGGATACGGTCTACGCCGCCGAACTTCCCAGGGCAATGAGTGGCCACGAGGGTGAAGATGGAATGGCGATAATGCTCCGCTGGGCATCCCGTACTGTGGGTATGATCAACCATTCCTGGACTGCTGGAAACCCGGTTGCCCCGGCGGTTCGAGTCGCCGGCGCCAGGGGGAACATTTCCTTCGTATCGGGTACCCGCTGCCTCTCATTGGAACGGCATGGACGGGAGGAGATATTCCGGTTTCCAGCGGATGACCGGGGCATTCCCGCCATGGTGCTGGAGTTCGTTTCCAGCGTTCATGAACAGAAGGAGTCTCAGACCTCCGGCCCGGAGGGGCTGAAAGACCTGGGACTGGTGCTGGCAGCCTATGAGTCGGCTCGCACAGGGAAGTCAGTCAGTTTCAAGGATTATCTGGATCGCATCTAGCCTGGAAGGAAGGGACAGAGAAAGGAGGCCCTTCCGAAAGGAGTCGGAACCAACTTCGCCCAGGAGATTTACAGCGTAGGGAGATACCGCTCAATCTCGTAGTCCGTAACCGTAGACCGGTACCGTTGCCATTCCAGCCTCTTGTTCCGAATGAAGCTCTCCAGGATGTGCTCTCCCAGGGCCTCTTTCAACACTTCGCTGTCCTCCGCAAGGGCAATTGCTTCGCCCAGGCTTCCGGGCATTACCTTTATCCCCTTTGCGGTAAACTCCTCCCTGCTCATGGCGAAGACGTTCCCTTCCACGGGGGGTACCTCCGGATATTCCTCTTCGATCCCTCTCATCCCAGCCGCCAGCATCACGCTGAATGCCAGGTAAGGGTTGCAGGCTGGGTCCGGCGCGCGATATTCGATTCTTACCGAGTTCTCATACCCTGGCTTGTACGATGGCACCCTTACCAGGTCCGAACGGTTGCGGGCCCATGATATGTACACGGGAGCCTCGTAACCAGGTACCAGGCGCTTGTAGGAATTGATCCACTGATTAGTGACCAGCGTAATTTCCGGCGCGTGCCGGATTAGACCGGCTATAAATCGCTTGGCCACCAGGGAGAGTTTGTACTCATCCTCCGGGTCGTAAAAGGCATTAATGTCACCTTTGAACAGAGACTGGTGGGTGTGCATCCCCGACCCGTTGACCCCGGTAAAGGGTTTGGGCATGAAAGATGCGTGGAAACCCCGCAGTTGGGCGAGTTCCTTGATGGCCAGTTTGGCGGTTATCACGCTGTCGGCCATGGTTAGGGCGTCAGTATACTGCAGGTCAATTTCATGCTGGCTGTGGGCGCCCTCGTGATGGGAATACTTGACCGGTATACCCAGGTCGGAAAGGTTCAGCACCGTGTCCCGGCGCAGGTCGGCCGTGGGATTGCTGGAAAGCTGGTCAAAGTACCCGTCCAGGTCCAGCGGCTGGGGTGGCCGCAGCTTGTCTGAACCGTCCTTTTCGGGCTTTTCAAGGTAGAAGAACTCCAGTTCGGGGCCCACGTAATAGGTATATCCCAGGCGGGCCAGCCGTTCCAGGTTTCGCTTAAGCGCCAGCCTGGGGTCGCCCGTGAACGGGTCACCGCTGGGAGAGTAGATGTCGCAGAACATCCTGGCGACGGCATTCTGGCGAGGTCTCCATGGCAAGACGCCAAAGGTGGTTGGGTCGGGGTAAGCCCGCATGTCGCTTTCGTCTATCCGGTAGGAATCCTCCGTGGCCCGGGCAAATCCCTCTATCGCCGAGCCATCAAATCCTACCCCCCGCTCTATGGCCTCTTCCAGGTCGTCCACGTTGATGGCGAACCCCTTCAGGTTTCCCAGGATATCTGTAAACCACAGGCGGACAAACTTTACGTCGTTGTCCCTGGCCGTACGCAGCACATATTCTTGCTCCGCAGTGTGCGAGTCCATCATTATTGTCTCCCTGGGCAGGCTCAAAGAATCTGCAACCCCGAATAGTTGCGGAAATTGCGACAAATTCGCCGCTCGAATGAGATTCTAACCTATGGGCAATTCAGCATAAACCCCAAAGTAAAGGCGCCGCCCGTTTGAGGCGGCGCCTTTCGCATCGAGTCGAAACGGAATTAGGAACCTCTGGCGTCGGCGCCCACTGTCTCGATGATCAGTCGGGTAACGACGTAAGGATCAGAGTTGGCGTTGGGGCGGCGGTCTTCAATGTAGCCCTTGCCGTCCCGAGCTACCTGCCAGGGAATGCGCACGGATGCACCCCGGTCAGACACGCCGTACCGAAACTCCCGATATGAGCAGGTCTCGTGAAGGCCGGTCAGCCTCTCTTCTATCCGGTGACCGTAGTTAGCGATGTGCAGGTCGTGGCGCTTGCTCAAGGCTTCTGCCGCCGCTACGCAGGGCTCGTAGCTATCCCGCATGGCGTTGGTGGAGAAGTTGGTGTGAGCGCCGGCCCCATTCCAGTCTCCCTTTACAGGCTTCGGGTCCAGGGTAGCGCTGATGCCCCGGCGACCGTCCACGGTCTCAACATCTTCGCCGATGCGGTAGAGCAGCCACCGGGCCAGCCACAAATGGTCGCCAACGGCGGGCGCCCCTATTGGCCCAATCTGGAACTCCCACTGCGCCGGCATCACCTCGCCGTTAATGCCTGAAATGGCCAGGCCGGCATAAAGGCAGGCGTCCATGTGCTGTTCCACCACCGGGCGTCCGAAAACCTCGTCCGAACCTACGCCACAGTAGTATCCGCCCTGCGGAGCGGGAAAGCCGTTGTCCGGCCAACCCAGGGGCTTGATGCCGTCAAAGAACGTATATTCCTGCTCGATGCCGAACCAGAAATCCATCTCAGAATATTGGGACGCTGCCGCGGCACAGGCAGACCGCGTGTTGGAAGGATGGGGAGTCATGTCGGTCAACAGCACTTCGCACATGACCAGCTTGTTGTTGCCTCCCCGAACGGGGTCGGGAACCACCAGCACCGGATTCAGCACGCAGTCGGACGCTTCACCCGGGGCCTGGTTAGTGCTGGAACCATCGAAACCCCAGACCGGGGGATCCTCTCCGTCGGGTACGATCTTGCCCTTGGAGCGCAGCTTTGCCGTGGGCTCCTGCCCGTCAATCCATATATATTCCGCCTTGTAGCTCATGTTCCAAAACCTCGCAATTTGTTGTACCTTGTGCTTCTATTGCGGGAAACCGCTCCCGACACATACGGCTTTAGGTCGTATACGCACCCTCGCCGTGGGTCGCTACGTCCAGACCCAGTTGCTCCGTGGACTCCTCAACCCGCAGGCCGATGGTGTACTTCAGGGCAAGCAATATGATGCTGGTGGCAATGAAGGACCAGACTGCGGTACCAATTATACCCGCCAACTGGATCAGTATCTGCTCACCGCGACCCACTCCATCAGGCAAGGCGCTGTATCCGATACCCACGAAGAGGCCGGTGGCCAATGCTCCCCAGGTGCCGCCCATGCCGTGGACGCCCCATACTGCCAGCGCATCGTCAACTTTCAGCTTCAGCAATAACTCAATAGCCCCGTAGCAGATGGCGCCGGCAACCAGACCAATTATAACCGCTGGCATCGCGCCGACAAAGCCGGCCGCCGGCGTAATAGCCACCAGTCCTGCCACGGCTCCCGATGCGGCGCCTATTATGCTTGGCCGTTTGCCGAAGATCCACGACATGGCTACCCAGGAAACAAGGGCCGCCGCGGCTGCCGTGTTGGTTACCACGAAGGCGTTGACCGCCACGCCATCGGCCGCCAGGGCGCTGCCGGCGTTGAACCCGAACCAGCCAAACCAAAGCAGCCCCGCGCCAAGAACTATCATTGGCACGTTATGGGGCGGCATGGGCTGTTCACCGAACCCGATGCGCTTGCCGATAATCAGCGCCGCCGCCAGCGCCGCTATGCCGGAGTTGATGTGGACTACGGTGCCGCCGGCGAAGTCCAGCGCACCCAGGTTGCCCAGCCAGCCGCCGCCCCATACCCAGTGCGTCACCGGGGCGTAGACTACGGTAACCCACGCCACCGTAAAAATCACAAAGGCGCTGAATTTCATTCTTTCGGCAAATCCGCCGGTAATCAGCGCCGGCGTGATTATGGCGAACATTCCCTGGAACACCATGAAGGTCTGGTGGGAAATGTTGTCGGCGTAGGGACCCGGCTCATCGGCGCTTACCCCGGCCAGCCCCAGCCATTGCAGGTCTCCAACTATACCCAGGCCACCCAGGTCTCCGCTGAAAGCCAGGCTGTAACCCCATAAGACCCACACCACGCCGACCAGTCCCATGCACATAAGGCTGTGCATAATGGTGGCCGTGGCATTTTTGCGGCGGACCAGCCCCCCGTAAAAGAATGCCAGCCCTGGGGTCATCAGCAAAACCAGCGCCGAACAGGCCAGTATCCAGGCTGTATCTCCAGTATTCATACCTTGCCATCCCCCTTGCGGCGAGTGAGCCTTTCGTCCGTGGAGCAATCATTTCCTTGGCCTTGCGCTGCCAGCGGCATTCCCAGTTGGTCCCTGTCCCTTATCAAATAGAAACAGCCCATACTCCGGGTTATCCCTTGAAGTATGGACTCTTCATCGGTTGGCGGAATCAGGGAAGGGCCTGGTGCGCCCGCTGGTCAGTGTCCGCCCTATTTCTTGAGGAAGAGCTTGGGAAGCAGCACCCACATGCTGAACAGTCCAATAAAGGCGGCTCCGGCTGCAATTAACTCCATTTCTTTAAGCTCCTTGCCTGTGGTTTATGTATTGGATTTTGTGGTCACGATGTTTCGGGGAATTTTCCAAGTTGTTAACTTTTTGTAACATCGTGAGGATCGGGCCGCCTGACCAGGGGGATGGGAAAAGCCGGGAGTTCCAGGCTCGGTGGCCCTGGGCGCTGGATGCTGATTACTTTTTAAGCAAAATTTTGGGGACTATAACCCAGAGGCTGAACAGACCAATAAATGCAACTGCTGCGAAAATGGCTTCCATTGTTTGGCGCTCCCTTGAATCAGACTATGAGGGTATTGTGGGGCCAAGGTGTTTCGCGAAAATATCGCGGAAGTAAATTTTGTGTTACATGAGGAACCGCCGCCGTTCCAGGGACCTACTGCCATCTGGCATCGGCCGCATCGTCTGATTGGATTGGCGCGCAGTCGGGGCAGGAGTTCATGCTCCGGCCCCGGCTGATTGGGCATGGATGTATGAGATACTTGCTTCCCTAAGTAAGCTGGTATGCTTCCATCCCATGCTCGGAGGCATCCACCCCGGCCATTTCCTCTTCCTGGGTCAGCCGCACCCCCATGGTGAACTTCAGAAGGAGGAACATGGCAAAACCGGTACCCAGCGCCCAGACCAGCACCACGGCCATGCTGACCAGTTGCGGTAAAATCAGCGCGGCGCTGCCACCCACCAGCCCGGCAACTCCATTGTTTCCGCTGGCGAAAATGGCAACCGCCAGCAAGCCCCAAAGGCCGCACACACCATGCACCGACACTGCGCCCACCGGGTCATCAACTTTAAGCACCCTCTCGATTAACGTAACCGAAACCATCATTATGGGAGCAGCCAGGGCGCCGATTACCACCGCGGCCCAGGGGTCCACGTAAGCCACCGGGGCCGTAATGCCCACCAGGCCCGCCAGGGCTCCATTGCAGGACATGAGAATGTCAATTTTGCCCGACTTTATCAGCTGGATGTACAGGGCCACCACCGAGCCGGTAGCGCCGGCCAGCAGCGTATTGATGGCATTCAGGCCGATGGATGCTCCACCGTTGATGTTGAAACCAAACCACCCGAAGAACAGGATGAAGGTGCCGATAATCACGTAAGGCACATTGTGGCCGTACAACTGGTTTGGCGAACCGTCGGCATTGAACTTGCCGGTCCGGGGTCCCACCACCGCCGCGCCAGCCAGGGCCACAAAGCCCCCCACGGCATGAACAACGCCTGAACCTGCATAATCGGCCGCGCCCATAATCGCCAGCCAGCCTTCACCGTTCCATACCCAGTGTCCGTAGAGCGGGTAGATAATGGCGCCGATCAGGAAGCTGTAAGCAAAATAGGCCTGGGTCTTGGTTCGTTCGGCCACCGCTCCGGCCACTATGGTGGCGGCAGTGCCCGCAAAGACCATCTGGAACATCCAGTCCACGTAGACCTGCCAGTCATTTCCTCCATTTACCAGGAAGAAATTGTCCGTACCGGCAATTCCCGCAGCCGACGTGCCCATCATAATGGCGAAACCGAAGGCCCAGAACGACAGCGACGCAA
The DNA here is from genome assembly GCA_964587795.1 of uncultured Dehalococcoidia bacterium. GTDB lineage: Bacteria > Chloroflexota > Dehalococcoidia > Lucifugimonadales > UBA3495 > Bin22. The sequence continues at coordinate 128,978 of CAZPMU010000003.1, read as the reverse complement.
TGGCAAAGTCCATAAAGCTCTTGGTCATATAGTTGACAGTGCTCTTGGACCGGATCAGACCCGCGCCCAGGAAAGCAAAGCCGGCCTGCATAAAGAAGACCAGAAAGGCCGCAACCATGGTCGTCAGGTTGCCCAGGTGGGTTGCCTGGTCTTCCACTTCCTGCAGGGGCGGGTCTCCCTGGGCAAAGGCAAGGTTCCAGCCAGCCATGATTGCCGCCGCCATCAGTCCGGCCAGGATGTAGGGTAGAATCCGCCGCAAAGTGGGTGCGCCAATTGTGAGATTCCACTGTCTTACTGTCATAACAGGAAACTCGACCTCCTTTTTGTTCTGCCCCTATACTATTCCGGCGCTCCCTCCCTGATATTGCCTGGATGTAACGATAGTTTTTCGGCCATGTAAAATTTTCCGTAATATGGAAGAAAAATGAAACTGATTCGTAACATTTGATTACGAGAACGGTAGACATTACCCGGGACTGGCAAGTCTTCAATTCCGCCACCGCAGGTTGTAAACTGTTGCCCATGCAGGATCGAGAAGACACCCTTATTGGAAGCCGCATCGCAAAGTTGGAGCGCCTGCGGGAAAAGGGTATAGACCCATATCCGCCGCGTTACCGGCGGTCAACTGACGCAGCCACGGCAATTGCGGAATTTGAGGCTTGGGAAACGCAGGCCGGTGAAGGAGGGGGAGACGGACCACCGTCCCCCGAGCACTCATTGGCCGGTAGAATCGTGTCCATGCGGGTGATGGGTCGCGCCGCCTTCCTCGACTTGCGCGATGGCTCCGGTTCCGTTCAGGCCATGTTCCGCCAGAACGTCCTGGGAGAGCAGTATGATTTGTTGCGCGACCTGGACCTGGGGGACTTTATCGGCGTTTCCGGCGGTATGCTCCGCACCCGCACTGGCGAAGTAACCATAGAGGCCCGGCAAGTAACCGTTCTGGCCAAGGGCATGCGCCCCCTGCCGGAAAAGTTCCACGGCCTTCGCGACGTGGAAATACGGTACCGGCAGCGCTACCTGGACCTGATTTCCGACCCGGAAGTAATGTCCGCCTTTACCCAGCGCAGTAGGGTGATTAATGGTATACGGCGGTTCCTTGACAATCGCGGTTTCCTGGAGGTGGACACGCCTATCCTCGTGCCGGTGGCTGCCGGTGCCCACGCCCGCCCTTTCGATACCCACCACAATGCCCTGGACCAGCGGCTTTTCCTTCGTATCGCCACAGAGCTTTATCTCAAGCGCCTGATTGTCGGTGGCTTCGACAAGGTTTATGAACTGGGCCGGGTATTCCGAAACGAGGGCATAGACCAAGACCACAATCCCGAGTTTTCCCTGCTGGAAAGCTACGAAGCCTACGCCGATTACAATGATGTTATGGACATGGTCGAGTCCATGATTTCTACCGTGGCCCGAGAAGTACGGGGGTCGATGCAAATACCCTACGGTGAGGATGTTATCGACTTCACTCCTCCCTGGGACCGGGTGAGCTTCAAGGAGGAACTCTACCGCCGCAGCGGGCTGGACATTGACCAGTATTCCGATGACGCTACCCTGGTCAGGGCGGCGCTGGAGCGCGGTGTGGAGATTGACGCAGGGGCCCGCGAAAGCAGGGGGAGAGTACTGGACAAGCTGTTGTCCACCTACGTAGAACCCCATCTGGTGCAACCCACCTTTATCCTGGACTATCCGGAGGTAATGTCGCCCCTCGCCAAGGCCAAGCCTGGTATGCCCGGTTACGTGGAACGATTTGAGGCCTTTGCCGCCGGCATGGAAATCGCCAACTCCTACACCGAGCTAAACGACCCGGCCGTCCAGCGGGAGCGGTTCGAGGCCCAGGAGCACATCCGCCAGGCATTCCAGGACGAAGAGGTTGACCGCCTCGACGAGGACTTTCTTACCGCCCTGGAGTATGGCATGCCCCCCACCGGCGGACTGGGTATTGGCATAGACCGGCTCGTAATGCTGATAACCGGCCAGTCCACCATCCGCGATGTACTTCTTTTCCCCCAGATGCGCGCCCGGCGAGAGGAAAGAATTGATCCCGGCGCGGACCCCAAATAGGGTGGAATTAACCTTCTTTCATGCTGGTTCAGGTACGGGCCGCCAGCGCCCTCTATTGCAGGTTCAAAGGCAAATCAAGTCATTCCACTTTTACATTACATAACATTTGTTACACTTTTACCTTACATAATTGAAGAACGCCTTTATGCTATCCATAGAACAAATACGCCGTGACCCCGAATACGTCCGACAGGCCCTGGCTTCCCGGGGTGAAGAAGGGCCATTGGAAGAACTTCTGGCCCTGGATACCCGGCGTCGCCAGGCCATCAGCCAGGGCGACGAACTGCGAGCCCGCCGAAACCAGGCCAGCCGCGCCATCGGCCAGTTGCGCTCCCAGGGTCAGGATGCCCCGGAAGACGTGGTCCGCGAAATGCGCGAAGTGGGCCAGGACATTGACGCCCTGGAGCAGGAAACCAGGACCCTGGACGAACGCGTCCATTCCATCCTGATGGAATTGCCCAACCTGCCCCGCGAAGACGTGCCTCGCGGCCTCAGCGAAGAGGAAAACCTGGTGGTCCGCCAGTGGGGCGAACCCAAAACCCTGGGCTTTCCCGCCAAGCCCCACTGGGATCTGGCCGAGGAACTGGGAATCATTGACTTCCAGCGTGGCGTCAAGCTGTCCGGCAGCAGGTTCTATACTATGTCCGGCTACGGTGCCAAGCTGGAACGCGCCACCATCGCCTGGATGCTGGACCTCCACAGCCGTGAACACGGTTACACCGAACTGATGCTTCCCATCCTGGTGCGCCGGGAGATAATGGAGGGCTCGGGCAACCTTCCCAAGTTTGCCGACAACCTGTATTGGGATGAGGAAGACGACCTGTGGCTCATTCCCACGGCCGAAGTCCCCATCACCAACCTTTACCGGGACGAGATTCTGCCCCCCGACGCTCTCCCCAAGTATTACGTGGCGCAGACGCCCTGCTTCCGCCGGGAAAAGACCGCGGCTGGGCGGGACACCCGGGGCATCAAGCGTGTACACCAGTTCAACAAGGTAGAAATGTACAAATTTGTGGCTCCGGCGACTTCGGATGATGAGTTGGACCGACTCCTGGCTGACGCCGAAGACGTTTGCAGGCAACTTGGCCTCGCTTACCGGGTGCTGCAACTCTGCACCGGCGACATATCCTTTCCTTCGGCCAAGACCTTCGATATCGAGATATGGTCTGCCGGGTGCGAGGAGTGGCTGGAGGCCAGTTCCTGTTCCAACTGCACCGATTTCCAGGCCCGGCGCTCCAACATCCGCTACCGTCCTGCCGCCGGCGCCCGGCCAGAGTTCGTCCACACCCTTAACGGCTCTGGTCTGGCCCTGCCCCGGGTAATCATTGCCATTCTGGAGAATAACCAGCAGCCCGACGGTTCGGTGGTCATTCCCGAAGTGCTTCGCCCTTATACCGGGTTTGACATAATCCCCGCTCCGAGCGGCTAGCGCCGGACAGCATGGCTGGACGGCGTTAATCCGCCTGATTGCCGGGTATGGGAGTTCAACTACGGAGGCTTTGATATGTCCGGAATTTGGCCCGGGGACACCCAATGCGTGGCGATGCTCACTTTCGATGTCGATGGCGTTTCGTCCTGGCTTTGGCGCGACTCCAACTTCGCCAGGTTTCCCAGCCTCATGTCCATGGCAGAATATGGGCCGTCGGTGGCCGCACCCCGGATCCTGGATTTGCTGGACCAGCATGGCATCAAGGCCAGTTTCTACGTCCCGGGTTACGTCGCCGAAACCCACGTTGAGTTAGTGGAAGACATTGCCGGACGCGGCCACGAGGTCGGGCATCACGGCTATATGCACGAGCCGCCCGGCTACCTGGACCCGGAACAGGAAACGGAGATTCTCGAAAAGGGAATGGACATCCTGAAGGGCATCACCGGGCAGGCCCCCATTGGTTACCGGTCTCCCAGCTGGGAACTTAGCGAAGTGTCTGTGGACCTCTTGGCTTCCCACGGCTTCACCTACGACAGCAGCCTGATGGGCGACGATGCCCCTTATGTCCTGAATGCCGACGATCCTGCCCGCAGCCTGGTGGAGGTTCCGGTAAGCTGGTCGCTGGACGACGCGCCCAATTTCGTCTACGCCCCCGCTGCCAATCGCCTGGGCCCCATGCGCAATCCCGACGAGGTTTTCGGCGCTTGGGCGGCCGAGTTCGACGGTCTTTACCGCTATGGCCGCGCCTTCAATTTGACCATGCACCCCCAGTACATCGGACGCCCTGGGCGCCTGCTGATGCTGGAACGCCTCATAAACCACATTCGCGCTTTCCCTAACGTGGAGTTCATGCGGGTTTGCGACGTGGCCGAGTTGTGGCGCTGACGTCAGTCCCTTGATACCGTGGAAGCCGCTTTCTTACAGTATTTCCAGGGGTCTCTTGTGCCACCCTGCCCTGAGCAATAGCCGAGCCTCGGAGCAATCCGGACCGGGACGCGCCGGTTAAGGTCCGGGGGCGGGTTGAAAATCACCGGTTTGCGACAGTCCGGTCCCTCTTCAGGTTCATGTTCGGCTCCTGTTCGGGTATGGTAGTTCGGGCATTCCAGCGTCGCCAGTCCGCCATCAATCCGGTAGTCTCAAATACGAGACAGTAGTGGAGTGAGTGGAAATGAGCGGGAAAATAGAATTTTCGGTCATCTCCAGGGGTTCCGACATACCTCAACCTTGGCTGCCTCCTCTTACCCGCAGCAAGTATCGCTGGCGAAGGTGAATTTCGCGGGTCGCCACCAGAAACTGGGTGTGCGGAGCATCCGGTGAAAGTGAGGGCCGAATTACAACCTTGTAACCCTTTGGGCTGCCCATTATCATAGGCACCTATCACCCCTCTTGTACTATCTACCCTTATGGAGGAAGCCATGTTGCGACCGCACGACCGGGGAGGCTGGCCCACCGAAGAACCCGTCAACCAGGAGGAACATGTCCTTTCCGACTGGGAACGCCGAGTGGATGCCATGCACAACGTCCTTAGCGAGAAGGGTCTGCGCCGCACAGACGAAATGCGCCGCGCCATCGAGAGCCTTGACCCAGCGACCTACGAAGCCTGCTCATACTACGAACGCTGGACCGCCGCCCTGGAAATCCTCTTGCTGGAAAAGGGTGTTATTACCAGCGAAGAACTGGACCGAAAGTTCGAGGAAGTCCAGGGGCAGGTGCGGTCATGACCCGGTCTCCCGACCAGCCAGGTGAATCGCCAGTCATGTATAAGCCCGGCGACACCGTGGCTGTAAGGGTGGATAATCCCGGGGGCCACTTCAGAACGCCCAGGTATATCCAGGGCCAGACCGGTCGTGTCAACAAGCTTTGCGGCGTGTTTCCCAACCCGGAGTCCCTGGCCTACGGCGGCGAAGGTCAGCCCGCCCAGCCCCTTTACCAGGTGGAGTTTTCCCAGTCCCAGGTGTGGCCCGGGTATGGCGGACCCCAGTCCGACAAGATTTACGTGGATATTTACCAGCACTGGCTTGAACCCTCACCGGCGGACGTCTAGCTGCCCAGAAGGAGGTATTGATGACTGGCACAAACATTGGCGGGAACGGTCACGGTGGGCACGATCACAGTGATCACCCGGGAACGGCGCATGATGAGGAACTGGGTTACTATGCCCTTCGCGCCCGGGCCATGGAGGCGCTGCTGGTGGAAAAGGGAGTGTGCGCCCCGTCGGAAATCCAGGATATGGTGGACCGTGTCGAGGCCCGTTCACCGGCCGATGGCGCCCGGGTCGTGGCCCGCGCCTGGACCAATCCTGATTTTAAGGCCCTGCTGCTGTCCAACCCGGAGGCTGCGCTCGGGCAGTTAGGATACACGCTGCCCGAAACTACCCCCAAGCTGGATGTAGTGGAAAATACCGGTGACGTCCACCACCTGGTGGTCTGCACCCTCTGTTCCTGCTACCCCCGCGCCCTGCTGGGCCGGCCACCCGACTGGTACAAGAGCCTGTCCTACCGCTCCCGGGCCGTCATCGACCCCAGAGGAGTAATGCGCGAATTTGGCCTGGAAGTTCCTGCTGACGTGGAAGTTCGGGTGCTGGACAGCACCGCGGACCTGCGCTACCTGGTCCTTCCCCGGCGTCCCGAAGGTACCGAAGGCATGAGCGAGGGCGAACTGGCGGAACTGGTAACCCGGGACAGCATGATTGGTGTAACGGAAGCCCGCGCGCCGGAGACCGCCCCTGCCGGGTGACCTCGTTTTCAGCAAGGGCCAGTGCCTTCAGGCCGGTTACTGGCGTGTCCGTCGTAATCTTGCCGGTCGGTTACTCCCGGTAAAAACAAATCGGGAGGCGCCGCAGGAAATGACGGATTGTAGTCGTCAAGGAATACGGCAAGCCTTTTGGAATTTCGGAGTATGACGTCCCCGAGACAGAACCGGGGGCTGTCCTGTTTCGAATGACCCAGGCTGGGTCTGTGGTTCCGACCTGCACACCTGACGGGGCGACCAGACCCAGGAACTCATGCCCATTCCACCCTCGGGGCGGGTCATGGGACACGAGGATACCGGATGGGGGAGGTGACGGGCGAAGGCGTCGCCACCGATACCCTGGGTACACCCATCGAGGAGGGCGACCGGGTAGTCTATTAGGCCATCTTCCCTTGCCATCGCTGCCACTCGTGCCTGCGGGGCGATACCAAGTGGTGCGCCAACCGGGCTTATCCCACCGCAGGGTTTTATCCCTACTTCACTGGTACCTACGCCGATTTCCCTTACCTGCTGCCCCGTCACCCCTTCTTCCGGGTCCCCGACGAATTGCCCAGCGACCTGCTGGAGCCCGTCAACTGCGCCATGGGCACCGTAACCACCGGCCTGATACGGGCCGGCGCCCACGAGGGGCAGTACGTTGTCATCCAGGGGGCCGGAAGCCTTGGCCCGAACGCCACCGCCATTGCCAAGAACATGGGGGCCGACCGGATCATTGTCCTGGGCCGTTCGGAGAACCGCCTGAAGCTGGCTGAGTAATTCGGGGGCCGACTACACTATCAACATCGAGGAATTCAATACCCCCGAGACACGCATCCGCCGGTTGTGGGAGTTTACCAACGGTCGGGGAGCCGACGTGGTCATGGAATTGGTAAGGAGGGCTGAACTGCTGGCCGAGGGCATAGACATACCCGGCAACGGTGGCAGTTTCGTGGAAATTGGCGACATTGTCCGGGGGGAAGGAAGCTGCCATTGACCCTCCCAAATCGCTGTCCGGCAGGAACATCCTGGGCTTTAGCATGTACTGTCCCGGCTAGCTGCCCACTCTGCTGGAATCCCTGGTGAGCGACCAGGACAAACTGCCCTCCCACAAGGTGGTGTCTCACAAGTTCCCCCTTGCGGAGGTCAATGAGGCCTTCGCCCAGGCGGAGTGGGATCAGCGCCATACCCAGATAACCAGGGCAATGTTGGTGCCCTGAACAATTATCGCAGAAGCCCCTGCCCTCTCTACTGGCAAAAGTTGGGTAGGGGTGACGAGTTCCTCTTTCCTTGATAGGAGCGGGCCAGGGCTGGGGTGAAAAGCGCCGGCCTGCACCGACCAGGAGCGTCGTAGAACCTTACGGGCAGACTTGTAACAGTCTTAGGGTCCCTTCAACTTGCCGCGAAGCTTACGGGGCCGTCCACAGTGCCTGCCCTCAATGCCTGGCGGAGTTGCTTCAGGTTAGTGGGAGCGGCGGTTGCCACCACTTGCTTGTGTCGTTGACTTCGATGGTGTCCACCCACTTTACCCATTCAAACCCGCGCTTGCCCGGCGCTGCCAGGCGCATCGGAAAGCCGTGCCAGTGCGAAAGGGTTTCATTACCGACCTGCGTTGCCAGCAAGTACCGCTCCGCTTCGTCCAGTGAGAAGCGCCGGAAGTAACCGGTCACCGACCGTACGGTTATGCTGGCTGCGTTGGGTTCTATACCGGCCAGGTCCAGGACATATTGCAGGGGAATGCCTGTCCAATCCTGGGTAGTGTGCCAGCCCCCGGTGCAGTCCAGGGTGGCTCTAAAGGTGCCGAAGCCCGGATCGTCAACGGCCAAATCTTGCAGAGTCAGGTCAAGGGGACGCTCCACCAGCCCGGTCACCCTTAGCCTCCATCGGGCAGGATCCACGGGATCTGGCGAATCGTTTAACCAAGAGGTGGCCGGGAAACCATTGCCTGCCTGTGCCCCGCTGAGGTAGGAACCGGTGAAACGACGGTCTGCCCCCGGCAGGGCGGCCACTCTGTTCAGCAACTCACCTGTTTGCCACAGGACCAGGCCGGCGATGCCCAATCCACCCAGTTTCAGCGCCATGCGCCGGTCGGCCCAGAACCGGGTCCTGAAGTTCCAGCGGTGCCTGAGCGCGTGCCATGCCAGTAAAGGGGTCAGCGCCAATGACAGGTAGATATGCCAGCTGACGCCACTGATTCCACCGAGATAAAAGGGTCCGGCATGACTCCAGGCCACGCCGAGGGCCAGGGCGGCCAAAAGCAGGCCCAGCATCACCAGGGAGAGGGAGTACACCGGCCAGTCCCGCTTCCATAACTGCCAGATCAGGAGTCGCCCCAGTATGTTCCTCCCCTTCCAGAAAAGCAGGGCCACGATACCAAAACCCAACGCTCGGTGCAGGTGAAGCGCGGCCACCCATTCAGGGGCGCCGTTGGTCAGGGCCAGGTAACCGGTCAACAGTTCGACGGCGCCCAGGACCAGGATAGCAATGTTGGCCCAGGGGTATTTCATCCGGCCTTCCCTTGTGTCAGCCTTTTTATTCTATACGGACTTTATGCCCTGTACGGACCTATTGCGTCGTTGGTTTGAAAACTTCTGAAAAAAGACTACCCCTTCCCGACCACCGGCGGGAAGGGGCAACTATGGGTCAAAGGAGACTCTGAGTAGGTCTAGTCGGAGGAAGGCAATTCCTTCGGCTGCTGCAATTCCATCGGTTCTCCACCGTATCGCAGGTCGCATCGCCCTGCCTTGGTTACCAGCACGGACACGGAACCGTCCGCCGAGGAGAAACGCTTTCCCAGGGCCATGTCAATGGCGCCGGGAGAAACTTCTATCCCGTCAAAGGAGGCTTCCCCGCCTTTCAGCTGCAGTGGAGTCTCACCATCAGAGAAGTCCCCGTCACCACCCTTGGTCACAACCATCTCCGCCCCGCCGGGGCTTACATAACGCTGGCCGGTCTTTACCATGTTTAACCTAACCCTTCCTGTGAATTTGTGGCCGATTATAGTTTTGTGAACAATGGCGCGTCAACGAGTCCTTCAGCCTGGTGTCCCGGTTGGCGTTGCTATTCCGGTTCCCCAATGTCTAATCGTCAATCCCGATTGTTCGCTTCACCCCCTCCAGCACCGCCTGGTTGCTGGTCACCACGGGGCGGCCCGCCACCTCCCTTAACTCGTCCAGAACGTCTACCGATTTGAGGTTGGCGCAGGATACAAACAGGCAGTCAGTCTCTACACCGTCCAGCTGCTCCCGTACGTACTGAACAATCTCCTCTCGGGAAACAGCCGCAATGTTGAAAGCTCCCTTAACGTCCATACCGTTAATGTAAGGCACCGTGAAACCGGATGTCTCCAGCGACTCCTTTATCGTGTCGTTAATCTCTTCGGAGTATGGGGTAAGAACCGCTATGCTCTTTACGCCCAGCCGGTTCAGCTCCTCCGCCACGGCGCCCATAATCGTGATGGTAGGCGCTCCCGTGGTTTTGGAAATCTCGCCGGCCAGTTCCTGTTCGTATGCCGGACCTCGCAGCGCCCCTGCGGAGGTGCAGCCAAACACCACCACGTCAGGCATCAAGGTACCAATCTGCCGGGCGCATTCGGGAAGGTAAACGTCCAGCATCAACTCCTCTGCTTCAATGGTGACGCTGCCTTCCAGCAGCATTCGCGACGTGTGTACCGTAGTCCCCGGGGGCAGGTTGCGATATAGGTCCGGTTCCATAACCGTGTTGGTGGAAGGAACAATAAGGCCAACGCGTTTCCCATCCACTTTGGCATTTGAACTGTTAGTCATTATCTTCTCCCCAAGAGGCGGCCGCTGCCTTTGCGGCCCTTCCTCCGCCCTAACTTCATCGGTGGTTCATTATACTGGGAGTCAAACGTAAGCTGTAAAGGCGTTGACAATATGCCCGATTCTTGTGGCATATTGAGACTTCGTGGACTTCGGCCAAAGGGAATCATGTATCGGACGTGTGAAGAATGGACTTGCAAAACGGCTATGCGGTAGTTGACCTGGAAACGACCGGCCTGGACTGCTGGAATGATTTGATCATCGAAATCGGGGTGTCGGTGGTCAGGCCGGGCATCAACCCCGAAACGGACTCGGTACTGGTTAAGGTGGACCGCCCATTGCCCCAGCTAATTGTCCGCTTGACCGGGATAAATGACTCCGACCTGTTGTCCCGCGGCATTTCTATTGACGACGCGCTGGCATGGTTTGTGGACCGCACCGCCGGATTGCCCCTGGTCGGCCACAACATAGTCCGATTCGACCGGGCATTCTTGCTGGAAGCCGCCCGCGTTCACCGCCGCGCTGTGGAGGAGGGCCGCTACCCTCGTCGGGTCATCGACGAAGTGGATGACCTGCCTGCCAGGCGCTTCATAGACACCATGGCATTGTACAAGGGCCTGAAACTGGGACAGTATCAGGCGGAAGGTGAGAGCCATCCTGAGTACGTTCAGCGCATATTGGACCTGAGGACTCCGGCCGGGCTGCGGTACAACCTCCAGGCCTCCTGCCAGGACTTCGGCATATCTACTTCCCGCATCCGCGCCCACCGCGCTCACGGCGACGTGGTGCAAACTCAAAGGCTGTTTGAGAAGCTGAGGGAGGCCGGCGCTTTTGGCTGAAATTGCCTTAAGGGGGAAGACCTGGGACTCGTTTGCAAACAGGAAACCCTTGTGGCTAAAATGGCACCACTTCGGCCAATGGATGGGACAGCCTTCCGTATCGTGGCCAATGGGATAAAGATTTTCAATGGATTCGAGGGGTAGAACGATGGTTGAGAATACCGGCGGCATTGAGGCTTTACTTCAGGAAGACCGCACTTTTCCGCCTCCTGAAGAGTTCGCCCGGAATGCCAACATAAAGGACCCCAATGTTTATGAAGAGGCCCGCCGGGATCCGGAGGCCTTCTGGGCCAGGTTCGCCGGCGAACTGGACTGGTTTGAGCCCTGGAAACAGGTGCTGGACTGGAAACCCCCTGATGCCAAGTGGTTCATCGGTGGCAAGCTGAATGCTTCTTATAATTGCGTGGACCGCCACCTCAAGACCTCCCGTCGTAACAAGGCCGCCATCATCTGGGAGGGGGAACCTGGTGACTGGAAGGTTTACACCTACTGGGACCTGCACCGCGAGGTCTGTCGATTTGCCAACGGCCTGAAGAGCCTGGGAGTCCAGAAGGGAGACCGGGTCACCATATATTTGCCAATGGTGCCTGAGTTGCCCATTTCCATGCTGGCCTGCGCCCGAATAGGCGCCGCCCACAGCGTGATATTTGGCGGCTTCAGCGCCGACTCAATTCGCGACCGTATTGACGACTCCCAGTCCAAGGTAATGATCACTGCGGATGGCGGCTACCGGCGCGGCGGCATAGTTCCACTCAAGCAGAATGCGGACGAGTCCCTGGTGGGTGAAACCCCGGTGGAAAAGGTGGTGGTGGTTCGCCGCACCGGCCACGCCGACGACAAAATGGTGGACGGTCGAGATGTCTGGTGGCACGATCTGGTGGAGGGCCAGCCACTGACCTGCGAGCCGGAGGCCATGGACAGCGAAGACATGCTATATATGCTGTACACCAGCGGGACTACAGGCAAGCCCAAGGGCATTATGCACACTACCGGCGGTTACCTGACGGGCACCTACGCCACCACCAAGTGGATTTTCGACTTGAAAGAAGATGACGTGTACTGGTGCACCGCCGATATCGGGTGGGTCACTGGGCACAGCTATATCGTTTACGGTCCCCTGGCCAACGGCGCCACTTCGGTAATGTACGAGGGCTCACCGGACTATCCCGACCGCGACAGGTTCTGGGCCATCGTGGAGAAGTACGGTTGCACTATATGCTACACAGCTCCCACCGCCATCCGCACCTTTATGCGCTGGGGAGAGGAGTATCCTAACCGCCACGATATGTCCACCCTGCGGTTGCTGGGGTCAGTGGGGGAACCCATCAATCCGGAAGCCTGGGTATGGTACTGGCAGCACATCGGTGGCGGTCGTTGCCCGGTGGTAGATACCTGGTGGCAAACGGAAACCGGTTCAATTCTGATTGCGCCTCTTCCCGGCATCACCACCCTCAAGCCAGGATCAGCTACCCATCCTTTCCCGGGCATTGAGGCCGAAATTCTGGATGAATCCGGCAATCCCGTGGGCCCCGGTGGTGGCGGCTACCTTACCATCAAGCGCCCCTGGCCTTCCATGCTCCGTGGCATCTACGGAGACCCCGAGCGGTTCGTCCAGCAATATTGGTCTCGCTATCCCGACACCTACTTCACTTCCGACGGAGCCAAGCTGGATGAAGAGGGTTACTATTGGCTCCTGGGACGCGTCGATGACGTAATCAACGTATCTGCTCATCGCATCAGCACCATGGAGGTGGAAAGCGCCCTGGTGGATAATTCCAAAGTGGCTGAAGCTGCGTGCATCGGCCGCGCCCACGAAATCAAGGGCCAGGCCATCGTAGCCTTCGTTACCATCAAGGACCAGATTGAGACCTCCGATGATTTGATCACCGAGCTCAAGGCCCACGTGGCTACCAAGATCGGTCCCATGGCTCGGCCCGATGATATCTACTTTGCTGCGGAACTGCCCAAGACCCGCAGCGGGAAGATAATGCGTCGCCTGCTCCGTGACGTGGCGGAAGGGCGGGCCCTGGGCGACACCACCACCCTGGCAGACCCGGCTGTGGTGGAGTCTCTGAAGGCCCAATACGGCGATGAGGAGTAATCGACCGGGGTTGCGCCTGTCCAATAGAAATTCCCGCTAAAAGAAATCGGGGCATTGACGAGGTTGTCTCATTGATGCCCTCTGGATTTGCTGGTGTTGACCCTGAATCAAATGTACCGCCCAGCAGCGTTTCTGCTAACCATGGCCTGCCTGACCCTGCTGGCGGAAATAGTTGCGGTTGCCGCTTGGCGAGACTATCAACGGAATGGCGTGGTCTCCCCGCTTCGAGTATTAAGCAACTTTGTCCCAGGCGGGGTGGAATCCAGTAATCCCGGCTTTGTAATTTCGGCAGGGTCGGCGGTACCGCCGACCCTGCCTGAGATAAGGTCGGAACTGCTTTATCTCATCAACTCCGAACGGGTGCTTGCCCAGGTTCCGCCCCTGACCATGGGCGTCAATGCCTCCGCACAGCAGCACGCGGAGAGCATGAAACGTTACGGCTATCGCTCCCATTGGGACTTGCACGGTCTCACTCCTCAGATGCGTTATTCCCTTGCCGGTGGATCCAACAGAGTGCAGCAGAACGTCGCCGGCCCTGTCGGTGTCCCTGTTTCCGGATCTTCGTCGGCGGAAGCCTGGAGAGAAGTGGTCAGAGAAATTCACCAGGGCTTCATGTCCGGTGAGGCGGAAAGAGCCAACCTGCTCGATCCCTGGCACAGAAAGGTGAGCTTGGGCCTGTCATGCACCGAGACCAAGTGCTGGATTGTTCAACTGTTCGAAACCGATCACCTGGAATTTACTGGTCTGCCTTCCGTATCTGGAACCAGGCTGGAAATGTCGGGCAGATTCAGAGATGGCCTTGAACTCGATGCGATAGCCGTTTGGTTTCATTCCCATCCCCGTCGCCTGAGCCTGGGACAACTGGATGCCACCCATCGGTACGGCTACGGTCAGAAGCCTGCTACCTTCATCCGGCCGCCGGCATCAAGCGGGAGCCATTACCCTGATTCACTGATGGGCTATGCCTGGGACACGGGCATAGATCCTTATACCCTGGACGCAGAGCTTTCCCGGTCATCCGCTCCTCCCCTGGCAATTGAAATTTCCCACTCGGCAGCTGTGCCCTGGACCACGGCTGCCCACTGGACCCAGGATGGTCCGGCTTTTTCGGTAGAAGCTGACATGTCCGAGGTTTTCGGCGCCCAGGGAACGGGCGTCTATATTGTCCAAATCTGGGGCCGTACAGGGCACGAGCGAGTGCCGCTAACCAATTACGCAGTCTTTTTACCGTAGGAGCACGATGCAGCCGAAACAGGTATCGACTGAACCCAGGGATTGCCGTCAGGGCTATCGCACGAGGCCATCATCGGAGAACTCCTGTCACTCCTCGGGCTTGCCGTGCCTTGCGCAAAAGTCAGTCGCCAATTCCTGGAACAAGGGAACTTGCTCGCAGTTTCGTAAACTGGGCGGCCGTATTCTTTGAGTTCTGCTCGATGGCCCCTTGCTGATGTGGGGGAAGGTGCGGAGTTGGCCGCACCCATTCTAAAGTGGGCTCAAATGGGGCGTTTTGGAAAAACTCCCTTCGAGGGTTAAGCAGCAGTTTCGGTCAAGTGATTCCGCATGCGATTACGCCAGGCTCGCCGGGCCCAGGCATTCTGATTATTGGAAAGTCCGGTGTTCCCGGGAAGGCGGGAACCTTGAACGTGGCGAGTGATTTCGCAGCCCTCATTTAACCGTCAGGAATCCTGGGTGTGGGAGAATGCGTTTACCCTGGCCAGGCTCGCCGGGCTACATCGACGCAATTTAGCCCTGATATAATGGTCTGGACAAATTCACCCTTGGGACACATAAGCGTAGCCGGTTAAATTAATGAATTACGAAACTGTCATAGGCTTGGAAGTCCATGTGCAGCTGCAGACTCGCAGCAAGATGTTCTGTGGTTGTCCTGCCAGTTACCAGTACGCCCCGCCCAACACCCATGTGTGTCCTGTGTGCCTTGGGCTGCCGGGAGCGCTGCCGGTCATTAACAGGAAAGCAGTTGAATACACCATAATGACCGGTCTGGCTTTGGGCTGCCGTATCCCGGCATACTCCAAGTTTGACCGAAAGAACTACCCCTACCCCGATCTTATGAAGGGCTATCAGATTTCCCAGTATGACTTGCCCCTTGCCGAGGATGGCTTCCTGGAGATCGAGACTGATGCCGGCAAGAAATGTGTTGGGGTAATGCGGGTTCACCTGGAAGAGGACGCGGCAAAGCTGTTCCACGTTCGCGATGGGCAGGAGGAGTCCCACAGCCTGGTTGACGTAAACCGTGCGGGATCACCCTTGATGGAGGTGGTTAGCGCTCCGGACATGCGGTCTCCGGAGGAAGCCCGGGCCTACC
The DNA here is from genome assembly GCA_964587795.1 of uncultured Dehalococcoidia bacterium. Classification (GTDB taxonomy): domain Bacteria; phylum Chloroflexota; class Dehalococcoidia; order Lucifugimonadales; family UBA3495; genus Bin22. The sequence continues at coordinate 113,713 of CAZPMU010000003.1, read as the reverse complement.
TGATGACCCTGCATTCGATAATGCAATATCTTGGGGTTTCCGCCGGAAATATGCAGGATGGGAACTTTCGATGCGATGCCAACGTCAGCATCCGACCAGAAGGCAGCAGCGAATTTGGCACACGTACCGAAATCAAGAACATGAACAGTTTCAGGTCGGTTTTCCTGGCCCTGGAGCACGAAGTGGAGCGACAACGCCGCATTCTCGATGATGGCGGCCGAATAACCCAGGAAACTCGAGGTTGGATAGAAGAGCGTGGCATAACCGTTTCCCAGCGCAGCAAGGAGCACGCGCACGATTACCGTTATTTTCCTGAGCCGGATTTGCCCCCCCTCGCCATTGAAAGCCAGTGGGTCGAGGAAATTCGACTCAACCTGCCGGAACTGGCGGTACAACGCAGGTCCAGGCTAATGGCCCAATACGGTTTGTCCCCTTATGATGCCGACCTGCTTACTGGCACTCGTCCCACCGCTGAATTCTTCGAAGCCACTGTGGCCTTGCGTCCACCAGGCGGACCGGACTCCGAATCCTATGCCAAGAATGCGAGCAATTGGATTCTGGGCGACTTGAGCCGGCTGATGAATCTGGAAAACATGGCTATTGAGGAAATTAGAGTGACGCCGGAGCACCTGGCGGAACTCCTGAATCTCGTCGATTCAGGTACCCTTAGTAACTCCCTTGCCAAGACGGTACTTGAAGAGGCTTTTGCTTCCGGCCAGAAACCGGGTAAAATCGTAGAACAGAAGGGCCTGAGCCAGATAAGCGACTCGTCCGTGGTGGAAGAGGCTGTCTCTCGAGCCTTGGGTGAGAACCCCAAGGCAGTTGCCGACTTTATAAGTGGAAAAGAAACAGCTTCCAGGTTCCTGGTAGGCCAGGTTATGAAGCTGACCCGGGGGCAGGCCAATCCGGAGTTGGTGCAGGAACTGGTACAAGGGGCACTGGAATCGGCCAGGGGCAACTAGGATAGGGCGCCTTTGGGGACGTTCTTATCCGGTTTGAGATCAGCAAAATGGTCGAATGACGGGCAGGCAGTACTATCTTCATTTGTTTTTGCACCGATTCTAAAGAGGAAAAGGTTTGATTTATCTGAATATAGCTCAAATACTGGTATCCGTGGTGCTGGTGCTGATAATTCTCAGCCAGGTGAAGGAGAGCGGCAGTGGCCTGTTTGGCAGCGCTCAATCCACGGTGCGCACCCGACGCGGTCTGGAAAAGACCCTGTTTCAATTTACCATTGCCCTTTCGGTCCTTTTCATTGTGGTTTCCATAATAAGCGTAGGACTCTTTTCGGGGTAAGCGCAGTTTCTCCTTCTGCCCGCTGTAGAGATCACCAGCCATGACCGGCAATGCTCAGGTTAGCCGTCCGATTGTCCTTACCACTGACTTCGGCACTTCCGATGCCTTCGTTGGGGTGATGAAGGGAGTTATCCTTTCCATCAACCCCAACGCCACAATTCTTGACCTTACCCACGAGATAGGGCCCCAGAACCTGCGCCAGGGAGCCTTTGTCCTGGGTACCAGCCATTCTTACTTTCCCCACGGCGCAATCCACGTAGCAGTGGTAGACCCTGGCGTGGGTACGGACCGAAGGCCTGTCGTCCTGGAAACACCCACCGCCACCTTCATAGCCCCGGATAACGGCCTCCTCAGCGAAGTTGTGAAAGAACACGCAAGTGTGGATGCCTTGAACTCCGTACAAGATGGGGTAATGCCCCTGTTGCCGCCCCTTAGATGCTGGGAACTTTCCAATTCGCGCTATCAGAGGCATCCTGTCAGCAATACCTTTCATGGCAGGGACATATTCGCTCCGGCAGCAGCCCATGTGTCCCTGGGTTTAGAGCCGGAAGCGCTAGGGCCGGCAGTGCCGGGCTTGATATACCGCCCGCTCAGTGGTCCAAGCCTGAAGGCGGACCTGGTTGTTGGGGAGGTGATCTACGTTGACCGGTTTGGCAACTTTGTCACCAATGTTCTGGGAACCAGCCTGCCGCAGCCCGGGGCCGGCAGTTTTATGGTCACGGTAGAAATCGGACAGCACCGGATTGCTGGCTTGAGCCGGACCTTTCATGCGGAGAGTTTCGAGAAGGGTGATCGGCCCGACGATCTTCCGCTGTTGGCCCTTGTGGGCAGCAATGGTTACCTGGAGATCGCTGTTTGCGACGGCAATGCTTCCCAGTACCTGGGTTTCGGCGTTGGAAAAGAGGTGAGAGTGTCCTTGGAACCTGACAAGGACGGACTCTATTGACATCCCTAACCCCCGTGCTACTATTGGAAAAATTTTGGCCGCGTATTTGACAAAGCCTGTTCGGCCAGGGTGAGGGTCTATGGAACTCGATCGGGATATGTTGCTCTATCTGTACAAGACAATGACGACCATCCGGCACTTCGAGGAACGAGGGATTCCTGAAACAGGCCAGCGTGGCATGTCCGGTTCGGTCCATTCGTCTGCGGGACAGGAGGCGGTGCCCACTGGCATTTGCGCCCACTTGACCGTTGACGACTACATCGGCAGCACCCACCGTGGTCATGGTCACTGCATTGCCAAGGGTGTGGACCCGAAGCTGATGATGGCTGAGCTATTTGGCCGGTCCACCGGCCCCAACAAAGGCAAGGGTGGCTCGATGCACATCGCCGATATGAGCAAGGGAATGCTGGGTACCAACGGTGTTGTTGCCGCCAGCGTCCCCCTGGCGGTTGGTGCGGGCCTGACATCCAAGCTGCGGAACCTGGGAAGGGTAGCTGTGGCATTTTTCGGAGATGGTGGCGCCAATCAGGGAATTTTGCATGAGTGTATGAATCTGGCTTCCGTGTGGAAGCTGCCGGTCATATTCTGCTGCGAGAACAATGGATATGCTGAATCCACCCCCGTGGAGTACGCTCTGTCCACTGCCCGCGTGGCAGACCGGGCGGCGGGATATGATATGCCCGGTATTCATGTGGATGGTATGGACGTATTTGACGTCTTTGAGGCCGCCGGCGAGGCTGTTCGCCGAGCCCGCGTGGGCGAGGGTCCATCTCTCTTGGAGTGCCGCACATACCGCTACTACGGTCATACCGTCTTTGACAACCCCCTCAGCTACCGCACCCAGGAGGAGCAGGACTATTGGCGGGGCCGGGACCCCCTGAAGCTCTTCCGTGAACGAGTTGCTGATGGAGGACAGGTATCCCTGGACGAACTGGACCGGCTCGACGAAGAAGCGCGGGAACTAATGGAGGAAGCCATCCGCTTTGCCGATGAGAGCCCCTTGCCCGAGGCCCTGGAGATCTATGACGACGTCTATGTGGACTATCCTGTCGAAATGATGAGGCGTGGAATAAACCTGGAAGTTTAGCCCTTAACGGTCAACCTTGAGCATTCCATAGGAAGGAAAAAAGATATGACTACTGCCATGACTCCCACCACTTCGAGGGAGCTCCGTTACCGTGAGGCTATCAACGAAGCCATCCGCCAGGAGATGGAGCGGGATGAAACCGTCATCATAATGGGCGAGGAGATTGCTGGTGGAGCTGGCCGGGAACACCTGGGCATCGTCGACGCATGGGGCGGCCCCTTCCGCACTACAGTGGGTCTCATTCAACAGTTTGGCAACCAGCGGGTGCTGGACACTCCCCTTTCTGAAGCTGCCTTCGTGGGGACGGCCATTGGGGCATCCTCAACCGGAATGCGGGCTGTTGCCGAGTTGATGTTTGTGGACTTCGTGGGCGTCTGCATGGACCAGCTTTTGAACAACGCGGCAAAGATGCGGTACATGTTCGGCGGCCAGGTAAAAGTCCCATTCACAATGCTGACTCGAATTGGCGCCGGGTTCGGGAGCGCCGCGCAACACTCCGAGTCTTTCTATTCCATCTTTAGCCACATCCCCGGCTTGAAAGGAGTGGTGCCATCCGACCCCTACACTGCCAAGGGTCTGTTGATTGCGGCAATCCGGGATGACGACCCGGTTGTGTATTTCGAGCATAAAGGCCTGTACGGAGATATGGGGCCCGTCCCCGAAGAGCCTTACGCCATCCCCTTGGGCAAGGCCAGAACGGTCCGTTCCGGCAGCGATATTACCCTGGTGGGCATTTCCAGAATGACCTGGGTCTGCACCGAGGCCGCCGAGGAACTGGCCAAGAGTGGAATCAACGCCGAAGTGGTGGACCTGCTGAGCGTCTCCCCCATAGATTACGACTTGATCATAGACTCGGTGCGCCGCACCCACCGCCTGGTGGTGGTGGACGAGGATACGCCAGTTTGCAGCCTGGCATCCGACATCTGCGCCAGGGTAGCGGAAGAAGCCTTCGACTACCTGGACGCGCCGCCTTCCCGGGTTACTGCTCCGCATACGCCTGTACCATACAGCCGCCCGTTGGAGAACATCTACGTCCCCAACGCGGCGCGGGTTGTGGGCACAGTTCAGCGTCTGGTGGGAAGGTAGGGCGTGACCGAAACGAACTTCTGTCGCCAGGTAACCTGAAGCGCGCCGCCAGGAAGTGCGAGTAGTTTCTCCAGCTATCGCTCTTCCTGGCGGTTTACCTGCTATCCGATTCCCTCAACGAACGTTGTATTTACCACTTTGTCATAGTCCTGCCATTCCTTCACCATCCCCGCTGCCACCAGTATCTCCTGCAGCCCATCATATTGAGGCTTTCCCAAGTGGGGCGTAGCCGGCCAGTTGTCTTGGTCCTTGTAGCGGGCTACCGAAGTTGTTATCAGATCGGGGTCAGTATCCGGGAAGAAGGGAGCGATTACTTCCGACACCTCGGCCGGAGCGGCGTTGTGCAGCCAGGTCAATGCGCGCAAGTAGCCCGCCACAAACCGGTGGATCAAGTCCGGCCGACTGTCGAGGAAGGCGTTGGTAGCAACGAAGGAACTGTAGGCAATGTGGCCGTTCGTCTTGCCCAGTGCCACGGCTAAATTGCCAACGCCGGTGGCCAGCAACTGTTCGGCCGCAGGCTCCGGCACGTGGATAAAGTCAGCATGGCCGGCACGAAACGCCTCCACCGCCTCTTGAAGCCCCAGGCCGTGCAGCAGCGTCAGGTCCTCGACTGCCACTCCATTGTTGCGCAGCGCGAACTGGAAGGATGCCCAGGGCATAGGCGAAAAGCCTACGGGGATGATGGTGGAGCCGCCAAAGTCGGTCCACCGGAATGCCTCCGATTGTTGGCGGCCCAGGACGAAGAAGCCGTCCCGGCTGTTTATTTCGGCGAAGTGGCGGGGAACTGTTTCAGCGCCCCAGTCGGAGGCAATTATAGACCTCATAATGCCGCTCTGGACTATGTCCGCGGCGCCGTTGTTCAGCGCGCTCAATGGGTGGGGAAACTGGGGAGGACAGGTCTGGAAGTTCACATCCAGGCCCTCCGACTCCAGGTACCCGCCAGCAACGGTAACGTAAATCGGAGTGTAAAAGACTGTACGAAAGGTCTCCATTAAGCGCAGCTCAAAATGTGCACGGGCCAAAACGTAAACTCCTCCTTCAGTGGTACTTCAGGGCAGGGAATGGTTATGTACGGGAAAGCAACGGCAAGGGACGCACTCAAGTGCGCCCCTTTTCCTGTCTCTAATCTGTGAAGGCCAACCAGTCGAAATTGGTTCCCCACGCCTTCTCTGAACTTACTTCTGCGGACGGCGTCTGGCCTTATAGTTGCTCCGCAGGCGCCGGCAGATTGCATTCCGTGGACGGTTGGAGCTATCCCCGGCCCTGCGGCTGCAGGAATGCCAGGACGGCGTCCATAAAGCCCTCTGGGTCTTCAATTTGAGGTATGTGTCCCAGGCCGGGCAGAATCGTCTTGCTGGCGTTGACGATATTGTTGTGCAGAAGTTCCTCGCCGTCCCGAAGCATGTCCTTTTCTCCGTACATAACCAGGGTTGAAGAGGCCTTAATCAAAGGAAGACGCGACAGGATGTCGTAATAGGAAAGCGACTGGTGCAGGTTTCTCACCCATTCGCCTGCCTGCTGCCTGGTCCGGTTGGTGGCATCCACCCATTCCTGCGTGGGTTCGGCGAATGTAGCTCGCTCCTTCAGTTGTTCAAGAGTTCGAGCTGCAGGCATGCCGCTGGCGTCGTAGTCTGCCGCCGTGTCGGCGACCCGCTGGTTGCCGCCCCAGGGATTCCATAATGGACAGCCCACAAGTACCAGCTTGTCCACCCGCTCCGGGAAGCTTGCGGCCATCTCCGTGGCGAGGCACGCGCCCACAGAGTTGCCGACGTAGTGGCCACGGTGAATGTTCAACACCTGGCAGGCGTCGTCCAGGGCTCGGGCATAGTCCGGGATGTTGAAGTGGCGTGTTGGCTTGTCCGACTCACCGTGCCCCAGCATATCGAATGCGTAGCATGTGTAGTGTTGGCTCAGGCCGTCTATTACCGTGTGCCATGCCCATGTGGAAGTGCCCAGGGGGTGAAGCATTACCAATGGAAACCCGGACCCCTGCCGGACAAAGTGCATGTTTCCCTCGCGAGTGGGAACGCTGTCAGCCAGGTCTCTGCGGACGAACATGGGCCCTCCTATTGCTGTTTAAGCAAGTCCTCGTTGTCAATTTGTCCCTATCCTAGCCAGAGCCTATGGGTATGTCAATTTAGGTCAACTTTGAATGTCCGTTATGAGTCTCGATGCTGTGCTATCTGAGATGAGCGTCGTCCAGCAAGTGCGGGGACCGGGATGGAAGGCGAGGGCCGTGAACCGGTAGGGGTTTTGGCAAGCCATTCCATCCAAGCAGCATTTTCCGGCGTCCGGTTGACGCCTGCTCTTCCGGTTGCCGGTGCATTCGGCACGGCACGCCCGTTTAGGAGTTGCCGATCGGGAAGAAATTCACAAATGACAATGTTGAATATTGTGATTTTCTATAAAGCAGTTGCCTTTTACGGTATTATGTGTCAGGATAGTAGCATTAACCCATAGAATATCGAGGTAAGCAATCTCTGGTGGTTTGGCTGCAGGGAAGGCGCCTATGTGGACGAAGCAAGATTTACAGAACCTGGTACAACGCCAGACGGGCGAGTACCGTCTCATTATTGTTTCCAATCGACAACCCTACATTCACAACCTGGTAAACGGTCAACCTCAGTATGTGGTACCGGCCGGTGGGCTTACCAGCGCCCTGGACCCACTGATGCAGGCGTGTGGGGGGACCTGGATCGCCTACGGCAGCGGCAAGGGTGACCGTTATATCGTGGATGAAGATGATCGGGTCATGGTTCCTCCAGACGACCCGGCTTACTCCTTGCGCCTGGTTTGGCTTAACGAACAGGAAGAACAGGGATACTATTACGGCTTTTCCAACGAGGCTCTCTGGCCCCTGTGCCACAACGCCTATACGGAACCTATTTTCGATTCCAGGGACTGGCAGACATATCAGGCGGTCAACCGGAAGTTTGCTGATCTGGTGATGGACGAGGTCGGTGACCGTCCAGCCGTGGTTTTAACGCAGGACTACCACCTGGCTCTGCTCCCTCAATATCTTAAGGAATCCTCCGCGCCGGTGGTTACCGGGCAGTTCTGGCACATTCCCTGGCCCCATTCGGAAATTTTCCGTATTTGCCCCTGGCAAGCGGAAGTAGTTGAAGGATTGCTTGGCAACAACCTGTTGGGCTTTCATATTGGAGACCATTGCAACAATTTCATGGATACTGCTTCCCGCACACTGCCGGTTCGGGTTGACACTGAATATAACCGCATAGACTACCGGGGCGATACAACCCTGGTACGTCCTTTCCCCATCAGCATAGATTTCGACGACATTTGCAGCTTCTCCATGAGTGCTGATGTAGAGGACGAAATGGAGCGCATCGAAGAGGAATGGGGGTTGGGTGGCAAATTGATTGGCCTGGGTATCGACCGAGTGGACTATACCAAGGGAATTCCCCACCGCTTCCGGGCCATTGGCCGGTTTTTCGAGAAATATCCCGAACACCTGGAGAAAGTGGTTTTTGTACAAGCCGGTGTCCTCAGCAGGAGCGACATAGAAGCCTACCAGCAACTGGGAGAACAGATTAACCAGTTGGTGGAGGAAATCAACAGCAGGTTCGGGCGGAACGGCTGGCAGCCCATCGTGTATAAGCCCGACGATCTTCCCGCCGTTACACTGATGGCTCTGCGTCGGCTGTCCCGCTTCTGTGTCGTCAGTTCGCTGCACGATGGTATGAACCTGGTGGCCAAGGAGTTTGTTGCCAGCCGGTTTGACAATGACGGAGTACTGATCCTGAGCCCCTTTGCCGGTGCTGCCCTGGAGCTTACCCAGTCGCTGATTGTGAACCCCTACGCTACCGAAGAAATGGCCGAAGCCATTAGGGGTGCGGTTGTCATGCCTGAAGAGGACCGCCGTTACCGGATGATGCACATGAGGGCCATAGTTCGCGAAAACAACATCTACAAATGGGCTGCCCGCGTCCTGGTGGAATTGATGCAATGCGCGCGGGGTTCGGCTTTTGGCCGTTCCAGGTACGCTGCGCTCCCGTTGGGTTAGGCTTAACCTCAGTGAATTACCCGGTCCTGTTATGCCGCACCTCCTGAACGTATGGACCCGCGTCAGCATGTTGATATCAGCGGCCGACCACGTACTGCTGTTGTCCGACTACGACGGCACGCTGTCTCCAATTGCGGCGCGCCCTGACTTGGCGGCGCCAGCCCCCGGAGCTCGCGATGCCGTTGCGGCCCTTCACCAGTCGGGCCGGTACACCCTCGGCGTTGTTAGTGGACGGGGGTTGGCCGATGTTCGGGATATGGTGGGCATTCCCGGACTGGTTTATGCAGGTAATCATGGCCTGGAAATTGAAGGGCCAAAGGAGACCTTCATACACCCCGAAGCCAGGGAGTTGATGCCGCATCTTGACCTGGTGCTGAAAGCCCTGCAAGAGCGCCTTGCGGGTCTGGAAGGGGCGTTCGTTGAAGGTAAGGGCTTGACCTTAAGTGTGCATTATCGCTTGACCCCAAAGGAACTGCGTCCCAAAGTCCTGGCGGGGTTCGATGACGTAATGTGCCGGGCTATCGGCAGGGACCGGTTCCGGATAACTCGCGGCAAGGAGGTCCTGGAGGTGCGTCCCAGGGTGGAATGGCACAAGGGATCTGCTATAGCGAGGATCGCCGGAATGTACCCGCCGGGTACGCTGCCCATATACATGGGCGACGACCTGACTGATGAAGACGGCTTTGAGGCGGTGCATGAACTGAACGGAATATCCGTCTTTGTGGGGCCGCCCCGCCAGCCAACGAAGGCCCTGTACCGGCTGGACTCGCCGGCAGAGGTGGTGAAGACGCTGGAACTGATGATCCGGCTTTAGGATGCCAGCCTGCAGGCCATCGCCTTACCCTACCTGTGACAACGCCCTGCCTGCGACAATAAGCACAAGTCCGCCGCTACCCCTCGGCTTCAACCCGGTTCAACTTGTCCAGCCTTCGCTGGAAGCGGGGTTCGGGCATGAAGCTGGCCCCCAGGAACGCGGAAACAATCTCCTTGGAAAGGTCCAAACCGATTATCCGGGCGCCAAGGCAGATAGCGTTCATGTCGTCGTGTTCCACGCCTTGGTGGGCGCTGTAGGTGTCGTGGCAAAGGCCCGCGCGCACCCCGGGCACCTTGTTGGCGGTAATGCTGGCGCCAACACCGCTGCCGCAGCAAATAATCCCCCTCTGAGCCTGGCCTGCCTGCAGGAAACGGGCTACGGCCGCCGCAAAATCCGGGTAGTCGTCCTCCGGATCAATTTCATGAGCGCCCAAGTCCAGAACCTGGTGGCCGGCGGCCTCCAGCCATGGCTTCAACTGTTCCTTGAGGGCGAAACCGGCGTGGTCTGCGCCGATGGCTATCTGCATTGTCTCCGCTCCCTTTTGGGCCTTGGCCCGGTTGCTGGTATCAGGATAGATACATTCAATCGGGGGAGCAAGGGGGCACAACTCTCCTCTAGTTAAAATTGTTGCACGATTCACAAGTCTTTCGGGCTATGCTAGAATGCCGTAACGTACGCCTGCCCTGAGCAAATATTTAGTGCCTCATCTCATCGAAAGGGCAAATAGTAAGTCGAGCTGGCGTGGCAGCCGGGAGAAGAGCCGGACAAATGATCAAGGCAATATTTTTTGACTTCTACAATACCCTGGTCCGGTTCTGGCCCCCCCTGGACCAGATTCAGCAGGCTTCGTGCCAGGAATTTGGGTTCAACATTGACGCGGAAGCCATCAGCCGCGGGTACTCCGTGGCTGATGTTTACTTTAATCGGGAGAATGAAGTAAAACCGTTAGCCACCCGTACGGAAGAAGAGCGGCTGGACTTCTTCGCCCACTACGAGCAGATTCTCCTCGAGAATGCCGGACTGTCGGTAACCACCGAACTGGCACGGCAGATCTGGCAAATGGCCATAGTCGTTCCCAAAGATTTCATTCCCTTCGAGGACACCCTTGATGCCCTCCGGCGGCTCAGAGAGCAGGGCTATCGGATGGGCGTTATAACAAATCTGCGGCGGGATATGGACGAGTTGTGCCGGAATCTCGGGATGGCACCGTACCTGGACTTTTGCCTTACGTCGGCGGAAGTCGGTGTTGAAAAGCCTGATCCCGCCATATTTTTTGCCGCTCTGGAACGAGCAGGCGTAGACCCTGCTGAAGCCGTGCACGTGGGAGACCAGCCGCGTTCCGACCTGGTTGGAGCAAGGGGAGCCGGCCTGCACGCCGTGCTTCTGGACCGGGGGAACTGGCACCAGGCAGTGGACAACTGTGTACGAATTTCGCAGCTGGCAGAACTTTCCGACCTGATGGAAGCGGCTCCCGAATCGCTCCAGGCTCCTGTGAAGGAACGGGGAATTCCCGGATACTACCCTGACGAACAGGCAGCCGAATAACTGCCGAGACCTCCGGCCCGCCCGAGGAAAGCAGCCTTGGGCGTGTTCTACGTTTAGTACCTGGTTAAGGGCCCCACGCCGCCAAGGAGGAAGACATGGCGCAAGAACTTCAACCGTCGAGTAACGGCGTCGACCCGGTGCGGGTAATTGTCTGGTACGACTACGTTTGACCCTGGTGCTACGTCGGCCTGGAAAGAGTCGACAAGCTGGGACAGGAGTACGAGATAGCGGTGGAGGGCCGCGCTTACTTGCTGCGGCCGGATACGCCCAAAGAGGGACTGCTACGCCAGCCTCGATCCGGCGAAACGGAGGACGAGCTCAGCGAGCCTATCCGTTCCCAGGTCAGGGAAGCCGGGCTGGTCATGCGTCCGCCGCTGGTTACGCCCAACACGATGTACGCGCTGGAAGCCACTGAATATGCCCAACAGCAGGGGAAGTTCATGGAGTTTCACCACGCCGCGTACAAGGCGTATTGGGATGAGCGTAAGGACCTGGGCCAACTGGACGTTCTGGCCGAAGTTGCCAGGTCGGTTTCGCTGGATGCCGACGAAATGATTCAGTGCCTGGAAACGCACGAGTTCTCCAACAAGGTGATGGGCCAGTACCAGGAAGCGCTTCAGCACGGTATTCGGGGCATACCCACATTTGTCGTCGGAAACCTGATGTTCACCGGGGCGCATCCTTATGACATTTTCAAGTCGGCGATGAGCCAATTTTTAACTTCCCAGCAGTAACCTTTACATTGCCAGAGAGCAATCGGAGGGCGGCAGCGACCGCCCTCTTTTTTTGGCGAGCAGTCAGCAGGCGCCGGAAATGGGCTGGCCGGACCCTGGCACGATGGAACACCCAGACATTAGCTTTCTAATGTCGTTCCATTTCGGGACTCACCCACCAATGGACACGAATGTTCACTAAGGGGATTTTTCAATAGTCGTTCCGTTTGGTTCTATTGGGCCCACTTTGGATGATTTGCCACCAGGGGCGGGTCCTTCGACCAGTTCAGGATGAGCGGGCAGGAAGGTACTGCCTGGACTCTGCAATCTTCCCGATTGCCCCATGGCGCAGTTGAACCAAAATTCGGCGATGTGGTAATATCGAGGGAGATTGTTACGGAATTCACGAACTCTCTCCACCACCGCGTTTTTACCTTGATTTGAGGTGCGATGGGCCAAGAGGCCCAAATGATGGATGGGCTGAAGCAGCGAATCAGGAAGGCCGTCCAAAATCAGCCTCAACCTACTGTTACCATCCTTTCATCCCTGCTGGCAGTTGAGGATGAACTGGGTTATATCCCCCGAGAAGCCGTTGAAGAAGTAGCCACGGTGAATGGCGCCACAATCAACGACGTGTGGGCGGTAGTTTCCTTTTACCCGAACTTTCGTACTGTTCCCCCTTGTGAGCGCCGGATAGAGATATGCTGGGGTCCTTCATGCCACCTGGTGGGGGCCATGCCGCTGATAGCGTCGGTACTGGAAGCGGCAGGGCTGGAAGATGAAGGGGATACGCCGGACGGCAGGTTGACTGTGCGCTACAACACCTGCCTTGGCGCGTGTGCCCTGGCGCCGGTCATGTCGATGGACCATCACCTGCAAGGCAGGGCGACTCCGGAGAGAGGGAGAGAACTGGTTTCCAAAGCCCTGGATCCTGCGGGGAGCGAGGAAGTTTGATTGGCTATTAATCCTGAAAACAAAGAACCAACTATCCGTTGGGATATGACCTGGAGTGTCCGTTAGGTGGCGGCTGATTTTCTTGGAATCCAACAGGAAGCTCTGCGACGGTGGGAAAACCTCACTGCCGGGGACAGGGCGTGGATTCGGGTGGGTACTGCCCTTTGCGGACAGGCGGCCGGGGCGGACGAGGTAGTCGAGGCCCTGGAGTCGGAACTGGAAAGACAGGGAATGACGGCCCAGGTGAGCCGGGTAGGCTGCTTGGGCCTGTGTTTTGCCGAACCGACGGTGGATGTGCTGGTGCCTGGAGGGGCGAGGGTAGTATATGGGAGAGTTGGCCGGGACGACGTGCAGGAGATTATCTCCAGGCATGTGGCGCAGGGAGAAGCGGTAGTCGACCTGGCACTGGGCAGCATTGGGGAAGAAGCTTCCGGAGAAGTGCCATCGCTGGACCACCACCCCATGAAGGCCAGGGAACAGCGCATTGCCCTACGGAATGCGGGGCACATAGACCCTCTGGACATTTACCAATACGTGGCCAATGGTGGCTATGGGGCATTAAACCGGGCGTTGACGGAAATGACTGCGGCGGAGGTCCTGGAAGAGGTGAATACCTCCGGTCTGAGGGGCAGAGGCGGAGCGGCATTTCCTGCCGGCACCAAATGGCGATTTTTGGCCGGGTCTAATGCTCCAGACAAGTACATTCTTTGCAACTGCGAGGAGGGAGACCCGGGGGCTTTTAATGATAAGGGGATCCTGGAGAGCGACCCGCACACAGTGGTAGAGGGAATGATACTGGCCGGCTATGCCACGGGCGCCAACCACGGGTATATATTCATCCGCCACGGCCACGACGGACCCATAGAACGAGCCAGGGCGGCGGTCGCCCAGGCCTACGAGCTTGGATTCCTGGGGAAAGATATCCTGGGGTCGGAATTCACATTTGACCTGGCGGTGGCCCTGACGGGCGATTCCTACGTTTCCGGGGAGGAGACGGCCCTGATGGAGGCCATTGAGGGCAGCCGTGCAATGCCCCGGTACCGGCCACCGTTCCCGGCGCAGGTCGGAGTGTTCGGGAAGCCCACGAACATCAACAACGTGAAAACCATGGCCTATGTTCCGGAGATCATTGCAAAGGGAGGCGAATGGTTCGCTGGCATAGGACACGATAAAAGCACCGGGACCGTGATTCTATGCCTGTCTGGCGCCTTGAACTACACGGGCATGGTGGAATTGCCCATGGGAATGAATCTCAATGAGGTGCTGCACGAAGTGGCAGGGGGAGTTCCGGGGGGCAAGGAGTTGAGCTTCATCCAGACCGGCGGGCCACTGGGTGGCGTACTCAGCGCAGATGCGACGGACCTGGTGCTGGACTTTGACATTTTCCGGAGCGCCGGGGCCATTCTGGGATCGGGGGGCATTATAGCCGCCGACGAGGACACTTGCGTGGTGGACCTGACCCGGGTATTGATCGCCTTCTGCCAGTACGAGTCGTGCGGCAAGTGCTTCCCATGCCGGATGGGAATGAGCCACATGCTGGAGGTGCTGGAGAGGATATGCCGGCTGGAGGGCACTCCGGATGACCTGGCCCTGATGCGCAACATCGGGGAGAACATGCAGGCGGGTTCCCTGTGCGGTCATGGTCAGCTGGGCTTCAATCCGGTGGCCTCTGCGCTGCGCTATTTTCCCGATCAATTTGAAGCTCATATCGTTGACGGGCGCTGCCCAACGGGCAGGTGCCGGGTACCACACTTTTCACCCCTCCTGAGCCGGCGATAGGTTATTGCCCCGGGACGGAGAGATACAAATGCCCGATGACATAACCATATCCATTGACGGCGTAGAGATCAAGACGCAGCCCGGAAAGATGGTGCTGGAAGCAGCAATCGACGCCGGAATATACGTCCCATACCTCTGCTACCACCCCGGAATGAAGCCCTTTGCAGCCTGTCGCATGTGCGTAGTGTCGGTGGAGGGAGGAAGGGGCTACCCTGCGGCTTGTACTCTGCCGGTAGCGGAGGGGATGAGGGTACGCAGCGAGGCTCAGGACGTTATAGAGCTGCGCCGAAGCGTGATGCAGATGCTGGTAGCGGAGCACCCGAATGGATGCCTTACGTGTCACCGCATAGACATTTGCGGGCCCAGCGACGTGTGCCTGAGGAATGTATCGGTCAACGACCGGTGCGTCACCTGCCCCAAGAATGAACGTTGCGAGTTCAAGGACACGGTTCGCTACCTGGGAATGGAGCTGGAGTCGCCCCTTAATTACAAGTACAAACAGATACCGCTGGAAGTCAGCGATCCCTTTTACGACCGGGACTACAACCTGTGCATAGCCTGCGGACGGTGCGTGAGGGCCTGCGAAGAAATTCGGGGAGACGATGCCATTTGCTTTACGGAGCGGTCCGGCAAGGCGCTGGTGGGTACGTCCTTTGGCACTTCGCTGCTGGAATCCGGGTGCGAGTTCTGCGGGGCGTGCATTGACGTGTGCCCGGTGGGGGCGCTGGTGGAGCGGGACCACAAGTGGGAAAAACCCCGGAGCATTGAACCGACAATATGTCCGCATTGCCCGGTAGGGTGCCAGCTGAATTTGGAGATGAACGAGGCCGGAGAGATGATTCGGGTGGTGCCCGAAATTAACGCGCCGGCCAACCGGGGGCAAGCCTGCTTCAAGGGCAAGTTCGGCATGGAGTTTCTGAATCGCCGCGACCGGCTCAGGCATCCCCTGGTACGGCGGGATGGGAACCTGGAGGAGGCCAGCTGGGACGAGGCGCTGGATTTGATTGCCAGCCGCCTGGCCGAGTACCTTGGCGAGTCTTTTGCGCTGCTGGCGGCCCCGGACTGCACCAACGAGGAGTTTTACCTGGCCCAGAAGTTTGCGCGGGTGGCTATGGGTTCCAATAACGTGGACGTGCTGTCCAACCTTCAGCCGGAAGCCAGTTTGGCCCTGGAACGGGGCATGGGTTATGCCGCCGCCACCAACTCTATCTGGGACCTGGAGCAGTCGGACTGCATCCTGGTCTTCAATACTAACCTGACCGAGGACAACAACGTAGTTGCCCTGCCGGTGAAACAGGCGAGAAAACGGGGAGCTTCGGTGGTGGTGATTGACGTGCGGGAGGTGGAGCTTTCCCGCCACGCCGATTTGTGGCTGCGGCCGGCGCCGGGGTCGGAGCTGCTGTTGCTGGGCGGCATTTTGAGGGAAATTATAGACCAGGGACTGGACAAGAAAGAGTGGGTTGAGGAGAACTGCGAGGATCCTTCGACGCTATTCTACTACCTGCACAACCTGGACATGGAAGAGGTGGCAGCCGTAACGCAGGTTTCCAGGGAGAGTATTTTCGAGGCGGCCCGGCTGTTTGGGGAAGGCGAAAAGTCGGCCATCTGCTTCGCCCTGGACAATATTGCGGAGGAACTGCAAAGGGACTGCGCCAGCGCGCTGGTGGACCTGGCGCTGTTGACAGGCAACGTGGGAAAGCCGGGGGCGGGCTTGTACCCGGTCAAGCAGGGGGCCAACGAGCAGGGGGCGTGGGACGTGGGCTGTATCACCAATCGCCTGCCTGGGCGCGGCGCGGCCCGAAATGACCGGGCCCGCTCGGAACTGGAGGAAATTCTGGAATGCAGCCTGCCCACAGGCCGGGGTCTGGGCGCCAGCGGCTGCCTCGACGCTGCGGCCGGAGGGCAGGTCAAGGCCATGGTCGTGCTGGGAGATAGTTACAATCTGTCGAATGGCACCCTGGGAGATGGGCTGCATGCCCTGGGCGGGCTGGATTTCCTGGTGGTGATGGATACATTCCTGTCGGACAGCGCGGCGTTGGCCGACGTGGTGGTTCCCCGCGCCGCCCTGGCTGAAAAGAATGGGACCTGCACAAACCTGGAAAGACGCATCCAGCGGGTGAAGCCGGCCTTACAGTCCATTATAAGTGAATCCAGTACGAGCGAATCGAGGGACGACTTGTGGCTGCTGGCCGAACTGGGCCAAAGGATGGGCGCCAGGGGCTTTGAGTTTTCGACGGCCGGCGAGGTGATGGAAGAGATTTCCACGGTAGTTCCGGCGTACGCGGGAGTGTCTTATCCGGCGCTGGAGGCTGCCGGGTCGCTGGTGCTGGTGTCGGGGTTGGAGAGTCCCAAGCCAACGCAAATGCTATACGCGGGTCGAACTCACAGCGGAATCCAGTGGCCCGTCCCGGAAGGACAGACTGCGGGAACGTCCACCCTGTACAGTGAGTCCTTCCCTATCGAGAAAGCAAACCTGGTGGCGCCTGAATTCAGGGCCCTGGATGATGAACCCGACCCCGAATATCCTGCCTGGCTGGCGCCGGGAAGGGTGTTGCTGCAGCGGAACCGCGAAAACAGGGTGGAACTGCGGGATGACACCAGGCAGAACGACATAGTCCGGGACGAACTCGTGGAACTTAATGCCACAGAGGCGGACCGGTGGCGGGTTGACGAGGGAGATGCGGTGCGAGTGGAATGCCCCGGCGCGGAGCTGAGGGGCATTGTCCAGGTTAATCCTCGCTTGCCTACTGGCGTTATTGCGGTCACGGAACTGTTCGGGCAGCTGGCGGCCGCCCTGGACAGTTCCCCGGAACCGATGCCTATGTCGAGGGTGCCAGGGCTGAAACTTGCCCGGGCCAGGATAGTCAAGGCGGTATGAGCATCCTGATTCGTCGAGTGAAACCGTGTACGGTGTGTAAGGGATTCCCTGGTGGGTGTCGTCACTTCACCTCCTTAATGCGGTTTTAACCTGAATCCAGATTACCAGCGATGAAAATTGGATTGAAGGACGGCGTTTCCGGCGAAGGCCGAAATGTCGAAGAAAGCCGGTTCGATGGCACGACCTGGCAGGCTTAGATTTTATTTTCAACTGATTGATGAGGTGAGCAATGGCCATTGGCGGACAGAATGTGTTGACCGAAGGAGATGAGCAAAGCAAGCCGGTGTACCGAACGGACAGCCTGCCCCAGGCCAGGCTGGCTTACCGGGAGGACATTTCGGAAGACCTGATGGTAATAAAGCTGGAACCGGAAGACGGACCCTTCCAGTTCAAGGCCGGCCAATATTGCACCCTGGGCAAAGAGGGAGTGGAGAGAGCCTATTCCATTGTTTCTGCCCCCTATGAGTCACAGTTGGAGATTTTTGTGGAACTGGTGCCGGAAGGGGAATTGACCCCGAAGATGTGGCGGATGAACGTGGGCGAGACCATGTCGATTCGTCCCCGCCCCAAAGGGATATTCACCCTGAACGAAAAGGTGCATCACCACTTGATGGTGGCCACCGTGACCGGTGTTGGCCCGTACCTGAGCATTATTCGGGAGTACCTGCACCAGGGTGGGCAGGGCCATTATTTCTACGTGCTGTTCGGGGCCAGCTACCAGGATGAGTTGATTTACGACGATGAACTCCGCCAACTGGCAGAGGAGCATCCTGAGTGTGTCAGGTACGTTGGCACCGTCAGCCGCCCGGCAGACGAACGCAACGAAGGCTGGGAGGGCGATAAGGGTCGGGTCAATACGCTGGTGCAGAAGTACCTTGCGGAGTTTAACCTTCCCAAGGATGACACCATGGTCTATACCTGCGGGCATCCCGGAATGATTGCCGATGTCAAGGAACAGGTGACGCCCCAGGGGTGGCAATTCAAGGAAGAACGGTTCTGGAAGGAGTAGGGAGGGCCGGGGTCTGACCCCGTTTGGAGGCTTGGAAGAGGCTCGGTGACGGGTAGGTCCGAGGGTATCAATTACCGAACAAGTGCGAGTCCGGTTACATTGGGTCCAAATACGAAGGGAAGGCTGGGTTAACCCGCCTTCCTTTTTCTTTTTGAGTGAGCGCAATGTTACCGTTTCCGGGTTAGCACATGGTTCGCGAGGGGTTCAGGACCGGCCGCGGTGCCAGGTTAAGAAGCGATTCGAGCCGGGCAGTCCTGGCTGGCGACGTGCGAAACAGGCAGGATCACTCTCCTGTGTTGGGAAAGACGGCAAATACGGCAGGAAAACCAGTGGCATCCTTTTGTTGATTTCACGCTGTTCCTTTAGAATGGGACAAGATTTCAACCTGGGGGATCACAGGTTTGACCACAGGCCGAACACTAACGCCCGTGCGCCGGCAATACCTGAAGGTCAAAAGCGCTTATCCGGACGCCATAGTGCTGTTCCGTATGGGAGACTTCTACGAGACTTTTGACAACGATGCCGTACTGGCGGCCCGGGATCTGGAGATAACCCTGACCTCCCGCAGCATGGGGAAGGATACGAAAGTCCCCATGGCCGGGGTGCCGGCCCATGCCCTGGAACCCTACCTGGCGCGTCTGATCAAGAAGGGACACAAGGTGGCCATCTGCGAACAACTCACCGATCCTGCCACATCGCGGGGCCTGGTGGAACGGGACGTGGTGAGGGTCGTGACCCCGGGTACGGTTTTTGAATCGTCGCTGCTGGATGAGGATGCCAACAATTACCTGGCAGCCCTGGTGGAACAGGGCCACCAGGTTGGTCTGGCCTATGTCGATATAACCACCGGGGAGTTTGCCGCGGTTCAAATGGACCGGGACGGTCTGCTGCCGGAACTGTCCCGCATCTCTCCCGCTGAAATTCTCATTCCCGCCGGAGAAACCCTGCCCGAGTGGCTTCCCGAAGAAGAGAGAGCGAGGCTGACCAGGGCTGAGGCGGAGAGTCACGGTGAAGGACTACCCATAGTCCAGGTAAACCCGGCAGCCTTTGAACTGGACCTGGCAGAAGGGGCGCTGATTTCGCACTACGGTATCCATACCCTGGAGTCCTTTGGGTGCGAGAACCTTCCCCTGGCAACCAGGTCGGCCGGCGCCATAGTGGACTATCTGGCCAGCACGCATAAGGCGATAGTTCCCCGGTTGGCGGCGTTGTCGGTCTACTCGCTGGACGGGTACATGGCGCTGGACTCGCAGACCCGGCGAAACCTGGAACTGTTTCAGGCGGGCCGCTGGGAAAACCGGGAGTTGTCGCTTTTCTCTGCCCTTGACCTTACCCGCACGCCCATGGGGGGGCGACTGCTGCGCCGCTGGGTGGGCCAGCCCTTGCTGGATGAGCAGGAACTGGAACGCCGGCTGGATGCGGTGGAATACCTGGTGGAAGGTGGCCTGAACCGGGCCCGGGTACGGGAAAGGCTGGCCGAAATTTCCGATATGGAACGGATTCTCGGGCGCTTGCAGGCGAATACGGCGGCGCCCCGGGACCTCATTGGCTTGAAGCAAAGCATAGAGGCAGCGGCTCCCCTTGCTGAAGCGCTGGCAGAGGAAGAGGGCGGTAAGGTGGGCTGGCTGCGGCAGAGGCTTGTACCCACTTGGGATGTCGCCGACCTGACCGAGCGCGCCATAAATGGGGAGCCTTCAGGCAGTGTTGGCGAAGGCAACGTGATTCGGGACGGGTTTTCGCCGGAACTGGACGAGTTGAAGGCAAATTCCAGGGAGGCCCGGGCATTTATCGCCGGGTTGGAGCAACGGGAGCGAGACCGGACGGGAATTCGCAACCTCAGGGTGGGCTTTAACCAGGTTTTCGGATATTACCTGGAGGTGAGCAAATCTAACCAGGGTCAAGTGCCCGATGACTACATCCGCCGCCAGACACTGGCCAATGGGGAGCGGTACATAGTACCAGAGCTTAAGGAGTATGAGTCCCTGGTCCTGAACGCCCGTGAGCGGATTGAGGAACTGGAGAAGACTATCTACCGGCAGGTTTGCGCGCAGATTGCCAACTATGCCGAAGCCATAGCCCGGCTGGGCGCAGCCATCGCAGTGGTGGACGCGGTGGCGTCGCTGGCGGAGGTGGCGGTCAGGCACAGGTACGTCCGTCCTATCATTAACCAGGGTGACGCTATCAACATCAGGAACGGCCGGCATCCGGTGGTAGAACGTCACCTGGGAACCGGCAGCTTTGTTCCCAATGACATCTACCTGGCCAATGACGACGTGCGGGTGGTGGTGCTGACCGGTCCCAACATGGCCGGTAAGTCGACTTACATCCGCCAGGCCGCCATCATAGTGCTGATGGCCCAGATTGGCAGTTTCGTGCCGGCCGATGAGGCCACCATCGGGCTGGTTGACCGAATCTTCACCAGGGTCGGACTGCAGGACGACCTGGCCACCGGGCAGTCTACCTTCATGGTGGAAATGGTCGAGACGGCGGCCATCCTTAACCAGGCCACTCCACGCTCTCTGGTCATACTGGATGAGATTGGGCGGGGGACCAGCACCTATGACGGCCTGTCCATTGCCCGCTCGGTCATCGAGCATCTGCACAATAACCCGCGGTTGGGATGCAAGTCGCTGTTCGCCACCCATTACCACGAATTGACCGAACTGGCGCGGACTCTGCCGGGAGTGCGGAATTTCAGCGTGGCGGTTACGGAGGAGGAGGGCAAGGTTGTGTTCCTGCACCGAATAGTGCCAGGCGGGGCCGACCGGAGCTATGGCGTACACGTGGCCCAGCTTGCAGGGCTGCCCCAGGCAGTGGTAAGCCGGGCGTGGGAAGTGCTGGAAGACCTGGAACAGAAGGGGCCAGCCGGCGGCGCCCACCGAGGGAGACCGACGGAGCCGGCGATGCAGATGTCCCTGTTTCAGCCTGAGCAACAGTTGCGGGATGCCGTGCTGGGGCTGGATGTGGCAAACCTGACTCCCCTGGAGGCCATCAACAAGCTGTATGAACTGCAGGAGGAGGCCAGGAGGCAAGAGCAGGGAGGATAGGGCCATTGGCTGGAATGGCAGCAGTAGCGCGGGTGGCCTGAATGCATCTCAAGGCGACCGGTCGCAGACCAGGACTGTTTCCGGGGTCGAATCAGGACCAAGGCAGTTCCCGGCTAAGCGTGCGGGAGCACTTGAGCTTAGTTCTGGAAAAGGGAGTCAGCGAGTCCAGAACAGGGACGTAGGGCGGTTGCCGGGCGAGGGGAGAAACTGCAGCGGCCTGGTGAAAGGGGGGAAGTCGGGACCGAGATTACGCATTAAATGCTCGCCGGGTAGCCTTAACTTTTTTCTGAAAACGATTAAAATGTGCCACAACTTTATAAGGCCGCCGTCCCGGCACTCCCTTAGGGCGGAAGGCCAACGCCGGAGGAATGATGAGCAACTCTGCAATCTTCTACTGGTGGCCCCGTTGATCATCTTGCCGTAAAGCAAGAGAGTTGCTTTTGCAGAAGGGTCTGGAAATAGAGGAAAGGGACTACTTCAAGGAACCGCTAAGCAGAGAAGAACTGCTGGAACTGGCGAACCTGTCGTCGCTCTCGGATCTGTTTGCCTGGCGAAGCCCCAGCTTCAAGAAGACGGGACTAACCGCGGGAGAGGTCTCGGAAGGTGAGATGCTGAGACTGATGCTGGAAGAGCCCCGGCTGATGCGCCGGCCGGTTACCCGGGTGGGAGACAAGCTCATAATCGGGTCGAGCCCCAAGATGATGGAGCAGGAACTGGCAAGCCTTCAATAACTGCAATGGGAGAGAAGGGGCCAGGGTATCCCCGGTGGCGGTTTTGACACAGCCGATAAAGGCCAATGATGTATGCCTTCTGTTATCGGTATAATTGGGGTCTGTCATTAGCGCTGCTAGATGAGGGGCTGGATGTGTGGCGCCTTCAGGGCAACCGGGCAGATTCTTATGTTGCCATTGTATTTGTAGATGTGATAGTATCTTTGCCTACCTTAAGCTTCGGGGGATAGACGTCATAACATGAAGATTTTCTTTGACGTTGACTACACGATACTTGGGCTGGACGACACGCTTCGCCCCGGCACTAAGGAGACCTTCCAAAAGCTCCTGGATGACAACCATGAGATATTCATCTGGTCAGGGATGGGTGAGAGATGGGAAGTCATCGAGAAGCATGAGTTGCGATCCTACGTCAGCGGGGTATATGAAAAACCTACCAACCACTTCCACGAACGCCTGGAGGAGTTGAAGATACCGTTTGAGCCGGAGTTCGTGATAGATGATTACCCCGAGGTGGTAGCAGCTTTTGGCGGCGCCTGGGTACCCCCTTATTTCTTTGCCCGCAATGTGGACCAGCAGATGGACCGGGTCTACCGGATTGTTTGCGACTTTGCCAATAGCGGCACGTCTGAAGATAGCCAGTACAAAGCAAAAGGTACTGTACTGCCCCTTTTCTAGCCCCGTGACCCCGGGGGCCTAAGCCATTGCCGCCGTTTCGGCTCCCAACGCAGGCCGGAGGCGGCAAGGAAGGTAATCCATGCCAATCAGGCAACTCCCCCCTGATCTTGCCGGACAGATTGCAGCAGGCGAGGTGGTCGAGCGCCCCGTTTCCGCAGTCAAGGAACTGGTTGAGAACGCTGTGGACGCCGGCGCTTCCCGTATTTCGGTGGAGATACAGGGCGGCGGAATCGAACAGATCAGAGTTACCGATGACGGCTGCGGGATTCCTTCCGGGGAAGTTGCCCTGGCTTTTCAGCGCCACGCGACCAGCAAGTTGGACCGCCCCGAGTTGCTGGACGCCATACCCACACTGGGCTTTCGCGGAGAAGCCCTCCCCAGCATTGCCGCCGTTTCCCGAATGAGCATGACTACCAGGCAGGCCCACGCTGAATCCGGTTACCGGGTAGGCCTGGACTGGGGCGAACTGGTGGAGGAAGGCCCGTGCGGCTGTCCACCGGGCACTACGGTGGAGCTGCGGGATCTCTTTGGCAATCTGCCGGCAAGGCGCAGGTTCTTGAAGTCGGCCACGGCTGAAGGCGGCCGGGTTGGCGAAATGCTGTCCCGTTACGCTCTGGCATACCCGGAAATTTCATTCAACCTGAAGACTGGTGAGCGAACTACCGTGTCAACTCCCGGCGACGGCAGATATGCCAATGCGATGGTTGCCGTGTACGGGGTGGAGACTGCCACGAACCTGCTGGAAGTGTCAGGGGAGGCCCCGGAATCGGGGTACCGGGTTGAAGGGTTTGTGGGCAATCCATCGCTCCACCGGGCCAACCGGACCTACATGACCTTTTTTGTGAACCGCCGGTGGATTCAGAGCCGGACGCTGACCTTCGCGCTGGAAGAGGCCTACCATGGGCTGCTTCCCGAAAAGCGCTATCCGCTGGCGGCCCTGAACCTGGTTTTGCCATACGGTGATGTGGATGTCAACTCGCATCCGGGCAAGCGCGAGGTGAGGTTTCAACAGGAAGGAAAGGTGTTTTCGGCTTTGCAGCGGGGAGTCAGGTCTGCACTGGTGGCCCATTCTCCCGTCCGGCCGGTACAAAGTCCAACAGTAGGGCGAGGCTCGTCACCGGAAGGCGGACTGGGTATGTCGGGCTTTTTCCGCAGTCCCTTCGACGGGCGCCGGCAGTATGCGACGCCTTCTGCCAATGGATGGACTAATGAACCGGAGAAGAGCCAACTTCAGCCAAAAGGTTACGGCCCCCCGGACGCGGCCCTGACACCCCAGTTGACCCTGCCGGCGCTGCGGGTGGTGGGTCAGGTGAGGCTGACCTACGTGGTGGCGGAGAGTCCGGACGGTATGTACCTGGTGGACCAGCACGCCGCCCATGAAAGAGTCCTGTTTGACCGGATAGTCCGTCAGGCGGCGAAAAGAGAATCGCTGTCGCAACCTCTTCTGGCGCCCGTTACGGTGGAGCTTTCGGCGGGCCAGATGGCTACGCTGGAGGAGCAACGACAGTTCCTGGGCGACTACGGGTTTGAACTGGAGGAGTTTGGAGGGTCTGCCTACCTGGTTCGGGCGGTACCAGCAGTGCTTACCACCGGGGACCCAGGCAAGGCGCTGGTGGACGTGCTGGACATGGTGGCATTTGAGGGGCTGATGCGGGAGCGGGAGGACGTGCTGGCTGCATCGCTGGCTTGCCACAGTGCCATCAGGGCGGGGCAGTCCATGACAGACCAGGAAATGCGGGCGCTGCTGGAGCAACTTGAAAAGACGGACAATCCCCACACCTGCCCCCACGGAAGGCCCACGCTGCTGCACTTCAGCTCTTACCACATGGAACGGGAGTTCGGCCGGCGGTAATGGGCCGGGCGAGGGCGCGCCGGGAGAGCAGTCCAAATAAGCAGAGAGACGCTAACTTTGCCGGCGAGGGTCCTGGCGGGGGTCTTGGGCAGGATGGAAAATGGAGTCGGGTCCAGGGAAATCGCCCGTGTCGCCGGATTCTTTGAAACCAGGCCGGATCAGACCGCCCGAAACGCCGGCTATGGCTGCAATCCCTATGCCCATCTTGGCCAAAAAGCTACGGCGGCTTTCTCCGCCATTGGTTTCCCGGGTCTTATTGCTTAGCACTGCCAACTCCATCTAATGCCAAAGGGTAGCGGGTTCCTCGGAAGGAAGTTTGCCTTCCTCCTGCTTCCGGTTCCCTATTATAGCAGGCCCGGTTTGGCGCTGCATCAAGGGCATGGGATGGGCAGAGTTCCAATCCAGTTGGACTGGAAAGAGAAACCGTACAGACCCGTTAGCCGGACCCCAGATCCTCCATCACCATCCGGGCCACCTCTCGCCCCATTTTCACGGAATAGTTGGTACCCCGGTCCTCAGGATAGATTTGCGTGGTATTGGCCAGGTACAGGTTTTGAATGGGCGTGCGGTGATCGGGGATACTGTCACCGTAGTTGACGCCGATGATGGGCTGGGCTCCATCCACCTTGTGGTGATAGTACTCCCTGATCCAGGACCGGTCGAACTGGGGATTCACTTTTCGCAGGTGTGGGATAAAGTCATCCAGCAACTGTTCGCTGGTCCTGGCGTAAAGGTCACTGTCCCGAGGGGTGTAGTTGGTGAGATAGACGATGTGATTGCCCCCGTACAGAGATGGGTCGATCATGTTGGTATGCTCGATGACGCCGACGAAGGGAAGGCTGCGATCGGCAACATTGAGCCAGTACTTGGAAGTCAGGGGCCGGTCCAAGGCCAGGATTACCAGGACGGCGGAAAGGTATTGGGTGCCGACCAGCTTCTGGTGGTAGTCCTGAGGCAGGGGCGGCACCAGCCGAACAAACACATAAGAGGGCGTGGTGGCGATGATGGCATCGTAGTCTATCCTGGCCGGTTCCTGACCTTCCAGCTGGACTTCCAGTCCTGAAGCAACACCTTCCTCTACGACCACCCGGTTGACCCGCGCCGACAAGTGGACCTGACCTCCAAGCCGGACGACCTCTTCCTCCAGTCGCTCAAAGATCTCGCCGAAGCTGCCCATAGGGTAGCCCAGCCGTTCCTTTTGCAAGGTTTTTCCGCGTGATGCCACGCGCAGGTATATTTTCCCCCAGAGCCAGGTCATGCTGATCCGGTCGTAATGTTCGCCGAACTTGCCGCGCAGCATGGGTTCCCAGATAGCCTGGTAGATATCCTTTCCCAGGTTGTGGGTAAGCCAGTCCTGGGCCGTCACTCCCTCGAACTTTTGCCAATTCCTGGTCTTCTGCAGGACGAAGGTCAACAGGCCCAGCCGGATGCGCTGGGTCAGGGAAAGTGGGCGGAACTTGAGAAGGTCCATGGGGGTAGCGAAGTCCCAGATTTGGCCGCTGTGGAAGATGCCCACCCTGGATTCCAGCCATGCCAGCTTTTCGCCGAGGCCCAATTCATGGATCAAATCGGTAATGGCCGTATCACTGACGAACAGGTGGTGGTACCCGCGTTCGAGCCGTCCGCCGCCGATATCAAAGGTTGAGGCCTGGCCGCCCAGGAAAGGAGCGACCTCGAAAACCTCGGCGAAATGGCCCTGCCCCGCAAGTTCATAAGCCGCGGCCAGGCCTGCCGCGCCCCCGCCAATTATTCCTATCCGCATCAGCCCTCACCCCTGTTCCGTATTGCTTCCTCGCCGGCCTCGGCATTTTCCGGGGAAGAGGATGCCATCTGGGATAGGGACAGGTTCTCCCGCCACATGAACGCCAGTCCCGCCAGATTCACCGGCAGCCACAGCGCTACCAGGTGCACCACCAGGGCGTAACTGGCTGCTACCGCCGCACCCACACCCAGGATAGTCAAGGTCTGCTGGGCGATGAGTTCGAAGGGTCCGATGCCGCCAATGGTAACGGGCACGGCGGTGGAAAGGTTCGATGTGGCGGTAACCAGAACGATGGCCAGGGCCAGGTTGAGGTGGGAACCCAGGTAGTCCTGCAGGCCAAAGGAGTAGGCTACCGTAAGATAAACGGCGATTTCGGCCAGCCAAACGGGAATGGAAAGGAGAAAAACCATGCCGTGCTGACGTGGTGAACTGAGGATGCTGAGGCCCTGGATAAAGTTGAGGGTCAGGTTTCTGAGCCGGGGCCTGATTCGCTCGGGAAAAAGCGCGAGAATACGGTCTATGACGGACATGGTATGGGGATTGGTGGCGACTACGGTGACAGTCACGAGGCCAGCGATGAGGATTGCTCCGGCAACCACGGCCAGGGCTATGCCGGTGTTCCGGTAAACCTCGCCCACGTTGCCAAAGGCGCCCAGCAACAGGAGGAACAGGGTTGCGATGACGGAAATGACGAAAAGGGTAAGGCCGTCGTAGATACGCTCGACACCGATGGTGGCCAGGGCGGCGCTGCCGCTGAAGCGCTCGCGCTGGGCCATGTAGTAGGCGCGGACCAGTTCACCGGCCCGGGCTGGCAGCACGTTGTTGGCCGCGTACCCCATCACCACCACGGGATACAGGCGCCGGGAAGAGACCTGGCGCAGTGGGGAAAGGATGTAGCGCCACCGGGCGGCGCGGAAGTAGATGCCGACAAAATAGATGATGACGGCAGGCGCCAGGTAGAGGTAATTGGCCTCCTTTAATGCTCGGATGAGTTCCTGGAACTCGATGGTCCAGACCAGGAATACCAGGAATAGGGCGCTGACCGCAATTCCCAGCCAGAGCCGCCAGTTTCTGAAGTTCAACTAAATAGTCCTCCCTCGCCATTGGCGGGAACGCTGCTCAACGAAGGCCACCGGCAGTCGTGGAGTTCTGACGCACGTAAGTATAATACTCCGACTTGAACCAGTCGGACGCCATGTCCCGGAAAAAAAGGTAACCCAGAACCTGGCGCCATTTTTCGCGGTCGGTGGCTGCATCCCGGAAGAACTCCAAATCGGCCACTATCTCTTCCCAAATTTCTTCCTCCTGCCGGTTCTCGCCGGGCCTGCGGTAGGTTTCGGGGAACCACAGCAGGTTCCGGCGGGTCTCCAGTTCGTCGAAACCCCGCATTGAACCGGAGGCTCCCGGCCGGTGATGGGAAGCCACCAGAAAGGCGGAACCGTCGGGTCCGTCGGGTGGGGAACTGCAGCCGCCCGCTCCATCTTCATCTCTGAAGCAAGTGAACCGGAGCTTTCCCTCCTGGTCCGGATGCCGGACGTACCATTGGATTGGGTACCAGGTATCGTAGTCTACCAGCACCGGGTTGGAAAGAAGGTCTGAGTCCGAGCGCTGGAAGAACTGCTGCTCCAGATGGGCAAGACTCTGCCTTAGGTCGTAGCTTCCCTGGGCATAAACCAGGACTTCCGGACGTGAGTCGTCATAGGTATAGGCGGCCTGAACCGCCATCCATGCGGTGGCGGCGGCCAGGAAGCCAGCGATACCCAGTGAGACCAGGGCCGGGCCCTTGCCTGGGCCAACCTGGCGCACCAGCCAGGCCACGAACAGCGCCAGCAGCAGAATTGCCGCCAGCAGCAGAATGGATAGGTAGGGGAACCCGGTGGAATCGTCAGTGAGGCTCAGGGCGACATAGCCGCCGGCGGCGATTACAAAGGCGGGGATGGCCAGAAGCGCCAGGGAACCAGGGAGCCGGGAAGCTTCCATGGCTTCGCGCCAATCGACCCGGTCTGCCAGTTCCCCCAGGAATTTTCCAGCGAGGAAAATGAAGGGGAGAGTGATGTTTACCAGCAGCCAGGGCATCTTTTCGCTGGCGATGGTGTAGGCCAGGAGGTTCACGAAGGCCCAGAAGGCCAGGGCCATCCCAAAGCGGTCGCGGCGCAGGACGAATAGCACGGCGGCGAGGGTACCGAAAACCAGGGGCAGAAATTCATACACCGACATTCCCACGAAATAGTAGTACCAGGGCTGGTTGCCCCGGGCTACTTCCTGCTGGGCAATCCAATAACCCATGCCCTGCCACCCACCGCTGAAAATTCCGGCGAGATTGGTGAAGATGGTGGTGTAAAGAACGATCCAGATTGTCCCGAAGATAGCGGCGCAGGCCAGCCAGACGCCGCCCTTCCACAATAGCCCCAGTGCCAGCGAAATGACCTTCATCGCCAGGAGGATGCCGCCGGCCACAAGGAAGTTGAGGGGAACACTGTTTCCGACGCTGGCGACCTCTACTCCTTCAGGAAGAATGCCTGGCAGCAGGGCGTTAACTTCGATAACGGGCAGGAACAGCGCGCAATATACCAGGGTTACCAGGAAAGGCAGAAAAATCAGGAAGAAGCTTCGCCGCCAGGGAAACCGGAAAAGCGAAAAAATGGCCAGGCAAATTGCAGCCATCATCAGGGAGAGGAACAGGTCTAAGACCGACCCGGTTGGACCCAGGAGGGCAAAACCGGCGACATAGGACGCTCCCAAAGGAAGAACTATCCCGACCACCCGTCCGGACCGGGAACGGCCAAGGCGCCAGGCAAGGAAACTGCAGGCAGCAATCACCAGTACCACAACGGTCCCGGCGGCCCAGGCCGCTGGCAAAGGCAAGGGCAACTGTACGAAGGGGGCATCCCACAAGGGAGCGCCTACAATTCCCTGGCTGACTCCCTCCCTGCCTACCAGGGTCAGGCCAAAGCCGTTTTCGAAGGCTTCCTGCGCCGCGGCCCATCCGACCTTCCCTGCCAGGACGGCGCCGATTTCCCGGGCCAACTCCACGCTGGCCGACCACAGCGGCAGGGTCAGGGTGATTAACAGGAGGAGGAAACCGCCGGCGGGATTCAGACGGGAGAGATCGAGCCACTTTCCCAGGCGCACGGCAAGGCTAGCGGGCGGAGGACCCTCAACAGCCGTCGGTTCCCCTTCCGGACCGTCGATGTCCGTGGGCGATTCCGGAAGACCAGTGAGCCTGCGTGTCCTGACCCGGCGCAGGAGGGTGGTGGCAAGGCTGGACCAGGGAATGGCCAGCAAGAGGGCGAGGGCGCCGAACATGGCCGAAATGATGTAGGCGGTTTCCTTGGCGGCGAAGGCAATGGCCAGGACGGCCGATGCAAGGTAAAGGTAACGGTTGCGGGGATTATGAATGTAATGCCACAACAGGGCGAAAAGGGAGACGGCTAGAACAGCCATTATGATGTCGTTCCGACCGAATCGGCTGAAATAAAGCAGGGATGGAGAGATGGCCAGCATCAGGCCGGTCAGAATTGCTCCGGCAGGCCCCAGTTGGTTGCGCAGGAAAAAGGGAAGGAACACCAGGGCGGTACCAAACAGGACGTAAGCCAGCCTGGCGGCAAAGTCGGTATCGCCGAAGAGGCGCAGGAATAGCGCTACCAATTCTATCTGGAAGGGACCGTGCATCCAGGGGGAGTGGACGAAACCTTCCAGGTTGGACAGGCGCCAGGAATAGTACAAGTGGATGGCTTCGTCATAATGCATGGTTCGCCCGGGCAGTTCCCAAAGGCGCAAGGCCAAGGCCGCGATGGCAATGGCGATGAAGCCGGCCAGGTACCTGCCTTCCACGGTGGCGGCGAGATAGAGCCAGCCACGTCCCAGCCAGGACCGGGAGAATGACGGGGAGGCAGGTTGATGGCCGGAATCCCGGGAGTTGTTGGGCGAAGTCATTTCCGCTGGTTCTGCCATGGCATCAGGGGCCGGCTAGTCTCTGGTAGATGATTACGTCGTCACCGGAGAAGGCGGTTTCAAGGACACCATCGGCGGCTTGAAGACGATCAATGCCGTATTTTGCCCTTTCGCGGTGACCGAGATAAACGTAGCGGACATCATAACGGTCAAGAAGTTGGCGGACAATATCGGGGTCCTGGTCCTGGTATATCCGGGCGATATCTTCTTCGCGACCACTGAATATCCGGGTAGTGCCTCGCCACTGGTGTTCGTGGCCCTTCCAACCCAGAACCGCCGGCCGGCCCGTGGCTGCCGATACTCTGCCGTACTCGGAATAATCATCCCCGACGGCTTCGACCAGGTTGCCGGGCGCTGCCTGGTCGCGAAGCCAGGCGATGGCGGCGTATTCGGCCCGGCTCTGCTGCTTGATGTAGGCGAGGCCGTCCAGGGTATTGTCCTTGAAGCTGTGGTCCTCACCAAACAGGGCGGTGCGGTCCAGGGCAGCGCCGACCGGATAGTAGAGAGACAGGAACAAGAGGACGGCCAGTACGCCGAGCCATGCGGTCGGAGCCAGCTTTTCGGCAGGTCGAAGGGAGCAGATTCGACGCAACAGGCAATAGATGCCGTGGGCTCCCACGATGCCCAGGAGCAGCCATGACTGGTAGTAGACCTTGAACACCGTGTTCATGCGGTTTCCGAAAAAATCGGCCAGGTGGAACAGTTCGGCGCCGGCAAGGAGGTAGAAAGCTCCCGCCAGGAGCAGCAGGGGAAATACGTCGGTGGCGCTGCCCCCGTTTGCGGAGCGATGCAGGGCCAGGTATCCCGCAAGGCCCGCCAGGGCCAGCGCCGGGAAGGTGGTCAGCGTTCGGACAGCCAGCATTGCCGGCAAGCCTTCTACTCCCTGGGTGATTACTCCCCATGTGGAAGCCAGCAGCAACCACAAGATGAGCGGCGCCGCTGCCACAGTCGAAACCAGTACGATAGCAGAGGCCTCCAGTGGCCGGGGACGGCGCATGGGCCTGGCCTGCAGCCACAGGAATGACAGGCCCAGCAGGGCGGGAAGGCCGATTACCAGGGCAAAGTGAATGGGCCGGGTGGAGGGTCCCAAGTAGGGCAAAATTCCTGAGACCTGGGAGGTAAGGTCCAGGTAAAAGGGCAGGAAGAGCAATACGGCCAGGGCCAGGATGGGAACGAGGAACAGCACGGAGGATGCAAAGGCCCGGCGCAGGGCGGCAACGCCATCCCCTATGGATTGCCCGGCGCCTGTGGATTGGTCAACGCCTGTGGTTTGCCCGGAAATGGTCTCGCCAGCGCCCGTTGAGGCGGGGGGAGATTGGTCGCCCCAGGCCCGGACGAGGGTTACCGCAGCCAGGATGGCGGCGTAAACGGGAAAGTCCCATGAGTTGATGAAGGCCAGGGCTCCGAAGCACAGGGACAATGCGGCGGTTTCCCAGGGGCGTTGGATAATCCGGCGGAGGCCGATGGGGTGGCTGCCCTGGTACACGTTCAGGGCCAATGCGAGAGTCAGCAGGGCAAAGGGAAGAGCCAGGACGTGAGAGTGAAGGTCTCCCAGAAGGAAACTGAAGAAGGGGAACTCTGTGATGGTGTAGTCCAGGCTAACCCCGTCCCGCAGGGTGTCGATCACGCGGGTGGCTCGCCACCACCACCAGTTGGAATCCGGGAATAAACCGGCCCCGGCAGTCCCGCCCAGGTCCTTTATCCCCACCCATTGCCAGACATTCTCGCTGCCCCAGGAGCGCAGCTGGGCGAACTCCAGGAGCCCCTCCAGGTTTCCGATGACGCAAATCAGCAGGATGGCCAGCAGCCCGGTCAGAATACCGGAGCGGAAGCTGCCTCCGGCCATCCGCACCAGGTTGTATCCGATGCCCAGCGCGCCCACCGCCACCAGCGCTGGCAGGGTTGCCAGCGCCAGATTGTATCCCACGTTGGATGATATGCCCGCCAGCTTCATGGGCAGGGCCATCATGAAGTGGCCGAAGTAGTAGTAGCTGATGGAATGACCCGAGAGCCAGGGGTCACCCGGGGGAAAGGTGGCGCTCTGTAGGACGCTGGTAAGAAAAGCGAAGTCCATGGGCTTTTCGGTGTGGTTGATAGCCGGGACTTCGGAGACTATGAAGAGCCAGGTGAGGAACAGGGCCAGGAAGAGGGCTTCGACGCAAAGTATGTAACGCCACTGGGTCTTCAGGAAGGCTTCCAGTTCGGGCCAGCGGCGGTAGTAGAGCCAGCCGAAAAGAGCAACTCCGGCCAGGAGAATGCCCACCACAGTCTGCGGCACGTTAAGCACGGAGCCAGTCAGGCCCAGAATCCAGAGAACATAGGCAGCCAACAGAAGGGCCAGGGGCTTGGAGAAGGCGTATCCCCTGTCTGGCAAGCGCGAGAATAGCAGGTAGGACAGGGGAAATCCCAGCACGCCCAGCAAAGAGACCAGCAAGAACCAGGCCAGCGGGTCAGACACGGCGGGCCACGGCGATTATGGGCAAACTGCCGGCGAGTACGCAGGCTGCGGGAACTGGAGCAGTCGCAATTGTTGCGTGCGTGCCAATCGCAATTAATGCCTGCATGGAAGGCCGACGCTGGGACAGGAAGCAGGATAAGCGGTCATGAGACGGGCGCGAGCAGAGAGTCCACGAAGTCGTCGGCGTCGAAGGGGGCGATATCTTCCAGGGACTCCCCGGTGCCGATGAAGAGGATTGGTACATTCAATTCCTGCTTAATGGCCAATGCTATGCCGCCCCTGGCAGTGCCATCCAGCTTGGCCAGAAAGATGCCGGTGCAACCAACGGCATCGGTGAAAGCCCTGGCCTGGGCCAGGCCGTTCAGGCCGGTAGTGGCATCCAGCGTCAACAGCACTTCCTGCGGGGCGTCGGGGTCCAGGCGGTTTATTACCCGGTGGACCTTTTTCAACTCTTCCATCAGGTTCGTGCGAGTATGGAGCCTTCCCGCCGTGTCGACAATGAGCACGTCCGAGCCCCTGGCCCTAGCGGCGTGGTAGGCGTCGTATGCCACGGCGCCGGGGTCGGCCCCTGGCTGGTGACTGATAACATCTACGCCCACCCGGTCGCCCAGGATTTCCAGCTGTTCCTCGGCGGCGGCTCGGAAGGTGTCCGCTGCGCCCAGTACAACGCTTTTCCCTTCCCGGGTAAGGTGATAGGCCAGCTTGGCTATGCTGGTAGTCTTGCCAACGCCGTTGACTCCTACCATCAGAATCACATAGGGGTCCCTGCCTTCACCGCTTCGAGCCCAGGATCCGGCTGGGGAGCCGGCTCCCAATTCCCGGGCCAGGGTGCCCTTGAGCAGGGTGAAGGCCGAGTCGGCGTCGGAAATGCCTTCGCTGCGTACCCGCTCCCGTAATTCTTCAATAACGCGCAGGGAAGTGTCCACGCCAACATCGGCGGAAATCAGGATTTCTTCAAGCTCTTCCCAAGCCGCCTCATCCAGATCAGAGGACCGGAGAACGTCCAGGATGCGCCCGAACCAGCGGTCCCGGCTTCGCTTGACTCCTTCGTCTGTCTTTTGCTTGTTGCCTTCCCGGTTGCGCTGGAAGAATGAGAGCATAAGCTGCCTTTCGATGACTTGTTGAGATTCCGGGTGGGGGCCGGCCCTGTTGATATGGGTTCTGACTGGGACGAATGGGCGAAGCGGCCTTTGCCTGCCCCGACAAAAGGCCCCTGGTCCAGGGCCACCTGGGCGGCGGCGCGCTCCGCGTCGGTTTTCCGGTTCCCGGATCCCTGGCCGAGAACTTCCTCGCCCACCAGCACATGAACTGTAAAGACGGGCTGGTGGTCAGGACCGTCCGAAGAAACCAACTGGTAACGAGGAGTTGGCAGGCCCAAGCCCTGGACCAGTTCCTGCAGGCGTGACTTGGGATTATCCAGGGCCCGGCCACGGCGGCAGATTTCCGCCAGGTCGGAACCCAGGGCGTGCAGCACAAAGCGGCGGGCCGAGTCGTAACCCTGGTCCAGATAAATTGCAGCCACCAGGGACTCGAAAGTCTCTTCAAGAATGGACTCCCGGTCGTGGCCGCCGGATTCCACCTCGCCTTTGCCAAGGGACAGGTGTCTGCCCAGGGAGAGGCGGCGCGCTGCCCGGGCCAGGCTGGCACGGCAGACCAGGGAAGAGCGCCCCTTGGTCAGCTCGCCCTCGGTAACGTGGGGCAGGTTGCGGTAAAGCTCGGTGGAGATTATCAACTCGAGCACGGCATCCCCAAGAAATTCCATACGCTCGTAGGAATCCAGGGGTGAGCCATCGTGCTCGTTCAAATAGGAACGGTGGACCAGGGCCTGTCGCAGCAGGCCCCGGTCAGTGAAAGTTGTGCCCAGAGAGGCTTCCAGGTCTTCCAGGGACAATTCAAAACCCGGCAAACCTAGATAATGCCGTGAGGCCACGGCGGGGACGGGCGCTTAACCTCACCCACGTGCTGGGCATCGGTAATTACCCGGGTGACGGACTCGTAGATTTCGGCGGCCTGTTCATCGGGGGGAATGTGCATCTTGACGAACGCGGTGCCACCGTTGGGGAAAACGTAGGTGGGCACACCAAAGGCCCCGTGGACTTCCACGGCCTCGGTGTGGCTTTCCGCGATTTCCCGCAGCAGGTCCGGGTCTGCCAGGTCTTCCCGGAAGCGGGCCATATCGATACCGGAATTGGCAACGGCTTCCTCCATCACTTCCATCTCAGTCAGGCTGCGGCGGTCTTCGTGGCGCAGCTTGAGCAGGGACATGAAGAAGGACTCGAAGGCCTCTTTGCCCTGCCGCTTGGCGGCCAGACCTGCGCGGTGGGCCAGCAGGGTATTGTCGGAGCCGTCCAGAACCCCGGGCTGCTCCCAGAACTTGATCTCTTCGCCCTTGTTGTCGCTGTTAACCTGCTCGAGGGAGAAGGGTTGCCAGTCCACGTTTACTTCCTGGCCGGTGGTTTCGCGTACCTTCGCCAGCCACATGGCAGCGTTGTACACGTAGGGTCAACGAAAATCGTAATAGGTCTTGAAATCGGCTTCAGCCATTTCGGCACCTCCTCTTCGATTGAACGGATTTTAGCACATTGCGCTATTTGCGCCAATATGGATATGCGCCGTCATACCGGGTTGGGGAGTCAACATCCGCAAGCTGAGCTGCCGCTGCCGTATGCTATAATTCTGGCCGCTATGAACTCGTCTCCTGACGACCTCCGATCTACCTCATGCGTCCTTCCTTCTATCGAAGAAATCGTCGGTAGTTACTACCGCCCCCTGCTCAATGGTCTCAAGGAACTGGCACAGACTTATTCTCTTAGCGTTTACTTTGTTGGCGGTCCGGTACGGGACTGGTTGACGGGCCGGAGTATTCGAGACCTGGATTTCGTGGTGGAGAGCGACGCGATGTCCCTGGCACGGGAACTGGCGCAACTAGTGAACGGAGGGGTGACCGTCCACAACCAGTTCGGCACCGCCACGGTGGAACTGGACGGGGTAAGAATAGACCTGGTTACTGCCAGGAGGGAAGTGTATTCCGTACCCGGCGCCCTGCCGTCCGTTGAACCGTCGTCTCTGAACGACGATTTAGGCCGCCGGGACTTTACCATAAATGCCATGGCCCTGCCCCTGGATGGCGATAAGGATAAACTGCTGGACCCTCATGGGGGACGATACGACCTGGAGGACGGACTGGTCCGTACGATTCATTCACTGAGTTTCAGAGACGATCCTACGCGCCTTTTCAGGGCGGTGAGGTACGAACAGCGGTTCGGCTTTGAAATGGCGGAGAAGACATTCAGCCAACTCCGGCATGGCATAGAGGAAAAAAACTGCGACACGGTAAGCGGCGACCGACTGCGCCATGAGCTTGAACTGTTCTTCCGGGAGCAGCGCCCCGACAAGGCTTTAGCAAGAGCGACTGAATTGGGACTCCTCTCCTCGATTGCCCCTGATTTGGGACAGGGCGAAGGGGTGGTGCGGTGGGCTGCTGTGGGAGACGCCGTGCCGTTGGGAGCAAGGTGCAACTGGCTGCCCTGGTTGGCGGCGCTGGCATATCCGCTAAGCCCTGCCAACGGAGAATCCCTTGTCCGAAGGTTAAATATGCCTCGACGGTGGGCGGAAGTGGTGCGGAGCAGTATCGTCCTTAGGAATT
This sequence comes from uncultured Dehalococcoidia bacterium, assembly GCA_964587795.1. GTDB lineage: Bacteria > Chloroflexota > Dehalococcoidia > Lucifugimonadales > UBA3495 > Bin22. The sequence continues at coordinate 77,454 of CAZPMU010000003.1, read as the reverse complement.
TGGAGTCGAAAATTTCGGACCACGACTTGCCGCTGTCGGCCCTGTTCGGACTGCTGGAAGGTCACAAGGCAAAGACCATCAGGGTGGTTTCCATGATTACCGACTCGCCGGTGACAGCCCGGAACCTGGAGCGCTTTTTGGAAGGGTGCGAGGTGAGGCCGTCGCTGAAGGGAGATGACCTGTTGGAAATGGGTGTGCCAGTCGGGCCGATGGTCGGCAAGGCGCTGGCCGAGCTAAGAGACATGCGGCTTGATGGCCGAGTCAATTCGGAGGAAGAAGAGCGCCAATGGGTGAAGCTCTTGGTGGCGTCGCGGGAAAGCGGACGCTGCAGCTAGAGGCGAAGACTGAGGCCGGTAATCATTCGAGGAGGCGTATGCAATGCAGGAAGAACTGGAAAGTGAGTCGTGCGTTGTCTGCGACGGCCCCCTGGATGGAGTCCACCAGACCTCGTGCCAAATGTGCGGCGGCAAGTTTCACCAGCCGTGGAGCCAGGACAGTGAGATTCCCCGCTGCGGGCGAATCTCCAGCCACGAGGAGGCGCTGGCGATCGTATATCTTTGCAACGACTGTTTTGAAGGTCGCCGCCCATGAAGGGTTTGCCCAGAGCGTCCGGCAGCATGACTTCGACAGCCGGGAAACGGAAATTGGGAGAGGTTAACCGATGAAGGCAGTGTACATTGAAGCTCACGGCGACGCGGACGCCCTTGTTTACGGTGAGCGGCCGGAGCCTGAGACCGGAACTGGGGAAGTGAAGATCCGAGTAAGGGCGTCGGCGTTGAACCGGCTGGACCTGTATACGCGAGAGGGAGGGCGCGGCTTACGCCGGGAATTTCCTCCTCCGTTGATTCTTGGTGGAGACTGCGCGGGAGACGTGGTAGAGTCCGGGGAAGGTGTCAGGAGCCTGCAGCCGGGCGACCGGGTGGTGGTGAATCCGCGAATAAGCTGCAACCAGTGCCCGGCCTGCATGTCGGGGCGTGACGACCTCTGTCCCCGTTCCAGGTTCATGGGAAGCGCGTCTGACGGCAGTTACGCCGAGTTTATTACCGTACCGGCGGTTAATGCCCATAAGATTGCCGATCCGGTGAGCTACGAGGAGGCTGCGGCTATTCCCACCACCTTTCTTCCCGTCTGGAACATGATGGTGCGCCGGGCAGCCCTGCAGCCATGGGAGACGGTGCTGGTGCTGTCGGCCTCGGCGGGGGTGGGAACCGCGGCCATCCAGGTGGCAAAGAACGTTGTGGGGGCACGGGTAATCGCCACCACCAGTACGGAGGAGAAGGCGGCTAAGGCCCGCGAACTGGGGGCGGACGAGGTGATTAACTACCGGGATGAGGACGTGGTAGAACGGGTAAAGGAGTTGACCGGCGGCGCGGGCGTTGACGTGCTGGTGGACCACGTGGGAGCGGAGTTTTTCACCAGCGCCTTTAATTCGCTGCGGCCGGGGGGCCGGTACACAATCTGCGGGGCGACCACAGGGCTGCGGGCGGAACTGCACCTGGGGCTCCTGTTTACGCGCCAAATAGAGATTTACGGCACGTTTATGGGCAGCAAGGAGGATATGCGGCAGATAGTGGAGATGCTTAACCGGGGAGTGATACGGCCCGCGATACACCAGGTATTTCCGCTGTCGGAGGCCTCCGCCGCCCACCGCACAATGGAGGAAGCCAACTTTTTCGGGAAGCTGATACTGACGCCGTAGAGTGACCAACGGTGGCAAGTGGCTCTTAAGTCCGTCAACAGATTAATGGTTCTCGCCGTTGCCCAAAAAATAGCGTTCTGAGGCTTGCTTCACAAGTTCATTTCTTTCTTCTGCCGTAATCTCGGCAAGAAAGGGACGAAAGGTTGTCAGTTCATTTGCTAGTCGTTTATTCTCCCTTTCTCTGTTTCGATGCTGGCCAGACTCTCGCACTAGGTAAAGGCCTAGACCTACCGCTCCAAGTACAACAGTAAGCCTTGTCAAATAGAATCTGACAATGTTCGAGAAATCACCATCAGCCGATATCCCAGGCCAAATTAACAGCGCTATTCCCAATATTCCCGCGACTATAAAGGCCGCAACGGCACCCCAACGCCACCCATCTGCCTGACGCTTTTGTCTATCAGCCTCACTAAGATAAGCGCCAGCAGTAGCAGAAGCTGCAGTTATTCCCAAGATTTGCTCGGCATTGTCTGCTGTTTGCTTCAAGTAGCCAATTAATCTCTCCCCTTCAGCGGCTTGACCGTCGTATAGGCTCCGGAATTGATTTTGCCATTTGTTTTGAGAAGAGTTAAATGAAGACACTCTCTCTTCTTCTCCACGAGCAAATTGGTCATTGTTTCGGGAAATTGATTCGTCCAAACGCCTGACGTGGTCGGCTATTTGAGCTTGTAGCCCGGAGGCCCTCTCAGAAAAACTGCCAATGGTCTCTTGGATCGTGGTTTCTAACTGTTCTAACTGGCTTCGAGAATTGTTGCTTAATTCGGCCAAAGAACCTGAGAAGGTATTGGTATCTTCTCTAATTCGTGCAGAGAAATGCCTTAACGTAGCTCTTAAATCGTTAACTTCGTCTTCAAACAAGTCCACTAGCACATTAACATCGTGCTGAGATGACAAAAACTCACGTAAAGGGGCTTGTGATACTTTAACAATTAGCTCTTCGGCATGATGGTTAGCGTTCTGCAAATGCCCAACATTTCTATTAGACCTAAATGCACTGACTTCCTGAAAGATGGCTTGCAATTGTGAGTTAATTTGGTTTAGTGCATTTTGCCCAACAAGCTGATGATCCGTTGTGAGCAGGCGCTTCTTGGAATAATAAACTATATACCTCAGGTGCCTTATGGTTTCCCCTTCTTCGGTTTCGTCGCCGAAATCTGGAGATATTTCATCCAATAGAGTGAGAACTTCATCCAGTTGTAACCGGGCGGGTGATTCGCAAACTCTTTGACTCCAATTGGCCATAATTCACCTTTGATTCGAAGCTAATAATCCAATCAATACAGAAGCAGCTATTCTTGGATTGTCTCCAGCGTGCCCCGCTTTTGGAGCCTGCGGCCGTGGAAGAGGTACTGCTGGGCGTAGCCGGCGTATTGGCCGAAATAGCTCTGGGCCCAGGCCAGTAGTTCCCGGTCGGGCGGAGGCTTTTCGCCGGGGAAGTACCATTCCCCCAAGGCCCTGCGGACCCACACGTCGATAGGGAAGGCCTCCAGTTTTTCCAGGGAAAAGACGGCGATGCAGTCGGCTATTTTGGTACCTATGCCGTAACACTGCATGAGGCGTTCCTTGGCGGGGAAATAGGGCTGGCGCAACAGGGCGTTCAGGTCCAGGGAGCCTTCCACCACCTCACGGGTGGCCCGGTCCACGTAGGGGGCGCGGAAACCCAGTCCCAGCCGACGCAATTCCATTTCGCCGGCTTCCACCAGCTGGACCGGGGTGGGAAATGAGTAACGGATGTGGCCGTCGAGTTCGATGGGGGCGCCGAAGGCCTGGGCGATGTTCTCCATTACCTGGTGGATGCGCTGGATGTTTGAGTTGGCCGAGCAGATGTAGGCTACCAGGCATTCCCAGGGTTCCTGGCGCAGGACCCGGAGGCCGGGGTACTTGTCCACCATGGCAGCCACCCGCCAGTCGTGGCTGATTTCCTGCTGAATCACCGGCAGGTTGTCATCCAGCCGGAAGTAATGCTGGAGGACGGAGACGCACGAGGCTTCGGGCCAGGGAGCTGCGTGGAACTCCACCCTGTTGGGTTCCAACTGGCGGAGGCGGATGAAGTTGCCCCGCACCACACCCGAGAACCAAGGGTCTTCATCCGTTCCTTCCAGCCGCCATCGGTGGGCCTGGCCGCCCAGAAGGCTGGCTTCCAGGTCCAGGGGATGGTCAACGGCCAGTTCCACGGTCGGCCTCTTCTATCCACTGGGCCGCGAGGGATCCCAGGCTGGAAAGGTTGCTGGGTTGGAGGGTGCAGGGCGGAATGGATTGCAGGAAGGCCTGCCCGTAATTGCGGCCGGTTACCCGCCTGTCCAGTACTACAATGGCGCCGCTGTCACCCTTGTTGCGAATCAGGCGCCCCATTCCCTGCCGGAAACGCAAGACCGCCTGCGGTATCGAGAAGTCGTTGAAGGCATTCTCGTATTGCTCTGAACGGGCCTTGACCACCGGGTCAGTGGGTACCTGGAAGGGCAGCCTGGTGATAACCAGGGCGCGCATTACGCCGCTGGGGAAATCCACGCCTTCCCAGAAGCTGTTGGTGCCCAGCAGGACGGCCCTGGGGTTATCGACGAAACGGCGGCTGATCTGGGCTGGGGAGCCGTCCACCCCCTGGGCCAGGACCTCGATGTCGTGCTGCCCCAGGCGGATGCGGATGCGGTTGGCAACATTGCGCAGGGCTGAGTGGGAGGTGAACAGGGCCATGGTCCTGCCGGACAGGCTAAGCGCAAGGTCCGTAACGGCGCGGCCAATTCCTTCCACGTAGCCTTCAGTCTGGGGTTGGGGCATATCTTCGGGAATCATGAGAAGCGCTGCCTTTCGGTAGTCAAATGGGGAGCCGACCAGCAGTTCGTCGCTTTCTTCCGGGAGGTTCAGGCGGCGGCGTGCGTAGTCGAAAGTACCGTGGGCGCTGAGAGTAGCGCTGGTGAGGACCACGCTGTCCTTTTCGTCGAACAATCGTTCCCGCAGGGTGGGACCAACCTCCAGGGGAGCGGAATTCAGGCTGACTTCCCCGCGAGTCTGGTCAACCTTGAGCCAGTGAATCCTGGCGGAATCCTCCCTTGCTATGATGGACGCCAGTTGTTCCTTCAACTGTTCTACGTTGCCTTGCAATGCGCTGCACTCGGAAAGGAGGGAGGAAACGTCGCCGGAACCGGCAGAGTTAGCTTCCTCGGAATTTGGCTGGAATTCGGTTTCATACAGGAAGGCGTAGAGCCTGCCCTGGGCCTGGGCCAGGTTTCCGAGTCCCACGTCCACATTTTCCCAGGCGGTTTCAAGGTCCTGCCAACTGCGCTGGGAACGGGACCTGGCGGTGACGAGAAAGTCCTCAGTGTTGGTTCCCTGGGCCTGGAAGAACCTGAGGGCCGCGGACCACAGTTCGTTCCAATTCTGGCGCAACCGGGGCATAAGCTCGTCCATTTGCGACACCAGTCCTTCGCCGTTTTGCATTACCGCAGGTGCAAGCTGGAAGGCGCCAAGGGAAAGGCGTGTTTCACGACTGAGACGGGTGACCATCTCCACGATGTCGCTCAGCATTTCGGCCGTTAGTTGGAATCCGAACTGCCTGGTGGCTTCGTCCTCCAGGTTGTGGGCTTCGTCGATTACCAGGTTCTGGTATTCGGGTATGATGCTCCCGCCATAGACCAGGTCGGACAACAGGAGGGCGTGATTGACAACGACGATGTGGGCCTGGTCGGCGCGTTCCCGTGCGCTGCGAAGGAAACAGGCGGAGGCGCTGCCGCGGAGGGAGGGGCAGCCTCCCTTTTCACCGGCGGAAACCTTGCTCCAGGTAAAGGCGTCCCGGCCGGAAAGGTTGATCTCCGCCCGGTCGCCGGCCACGGTGTCCTGCATCCAGACGGCGGTCTTACTAAGCAGCCGGGTCTCGTCCACCGACGGGTTGTCGTTGTTGGCCAGGTAGCTCCACCGCCGCAGACAAAGGTAATTGGCGCGCCCCTTGAGCTGGGTGGCCTTGACCAAGCCTTCCGGTACGAGGCCCGAGCCCTCGAGGATTTTGATGACGGCGGGAATGTCCTTGCTCATCAACTGTTCCTGGAGGCTGATGGTATTGGTGGAAATGACGACGCGCAGGCCCCGGGAAGCAGCGAACAGCACGGCAGGGAGAAGATAGGCCATGGACTTGCCGACGCCGGTGCCCCCTTCCACGATCAACTTGCGGCTGTTGTAGACGGCTGCCGTGACCGCCTTAAGCATTTCTACCTGTTCGTCCCGTTGCTCGAAACCGTGGAAAGCTTGGGAGAAGGGGCCTGCAGGGTTCAACAGGCTTGCTACCTTGTCCTCGGTCAAATGGACCAGATTCTCGTCGTAGCGGCGGCGCTCGGGGCGGCCCAGGCGAGCAGCGAGGCGGCTAAAGTCCAAGCCGGTAGGGTTAAAGAGTGGCACGGTATCGGAGGGACTGGGGCTTCGGTCCCCTTCCGTACTGTGTTCCAGGCCGGAAAGCAGTTGGGCGACTGCCCAATTACTGCGGTTGGCCAGGCTGCCGATGTAGGCCAGGAGAGCGGGGTCCATTTCGGAAGCCCTGCGCAAAAGGGTGACGAAAAGCTGGCGGGTGGCATCGGCGTCATCAATGGCCTGGTGAGCCCGCTGATGGTCCAGGTTGAACTGGCGGGCGAGGGCCCCTAATGAGTACTCGGTGGTGCGGGGCAGTATGAAAGAAGCCAGGTCCCAGGTGTCGAACCGGGAATTGAGCAGGTTAAGCCCGTGGGTATCGAGAAAGCGCAGGTCGAAAGCGACATTGTGACCTATCACCGGGTGGTCTTCAATAAAGGCTTCCAAACGCTGGCTTATTGCGGAGAAGTGGGGCGCCCGGCTTACCTGGTCTGGCCGAATGCCGGTGAGGCGCTGGATGAAATCGGGTATGGCCCGTCCCGGGTTGACGAAAGTATCGAACCGGTCAATAACCTGGTCGCCACAAAATTTGACGGCGCCAACCTGGATGATTTTCTCCCGGTCAGCGTCCAGCCCGGTAGTTTCCAGGTCCAGGGCAACGTAGGTACGTTGCAACGTCGGCAGGCTGGCAGTGGTTTGTCCCAGGGTCATGTTAGCAGGCTCTTTCTTAACATAATGCAACTCGGGCAGGAAAGAACTCAAAGGGATACCGGTAAGAAGGGAAATCGGACCGGCTCCGGGAACCGTAAATCGGCAGCCTGCCCGGCATCAACCAGTATAGGGTCGGAGTTGCCCGGACCTCAGTCCCACCGCAGGAAAATAGCGGCCGGACCGCAGGGCGGTGAGGAATTCGGCTTCGGTGTGGACTTCGTCGGAAAAGGCTGTGACGTAGCGGCCAAGGCCTTGGACGGAATGGGCGTCGCTGCCGCCGGTGACGGGCATGTGGAGCAATGAGGCGACCTCCATAGCGAAGCCGTTCTCCTCGTCGGCTGTGCCACCATTAACAACCTCAATTGCGTTGGCCAGCTTGAAGACCGGGTGCTCCAGGGCCTGTTCCGGAATGGTGGGCATAGGCTCATCGGGCAGGGAGCGGTAAAGGTAGGGACGTTCACGCATGTGCCGGCCCAGGACGCCACGGAACGGGTGGGCGCTGACCACAAACCCGCCCTGGGCCCGGGCCGCTTTGCAAAGAACCTCTGCCTTGTGAAAGCCCGACTGGTAGGCATCCATGCCAAAGGCCAGCATGTGTCCCATGTCGGTGTCGGCTTCCATGGCCCGTATGAGGACAACATTATGCCGAGCGGCGAACCGCTCAAACTCGTGACGGTCCCAAGGGCCGCTGTGCTCGGTGATGCAAAGCCCCCGCAGTCCCAGTCTTTCCGCCTCGAGAATCAGGTCCTCGGGAGAGAGGTTGCTGTCGGCGCTGCCTTTGGTGGTATGGATGTGGAGATCAAATATGCGAGCCATGTGGGGCGATTTTATCGGTCAGGTGGGGGTTAGTCAATCGGCGAATGTCAGCGCCGGGGCCATTGAAGGCGTTCTTTGAAACGGTTACGGTCAGCTTGTCAAACGGGCCTGCCATTGCGGGGACTTCCTTTGACAGATCCAGGAAATCTGGAGACTCGGGGTCTCCACAGGCATGAAAATGAAGGGTTCGAGGGAAGATCCCCCAACTTGCCGGGAGCGGCCTGGTTTCTGCCGGCCCAAAAAGCTGGGAGAGGAAAGGCGGGTAAGGAAAGGCGCGCAAAGGACTATGGCGGCTTCAGGTTGTGCTGGTTGGACCCGTTCAGGGGAATCATGAAACCAAGTCCCTTGAATTCAGGGCCACCCTGGAATTGGAGCAATTTGGCCCTGTTTCGCAGGTACGATTTTCGCCGGAAAAGGAAAATGGTGGTAGCGGGGTATTGATTGCCAATGAAATTGAATATAAAATCTTAAATCGTTTCCCGTTATTCAGGGGGTAAAACCCCGATAATGAAGAGGAGGGCAGGTGATTGAATGTACTAGGTCTGCACCTTTTGTTGGAACTCAAGGAGTGTAATCCTCAACTCCTTGACAACTTGGACTATGTCCGCAACGTGTTGTATGGAGCCGCCGAAGGCGTAGGGGCCCACGTAATTGGCGAATCGTTCCATCAGTTCAGTCCACAAGGGGTCACCGGCATATTATCTATCGCCGAGTCCCACATATCTATCCACACATGGCCGGAGTTCAAATACGCCGCCGCCGATATTTTCACCTGTGGTTCCACATTTCAGCCCCGGGATGCCGCTCAAATTATGATTGACCTGTTTGAGTCGGGTTCGCCGGAGATAACCGAAGTGCGGCGGGGCCTGCTTTCCCTGCCAGTGGGCATTTAGGGACGGGGGGTTACCCCAACAGCGATGGAAGAACTGACCGGCAAGTGGCTTATTGAGACCGTTTATCCTGACTTGGCCGTTATGCTGCGGGTGCAGCAAGTCCACTTTTCGGGCAGGACCGAATACCAGCACGTAGAAATTCTGGAGTCGGATCTGTACGGCCGGAGCCTGGTACTGGACGGCAAGACCCAGTCAACGGAACGGGACGAGCACATTTACCACCAGGGCCTGGTACACCCGGCAATGCTCTTCCATCCTAACCCTGCTACCGTGTTCATCGGAGGGGGCGGCGAGGGCGGCACCCTGCGCGAGGCGCTGTCCCACAAGTCTGTCGAAAGGGTCGTAATGATAGACCTGGACCAGCAGGTGGTGGAACTGTGCCGGCAGCATCTTCCCCGTCACCACCAGGGCGGTTTCGATGATCCCCGGGTGCAGTTGCTGCACCGGGATGCCCGGGCCTACCTGGCAGAGACAGAAGAGACTTTTGACGTAATGATAATGGACCTGGTGGACCCGATGGAGAGTGGGCCCGCTTACCTTCTATACACCAGCCAGTATTATGAGATTGCCAAGGCCAGACTGAATGCGGGGGGTATTCTGGTTACCCAGTCGGGCCCGGCCGGACTGTTGAGCCACCAGGAGTGTTTTACCACCATCAACCGCACCCTTTCCGCAACTTTCGCCCACTGTACTCCCTGCCAGATTCACGTGCCTGCCTTCCAGACCCTGTGGGGGTTCAACATTGCGTCAGATTCCCCGTTGCCCAGCCTGGGTACGGAGGAAGTTGACCGCCTGCTGGAGGCAAGGTTGGGCCATGAGCTGGACTTTTACGATGGCGAAACCCATGTGAATATGTTCAATTTGCCCAAGTTTTTGCGCACCAGCCTCGCAGAAGAATCCCGCATCAACCTGGACGAATCTCCGGTGTTCATGGTTTAGAGGCTGTCGTAAATCCGGCCCGGGTACTGCTCATTTCGGTTGGCTGTGCCTCCACGGTATTTTTCGCCCTCGGCTTGACCCTCCCCGTCGTGGGGAAAGGGATTGCCCCTCAGGTTCTTCAATAACCGGCCGCTTTCGCCAGGTCCGGAAAGCCATCCAACTTCAAGGTTTCTCCGGTGGCCTCGAAATGGTCGACCAGAGACCTGATGGCGTCCGGCACCGGCCTGGTTGTCCCCGTTTCAGCATGGAAGCCCACGTAGACGGCCTGGATGTCAGTCAGCAATCTGTCTGAGCCGGCAACATAGATTTCCACCAGCAGGGTTATGCTGGTGTTGCCGATGCGGGCGACCCTGGCGAAAAGCTCCAGAACCTCGTCCACCCTGGCTGGCGCCTTGAATTCTAGGTCTGCCTTGACCACCGCGCTGTCGAAGTATCCATTCCGGGCGATGCGATATATGGAGAAACCCAGGTTGCGGAAATACTCCGCCTGGGCGATTTCCAGGTAACCTAGGTAGGCGCCGTTGAAGACGATGCCCTGGGCGTCGCATTCCATCCAGCGGACGCGGACGGGGGTGGAGAATTTGAACTCTGACTTGGGCATCAGGACGGGAGAGAATCCCCGGGGTTGGTGGGCAGGTCCGGGGTCGCCGACACAGGCTGATGACCCAGTTCGGCGAGGTAGGCCAGGTCAGCCTCGGTCAGGTGGGCAGAGTGCAGCAGATCGGGGCGGTGTTCGTAGGTACGGCGCAGGGATTCGCGCCGGCGCCAGCGGTCTATCTCCCCGTGGTGGCCCGAGCGCAGGACCTCCGGCACCGCCATTCCGCGAAAGTCCGCCGGGCGTGTGTAAAGGGGATGCTGCAGCAAACCCGAGGTGATGGAGTCTTCGAGGACGTTTTCGGCGGAACCCACCACGTCCGGTACAAACCTGGAGACGGAGTCAACAACCACCATCGCCGCCAGTTCGCCTCCTGTGAGTACGTAGTCTCCAATGCTGATGTCGTGGGTAGCCAGGTGAATGCGAACCCGCTCGTCCACGCCGGCGTAGTGGCCGCAGATAAGGGCTATGGCTGGGGCCTGCGCCAGTTCCAGCACCAGCTGCTGATCCAACTTGCGACCCTGGGGAGACAGGAGAACGACCGGTATGGATGGGCGGACTTCCTCACCGTAGGGAGCAAGGGCGTCGTCCAGGGCGTCGAAAATGGGTTCCGGCTTGAGCACCATACCGTGACCGCCGCCGAACTGGTAGTCGTCGGCAGTGCCGTGGGCGTCGCTGGTGTAGGAACGAATGTCGGTGATCTGGACCGTAATGAGGTCGCGTTGAATGGCCCGTCCCAGCATGCTGTGGCGGACGGGCCCTTCAAAGGCTTCAGGGAAGAGGGTGAGAAGGTGAAAACGCATTGCATACCGGCATGAGCGGGCCGGCCGTTTCCACGACCGACCCGTAGTTGGTACATTTACTGGGGTAGTTTAGGACACGGGCTGGGGTTCACGGACGGGAAGTCGGTTGACCGCAGCCTGTCCCCCTTTCATCACCATCTTGATGTTCTCGGGGCGACGGAGGACTTCGATGTCCTTCAATGGGTCGCCGTCCAGCACCAGCAAGTCAGCGTACCTGCCCCTGGTGACTGTGCCGATGTCCTTGGCCATGTCCACGCACTCGGCGGCCCAGCCGGTGCATGCCTGGATGGCCTGCATGTTGGACATTCCCCTTTCCACCATTATCTGGACTTCGCGGGCGTTGTCGCCGTGGACGTAGCCGCCGGCGTCGGTGCCGGCTACGACCTTTACACCGGCGCCCAGGGCCTGGTGCATGGTCTCTTTGTGAATGTCCATCAGGGCGCGAGACCGGGCCTGCATGTGGGGCGCGCTAAGGGTGGCGTGGAATTCATAAATCTCGAAGGTAGGAACCAGGAAAATACCTTCGCCGGCCATCATCTTCAACAGGTCCGGGTCTTCGGCCAGGTAGCATCCGTGTTCCACTGAATGGGCGCCGGCCTCGACGCACATTCGCAAGCCAGGGCCGCCAACGGCGTGGCACATGGTCCTGCGGCCCAACGCTTTGGCTTCATCAATGAGAGCCCTGACTTCGGACGGGCCGTAAGCAATATCCAGGGGGCCGTGGCCGGGGCGGGAACTGGCGCCGCCGGTGGTGGCGAACTTGATAACATCGGCGCCGACGCGGCACATCTGGCGTACCTTGGCCCGCACCGGGTCGTCACCGTCGGCCACGCCGGAGGGCATCATGGGGTCATCGTGGGGGAAGCCCTGGCCCGAAGGGGTTACCTTGTCAGCCAGGCCGCCGGTAGGGGAGATGATGGCCACGGACAGTACCAGACGCGGCCCCGGATAAAGCCCCATTTCGACCGCCTGCTTGAACCCGGCGTCCAATCCGCCCCCGTCCCGAACACAGGTATAGCCGGCTTCCAGGGTCTGCTCCAGAACCTTGGCGGTGCGGAGATGCTGCAGCGAAATGGGCGAGTCGAAGCCCATGCGGCTGACCAGGCCATAGTCCTTGGAGGCCAGGTGGTCGTGGCAGTCAATCATGCCGGGCATCAAGGTCATGCCGGTTACGTCAATGACTTCGGTGCGCTGGGGCAGATCCACCGCCTGCCGGGGACCGGTCTGGACGATTCGCTCGCCGTCAATGAGAACTGTGGCGTCATTAACAACAGGCCCACCGGTACCGTCAATCAGATTTGCTCCCACGAGGGCTTTCATAAACGTACCTCCATCAGCGTTTCGGGGCAGCAGCCCCGGAATGAGAGGTTAAGTTGAAATGTGAGGTTAAGTTAATGATGCGTCCCACCCTTGTCAAGGCAACTCGTCCGAGGTAACTGTTTCGAGGCAGGTGGGGCAGGCCGGCCCCCAAGACCCGTCTTTTGCCGGTAAGACGGCCTTGCGCGGGAGCATTTCCAACAAATATGAACAGCCCGCTACCAACAGCTCCTTGCTTGTGCAGGAGCGGCGGTCGTGGGGTTCTCCCAGGGAGCGGGAGGGCGCGCCTGCCAGGGTTACTGAAAATCGGTGGAAAGCGTACATAATCTGCATGGCCTTTCCGGTCCGGAATGTCGTAACCTTTTTGTTGCAGGTGCAGGTCAATTGGATGGAACCGATGACCTGCTAACGTCGTGACGGGAGGTGGCGCCGGATGACAAAGTTGCTTAGCAAGAACTCTCCTTTCTCCATGCCGGCATTGTTGGTCGGGACAGTTTTGACGCTGGCCCTGGTACTGGGATGTTCTTTTGTGCCGGCCGGTGACAGCGGGATAGTGTATGTGTCGGATACGGACGGAGATCGTGACCTTTATGTGGTGGATGCCAGAACTGGGGAAACGTCCCGCCTGACCAATAACGGCGGCCCGGATGAGGAACCCCGCTGGTCGCCGGATGGGAAGCAGATTGCCTATGTTTCCCGAGAGTCAGGAGACAAGGAAATTAACGTGATAAACAGGGAAGGACAAGACATAAGGCGACTTACCAACAGCCCGGGGCTGGACGCTTCGCCCCGCTGGCACCCGGAACGGCCGACGCTGGCCTACGTTTCCGAGGCTGACGAGGGGGAAGGCGATGGCTCAGAAATCTACTCCATTGCCCTGGAAAGCCGGGAAGTCGACCAGGTGACCTTTGACGGGCCAGCGGAGGAGTTGGGCGACTGGTCGCCGGATGGCGAATGGCTGATTTTCTACAACATGGAACCAGAGGAGGAACAGGGGCTGTGGCTGCGCAACCCGGCAGGGGTAAACCTGCTCCGGCTCACAGAGGGCAAAGACACCGACCCGGTGTGGTCGCCGGACGGAAAGTACATTGCCTTTGTAAGGCACCAGGACGACGCGCAGGTGATTTACCTGGGCCAACCGATGAAGGGCGGTTCGTGGGAGGACGGCCTGCAGGAAACCCGCTTGACCCACGGGGGCTTCGACGACCATTCTCCGGTATGGCATCCCAACAGCAAGGGCCTGGCCTTCGTTTCGACCCGGGACGGCAACCCTGAAATCTATACCATGCAGGCGGACGGCGCCGAACAGCGCCGGCTGACCAGCAACAACGCGGAGGATGTGTCGCCAGTGTGGTCGCCCAGCGGGAAGGAGTTGGCCTTTGTTACCCACTTGTACGGTTCGGCAGACATCCTGGTAATGAACGCGGACGGGTCGGAGCAACGGCGGTTGACCAAGAACGGCGGCGACGACATTATGCCTGACTGGTAGGGCCGGAGACGAAATGGGGTAAGCCTAAAGAAGAGCCGTGGTAAGCTGGTGAATTATGCCAACGGATAGCGGGCAGCCACAAGGGCTGCCCCTACCCATTCATTCCTATGGGGCTTCGAAGCGCTTCACGATCTCACTCGTCTGGGCTTCCTGTATCCATTTTGGGTGGCGGGGCGGTAGCTCAGAAGGTTTGAGCCTGGAGCGCGGTATTTCGACAAGGGCGCCGGGCGGTGCTAAACTTCGCCGGAAAAGAGGTATTGGTGGAAGGGCGGGAAGTAATACCCGGCGGCGGGCAGGATGGAATATCGGGATATTGCCCCAATAATGGGGAGGCTATGGTCGCCGCTGGCGGCGGTAACCAGCAGTTGGCAGGGGAAGGTCAACGCCCAGATAGCGGTCGCCATAACCGCAGCTTCCATTGTGCCGGACCGGCCCCGGGTACTGGTGCAGATCTACAAGGGGAACTACAGCCACGGGCTTATTTGCCAGAGTCACGCTTTCGGCCTTAATTTTCTGAGCCTGCACCAGCTTCACTTCATCAAGGATTTCGGGCTGGTGTCGGGTATCGACCGCGAGAAGCTGGACGGAGTCGAGTACGGCTTGGGAGAGACGGGGGTCCCCATTCTGGACGGGTGCATGGGGTACCTGGAATGCCGTGTAGTCAACGCCATGGACGGCGGGGATATGACCTGCTTCCTGGCGGACGTAGTGGCCGGGTCTGCTAACCCCGACCTTGGTCCGGTGACGTGGCGGGAGGCGCGGAGCCTGATACCCAAAGAGTGGAATGACCAGTGGAATGAGAAAATCGGCGGCGAAGTGGAAATTTCGAGGGGCCGGATGTCGGCCATAGACTACACGCCATGGACGCCACCGGACGTTAAACCGGGAGCGCAGGGGGACTGAAATGGACCAGGAAGTACAGGAGGTAATCGTCAAGCTGCACGGGACGCCACACAAGTCTGTGCTGGCGGTGGCCGGAGCGGGCAGCGGGGCCATGTCCTGGCTGCTGGGGGTTTCCGGGGCGTCACGCACGCTGTTGGAAACGTTGGTCCCTTATGGACGCCTGTCGATGATTGACCTGGTGGGTGAGGAGCCGGCCCAATACGTTTCGCCCATGAACGCGAAGGATATGGCCCGGGCCTGTTACCGCCGGGGTGTGAAGCTGCTGGAGGACGACTCGCCCGTTGTGGGAGTGGCTTGCACCGCCACAATTGCCACCGACTATACCAAGCGGGGAGACCACCGTGCCTGCATCGCCACCTGGGACGCCGCAGGGGTTACGACGTACAATCTGAAACTGGACAAGGGCAAGCGGGACCGCATTGGCGAAGAGGAAGTGGTTAGCCGGCTGTTGATCCAGGCCATGGCACAGGCCTTCGGGGTGGAAGCGGACATAGACATCGGCTTCACCGATATGGAAAGCCCGGAGGTGGAGACGGCGCAGCATGAAGCTCCTATTCAACGGCTGCTGTCAGGAGAAGTTGGCCTGTTGCTGGTGGATGAAGGGGGCAATGTTTCAGAAAGGGAACCGGGTGTACTTGGCCCCCTGGCTGTGCTGCCCGGTTCCTTCAATCCGCTCCACGACGGACACCGGCAGATGGCGGCGGTGGCCAGGGAAATGACCGGGCAGGACCCGGTGTTCGAACTGGCAGTGCTCAACGTCGACAAGCCGCCGCTGGCGGAGTCTGAAATTGTGGGGCGGCTGTCTGGGCTGAGAGGAGAGGGAGCGGTGGCCCTGACCCGCACACCCACTTTTCAGAGGAAGTCAGAGATTTTCCCGGGGTGCACGTTTGTAATTGGCTGGGACACCGTGGTGCGGGTGATAGACCCCAAGTATTATGGGGATTCGGAAACGGCGATGCTGGCGGCCCTGGCGGAAATCTGGGCGCGTGGTTGCCGGTTCCTGGTGGCAGGTCGGCAGGTGGATGGGACTTTCCGCACGCTGGAAGAGGTTGCTGTTCCGCAGGGGTTCCAACCCTTGTTCCAGGAGATACCGGAGGATCGGTTTCGCGCGGATGTTTCTTCTACGGAGTTAAGGGAAGAGGGTTCACGGTAACAGAATAGCCCGCCAGGGCAAACGCATAATCCCGCTTGCCGGGATTTCCTATGGTTAAATGAGATCTGAGAAATCACTCGCCCCGTTCGATTTTCCCGCATTCCCGCCGGAGGCGGACGTGCCGGCGGGGGAACGACGGCCTTTCCCATAGTTAGAATGCGTTGGCCCCGAATGGCCCGCCTTCAAATTGACACCCCAGATACCCGGTGATATTATTCTTTCGCTTTCAAACCGGGGCGTAATTTCAAGGCGGTATGTCAGTGCCTTTCGACCCAAACATTTATGCCGGCAACTGGACGATGGTGGCTTTGGCTGCCGTTGTGGCCGTCGTGGCGATCGGGGGCATGTTCCTGGCTAACCGCGTCCTCTCTTCCCGGCGCCCTTCAGCGACCAAGCTGAGCACCTATGAATGTGGGATCGAACCGGCCCGGTTCAGTTGGTCCAATATCAACCTCCGCTTTTACATCTTCGCCATCCTCTTCCTGATCTTTGACGTGGAAGCGGTCTTCCTGTTTCCGTGGGCCGTGGTTTTCCTGGAGCAGCGGGACCTGGGCAACTCTATACCCTTCTACGCTATGGTGCTTTTCCTGGGTGTGCTGTTCTTCGCCATAATCTACGCGTGGAGAAAAGGGGTCCTTGAATGGCAGAAATAATACTGGGCCCAGGCAACACGCCTGCTCCCAGCCTGCTGAACCAGGCTACCGCCGGCAAGGTTCCGGGGGTCATTACCACCAGTTCCGAGCAGCTTTTCGGAATGGCCCGGAAGTCCTCGTTGTGGATGCTCAGCTTCGGGTTGGCCTGCTGTGCCATCGAAATGATATCCACTTACATGGCGCACCACGACTTCGACCGGTTCGGGGTTGTGACCTGGCCTTCGCCCAGGCAATCGGACGTAATGATTGTGGCGGGCACGGTGGTCAAGAAAATGGCCGAGCCCATCAAGCTGCTTTATGAACAGATGCCCGATCCCAAGTGGGTCATTGCCATGGGCAGTTGCGCCACCAACGGGGGGCCCTACTACCGGTCCTATTCGGTGGTGATGGGAGTTGACCACATCATCCCGGTGGACGTGTATGTGCCGGGATGCCCGCCGCGGCCGGAAGCTCTGCTCTTTGGTATCCTGAAGCTTCAGGAGAAGATAATGCAGGACGCGAAGAACAGTGGCCGCTAACCGCCATGCCGCTCACGACGCTGAGTCCGAAGAGGAGCAGCCCGATTATTCGGCGCTGACCGAAAAGGGCTTGCGTACGCTGGAATTGGCCGAAGAACTGTTCAAGGACTTCAACCCCGAGCGTGGCCTGCTTTCCGACCTTCCCCAGGTAACCGTTGATGCCGCCGGCATAGCCGATGTCTGCCGCCTGGCAAAGAGCGATCCGGACCTGGACTTGAAGATGCTGCTCTGCCTTTCCTGCGTGGACTACGAAGAGAGCTTCCAGCTCGTCTATTTCCTGCACTCGCTGGACCGGGAGCAGACTCTGGTGGTCAAGGCCAACCTGCCTTATGATGACCCTGAAGCGCCCTCCGTTTCCAACGTATGGGCTGCCGCAGAATGGTACGAACGGGAGGCCAGGGACCTGTTCGGCGTCAACTTTGTGGGCAACCCCGACTCGGCGCCCCTGCTGTTGTATGAGGGGTTCGGGGGGTATCCGGGCCGAAAGAGTTATCCCTTCTACGAATACCGGGAGTTTTAGAGCGGTGGAGCGCGCCGTCTTGACCGCCAGAGTGGAGTGGCAAGAAGGCGTTTATCTGGCTTCAATAGAACCGCTGGGCCTGTCGGCTGAGGGTGACACGGTGGAGGCGGCGCAGGACGAATTGATAAACGTGATGCGCAACTGGATAGAGATGCTGGACTCGCGCAGTCTCCTGGAGGAAACTCTGGCCCAGGCCGGTTTTACGGGAGTTGAAGAGGGTACTGAATTACAGCTGGAGTTTGTGGAGCAGTCTCCTGAGGCATAGTTCACCACAAGGCACGGGGGTTTCCAACGGAAGTTAGTGGATAAAATCGTTTACCAGATTGAAGAATCACAGGAGGGTCAGCATTTCTTGGCCTATTGTCCTGAGTTGGTTATCACCGGCTTTGGAGATTCCGCGCCGGAGGCCAGAAATTCTCTGAGGGCCGAGATTTCCGCATACCTGGAAGATTGCGAAGCTCTGGGGATTCTGGATGACGTACTTATCGACGCGGGATTCTACGACAATGATGAAGTGTGGATGAGCAGCCTGGTTACTCCACCCAAAGAGCCAAGAATCGAGTTTCTTTAGGCAGCAGTTTCCCGGAAACAGAACTGGCTGACAAATATGGTAGAAATCCAGTCCAATTTAACCTCTAACCCGCCGGTAAACGCCGAACCGGTGGAAATGCTCCTGAACATGGGGCCTCAGCACCCGTCTACCCACGGGGTTTTCCGCATGGTGTTGTGGGTTGACGGCGAGAAGATAGTTGACGTGGAACCTCATATCGGTTACTTGCACCGGGGGTCGGAGAAGCTGTGCGAAGGTGAGCAGTATCACCAGGTGATTACGTTGTTCGACCGGCTGGACTACGTAGCCAACTTCAACAATGAACTGGTGTACTGCCAGGCGGTGGAAAAGCTGATGGGCCTGGAGGTGCCCGAGCGGGCGGAGTACGTGCGGGTCATTCTGTGCGAACTGAACCGCATAGCCAGCCATCTACTTTACGTTGGCACCATAGGTCTGGACGCCGGCGCGATGACGCCTACCATGTTCGCCTTTCGTGGCCGGGAGCGGATTCAGTCGGTTTTTGAGGCCGTCTCCGGGGCCCGGATGATGCACAACTACTTCCGCATCGGCGGCGTCAAGGAAGACCTGCCCGACAACTTCGAGCAACTGATTGCCGAGTTGCTGCCCATGCTCCGGGAGGACGTGGGGGAGAGCGACCGCATTCTCACCTTCAACGAGATTTTCCTTACCCGATTAAAGGATGTGGGCGCCATTACCGCAGAGGAAGCCATTGACTTTGGCTTTACCGGGCCCTGCCTGCGTGGTTGCGGCGTTGAGTACGACGTGCGTAAGGCCCAGCCCTACTCCATCTATGACCGGTTCGACTTTGACGTACCGGTTGGGCTGGACGGGGACTGCTGGGATCGGCATTGGGTTCGGGTCCAGGAAATGTACGAATCCCTGAAGATCATTGAGCAGGCCCTGGAGCAGATGCCGGGGGGCGAGGTAGCGTCTTCCCTGGGCAGGCGCCTGATTCGGCCGCCGGCCGGCGAAGTGTATATGCGGGCGGAAAACCCCCGGGGCGAAATTGGAGTCCACCTGATCAGCAATGGCACCGACCGGCCCTACCGGCTGAAGGTGCGGCCACCGTCCTTCTGCAACCTGTCGGCCATCAAGCGGCTGCTGAAGGACTCCTGGATTGCGGATTCGGTGGTAATCCTGGGTTCGCTTGACATCGTGCTGGGTGAGGTGGACCGGTAATGCAGTCCATAGTCCCATTTCTGGCTGTAGGCGTGTTGGAGATCATCTGGATGGTCGTGGGTCTGCTGGCCATGTTCACCGGGCTGTCCATTGTGGTCTTGTCCCTGGTTTGGCTGGAACGGAAGGCGCTGGGCCGCCTGCAGTTGCGGCTGGGTCCCACGCGGACAGGCCTATTTGGCCTGTTGCAGCCGGTGGCCGACGCAGTGAAGCTGATTCTCAAGGAAGACGTGATTCCCAGTTCCTCGGAACGGGCCATTTTCTGGGTGGCTCCGGTAATCGTGGCCCTGTCCGCTTTCATGATCTGGGTAACAATCCCTGCCACCGAAGGGCTGGTCCTGCGAAACCTGGAACTGGGATTGTTCTACATTACCGCCTTCGCGGTTATCGGTATCCTGGGTCTGGTGTTGGCTGGCTGGGGTTCAGCAAACAAGTACGGGGTGCTGGGAGGGCTGCGGTCTGCCGCCCAGCTTATCAGCTACGAAATACCGGTCATTATGGTGGTCGTAGCAGTCGGAATGCTGGCCAAATCGCTGGACTTGCGGGTTATAGTTGCCGCCCAGGAACAAGTCCCGTACGTGGCGCTGTTGCCGCTGGGAATGGTGGTGTTCTTCATAGCCGGCCTGGCCGAGGTGGGGCGCACGCCCTTCGATATCTATCATGCGGAGTCCGAAGTGGTTGGCGGCCCGTTTGTGGAGTACAGCGGGGCCCACTGGTCGGTCTTTTTCCTGGCCGAATACATCAACACCTTTGCCATTGCGGCGCTGGTTGTACTTCTGTTCCTGGGAGGGTGGTCGTGGCCCTTTGATGCCGCGGCGCTGGCCTGGCTGCCGTCGTTGCCGGACATCGCCTGGCTGGGAGGGTTGTTGAGTGTAATCTGGTTCCTGGTCAAGGTTTATGCGGTCATTCTGATGGTGTTCTGGATACGCGGCACCTTTCCCCGGTTGCGAATTGACCAGCTTATGGCCTTTGCGTGGAAAGTTATGGTGCCCCTGTCCTTTTACGCCATAGTAATAACTGGCGTGTACCTCTTTTACGATTGGCCAGGCTGGACTCTGACGGTGATGTCGTTGACCGGGCTGGTAGTAGTAGGCTACATTGTCTACCGCAAGATGATGGAACCGGCTCGTCGGATAGCGGAAATCAAGGCGCGCCAGGTCACCCAGATGTCAGAGCGACGGGCGTCGCGCCCGGCCAGCTAGGCGAAACCCGGAGTTGGGAAGATGCTGAACAGCGTTAAGGGAATGATGTTGACCCTGGCTTCCACGATACAGGGCTTGAAGAAGCCCGTAACCCGGGAGTATCCCAAGGCGCCCACGCCGGTACAGCCCCGCTTTATGGGGTTTCCGGCCCTGACCTGGGACAGCGACGTGGGAGAACCCTTTTGCACGGGCTGCATGGTGTGCATACGTAATTGCCCCACCCAGTGCATGTCCGCCAGCATGATGGACAACCCGCTCCAGCAGGAGGGTCAGAGTCACCGGCGGAAGATAGTGGACTATTTCGAGATTAATCTCAACCGCTGTATACTCTGCGGGATTTGCGTGGAGGTGTGCAATTTCGACGCCATCGTCATGAGCCATGAGCACGAAATGAGCACCTACGAACGCAACGGAGATCGGGTCGCTCTGCCAGCTTTGCTTGAGATTGGTCAGAAGTACCAGAGGGAGACCAACTGGATTCCCCCGACGGTGCTGGCCAAGGCCAAGAAAGACGCCGAGGACGCCGCCAGGGCGGCGGAAGAGGCCAGGGCGGAACCGGCAGCGGCGGCACAGGAAGGGAACTGAGGTCTGTTTCGCGCTGTGCCATAACTAACTCAGCGGCGAGAGGATGGCTCATTCCCAGGAGAGAAGACGAACGAAATCTGAATTTGTCGGGAAGGCACGCAGCGTATTGCACCTGCCAGGCTTGTACCGACAGTTTCCTTCAGCGGCGGAAGATAAAATAGTCGCGGCTCTCCGTGGCAGAGCAGGAAAATACCACCAGGCATTCAAGGGATTGCCAATGCGCCACCTGCCAGTTTCTGGCCTCGGTGGGTGAGTTGCCAGCCTTGGAAGAAAGAAAACAGGTACTCTGAAAAGGCTGTTTGGATTGGGTCGTTAACCGGTAAATCAATTTCAATCACTCGGGCAAAATGCACTACGGATATACCTACATCACCGACACGAGATTGAAGGCTGCTGTTCAAGGACGCAGCAAATCGGCAGCCTGTCGACCCGGCGAGGGCCGCTAGCCGTGTCCTGGTTTTTGTTCATCGTACTGGCATTCTTCACCCTGGCCGGTGGCCTGGGAGTAGTGGTAACTCGCAACGTGGTGCATGCCGCCCTGTTCTTGCTGGTGTCCCTGGTGGCGGTGGCCGGACTGTACCTGATCCTGTTTGCCGAGTTTCTGGCGCTGGTGCAGGTGCTGATTTATGGCGGAGCCATTATTATTGTGTTGCTCTTCGCCATTATGCTCACCCGCTCTGCCGAGTATCCCCATATTTCCGACAACAAGCAGTGGCCCCTGGCTGCGGTGGCAGCGGCGGCGGTGGGAGTGGTGCTGGGCGCGGCATTCCTGGACAACAACATCCCCGAGACTTCCCCCAACAGTCCCGCATTTGCGGATCTGGCAAATTCCCTGTTCACGACCTGGGCAATTCCCTTTGAAGTGGCATCCCTTGTACTGTTAGTGGCCCTGATTGGCGCCATCATCATTGCCCGTACCGGGGAGGACAACCGTTAGCCTATGGTTCCCTTGGTTGCATTTCAGTTGTTGAGCGCGGCCCTGTTCGCCATAGGGCTTTACGGCGTTATGGCCCGCCGCAGCGCGGTATTGATCGTAATGTCCATCGAGTTGATGCTGAACGCTGTCAACATTAACCTGATTGCGGCGGCGTCCCACCTGGACGGCATGGGCAACTGGGCCAACTTTGACGGGCAGATCATCGCTATCTTCATAGTCACGGTGGCAGCCGCGGAGGTTGGCCTGGGATTGGCGATAATTCTGCGGATGTACCGCAACCGCTCCACGGTGAACGTGGACGAAATTAACCTGATGAAATGGTAAGGCCGGAAAGTTTGATCACCGCCGATTCATCCGCAGTCAATATGTTCTGCACGGGATGGGAGGTCCAACCTTAATATGGTATGGGCCTGGCTTATCCCTGTACTCAGCTTTACTGCTGTCCCCCTCATCATTCTCTTTGGCAAGCGTCTGCCTGGAAAGGGATCGCCGCTGGCAATCCTGGCAATTCTGGCCGGCTTTGCCATATTCTGGGTGGTCTTTGCCGGGTTCCTGTCAGCCTCTCCCGATACGGAAGGTTGCGAGATTGGAGTAGGAACGGAGGCCCTGACCTGCAATTTCCAGATTACCTGGTTTGAAGCAGGGATACCCGGGGCGGACACAAAGAACCACGACAGGATAGAAGTCGCCTGGGGAATGACCATCGACCCGCTGACGGTGGCGATGTTGGGGTTGGCTACCTTCGTGGCGTTAATGGTCCAGATCTACTCTCTGGGCTATATGAAGGACCATGAGGGCAATTTCGACCCGCGGATTGACTGGTACTACGCTTTCCATGCCCTGTTCATCGCGTCCATGCTGACGCTGGTTCTGGCCGACAATTTCCTGCTGCTGTACGTGGCGTGGGAGTTGGTGGGCTTGTGTTCTTATTTGTTAATTGGCTTCTGGCACGAGCGGCCCGAGCCTCGGGAAGCGGCCAAGAAGGCGTTCATCGTTACCCGCATCGGCGACGTGGGGCTGCTGGTGGGAATCCTGTTGTTGTGGAGCCAGGTGGGCAGCTTCAGCATGACCGAGACTTTCGCTGCCGTAGAGAGCGGCGTGTTGAGCGACGGCGTGATTACCGTGTCGGCCCTGCTGCTGTTCCTGGGGGCCATGGGCAAGTCGGCGCAGTTCCCCTTCCACGTCTGGCTGCCCGACGCCATGGAGGGTCCCACTCCGGTAAGCGCGCTGATTCACGCCGCGACCATGGTGGCGGCCGGAGTGTACCTGGTGGCCAGGGCTTTCCCCCTGTTCAGCGCATCGGACACCGCAATGCTGGTGGTGGCCACCATCGGGTTGATAACTGCCCTGGGGGCAGCCACAATTGCCCTGGTGGCGACGGACCTGAAACGAATCCTGGCCTATTCGACCATCAGCCACCTGGGTCTGATGATGCTTTCGCTGGGCGCTTTCGGTTACACGGCGGCTATTTTCCACCTGCTGGCCCACGGGTTCGCCAAGGCCCTTTTGTTCCTTGGCGCCGGCAGCGTGATGCACAGCACCGACGAACTGGACGTGCGTAAAATGGGAGGCCTGCGCCGGGTAATGCCGGTTACTGCCATCCTGTTCTCCATTGGGGCGCTGTCGCTGGGCGGTATTCCCATTCTCGCCGGGTTCTGGAGCAAGGATGAAATCCTGGTTGCGGTTAACAAGGAACTCCCACTTATATTCATAGCGCTGACCCTGCTGACCGCGCTATTGAGCGCTCTTTATATGGCGCGGGCGATGTTCGTGGTGTTCTACGGCAGGTTTGCCGAGCAGTTCGAGCATGTCCATGACGCCCCGCCTACCATGTCCATAACCATGGGACTACTGGCGGTGTTTGCGGTAGTTTTCGGCCTACTGGCGCTGGACCTGCCGGGGCCTTTCAAAGGCATTGGCTACTTTATCTTTTACCACGAAGGGCACGGACTGGAGTTGGTGCTGTGGCTGGCTGCAGTGTCAACCGTGCTGGCGATTGCCGCGTTCGTCTATTCATACCTGGCCTATGGCAGGAAGAGCATTAACCTGGATGGGGCAAGGCGGAGCTTTGGCTGGCCGTTGAAAGTGGCCGAGCAGAAGTACTATGTAGACGAGGTTTACCAGTGGACGGTGGACCGGGTGGTGTTGTCCTTTTCCCGTTTCATTGCCTGGGTGGACCGGGCGCTGGTTAATGACGTGGGCATCAACGGGCCAGGGGACGTAACCCGGGTGCTGGGCGACCGGTTGAAGTATCACGTAACGGGGTACGTTTACACCTATGCCCTGGCCATGGCGCTGGGCCTCATCGGGCTTGCAATACTCTGGTGGCTGGTTTCCAGGTAGCTGGAACTTACTGGACCTATGAACAGTTTTGACCAATCAGCATTGTTGTTGACCATCCTGGTGCCGCTGGCCGGCGCCGGGTTGTCCATGTTCCTGCCCAGGAACCGGCCCAACGATGCCTGGTATTTCGCCATCTTCGTATCGGCTATCACCCTGATTATCTCGGTGGCGTTGTTCTTCCGGTATGATTTTGGCGCCGGCGGGTACCAGTTCCAGCGCGTGTACGAGTGGCTGGATGCTCCCCTGAACATTGACCTGCACCTGGCTATGGACGGCATTGCGGCGGCGTTGGTGCTGCTTAATGGCATTGTGCTGTTCGGCGCAGTGCTGATTTCCCAAACTATAAAGCACCGGTCGCGGGACTTCTTCGTGCTGCTGCTGGCCCTGGGGTCGGGGGTTTTCGGCGTCTTCGTAGTGCAGGACCTGTTCTTCCTGTTCTTCTTCTACGAACTGGCGGTTCTGCCCATGTACCTTCTGATTGGCGTATGGGGCAGCAGCACGATATTCGATCCGGACCGGCAGCGGCTGTGGGGGATTCCCATACCCTTTGACCTGGGCTCCTATAACCGTCCCAAGGAATACGGGGCAATGAAGCTGATGCTGGTGCTGGTGGGTGGCAGCGTGCTGATCTGGATCGGTATTTTGGCAATGTACGTGGCCGCCGCGCAGGAAGGCAGTCCCACTTTTTCCATGGTGGAACTGGGCATCCTGGCTGAGCAGGGAGTGTTCAGTCCCACTTTCCAGAACTGGGTCTTCCCCCTGTTCATGATCGGCTTCGGGGTGTTGGCCGGCCTGTGGCCCTTCCACACCTGGTCGCCCGACGGCCACGTAGCGGCGCCTACCGGGGTGAGTATGCTCCACGCCGGGGTGCTGATGAAGCTGGGGGCCTTCGGCATAATCCGGGTGGGTATGGTGTTACTGCCCGATGGTGCGGAAGCGTGGATGCCGGTCTTGATTGTGCTGGGTACGGTGAACGTGGTGTACGGCGCGATATCGGCCATGTCCCAGCGGGACCTGAAATACATCATCGGCTATTCCAGCGTAAGCCACATGGGTTACGTGATAATGGGAATAGCTACATTGCACCCGGTGGGACTGACCGGGGCAGTGCTGCAAATGTTCTCTCACGGAATAATGACGGCCCTGATGTTCGCAATGGTAGGGGCCATCTACGAGCGGACCCACATCCGGGACATTACTGTGCTGAACGGATTGATGAAGCGGATGGGCTATACCAGTTTCTTCTTCGCCATCGCCGGCCTGGCTTCGCTGGGCCTGCCGGGTTTGAGCGGTTTTGTGGCGGAGTTCATGGTGTTCGTAGGCGTTTTCAAGACCTACCTGCCCCTGGCGGTGCTGGCGGTAATTGGCGCGGCCCTGACCGCAATCTACATATTGCGGCTGCTGGCCCGGACCTTCTTTGGAGAGCCGGACCCGCGGTGGGAAGGCCTGAACGACGCCAGCCCGGTGGAAAAGTCGGTAGGCGCCGCCTTTGTGTTGATACTGTTGTTTGTGGGTGTTTGGCCCGCGCCTTTGACCCGGGTAATTAACGTGGGTGTCGATTCGGTAATGAAGCTCTTTTAGGCCCTGGTTGGACTATAGTGACTGCTGAAAATTTAACCGCCAACCTGCATTTGCTGACGCCGGAGTTTGTGCTGGCGGGCTTCGCGCTGCTGGTGTTCGTGCTCGACCTGATCCTGCCCGACGACCACAAAGACCTGCTGGGCTGGCTGTCGGCGCTGGGACTGGCAGGACTGGCCGTCCTGTCGGTGCTGATGCTGGCGGGGGAGAACGAGTCCCTCTATAACGGCCTGCTGGCGGTGGATGCCTATTCCCTGTTTTTCAAGGTCTTCTTCTGCGGGATAGGTGTCTTTATCATTCTGAGTTCAATTGATTACGTCAAGAAATACCTGAACCACGCCGGCGAGTTTTACGGGCTGTTGTTGTTTTCCGTCCTTGGGATGAACCTGATGGCCATGTCCCGGGAATTGCTGACGGCCTATATTTCGCTGGAACTGTTGAGCTTCAGCCTGTACGTGATGGTGGCCTACGCCTTGACCAACCACAGGTCCAATGAGGGAAGCCTTAAGTACATCATAATTGGCGCCCTGTCTTCGGCCATCCTGCTCTACGGCCTGAGCATGGTGTACAGCACCCTGGGGGTTACCAGGTTTGATGCCATTGCGGAAGCCCTCAAAAGCCCAGAAGCGGTCGCCTTTGTAACGAACTCTCAGGGTGAATTGGGTTGGTCCCTGTGGGCGGGCTTTGCGCTGCTTGTTGCCGGTCTTGGCTTCAAGCTGGCGGCGGTACCTTTCCATATGTGGGCCCCGGACGCTTACGAAGGCGCTCCTTTGCCGGTTACGGCTTACCTGGCCATTGCGTCCAAGGCGGCGGCCTTTGCCCTGGTGCTTAGGCTGCTGGCGGAGGCATTCGTGCCGGCCGGAGACCGGTGGGACCAATGGCAGATTATCCTGGTGGTGCTGGCGGTCCTTTCCATGCTGGTGGGCAACCTGGTGGCCCTGGCGCAGCGCAACCTGAAACGGCTGATGGCCTATTCCAGTGTGGGCCACGTGGGTTATATACTGGCCGGGACCGCGGTGCTGGCGCAGGACTCGTTGCTGGGGGCCAACGGAGTAATCTTCTACCTGGTGGGCTATTCGGTTACCAGCATGGTGGTGTTCGCCGCCTTGATAGCTTTCTTCAACGCCACGGGGCAGGAAGAAATACCGGACCTGGCGGGTCTGGCCGACCGGCAGCCTTTCCTGGCTATGTCCATTGCCATTGGGCTGTTCTCATTGAGTGGACTGCCCATTTTTGTGGGATTTACCATCAAGTTCTACCTGTTTACGGCGGTGGCCAACGAAGGGTACCTGTGGCTGGCGGGACTGGCTATTTTGACGAGCCTGATTTCGCTCTACTATTACCTGCAGGTTATCCGGCAGATGTATATTCAGCCCGCGCTGGCGGCGCCGGCTGAGGGTGACGCGCATCAGGCCAATGAAGAAGGCCCTGGAGCAGGGTCGGGAGAGGATGGGGATGAACACCTTCACACCCCGGCCCATCACGAACCGGCTTCCGACTATGTGCCGTTGCCCAGGCCTTCGCCGGCCTTGATTGCAGTAGTGGGGCTGGGGCTGGTGGCGACAATTGCCCTGGGCGTCTACCCTGCTCCCTTGATCGAGCTGGTTGAGAGCGCCAGCGCGGCCATTCTGCCTGGCGGCTCACAGTAGGGAGACTGAACGTGGACCCCGAAATCCGGCAACAGAAGCTGGAATCCTATGGAAACGCGGCATCCAGTTTGGATGCCGCGCTCGAGCGATTCCCCCGGGAGATGTGGCAGTTCCGGGATGAACACGGATGCTGGAGCATCCATGAGCACCTTGCTCACATTGCGGACAGCGAGGTCAACAGCTACATACGATTCCGCCGGCTGGTAGCCGAGCCGGGGCTGGACCTAATGGCATACGACGAGAATCGCTGGGCCACGGCGCTGGACTACCACTCCATTGATACTGAGGCGGCTGTGGAATTGTTCCGGTTGCTGCGCCGGCAGACTTTTGAACTGATGAAGAACCTGCCAGAGGCTGCCTGGTCAAACACCTGCTACCATCCGGAGAACGGGGATATGACTCTGGACGACTGGCTGGATGTTTACGCGAGGCACGTAGCCGAGCACGTTGAATACATGCAGCAGAACTACGAAGAATGGGTGAAGGCCGGCGGCATAATAGCGCCGGCCCGATAACCGCCAGGGACGACAACTTATGATTATTTCAGTAATTGGGAGCAGTTCCGCGAAACCTGAACACGCGGCACTGGCGGAGGAAGTGGGCAGGGAACTGGCCCGCCGAGGCGTAATGGTGGCGTGCGGCGGCATGACCGGCGTGATGGAAGCGGTATGCAAGGGGGCAAAGGCCGAGGGCGGCACCACGATCGGCATTCTACCTGGAAGGCGCGGCTCTCCCTTCAATTCCTATATCGACATACCCATTTTTACCACCCTGGGTTACGCTCGGAACATAATCGTAGTGCATTCCGGTGAGGCCTGTATCGCCATCGGCGGGGCTTTTGGCACGCTGTCGGAAATCGGGTACGCCATGGACGCAAAGATTCCGGTAGTAGCCCTGAACACCTGGGAACTGACGGTCAAGGGCGATGGAGACCCTATTGTTGAAGGTATGATTCCGGCCAGCAATCCGGCGGACGCCGTGGGAAAAGCCATGGAAGCGGCGCAGAATTCCGGAGGGGTGATCGTCTAGCCGCCTTTTCTCTAGGGTAATTCTTCATAAGCTACAGACCATAGTTTTGGGCATAGGGACCGGATAAAAGTCCAGCTACGATATATGAAACATGAAAGGATGTGTGGGAATTAGTTTTCACCCAAATCCCAGCCTTACCCAATCAGTGGAGAGGGATTCTTCCAGAGGTTTAAACGCATGACCGGGCAAGATGCCAACGCAGTCATAACTGAAGTGCGGGGAAGGGAGGTTCTGGACTCCAGGGGGAACCCCACCGTTGAGGCGGAAGTGCGCCTGTCCAACGGGGTAAGGGCTCATGCCCTTGTCCCGTCGGGGGCCAGCACGGGTACCCACGAGGCCCTGGAATTACGTGATGGCGACACAGGAAGGTTCGGCGGCGCCGGAGTTCGGCAGGCCGTAGCCAACATTGACGGCATTATCAGTCCGGCCCTGGCAGGACAGACTCCTTTCGACCAGGTCGCCATAGACCAGGTCATGCTTGATGTGGATGGGACGACGGCGAAGAGCCGGGTTGGGGCCAATGCCATTCTGGCGGTATCAATGGCGACGGCCCGGGCGGCGGCCATTGCTTCCCCCGACTCCGGGGGGGAACTGTGGCGCTATTTGGCTCTTAATAGTCCGGTCAGCCTGCCGGCGCCCATGTTTAATATACTTAACGGGGGCCGCCACGCTTCCAATTCGGCGGACATTCAGGAATTCATGGTTTCCCCGGCCGGCCTTCCCACCTTCTCCGATGCCCTGCGTGCCGGCAGCGAAATATACCAGGCCCTGAAGGGTCTGCTTCGGACTGGCGGGCATAACCTGAACGTGGGTGACGAAGGTGGATTTGCGCCGTCGTTGCCATCCAACAGGGATGCCATAGAGGTGGTGCTAAGGGCTATTGAAGCGGCCGGGTATGTGCCAGGGCGGGAGGTATTCCTGACTCTGGACGTGGCCGCATCGGAACTGTACGACCGAAATTCGGGGCGGTATGTGCTGGAGCGGGAAGGGCGGACGCTGGAGGCAGGGGAACTGGTGGACCTGTACGCAGAATGGAGGCGGTCTTACCCCATTGTAAGCGTAGAAGACGGACTGGACGAGGATGACTGGGAAGGTTGGGCGGAGTTAACGCGTCGCCTGGGTTCTACAGCGCAATTGGTGGGGGACGACCTTTTCGTAACCAATATATCCCGCATCCAACACGGTATAGATGAAGGAGCCGGCAACTCGGTATTGCTAAAACCCAATCAGATTGGTACGCTAACCGAGACCTTTCAGGCATTGCAGATGACGCGGGGCGCCGGCTGGGGCGCGGTAATGAGTCACCGCTCCGGCGAGACGGAAGACACTACTATCGCGGATCTCGCCGTGGGATGGAACGTAGGACAGATAAAGACCGGCGCGCCGGCAAGGTCGGAACGCGTAGCCAAGTATAACCGACTGCTTCGAATTGAGGCAGAACTGGGCGCGGAGGCCGTCTATGCGGGAAACAGAGCCTACGCAGGTTACGGGGTTAACTAAGTCTTACCTGGCCTGGCGAATAACCCGCTATCTGGCCATCAGAGGGTCCAAGCGGCTGCTGCGGTTCTCGTGGTGGCTGCTGGTGATTACCGGAAAGATTATCCTGGGGCTGGTGCGCCTGCTTTCAGCCCCTAACCCCAGCTATGTCAATCGCGCCAGGCTGAGCATCTATGGCTGGAGAATGTGGCGACGGTGGTAGAGCAGCGGTAACGGTCTTAGTGCAATCAAAGCCGAGAGAAACTCTGTCCTCGCATTTGAAGCCAATCGTTCACGCTAACCAGGGAAACGGATTTTTGGAGAAATAAGAAATGACTACACGGATAGGAGTCAACGGCTTTGGCAGGATTGGTCGGCTGGTAACCCGGGCCACCATGGAGCGATACCCGGACAAGCTAGAAATTGCGGCGGTTAACGACCTTACCGACGATAAGACCAACGCGCACCTGTTCAAGTACGACACCAGCTACGGTGTTTACCAGGGACAGGTGGAAGCGAACAATGGCGACCTGATAATCGACGGGCGCAACATCAAGGTCTTCTCGGAAAGGGACCCTGCCCGGATACCCTGGTCGGAAATGGGTGTGGACCTGGTGGTGGAATCTACCGGAATCTTCACGGATGGGGCACAGGCTGCCGGGCACATGGAGGGCGGAGCCAGCAAGGTAATAATTTCCGCACCGGCCAGCAATGTGGACCTTACCATGGTGCTGGGCGTTAATGATGACCAGTACGACAAGGAAAAGCATAACATAGTGTCCAACGCCTCCTGCACCACCAACTGCTTTGCACCCATGGTCAAGGTTCTGCACGAAGCCTTTGGCATTGAACACGGCCTGATGTCCACCATTCACTCTTACACCAATGACCAGGCCATCCTGGACCAGCGTCATTCCGACTTGCGCCGGGCCCGGGCCGCCGCCATGAATATCATTCCTACCAGCACGGGCGCGGCGAGGGCGGTGGGCCTGGTGCTGCCCGAGTTGAACGGGAAGCTGCACGGCATAGCCTTCCGGGTGCCCACGGCCACGGGTTCGGTAACGGATTTTGTGGTTGACCTGGGGAGGGGAGTGACTGTTGACGAAGTGAACTCCGCATTCAAGGCAGCCGCTGAGGGGCCGTTGAAGGGAATCCTGGAGTACACTGAGGACCCCATTGTCAGTTCCGACGTACGGGGCAACTCCCACAGCTGCATTTTCGACGCCCTGTCCACCATTGTCATGCAGGACAACATGGTGAAGGTTATGGGCTGGTATGACAATGAGTGGGGTTATTCCTGCCGCACGGCCGACCTCTGCTCGTTCATGAGCGACCAGGGCATTTAGCTCACTTCAACGGGGCTACAACTGGGGCGGGGAGGGACGATTGCCTTATGGGAATAGTTCCTTGCCGCCTCTTTTCTTTTATTTCTGCGGGCCATCCCCTCTTTTTTCTTCCAGGCCCCCATTCGTACTGGTCGAAGGGGGTTAAAAGGTGCGCCGCCTGAGCCGGGTCCAACTGCCACAATTTGGCGTGGAGCATTTACTGCTGCTCCTGATTGTCATAGTGGCTTTCTCGCTTCGCCTCAACGGGGTGGACTGGGACTCGGGGTACGGTTTTCATCCGGACGAACGGTCCCTCTACATGCGGGCAGGCTGTATGTACGACCTGCTTACGGAGAGGCCCGGCCACCAGCAGTGCCTGTCGGACCATCCACAGATTCAGCCCGGATTGCCTGACCTCCCCACGTTGTTGGATTTCGACCGCAGCCCCCTGAACCCCCACTGGTTTCCCCTGGGCAGCGTGCTAATCTATGTCCTGGTGTTGTGCAGGTCGGTTATTGAGTTGTTCACCGACGTGAGCGCCCTGGACATGCGGTACGTGGGGCGCAGCCTCTCGGCCCTGGCAGACGTGGGCACGGTCATTATGGTGTACGTGCTTGGTCGCCGGATATACGGGCGCTTGTACGGGCCCTGGGCAGGCTTGCTGGCAGCGGCGCTGGTTGCCTTTGCAGTAATCCACGTCCAGAATAGCCACTTCTTCCGACCGGAGGCTTTTTCCGCCTTTTGGGCGCTGGCGGTCTTCTGGTCCATATTGCAGGTTCTGGAGCGGCGGCGACTGAGGGACTCGCTGCTGCTGGGGCTGTTTACCGGGTTGGCATTTGCCCCCAAGGTGAGCATTGCTCCCATTCTGCTGCCCCTGGCACTTTGCTACTGCCTTCGCCTGGTGGATTTGGGCAACGGGCGGTTGCTAGGGGTACCCCGACGCGTGCTGGAGCAGACCTTCCTAAACGCCCTGGCGGCAGGCGCGGTTGCCGTGACGACGTTTTTCCTGGTGACGCCCTATGGTTTGCTTTACCTGTCCAATTTCCTTGCAGAGCAGGCAGCCCAGACCAACATGGCAAATCATGCCGGCTTGTGGCCTTTCACCATACAGTATGTCGGTACTCCGGCATTCTTCTACCAGTTCAAGCAGACGGCGGTCTGGGGGCTGGGCCTCCCCTTGGGGCTGATAGCGTGGGGTTCCATAATCTTTACGGCAATTCTTGCCTGGCGCGGTTCTTTTGCCAGAAGAGGGGACATCCTGATCCTGGTTTGGGTGGTACCCAGCATTTTATTGCTGGAGTCCTTCGAAGTCCGCTTCCAGCGGTATTACTTTGCGCTGATACCCTTCATGATTCTGCTGGGCAGCCGAATGCTGCTGTGGGGGCCCTTCTACTTCCAGAGCATAATGGGCGGGACGGGGCGGAGACGCAGGCTGTCCATGAGCAGCGCAGATACCGCGCCGGGAACTACCTTGAGCGGCGCCGCCTGGGCCTTCCTCCGGCAGAATCCCACAGGTCAGCGGTGCATGCTGGCAGCCGCGTGGGCGGTGGTCTGCCTGGTGCTGGGCTTTACCATCGTCTATTCGCTGGCCTTCCAGTCCATCTATCTTAATCCCCACCCGGCGGTGGCTGCATCTCAATGGATCAACGGCCACATACCCGTTGGGACGTCCATCATCAGCGACAACCACTGGGATGAGTATGTTCCTGAACTCCATGCTTATGATGTCTGGCAGTTTCCGGCTTATGAACCCGACGGGGTTGGCAAGATGGCCCAACTGGGGGGGCGGTTGGCCGATGCGGAGTATGTCGTGTTTTACAGCCAGCGGCCATACGTCAGTGTGTCCAGCGACCCGGAACGTTTTCCCTTGACATTGGAATACTATCGCCAGCTGTTTGGCGGCGAACTGGGTTACCAGTTTGAAACTGCCTTTAGCTCCCACCCGTCACTGGCAGGCATCACAATACGGGACGATCCATTTGAGCGTACGGGACTGCCTCGGCCCGGCCGCTGGGCGTCGTTGTCGGACTTGCCACCGCCTTCGCCAGGAATCAGCTTCAGTTGGGGGTACGCCGACGACAACGTGGTTGGCTACGACCATCCGACGGTCATGGTGTTCAGGAATGTGGAGCGATTGCCGGCGGAAAAGCTGGTGGGTCAGCTTGTACGGGCCGAAGCCGGGACCATACCGGCGTTGAAGTTTTCGGGGGAGGACCTGGCCCGTCAGCAGTCCGGCGGTACTTGGTCGGAACTGTTTGACCGGGACAGCATTGCCAATCAGGCGCCGACGCTGGCATGGCTGCTGGTGATTGAGGTCATATACCTGATTTCCCTGCCCTTGTGCCTGTTCATATTCCGTCCCTTGGCAGACCGGGGTCTTGTTCTGGCCCGCATCGCTGGGCTGCTTGGGGTAGCCTACGTAACCTGGGTGCTGGTCAGCCTGGGATGGCTGGATTTCTCGCATTCGGGCATTCTGCTGGGGATGGCCGTGGTTGCCTGCCTCTCGGGGATTGTCCTGGCGTTGCAATGGCGACAGATGTGGGAATTTGTCAGGGCTCGGTGGCGGGTACTGGCGGTTGCGGAGGTCATTTTCCTTGGCGCCTTCCTTGTGTTCACCCTGATAAGGGCCTTTAATCCCGATCTGTGGCACCCCTTCAGGGGCGGCGAAAAGCCCATGGAACTGGCATACTTCAACGCCGTTATCCGCTCAACCCTGCTCCCTCCCTACGATCCCTGGTTCGCCGGCGGCTACCTGAATTACTACTATTGGGGGTACTTCATACTGGCAATTCCCACCAGGCTTACTGGCATAGTTCCAACGACGGCGTTCAACCTGGCGGTGCCACTTCTGTTCGCCCTGACTGTTACGGGCGCTTTTTCCGTGGTTTACAACCTGGCCGAGGGGTGCCGGCGTGCGTTGAGGCCGGCCCGTTCCCCCGATGGAGGCGTGGCCGGAGTGGAAGCTGATTCGGATTATGGGGGCGACTATGCGGTGAGTCCGGGGCACCGTTTCGGCCCGGTGGAGCGTGCCATTCGCAGTCCCATCTCTGCCGGGTTGATGGGGGCGCTGTTTGTGGCTGTAATTGGGAATCTGGATGGGACCATCCAACTGTTGCAGGGTGTGTGGGGAAGGTTGGCGGGGACGGGCGCCAGCATCTTTGCCTTTGACTTCTGGCGAAGCAGCCGTATGCTTCCCAACTCCGAGAGCGTGGAGCCAAACCCGTTTGCTTTCTGGCTTTGGGGCACGGGAGGGTCACAACCCGAGGTTTCCTGGCACATAACGGAGTTTCCCTTTTTTAGTTTCCTGTTCGCCGACCTCCACGCACACATGATGGCTATTCCGTTCGTAATCCTGGTGGTCGGGTTGAGCCTGAATTTTGTGGTCGGTTTCAGGCGGCTGGGCTGGATGTGGGACTGCTTGGCGCTCGGTATGCTGGCTTTAGCCCTGGGCTCATTATGGCTTATCAACAGCTGGGACTACCCCAGCCTGCTGCTTCTTGCGTTGGCCATGGTGGCAGTGGCGGCCGCCGGAACCTGGAGTGTAACCAAGGTTCAGGTGACGTGGGGCATTGCACTGTCCGTATTTCTGGTGGCAGTAAGCCTGGTGGCGTTTCTTCCATTTCATCAGTCGGTGGAGACCTTTGGGACGGGGTTGGAAATTTCCCGGTGGAAAACACCACTAGTCAATTTCCTGGGCATTCATGGGCTGTTCCTGGTGATAATCGGCGTTTTTCTTGCATGGCAGGCGAGGCGTCCGCTGTTCTTGATAGTGGGGGATAGTTTCAACATACGGTACCTGGATATGGCAGTGGAAACCGACACCTACCGGCACAGTTTCCGGAAGTGGCTGCGGCTATTTTTCTGGACTGCCGTAGCCGTGGCCGTCCTGTTCGTGGCAGCCGGCTACTTTACTGCAGCGACCATGGTGGTGTTCCTTAACCTGACCTGCCTGGTGGCCTGGGACATAATGACGAGCCGGGAAGCGGGAAGAACTTACTCGGTCTTTCCGCTGATACTGGCTGCGCTGGCGCTGGGCCTGATTATCGGGGTGGACCTGGTCAGGGTGGAGGACGACATCGGCAGGATGAACACTGTCTTCAAGTATTACCTGGAAGCGTGGGTGATGCTGGCTTTGGCTTCCGCCTTCTTCCTGTGGCGAATTTGGTACGACAGCCGTTTCCGGCCTGTACCCTTCGATGCGGCACACTTGGCGTGGCTTGGAATTGTGGGAGCGCTGGTCCTGTTCAGTCTCGTGTACACAGTGCTGGGGACACAGGCCCGCCTGGCCGACCGGTTCAACTCAATGCCGCCCACCCTGGATGGAACAGCCTACATGAATGATGCGGTCCACTGGGAGCGGGAGCACGCCATTGAACTGAAGTGGGACCTGGAGGCCATCAATTGGCTGCAGGACAACGTGACTGGGTCGCCCGTCATACTGGAGGCCCATACGGAACAGTACCGGTGGGGCGGCAGAATGGCGAACTACACCGGTCTGCCCACGGTGCTGGGGTGGCCTTGGCACCAGATTCAGCAGCGAGGTCCCTACGGGACTGAAGTGCATACCAGGGCGGCGGACGTTCGGCAGATATATACAACTGATGACCTGGCCGAGGCAAAGGAACTGCTGGATGACTATGGAGTCCGTTACGTGGTCGTAGGCGACCTGGAGCGGGTCTTCTATCCCGGGGAGGGCCTTCGCAAGTTTGATATAATGGCGCAGCTTGGAGCCGCCCCCAAAGTGTTCGACAACGGACATACCGCTATCTATGAAATCGACCCTCAGGTCATCATTGGCAACTGAATCCCAACGCCCCAGATTCAGACATTTGGGCGGTAACTACCGCGAGGAGCAGGCATGGACGAAAGTACCCTGGTAATAGTCGCCTTCGTAAAGGACCTGATGATAATAGTCTCCCTGGCCATTCTCATCATGGTGCTGAT
The DNA here is from genome assembly GCA_964587795.1 of uncultured Dehalococcoidia bacterium. Lineage (GTDB taxonomy): Bacteria > Chloroflexota > Dehalococcoidia > Lucifugimonadales > UBA3495 > Bin22. Next base: position 41,298 of record CAZPMU010000003.1, on the reverse strand, counting down.
TGCCCTGGCCATCGCGGCATTCAAAATGATTGGACCGATAAAGTCGCTCCAGAAAACGGCGAAAAACCTGGAAGAGGCCTCGGGGCTGGTGCTTGACACAACCAGGGATGTTTCCAAGACCTTCAGTTTTTTTGGAAACCTGAACAAGGTACTGGAACGGATCCGGGAACGCCTCCGCCGCGAGGGATAACGGTGAGGGCCCAGCGAGGTGGCAATGGTCAGTTTTCGGGTGATTGCTGCCAACGGGGATAAGAGCCGAAGACCTTCAGACCGCTGACCTGGGACTCCAGCACCTTCAGGGCCGCACTGACCGGTTCGTTTTCCCTGTGTCCTTCGCAGTCAACCAGGAAATTGTAACGCCCCAGGGTTTCCTTGGTGGGCCGGGACTCAATCTTCACCAGATTGATGTCACGGCTGGCGAAAACCCCCAACGCATTGTACAAGGAGCCTGGCGCATCCTGGGCGAAGGTGAAACACAGGGAAGTCTTGTCAGCCCCGGTAGGAGCGTGGTCCTGCCATCCCAGAAGGACAAAGCGGGTTACGTTATTGGTCACGTCCTGGATACCACGGCCAATTACTTCGGCGCCGTAGAGTTCAGCGGCCCTTTGCGGAGCAATGGCGGCGGCGGTGGTATCGCTCTCCATCATTTGATTTACAGCGGCGGAGTTACTCAGGGATGCGACGGGTTCGGCGTCGGGATAGTTATCCTCCAGGAAGTGACGGCACTGGGCCAGGGACTGGGGGTGGGAGTAGATAATTCGCACTTCTTCGGAGCGAGTTCCGGGCTTCAACATCAGGCAGTGTTGAATGGGCAGAACTACCTCGTGAAATATGGAGAGTTCGGTCTCGCTGATCAGATAATCCAGCGTATAGACGACCGATCCCTCGATGCTGTTTTCGATGGGGACAATGCCTTCGTCGGTCAGGCCGTCGGATACGGCGCGGCATACAGCCGGTATCGTCGGAAAGGGGACCAGGTCAGCCTGAGAGTCGTAGAGTATAGCCGCCTCTTCGCTATAGGTTCCGGCCGGCCCCAGGTAAGATAAGCGCTTCACCATCACCAAATTCCGGTTAGTTTTTCGTAGAGTTCGGTTTCTTCGTCGGATGTGGTCACCGCGTACAGTTCGTCGTGAGCCTGGAGGACCATGTCAGCAGCCGGGGGCAGCGAATTGCCATCCCGCACCACGACACAGGGAAAGCTCCTCCTGAAGGAATTATCGTCGTTTCGGTCATGGGGAGCTTCATGCTGTTTCCGAATGAGGCCAAGATCTACCATGGTGAGGCCCACTGCTGAAGCGTCATCAGGGATGGTCAGGCTCACCAGGAAGGTATTGGGGTCCTGGAGGGTGGAGAGATGGTTGAAGCTGCTTTCAACGATGGTCCGTTCCAGGGTGTCCAGCACCAGGTGCCCCGCATTTACCACGGAATCTACGCCCAGAATCCGGAACACGGTGTGATTCTTCGTGTCCTTGATGGTCGCAACGGTCCGGTCGACGGAAAAGGCGTGTTTGGCCATTTGGCAGATTACCAAGTTGGTCTCATCCTTGCCCGTGACCGCAACAATTATATCGGCGCGGTTAGCTCCCGCCCTCCGCAAGTCTACTAGGTCTGTACCGTCCCCGTGGATGACAACGCTTCCCAGTTCGTCCCACAATAGCTGGCAACGGGGGAGGTTCTTTTCCAGGATAACGACCTCGTGCTGGGCAACCATCAACAACTTGGCCAGATGGTAACCGGTGGCACTGCAGCCTACGATGATTACAAACACGGTCAGAGCCTCTATTGTTCCAGCATTTCCCGCGCGGAACCGAGAAAATCGTGGCCGGCGTTCAGGATGCGAATACCCAGGGGTTCATAAAAGTCCTGAAGCTGGGGATCGGACAGGAGGCACATGGCCCTGGGTATGTTATAGATTTCGGAAGCGATCTGACAGAGCAGCAGATTCCTGTGGTCGTCGTTCGACAGAGAATAGAAAGCCTCTGCAGAGTCGATGCTCGCCTCCATTAGAAAGTCCTGCATTAGCGGCTCGGCAATCCAAACGGTGCCGATGTCCGCCTGATTTTTGATGATGGCCAAACGACCTGGATCAGGGTCCATCACTGTCAGGTTGTGCCCGTCCTTGACCAGGACCGGGACCAGTGCGTCAGTCAGGCGGGAACATCCATAGATGAGTATATTCATCGGGTCAGTCCTGTTGTTCTCCGCGGGTGGGAACCGGTTCTCGGGACACAACCACCTGGCAATGGGCATTTTTCAGTACAAAATCGGTGGTGCTGCCGACGGTCACCGGCGCCGGGGTCCTGCGGTATGGAGCACCCAGGACTACCAGGTTGGCCTGTCGGGTTTCCGCTTCAAGAACTATGGCGGGCCCCGCGTTTCTCGCGGCGATCATACTGGCAGCGACCCGACAGCGCTCAGACTCCGCTATTCGTTCTATCCGGCGGAGAATCTCTTCCCCTTCCTTGATGTCCCCATGGCCGCCAGGCGATTTTATTGAAAATTCCATGGGTATTTCAAAGACATAGATGGCCAGCAGTTCGGAGTGAGACTGCCGGGCGTAGCGGCAGGACCACCGGAAGGCGTGAATGCTCGCCGGAGTACCGTTAACCGGGGTGAGGACTCGGTTCTTGTTTTTTGCCAACATTCCAAGTCAGCCTGAAGAAACCTATTCGGTAATTGCGAGAGTTTGGCCACGCTCATTGCTGGCGAACACCCTGGCCACCTGGTTGCTGGCGCCTGCCACCAACAGCACATCTCCCGGGACAATGGTCTCATCGCTGGCGGGGTTGAGAATCAACTGGCGGCCGCGGCGAAGGCCGATAATCGTCAGAGGGTTGTCGCCATGGTTGCCGGCCAGCCCAACCTCTTCCATTGTTTTTCGGACCATGTGGGGAAGGGGGCGCACTTTGCTGATTCCCACGTTGGTCATGACTTCCATAAAGTCCAGGATTTCGGGGCTGAATTCGACGTGGGCCAACCGCTTGGCGCTTTCTTCCTCGGGGTACACCACTTTGCTGACACCGACCCTGGTCAGCGCGGCGCCGTGCAGTTGGGTCGAGGCACGGGCTACGATCATGGAAATTCCCAGGTCCCGCAAGACCATGGCCACGAGAATGCTGGCTTCGACGTTTTCATCGCCCAGGGCCAGGATGACTACGTCGTATTCGGCAAGGCCGACGTTGCTAAGGGCGTTCTCGGCGGTCGCATCCATATTAATTGCGTAAGTTACGTGGCCGAGCATGCTTTGCACTTTTTCTTCGTCGCGGTCTATTACCAGGACATCATGGCCGGCCTGGTAGAGCTCCGTGGCTACGCCGGTGCCGAAGCGTCCCAAACCAATTACGCAGATTCGCTTGTGCATGTGCCCTTCTCCTTCAGCCTATTTTAACCTGTTCCTGGGCATAACGGTACAGCGTCTTATTATCCGAAGCCAACGTAAAGGCCAGGGTCAGAGGCCCGATGCGCCCTACAAACATTGCCGCAACAAAAATCAGCTGTCCCACCGTACCCAACTGGGGAACAATGCCGGTTGATGAACCGTTGGTGGCAAAGGCCGAAACCGTATCGAAGAATAGGTCAAGAAACTGCAACTCGCCGGCGCGAAGGGCGTCGGCCTCGGTTATGGTAAGAATGGGAACGGTTATCACTATGAAGGCCATGGCCAGGGCGCCAACAGCCACCGCCCGGTACACCTGGGTTTGGGGGATTTCGCGGCCGAAGGCCTCCGCTTGTGGACGAGACCTGATTGACGCAATGACCGCGACGAACAACACCATAAAGGTATTGACCTTTATCCCTCCGGCCACGGATCCCGAAGCGCCGCCTATAAGCATCAGGAAAGTGAAAACCAGTTTGGTGAAATCTTCAGCTGCTCCGAAGTCCACAATGATGAAGCCGGCGGTCCTGCCGCTGATGGAGTGGAAAACAGCTTCGCCGATGCGTTGCCCAATTCCCCCGATTTCCTGGCCCCCCACTGCAATAAAGCCGGCAAAGAAATAGGCGGCGATACCAACAGTCCACAGGAGGATGCTCCCAACAAGCACCAGCTTCGTATCCAGGGAAAGGCGGTTTAGCCGCCTTTTCTCCTCAATTTCATAGAGGAACAAGACGCCAATGCAGCCAACCATGATGAGTACAACCATAACCGTCTGGATAATCCACTGGTTGTCCAGGATGGCCAGGGATCGGGTATCGGAGACTTCCGGCAGTATGGAAAAGCCGGCATTGTTGAAGGAAGAGACTGACAAGAACAGGGACTGCCAAAAGGACTCGATGGGGCCAAATCCGGTGACTTCCTTGATTTGGGGGAACAACATCAGTGCGCCAATTACGTAAAATGCAATCGACGCGGCCACAATAAGGCGGGTTAACCCCCCGGTTCTACCCAAGTGCCTTACCTCCTCTCCCATCGTTTCCCGAAGCACCAATTGCTGTGCAAGGCTGGTCCGCCTCCGGCCGATCAATTCCAGGACTAAAGTAGCCCCGGCCATAAAGCCCAGGCCGCCCACCAGCATAAGCGAGAAGATGACGGCCTGGCCAAAATAGCTCCAGTGCTGGGTTGTACTCACCACGGTGTGTCCGGTAACGGTCACGGCGGAGGTTGCCGTAAAAAGGGCCACGACAAAAGAAGTTGAACGGCCGTGGGCATCGGAAAAAGGCAGGGCCAGCAGCACCGTACCCACCGCGATAAGGCCAACGAAACCGTACAGGAGAATGAAGGGGGGCGTGAGAATGCGTCGGCGCCGCCGAAGCGATGGCTGCTGGATGACCCTGGGCTCCAAATCCGAAGCCCTGGGCAACCGGGTTATGGTATCGTAAGGTCTGCGGGGAGGGTTCGGACGCAATTGAAAGCTCGGCGCACCCGGTGGCTCAACTGGATAGCATTTGCCAGACTGCCCATCACTCTGCCAGCGCGCTGCGCGGAGAGTGATATTGATTCTAGGTTGCGGCCTGTTGAGTGTCAATTGGCAAAGGGGCAGGGTTGCCTGTTGAAATTCGCCAACCGGATACGGCCTTTTGGTCTAGGGACAAGCCGCAATCGACGACATTTAGGTATCGCCCGAGCAGATTTGCCGCCAGGTTAAGGAACGCCTTGCCGCTGGCGGGCCTAGTGGGCCGCTGGCTGGCTGTAATAGGGCGGCGACGGGCCTGTTTCTGTGCTAATATATCCGCTAGCCGCTCATTCCGAGGTGACAAGACATGACCTCTGCGCCCCGACAGGTAGAACTTCGGTTCAATCCAGTGGAAATTGACCGGAAGTGGCAGGAACGCTGGGCAAAGGACGATCTGTATCACGTGGACGACAATGACCCCCGTCCCAAGTGGTACGACCTTACCATGTACCCATATCCCTCGGGGGACCTGCACATTGGGCACTGGTATGCCATGGCGCCTTCCGACTGCCACGCCCGATTTCGCCGGATGCAGGGTTACAACGTGCTGCACCCCATCGGATTCGACGCCTTTGGTCTCCCTGCCGAAAACGCGGCCATAAGCAGGGGCATTCATCCCTATAGCTGGACTATAAGCAACATCGAAAACATGCGCCAGCAACTGCGGTCAATTGGAGCTATTTACGACTGGGACAGGGAGGTTATCTGCTGCCTCCCCGAGTATTATCGCTGGAATCAATGGTTTTTCCTCAAGTTCCTTGAGCATGGACTGGCTTACCGAGCCAAGGCGCCGGTGGTGTGGTGCCCTTCCTGCCAGACGGTGCTGGCCAACGAGCAGGTATTGAACGGAAGTTGCGAAAGGTGCAACGCCGTGGTCACCCGCCGGGACTTGGAGCAGTGGTTCCTCAGGATTACGGACTACGCCGACGAATTGCTGGACTTCAGTGGGTTGATTGAGTGGCCCGAGAAGATCCTGATGATGCAGCGAAACTGGATAGGCCGCAGCGAGGGAGTGGAAGTCAGCTTCGACATTTCTCATTACGGGCTGGAGGAGAAGGAAATTCGCACCTTCACCACCCGTATCGACACGATTTTCGGCGTTACCTTCATGGTGCTGGCGCCGGAGCATCCGCTGGTGGACCAACTGACCTCCGAAGATCAGAGGGAGCAGGTGGAAGCCTATGTCAACCAGGCGCGCCAGACTTCTGAGATTGAACGCCTGTCCACGGAAAAGGAAAAGACGGGTGTGGCCCTGGGAACTTATGCCATTAACCGGCTCAGCGGCGAGCGCGTGCCCATCTACACTGCCGACTACGTGCTGACCACTTATGGTACGGGAGCGGTGATGGGTGTGCCGGCTCACGACGAGCGGGACTATATGTTCGCCCGCAAGTACGGTCTGGCGGTTCGCATGGTTATCGCGCCGTTGGACTGGGATGGCAAGGAACCCGCGGAGGCTCATACCGGTATTGGCTTTATGACCAACTCGGGCAAGTACGACGGCATGACCGACGATGAAGGCAAGGCGGCCATTGCCGATGACGTGGAAAAGAATGGTTGGGGCGACCGGACCACATCCTACCGGTTGCGGGACTGGCTTATATCCCGCCAGCGTTACTGGGGGACGCCCATACCGGTGGTCTATTGTGAAAGTTGTGGAACGATTCCGGTTCCGGAGGACCAGCTTCCCGTGCTGCTTCCGGAGGACGCCGAGTTCAAGCCAACCGGAGAGTCCCCCCTGGTAAATCATGAGGCCTTTCGTAGCATCCCCTGTCCGCGCTGCGGCGGACCCGCGCTTCGCGAGACTGATACAATGGACACTTTTGTGGACTCGTCCTGGTATATGCTGCGATATACTGGTCCCAACTATGCCGAAGGCGCCTTCGATCCGGATGTTCTGAAGCACTGGCTCCCGGTGGACCAGTACACGGGCGGCGCTGAGCATGCGGTGATGCACCTTCTTTATTCCCGCTTTTTCATCAAGGCAATGCGGGATGTCGGCATGGTGGACTTTGACGAACCCTTCCTGCGCCTGTTCAACCAGGGAGTTATCCTGGGTTCCGACCACGAAAAAATGAGCAAGAGCCGGGGCAACGTGGTTAACCCGGATGACGTGGTAGGTGTTATGGGCGCGGATGCCGTTCGCTGCTTCCTGATGTTTATTGGTCCCTGGGATCAGGGTGGTCCCTGGAGCGACGTGGGCATCAACGGGGTGGCGCGTTGGCTGAACCGGGTATGGGCACTGGTAGAACGAAACCCGGATGACTTGCCAACCGGGCAGTCATCCGAAGCGGCGGACCAGGCGGTGCGGGATACTCTCCGAGTGCTGCACCAGACCATGCGCAAGTGCCACAGCGACCTGGACCGGTTCAAGTTCAATACGGCTATTGCAGCGCTGATGGAACTGGTCAACCACCTGAGCAAGGTGTGGGCCGAGGCCACCGTGGACCCGGATACCTGGCGCGAGTGTATCGAGAAGTTCCTGCTCATGCTGGCGCCCATCGCTCCTCATATTTCTGAAGAACTGTGGGAAAGGACGGGTCATTCCTACAGCATCCATCAACAGGCCTATCCTGAGTGGGATGAAGACCTGGCGGCCGACGAGACCATAACCCTGGTGGTCCAGGTCAACGGCCGGGTGCGGGACCGGATAGAGGTACCGGCCAATATCGACGAATCCACCGCCAATGAACTGGCCCTGGCCAGCGAAAAGGTGCAGCCCTACACGGAGGGCAAGGTGGTGGACAAGTCAATCTACGTCCCCGGCCGCCTGGTAAACGTGGTCGTGGTTTAAGGTTGCGGAAATGAACCTGGTGCAGAAATACGCGCTCCTGCCCGAGGAAATCGACCGGGAAAGCATCAAAATGGTCCAGGCCGATTTGCCGGAGGGGCTTGGACTTGAGCCGCGAGAGCACTACGTTCTCTGCCGCATCGTGCGGGCTGAGGGTGACCCTGCCATAGCGAACGCAGTAAGTTTCAGCGATGGCGCCTTAGACCGGGGAATAGAAGCCATAAACGCCGGCATTGACATCGTAACCGATGTTCGAATGGTGGAAATGGGCATATCTAAAGCTCTGCTAGGTCGGCGAGGCATTGGCGCCAGGTGCTTGATAGACGCGCCTGAAGTTGCGGCGCGGGCCCAGAGGGAAGGTACCACTCGCTCGGTGGCGGCGGTACGGGAACTGGCTCCCCACGTAGATGGGGCAATAGTGGCTGTGGGAAACGCCCCCACCGCCTTGCTGGCGCTGCTTGACCTGGTGGACGAAGGAGCGGTAGCCCCTGCCTTGATAGTGGGCATGCCAGTCGGGTTTGTGGCTTGCCCTGAATCCAAGGAAGAATTGGTCAAGCGGGAAGTCCCATACATTACCATTGTGGGCAGGCGTGGTGGAAGCTCGGCGGCGGCAGCGACCATCAACGCCCTGCTGGAGTTGGCCGAGGAGTCCAGGCCTTAGGGGCGGCCGGTTAGCCCGGACCAGCGCGCTACGCATTACAGGTACGGAGTGTAAGAGAATTGGTGAATAACGTCGAGCCGTTGTGGGGAGTTATACTACTCGGACATGGCAGCCAGAGAGGTTCCAGTCCCAGGGAGTGCGCCTGCGCCTGGTCTGCCGCGTTGGAAGGCGGCAGTGATGATAAGGGCCAGGGAAATGGCCTGTCCCAGGAGGAGCCAATAGCTGACATTCCGGGATGGCCGACGTGGTGCCGCCAGTGTCCGAGTACTCCTCAGGGGCTGGGCGAGGTGGCGGATCGTCTGCAAGCCAGGCTGGGCCAAGAGCGGGCGCAGGTTATGCTGTCGTGCCTGGAATTCATCGAACCATTCCCCGATGAAGCGGTGCGTTTACTGTCCCGTCAGGGGAGGAATCGGGTGGTGGTGTTGCCCTATTTGTTGGGCAACGGCAAGCACGCCACCGTGGAAATGGACGAAATGCTGGATGAGGTGCGGGCCCAGTCTCCCCAGGTTGAACTGGTGCTGGCTGATGGACTGGGGTCGGACCCCAGGCTGGCGGATCTGATTGTCGAACGCATCGAGGACATGGGGGAGGCCGCTCCCGTTCCCGAGGGCGATCAATCAGTAGGGATAATGCTGGTGAAAGCAGGTACCCGAACCCAGTACGACGACTGCCTGTGGCTGGCTGAACTGGGCCGGATGGTCGAGGCAAAGATGGGACAGGGGTATGCCGTGGATGTGGCCCAGTCCCATTACGGAGACCCTACAATGGAATACGCGGCTGCTCGCCTTATCGTTGAGCGAGGTGTTACGTCCTTGATTTGCGTCCCTTACATTTTCTTTCCAGGGTTGATTTTGACCCGCAATGTAGTGGGTACGCTGAGCAGGCTGCAGGAGACCTATCCGATGGTTAAGATGGCCTTAGCGCCACCCCTGGGGGTGGATGACCGGTTGATTGAAGTGGCGGCGGACCGGGTGTTCCAGGCCTGGGGCGAAGGCTGACCAGGGGTTAATTACCAGATGCATGGGCGTGGGGTTCCCTGATTCCCGCCTGAAATCGATAGCGAAAGGACCTAATGGCAGAAGATCCCGAAATACAAGAACGCCAGGAAAGCGACTACAGCCGCCAGACCGTCCGTCGCCGGGAGTTGCGCACCGGCTATACGACCGGTTCCTGCGCGGCGGCGGCAGCCAAGGCGGCAACCCAGGCCCTCCTTAGCGGCGAAGACGTTGCCCAGGCTACTATTCACTTGCCGGTAGGACGTGACGTGACTTTTCAGGTCCACCGCTGCCAGCGGAATGAGGGTAATGACGGTGTTACCTGTTCGGTTATTAAGGACGGCGGCGACGACCCTGACGTTACCCACGGCGCGGAAATCTGTGCCACCGTGTGGCGAGATACGGACTTCGAAAGAGGAGGAGTCCGGTTGCTGGGCGGTCCTGGAGTCGGAACGGTTACCCGCCCTGGAACGGGGATAGAGGTAGGGGAGCCGGCGGTAACCAGGGTGCCGCGCCGGATGATCTCCGAGTCGGTAGCCCAGGCCGCGGTGGACAATGCCTTTGACCGGGATACTGGATTTGTCGTCCAGGTTTCGGTGCCGGGAGGCGAGGAAATTGCTCTGAAGACCACCAACTCCCGCCTGGGCGTCCTGAACGGCATTTCGATTCTTGGTAGTACGGGTGTGGTGCAGCCCTTCTCCACGGCGGCGTGGAGAGCCAGCGTCCACCTGGCTATAGACGTAGCCGCCACCAACGATTTGTCCCACCTGGTTCTTTCCACCGGCACCCGCAGCGAAGAATACGCCCGACAGCATTTGGACCTGCCCGACATGGCTTACATCGAGGCGGGGATTTTCAGCGGACCGGCAATGAAACGATGCGTGATGCGGAATGTGCGCCGTGCCGCCCACGTAGGCATGGTCGGCAAGCTTTCCAAGATGGCCATGGGGTATTTTGTGACACATGTGGCCGGCAACCAGGTGGATACCGGCTTCCTGGCCGAGTTGGCGTCCCAATGCGGCGCTTCTGAGGAGTTGCAGGAAGAGGTCCGGCAGGCCAGTAGCGCCCGTCACTTCCAGGAAATTGCCCAGGCCAATGGCTTGCTGGAGGTGTTTCCCCTGATGTGCCGGATGGTGTGCGACGAGAGCCGCAAGCAACTCGGCGAGGATGCGGACGCCCTGATTGTGGACGTTCTTTGTTTCGATTTCGAGGGAAACCTGCTGGGCCACGCGTCCACTTCTCCCGGGGGCGTGCCGCTAGCTGCGGGCGCCGGGGCTTAGGGTATGACAAGCGGTGAACCTGCCGGAGGGTCCGACTCGGTCATTGCGTTGGACGAGGAGGCCTCGACTGGGCCAGGCAGGCCCTGGGGTCTGCGTGACGAAGACTTTGAGCAAAGGCGCCCACTGCGGGGACAGATAACGAAGCGGGAAGTCCGGGCTTTCAGCCTGTATTGTATGGGCCTGCGCCCAGACAGCGTCGTTTGGGATGTCGGGGCCGGAACAGGTTCCATTTCAGTGGAAGCCAGTGTTATCGCCCATTCGGGCAGAGTTTTCGCTATCGAACACGATGAGGCCAGCGTGCCGCTTCTGCGAGAAAATGTGACCCGGTATGCGAGTGGCAACGTGGAAGTGGTGTGTGGTGGCGCGCCCGGTGCGCTGTCGGGCTTGCCAGATCCCGACTCTGTTTTTCTGGGAGGCAGCGGCGGAAACCTGCCGGAAATACTGGAAGAGAGTGCATCCAGGTTGCGAACTGATGGGCGCATAGTCGCCAATTTCGCAACACTGGAGAGGACGAACGAAACTTACCAATGGTTTCAGAAGCGGGGATTTCTCGCCGAGATAAGCATGATAAACGCGGCCCGCAGTCGGCCCATGCCCGATGGTTCGGTCCGGTTGGAAGCCCTGAATCCCGTTTTTGTTGTCTGCGCGTGGAGTCAGGGGCAGTTTTCGGAGGACTGGGTTGATGAGCGGTGAATCCATAAATCCCAATTATGGTTGCCTTTACGGCATCGGCGTGGGGCCAGGTGATCCGGAACTGGTGACGCTGAAGGCCCATCGGGTCCTGGCGGCCGTTCCCATAATCTGTGCGCCCCATGCGGATACCAGCCGGGACAGTTTTGCCCTGAGTATTGCTCGTCAGTACATCGACACCGAACGGCAGGAACTGCTGCGATTCGGGTTTCCCACCGATGATGCTGAGGCGGCGTTTCGTGTGTGGGAAACGGTGGCTGAGGCCCTGGCGGAACGGTTGAAGGGTGGACAGGACGTGGCCTTCATCACGGAAGGCGACCCCATGCTGTTCAGCACTTTCTCATACGTTCTGGAGAGCATTCGCGCCAATCACCCCGACATTGCCGTGGAAATCATACCGGGCGTGTCGTCGGTTATGGCCGCTGCTGCCCGCGCCAGTGTGCCCCTGGTCACCCACGGGCAACGGCTGGCCATCCTGCCGGCTGTCTATGGGATTGACGATTTGAGAGAGGCAATAGCCAACTACGATACCATCGTCTTGATGAAGGTCAACCGGGTGCTGTTGGACGCGCTGGCAAACCTGGAAAGCCTGGGGCTGGCAGGTAAGGGAATATACGTCCGGCGGGCCACTACCGACCGGGAACAAGTGGTGCAGGACCTACATCAGTTGACCGAGGAAGACCTGGACTATTTCTCTCTACTTATTATTAGAAGGTGAAGCCATGGCGGCCGGAAAAGTGTATTTCATTGGCGGCGGACCGGGCGACCCGGAACTGTTGACATTGAAGGCCAAGCGACTGATTGAGACGGCGGATGTGGTAATTTACGCCGATTCGCTGGTCCATCCATCCATAGTTGAATTTGCCCGGGAGGATGCCCAGGTCTACGGCAGTAAAGACATGGACCTGGAAGAGATTATGCGCGTAACCCTTGAGGCCGCCGATGAGGGAAAGATGGTAGCGCGTATTCAGAGCGGCGATCCTTCGGTGTATGGCGCAATGCTGGAACAGATGCGAGTGCTGGAATGGGCCGGTGTAGATTACGAGATCATTCCCGGCGTGAGCGCCGCTTTTGCTGCCGCCGCTAAACTGAAGGCTGAGCTCACCGTGCCCGACGTTACCCAGACCATTATCATGACCAGGGCTCAGGGCCGTATTGAGATGCCGCCCAAGGAACAGTTGCGAGACCTGGCCGCCCATGGTTGCAGCCTGATCATCTTCCTGGGAATTACACGGATGCCTCGAATTGTGCGCGACCTGGAAGCCGCCGGCTATCCGAAGAATACTCCGGTCGCCATTGCCTACCGGGTAGGCTGGGAGGATGAGCAGTTCATCCGCGGCACCCTGGAGGACATTGCCGGAAAGGTGCGAGACGCCAAAATTACCCGGCAGGCCCTGATTTTTGTGGGGAAGGCCGTGGATCCGGACCTGCGCGACCCGGAACTGGTAACCGATGAGGAATTCGCCAGTTCCCATCTGTATTCGGGCACTTACACGCACCTGTTCCGGCGTTCACGGGATCGGGCGGGAACCCCAGCTGACTAGGCTGCGCAGATGTCCCAGGCTGGCGGCGGCGCTTGTTCCCACGCGAGTGCAGGTACCGCGGTTGAAGACGCAAGGGCCGGAAGAGTCCGAGAATGAAAATGGAAGGGGCTTGCACGCCGGATACCGGTGTGGTGGTAATTTCCCAGGGCGGTGTTGAACTGGCTTGCCGTCTGGCGGCCGCATTTCCCCCCGGTCTGGTGATTCACGCAGTTGACAGGTATATGAGCCTTCTTTCCGGCCAAGTTCATTGCTCCCTACATTCCTTTGCGTTGCCGTTGAGGCCGGTAATCGGCCAGATTTTCGGTGAGTACCGCAGGCTGGTATTGTTCATGCCGGTGGGCGCCGCGGTCCGCCTCGTCGCTCCCCTGCTGCAGCACAAGCACCACGACCCGGCTGTGGTCTGTGTGGACGATGTGGGTCGCTTTGCCGTCAGTCTGCTGTCGGGACACCTGGGTGGCGCTGACGTCCTTGCCCGGGAGGTTGCCGATGCCCTGGGCGCAACTCCGGTTATAACCACTGCGTCCCACGTCAAGAATACGTTGGCAGTGGACATGCTGGGGCGGGAGTACGGCTGGGAACTTGAGGCGGACTCCAACTCCGTTACCCGGGTCAGCGCGGCAGTGGTAAACGGGGAACCCGTGGCCGTCCTGCAGGATGCGGGCGAACGGGATTGGGCGTCCGGGGATATTTCCATGCCAGCCAGCCTGAAATTCTGCGCATCGCCACAGGAATTGGAGGATTGCCATTGCTCGGCGGCGCTGGTTATCAGCGACCGCGAAGCCCCGATTTCAGGTTCTGTTGCGTCTCCAGCAATTGAGGCGCCGGTGGTTATCTACCGCCCTCGCAGCCTGGTGGTAGGCATGGGGTGTCGTCGGGGCGTTTCAATGGAACATCTGGAGGAGTTACTGATTGATGTCTTCAGGCAGCATAACCTTTCCCTGAAGAGCATCTACTGTATTGCTACCGCCTCTATCAAGAGGGACGAGCCTGGCATACTGGCATTGGCCGAGAAGTACAGTGTTCCCGTGGTGTGCTACAGCGCAGGCGAGTTAAACTCGCTTTTCGATGCGAACGGTGGCAACGAGCCAATTATCGGGGCCGTCGCCGGCGGAAGTCCTGGTAGTGCGACGCTCACCAAATCTCAAGCCGCCCACCGTTTGCTCGGCGTGTGGGGCGTTTCTGAGCCGGCCGCGTTGCTGGCTTCGGGGGCCGGCGGACTGCTGGTGAACCGCAGGAAGACCGACCGGGCTACCATTGCCGTGGCCCGAAAACCTTTTAGCTAGTGGCACTGAAATGGACGGTACCGCACTTTCAGTGAATTCAGGATGCCAGTCTATGCCAAATACAGGCAGCAATAAAACGGGGATTCTTTACCTGGTGGGCCTGGGACCCGGTTCACCCCAACTGCTTGCTCCGGGGGCGGCGGCTGCCCTGGAAGATGCCAGCGTGGTGGTAGGCTTCCGAGGTTACATGGAGCAGATTGCCTCCGCGACGGATGGGAAGGAAATTGTTGCCATGGAACTGGGTCAGGAACTGGAGCGGGCCGCTCGCGCCGTGGATCTGGCCTATAGTGGCTGTTCGGTTGCCGTTGTATCGTCGGGAGATGCCGGAGTGTACGGGATGGCAGGCCCGGTGTTCCGGGTGCTCACCGACCGTAAATGGGACGGAGAGTCTCCCCGCGTAGTCACCATCCCGGGCGTTTCGGCCCTGCAGTCCGCCGCGTCCCTGCTGGGTTCGCCGCTGATGCAGGACTTCTGCGCCATCAGCCTCAGCAACTTGCTGACTCCATGGGAGACCATCGAACGGAGGCTGGAAGCGGCCGCCCAGGGAGACTTTGTGGTGGCCCTGTACAATCCCCGCAGCCGCCGGCGAGACTGGCAGCTGCTGGAGGCCCGTCGCATACTTCTGGAACACCGGGCAGACGATACGCCGGTTGGCCTGGTAAGGGAGGCTTACCGGGCTGAGCAGCAGGTTGGGTTGACGGATCTGGCCGGTCTGGCCGCCCGGGCGGACGAGGTTGATATGTTCACCACGGTGATTATCGGAAATTCCACCAGCTACGTCTTGAACGGCAAAATGGTTACCCCCCGGGGGTACGAAGAGAAACGGAGTCCCTCTCTCCAGTAGAGAAAGGACAACGAAAGGGAATTGAGGAAGGGTATGCCGGACATCAGAAGGAATAGCCTCAAGGAAAAGTTGGCAAATGGCCAGGTAACCGTCACCATTTCCGGGATATTGAGCAGCGAGATGGTAGATTTCCTGGGACCGCTGGGGTTTGACGGGATTTGGCTGGAGTGCGAGCACGGCGGCGTAACCTGGGAGCAACTGGGCGACATGACCCGGGCCTGCGACCTGTGGGGAGTCACGTCCATCACTCGGGTAAACGCCAATGAACCCTGGCTGATTACCCGCACGCTGGACCGGGGTTCCATGGGAATCGTTACTCCCCACGTCAACAACCGGGAGGAGGCGGAAAAGGCGGCCAAATCCGCAAAATACGCTCCCCTGGGGTATCGGGGAATGTTCGGGGGACGGCAGTCCTACGGCGTTCCCGATTATTTCCAGGTCGCCAACGACCAGAGCATGGTGGTAGTGCTGCTGGAGGAGGTGGAGGCCCTGCAGAATCTGGACGAAATCCTGCGGGTGGACGACATTGACGTCTTCTTCGTCGCCCCGTCGGACCTGGCCCAGACCATGGGCCACCTGGGAGACCCGGGCCACCCTGAAGTGCAGGCGTCCATTGACGATGCCATTGCCAAGATTGTGGACTCTGGGCGGACGGCGGGCACCCTGGTCAACGACGCCAACGTGGAGGCATTCATCGCTAAGGGCGTGAAGTTCCTGATGACTTCCTTCAATTCCTGGATAGTCAGGGGTTCGTCCGATTTCTTGGGAAGAGTTTCATCCGCCGGTTGACCCGGGACGGGCACTTCCTGGCCGTCACCCAGTTTCTTCCAGGGAATGCTCACGGGCCGCCAGCAGGTCTTCGTGGTCCTGATTTAGCGGCAGCAACAGCAGGCTGCCCAGCACAAACAGGAATGCGCAGGCCACCAGAAGTCCGGCATAACCCGCCCCCGTAGAAACAAACCGGTTGGATACGTCAACCAGTGGCCCCAGCAGCTTGGAGAAGGCTGCTCCTGCGATTGTGGCCAGGTTGACAATGGCTATGTGCTGTCCTTCGCGTCCCGGAACTGCCATTTCATTGGCCAGCGCCCAGCTGGCGCTCAACACCGGCCCAATGCAAAGCCCGATTACGCTCGAAATAGCTACCACCTGAATAGTGTCGTTGGCCCAGAAAATCAGGATGGAACCGGTGGCGGCACCGATGGCGCCCGCGATGATGACGGGCTTGCGGCCTATTCGGTCCGAGATCCAACCGGCGGGATAGATACTAAGGGCCAGGGCGCCCCCGATGGCGATGACCGCAGTGCCCAGGGTCTGGGCAGGGTTGTCCACCATAACCACGTCTCGCAGGAAGTACAGGCCATAAGTGGGAAACACGAAGGTGGCCGTGATGAGCAGGAACCTGGACAGCAGGAACCATACCAGGTGGGGGTGCAGGCCCCGGGTGGGGTGCCGGAGGGTAGTTGCGCCCCGGTGCAGCGCCCTGGTGGCGCGCTCGCGGGTGAAGGCGAAGGAAGCGCTGATCAACACGGTTACTATGAGGGTGCCGCCCAGCACTCCGAGAGATATGCGCAGCCACTCGATAGATTCGGGTCCCCGGTAAAGGCTGATCAGGCTGCCGCAAACTGCGACCATTACCACGCCGCCGCCAGCGTCCGCCAGTATCTTCAGTGAGGATGCTACGCCAATTTTGTTGCTGGGAACCAGGTCGCCGATCAGGGCCAGGTAGGGCGCGGTGCTGATTCCAGCGTTGGCCTGAATGAAAATCCAGATGATCATCAACGAGACAAGGGTCAGGGTGAAGGAAAGCCCCGTCAGGCCCAGGCAAACGAAGACAACACCCCACAGCATATAGGGTACCCTGCGTCCCAGGGGGGACCTGGTCCGGTCGCTGTAGGATCCCACAATGGGCTGGGCCAGGGCAGCAGCCACCAGCCCGCTGAACCCCAGGATTCCCAGCAAAGTGTTCTTGGCTCCTTCCGGCGCCACGTCCAGCACCAGTGTGGGGAGCACTACGGTCTCCATGGTCAGAAAGAAGCCGGTAAGCCCGAAGCTGAAAGCCCCCAGCCGAACAAAAGCCAGGGTGTTCCAGTTCAAGGCAGGTTGTGGCTGCGGCTGGTCCATTTGGTAGAATCCGAGGCAGGTGAGTAGACCCGATGTCCAGGAAATTCGGCCGGAACTGGCGGGCAACCGGAACTGGCGGGTAAAAAGTAAACTGCAATCAGGGTCGCATATATTTTACATTATGGCTGCCGGGGTATTCCACGATTCCCTGGCTACATTGCTTAAATTATGCGCCAGCTTTATTGAAGAGAGTAAAGGGTCATGAAGATTTGTTCCCTTCTGCCCAGCGGCACCGAAATCCTGTATGCCCTGGGCCTGGGCGACCAAATAGTGGGGGTTACCGATTTGTGCGACTATCCCCCCGAAGTAAAGGAAAAGCCGGTGGTTTGCCGGAGCCGAATTGATGTGGACTCTATGACCAGCCAACAGGTGGATGCCATGATGCGCCGGATCCTGGAGGCTGGCGAGAGTCCTTATGAGCTGGATGGAGAGTGGGTCTCCAGCAACTCCCCGGACGTGGTGCTGACCCAGGACTTATGCTATTTCTGCGAAGTGGACGCCCAGACAGTGGGTCGCACTGTTGACCAGATGCCCTTCCCGCCAGAGGTAGTGATTCTGAACCCGAGGACGCTGCGAGGCATTTTCGACTCCATTTTGCAGGTAGGGGAAAAGTGCGGCGTTCCCGAACGGGCTGGAAACCTGGTGTCGCAACTGGAGGCAAGGGTGGAGGCTGTTGAGGATGCGCTGTCGGCAGTCGTGGGAAGTCCCCGGGTCTTTTCCCTGGAAGGGATTAATCCCCTGGTCATTGGGGGGCACTGGATTCCTGACCTGCTCCTGCGCGCGGGCGGTTCGTTGGATGCCTTCTCCCCGGGCTGTCCTGCCACCCGGCTGTCGTGGGACGATGTGGTGAGCTATGCCCCGGACAAGCTCTTTGTGGACCTATGCTCTTCCGATCTGCAGCGTCACAAGACGGAAATTCCCTGGCTGGCGGACCAGGTAGGTTGGGCCACATTGCCCGCGGTTCAGATCGGTGAAGTCTATCTCATAGACCATGTGTATTTTAGCGTGCCAGGTCCGCGCATAATTAAAGGGCTGGAAATTCTGGCTCAGTTGACTCATCCGGATGTTTTTCAGGGCCTGATACCGGAAGGTACGGTGCTGAAGCTGGACCCCTCGCTGGCTGCCGACGCATTGCCCAACGATATCGGAGACTGTTTCCTGCCCTGGCCTTAGGGAGTGCCCTGGCGAATTGGCCAGTAGCCCGGCTGGGAGTACTTAACTATGCTATGCAGCGCCACCGGAAGATGGCCTGATTCAGGGCCAACGCATTTTAATTATGGGAAAGTCCGTCTTTCCCGGGAGGACGGTTTCCTCGAATGGGGCGAGTGATTTCGCAGCTCTCATTTATCCATCGGGAATCCCGCCAAGTGGGAGAATGCGTTTGCCCGGTGGCCTGATTCCAGGTAGCGAGTTATTCGGCCTTTGGGTATAATTGGGCAAAATCGGCAAGGGAAGGAAGGCATCTTGACTAGCAGAGACGATTTCCGATCGGCAATGTCCCTCTTCGCGACCGGCGTAACCGTGGTTACCTCTATGGATGAACATGGAATGCCCCATTCCATGACCGCCAATTCTTTTACATCGGTATGCCTGGACCCACCCACGGTTTTGATTTGCGTGGCTCACGGTACCCACACTTATGGTTACGTGGAGAGTACAGGCCGTTTCGGGGTGAACATTTTGGGAGAGGAACAGGAAGAACTGGGAGTTTACTTCGCCAAGCGACCGGAGGACCGGCAAGAGGGCACCGAATACCACTACACCATAGGCGAGAATCAGATACCCATGCTGGATGATTCCATGGTGTTCTTTGGCTGCGAGGTGGTGGGTTCCCATGTTTATGGCGACCATACGGTCTACATGGGCGAAGTGAAGGAAGTTGTCCGCAACGAGGCGGGCGATCCCCTGATGTTCTACAAGAGCCGCTGGTACCATCCCAACGATCGGCTGGAATAGAGACAACGAAATCAGGGGCCGGGTATGCGAAGGAATCGCTCCCGGCCCCAAATCACCGGATCCTCTGGTCGGCCCGCAGCATCAACTTCTCAGCGAAGCCACAAACTCCTCAATACTCTCATTCACCTGCTTGTACTTCTGAAGCTGCACGAAATGTGAAGCTCCCGGGACGATCACCTTCTTTGCTCCAGGTATATTCTCAGAAAGATAATTGGCATACTTCACCGGGGTCATGGTGTCCTGGTCTCCGCAGATTACGAGGGTGGGCAGGTTGATGTTGTGGAGTTCGTTCATCACGTCGAACTGGTCGCAGGCCTTGAGGTCATTCAGCTCAACGGAAGGTCCAATTTCAACTGACCGCCGCTTGAGAGACTGGACCATGTCTTTGGCCACCCCCGGGTAATAGGCCATCTGGTTCTCCAGCCACCTGGAGTTGTCCTCTGCAGAGTCAATTCCTATGTTCAGGTAATCGGGGTGTACCCGAAGCCTGGCGCCAGTTCCCATCAGGATTATCCCGCGAACTTCTTCCGGATACCGCAAGGCATAAAGCATGCTGATGGCCCCGCCCATGGAGTGACCGCAGATGACCATGTTCTTGTACCGGCGGGCCGTGGTAAACCCCCGCACCCATTCCAGGTATTGTTCGATGGTGGGGCAAGGACGCCCAGTGGGATGCCCAGGCAAGTCCAGGGCCTTGGAGTTACGAAAGTGCTGCAGTTGGTAATAGAACGCCAAACTCGAACTCCCCGCTCCGTGAATGAATACCAACTTCACTTCGTTTCCTCCGCTGCTATTTTGATCATTTATGGAATGACTGCTTATGTGGCATTAAGATGCATTGAAAAATGCAACGCCAGAGATTATATGGGATAAATATAAACAAATCAAGGGAGCTAACAACAATTATCTCGTTAGCTCCCCGATATATTCGTGAATCCGTCATAAATGGCGGCTTCATTCGGCATTCTGGCTAGTGTATTGACGGCTATTCGTTATCCAGCGCCTCTTCGCCTGGCGTGGGTTCCTCGTCTTCCCCTTCTATATAGCCGGTTTCTTCGTCCGAGTCCTCCCAGGAACTTTCCGAGGCGACCGATTCGGCACTGGCAGTTGTTTGCGATGTGCTGCTGGCGGCATCGCCACCACCACCGGATGAGTAATCGTTCTCCGTAAAGCAGGCGACGGATGCCACGTAGTCGTCGGCTTCCCTGTCTCGCCACACGATAACGCCCTGAGTGTAGCGGCTATTGGTTACGCGAACGTCTTCCAGGTTAATACGCACTACCTGGGCCTTGGCGGATATGATAAACACCTCCTGTCCCTCGTTGTCGGTGACTACCCGGGAGGCCGCCACCGGCCCCGTCTTGTCGGTAACCTTGAAGGTTCGGACGCCCTGGCCTGCTCGGCCGTGACGGGGATAGTTCTTCAGTGGCGTGGACTTTCCGTAGCCTCTCTGGCTGACAACCAGGAGGTGGCCGTCGGCGGTAACCGGGGCCATGCCGACGACCTTGTCGTCAGCGAGGAGCCGGACACCCTTCACGCCCCCGGCGGACCGGGAGCGAGGCGTCAAGTTTTTGCGGGGGTCTTCACAGTTGCGGAACTGGAAGATAATGGCCTGGCCCTTTTCGGTAACCAGCACTACTTCGTCGGAATCTCCGGCCTGGGCCACGCCGACCAATTCATCACCATCCTCCAGGTCCATGACAATCAGACCGGAAGGTCGGATGTTGGTAAGTTCGCCCTCCTTCAGTGCCTTGATTTCGCCCATGCGGGTTGCCAGGAGTAGCATGGCGCTGTCCCTGGCGTTTTTGACCGGCAGCATGGCCTGGACCTGCTCGTTCCGGGCAATGGGAATCAGGTTTACCAGCAAGGTACCCCGACTGGTGCGAGAGGTATCCCCGGGAATTTGGTAGGCTTTAAGGGGATACACACGGCCCCGGTTGGTGAAGAACAACAAGGTATCGTGGGTATCCACGACGACCAGATCCATCAGGGCATCGTCATCCCGGGTTGTCATTCCGCGAACACCTTTGCCGCCCCGGTTCTGGGTACGGTAGGTGTCGCAAGGGATTCGCTTGATATACCCCCTCTGGCTGAGGGTAATCATTACATCCTGGTGAGGAATAAACTGTTCGGCCGACTGCTCACCTACTTCGTCGTGGTCTATGCGGGTGCGGCGAGCATCTCCGAAGTCTTTCTTTAGCTTGCGGGTTTCCTTCTTGATTTCGTTGAGAATCTTGGCCGGGTCGGCCAGCAGCGCCTCCAGGTTGGCGATGGTCTTTTGCAGTTCTTCGTGTTCGTTAAGCAGTCGCTGGCGTTCCAGGGCGGCCAGGCGGCGAAGCTGCATGTCCAGAATTGCCTGGGCCTGTACCTGGCTCAGGTCGAATTCGTCCATCAGGTTGGTGCGGGCGGATTCAGCGTCATCCGAAGTCCGTATAATCAAGATAACCTGGTCCATCACGTCCAGGGCCAGCAACAGGCCCTGGAGGATGTGGTCCCGGTCCCGGGCCCGTTGGAGCAGGAACTCGGAACGGCGGCGGATCACTTCCTGGCGATGTTCCACGAACAGAGTAAGGGCCCGCTTCAGGGGCAGAACCTGGGGCTGGCCGGCCACCAGGGCCAGCATGATGGCGTTGAAGGAACTGCGCAGGGCCGTGTGACGGTACAGGTTGTTCAGGACAATGTTGGCTTGGGCATCGCGGCGGAGTTCGACGACCACTCGCATTCCCTGTCGGTCCGACTCGTCCCGTATGTCGGAAATGCCTTCTATGCGCTTATCCCGCACCAGTTGGGCAATCTTCTCCACGAGAGATGCCTTGTTGACCTGGTAGGGCAGTTCCGTAACGACGATACGCTGGCGTCCGCCACGCATTTCCTCGATTTCGGTCTTGGCCTCCATGACAATGCGGCCCCGCCCGGTGGTGTAGGCATCGATAATGCCTTGGGTGCCTCGTATGGAACCGTAGGTGGGGAAGTCGGGTCCGGGGACCAGTTTCATCAGGTCTTCAGTGACGCAGTTGGGGTGGTCGATAACGTAACAGACGGCGTCACAGATTTCACCCAGGTTGTGGGGCGGAAGGTTTGTGGCCATGCCCACCGCGATACCGGTGGCGCCGTTGACCAGCAGGTTGGGCATCCTGCTGGGCAGTACTTCCGGTTCGTTCAGCGAGTCGTCGAAGTTCAGAGAGAAGTCAACGGTGTTAAGGTCAATGTCGGCCAGGAGTTCCTCAGCGATATTAGCCAGGCGTGCTTCGGTATAGCGCATAGCAGCAGGCGGATCGCCGTCCACGCTCCCGAAGTTCCCCTGACCGTCAATCAAGGGGTAGCGCATGGAAAAAGTCTGGGCCATGCGTACCAGCGCATCGTAAACGGGGGTATCGCTATGGGGATGGAACTTGCCCAGCACTTCGCCCACGATTCGAGCACTCTTGCGATGGCCCTGGTTGGGGCGCATGCCCATTTCGTGCATGGCGTAGAGAATACGCCGCTGGACCGGCTTCAGCCCGTCCCGCACGTCGGGCAAGGCCCTGGATACGATTACGCTCATGGCGTAACTCAGGTATGAACTCCGCATCTCTTCTTCGATGCGGATTGGCCTTATTCCGCCGGATGGCGGTACGGGGGCTGAAGTAACCATATTCTATGCTCCTTGGATTCCGAGATCGTCTAAAGCGAACAAGGGCCATAGCCTCTTCCGCCTAGCCGGACACGTAAGTTCCTGCCCGTTCGTAGAATCCGGCAAACAGGTTGGCGAAACTGCGCGGCACTTCGTCCTGGCGCTCCGGGTGGCACTGCAGGCCAATGACCCAGCTGTGGTGGGGGCTTTCCAGGCCTTCAATCAGGCCGTCATCCACAGAATAGGCGCTGGTCATCAAGCGGGGAGAACGCTGGGCTTCCCTCAGCCCCTGGTGGTGAAGGCTGTTCACCCTGAAAAAGCCGGCGCTGCCAACAATGGCGGCGGCCTTGGCCCCGGGCGCCATGTAAATGAGGTGCTTCTCGGACTGCCAGCAACCGTCCTCACGTTCGGCCTTGTGACCTGGCAGATCCTGAATCAATTGCCCGCCGAGTGCCACGTTCAGTAATTGCATACCCCGGCAAATGGCCAGCACGGGCATGTCCCGGTCCAGGGCATAATCCAGCAGGCGCAACTCCAGGTCGTCCAGGGGGCGGCACAGTTCCAGGTTTGCCCCGGGGTCCGGTACGGCGTTATAAAGGGCCGGGTCAACGTCGGGACCGCCCGTCAGCATCAAGCCTCCGGCCCCTTCTAGGACTTTGCTGGCTTGTCCATTCTCGGGAGGGGTCACAACACTCACTTCCGCACCGAGGGACTCCATAACCTGGACGTAACGGCGGGAATTGCGGAGGTCAACTGAGGTGATGGTAACCTTGTACATATATGTACCAGATTATATCTGAATGCACTGATATTTCCCAGCAAAAAGGCTCCGAATTAGTGCCATTATTGTTAACTGTGATTTGTTGGCGAGGCCAAAATTTGTTAAGCTTGGCAAGGTATCATTCGGGGTCATTTCAGCTATAATTCAATTCGTAACCTCGTTAGAGGCTTGAGGCGCGAATATGAAAGAAGTAATCGAGGAAACCGTAAGGCAGCTTCAGGACCAACAGCCTTGCGTGCTGGCCACGGTGGTCCGCACCAAGGGGTCCACGCCCCAGAAGGCGGGGTCCATGCTGTTGGTTAGGCAGGATGGTTCCGGTGTGGGAACACTGGGCGGCGGCTGCGTGGAAGGGGACATTTGGTATGCTGCTCGGGAAATGCTCCGCAACCAGAGCGGACCGGAGTTCAAGGACTACTTCCTGAACGAAGACATCGCCGCCAGGGACGGCCTGGTGTGCGGTGGAACCATGTATTTCTACCTGGAACCAATGTATGAGCCCGACGGATTCCTGGACATTGGCCAGCGGCTCATAGATGCGTATGAGGGCGGCGACCCGGTGGGCCTCGCGACGGTGGTCAACGTGCCGGAGGGAAATGCCAGCCTTGGGGCGAAGCTGATGCTGTTGCTGGATGGCACGGTTATCGGCAGCCTGGGCAGTAAGGAACTGGATGACCGGGCGGTGGCTGCCTGCCGGCAGGTGGCAGATGTGGGTTCGACGGACAGTTTCGCCACCGATGAAGGTGTGGAGGTGTTTGTCGAGGGCTTTACAACACCCCCTACCTTGACGGTGATTGGGGGCGGCCACGTGGGCAAGGCCACGGCAGACCTGGCCAATATGCTGGGCTACCGGGTTTTTATAGTTGATGACCGCCAGGAATTTTCCAACCCGTACCGGTTCCCTTATGCTGAACAGACCGTAGTTACCCAGTACGACCGCTGGTCTGAAGATATCTCCATAAACGTCAACACCTTTGTGGTGGTTGCAACCCGGGGCCATCGCTTCGACGACATGGCTCTGGAATCTGCTCTGAAGACCAAGGCCCGGTATATTGGCCTGATGGGCAGCCGGCGCAAAAACCTGATGATTTACCGCCGACTGCTGGATCAGGGAGTGACGCTGGAACGTCTCAAGGAAGTCCATGCGCCCATCGGGCTGGACATCGGCGGCCTTCAACCGGAAGAACTGGCCGTGAGCATCATGTCCGAGATCATAATGGTTCGACGGGGCGGCAAGGGCGGCCCGATGCAGATGGACGAGTGGTACATTGACCGGGTGGCCGAGCGATTCCACGACGCCATCGAGGTCTGACCCTGACCGAGCGTTGAACCTGAGAGATTGATATTGGTATGCCCGAAACTGTGGCAATTCTCCTGGCTGCGGGAGAATCTCGACGAATGGGTGACTTGAAGGCCCTGCTGCCCTGGCAGGGCCAAACCATTATTTCCCACCAGGTTTCAGCTTTGGTGGAAGGAGGAGTTGACCGGGTTGTAGTTGTTCTCGGCCATAGATACGAAGAACTGCTACCGGAACTGCTCGGGAAGCCCAAGGTGGAATGGACGGTGAACCACGAATACCTGCATGGCAAGACTACGTCCATCAAGGCTGGACTGAAGGCGCTGGGCAGCAGCGCTCCGGAGTCGCTTTTACTCTTGAATGTTGACCAGCCCCGCAGCGCTGATACCGTAAGGGTCCTGTTGGCGCACCATCGGAGCAATGGCCCGCTCGTTTCAATACCCACTTTTGGTGGAAAGGGAGGGCATCCGGTGATATTTGACGGGGCGCTGCTGGTCGAACTGGAGAATATTAGCGAAGAAAACCAGGGCATCCGTGAGGTGGTGCGGCGTCACGAGGAGGGAACCCTTCGCTTTGAAATGGAAACCGGCGAAGTGCTTTGGGACCTGAATACCCCGGAACAGTACCGGGCAGCGCTGGAGCAATCGGGCTAGCCCGACCGGCTTAACGTCGCTCCTATCCTGGGATTTGATAAAGACAATCAGGGCCCGGTACGCCTACCGGGCCCTGATCTGCTTTCGCCAAGTAGTCTCGCCTCTACGGCACACTTACCGCACGTACCCTTCCTAAGGTCGCTCACCAAGGAATTGGTTCACTTGGTATCTGCGCGAGACTTCCTTTTCTTGTTCTCCCTGCCGGCGGTGGAGCATTCCCTCTCGGGTCACCCTTCCCATTCCGAACCGGCAGGGACGTTACAAGGGAAAATCCACTTATGGCATCGTTCGAAAACTTTTACCACTTTCCACCTCCTTACCGTTTGTCGGAACAGTCGGGGCACTGATGCCCTTCTTGCTCTAAAGAAAGATTATCACTGCCTGCTATAGTTGTCAATACCTCTTTCAAGAATTGGTACAAAAGTCGTACAAATAGACAAGGGGGCGGGATTTTGCCCGCCCCCTTTTGTTCAATGATTTGGCTACTGGATTGATGCCGCCTATGTCGCTTCTGCCAAAGCCCTGGGCCTGTTGGGAATTAGGAAGGCGACCAGCAGTCCAAAGAAATATATGGCGGCGGAGATGTAGAAGCCCGACTCCCATCCAAACCACCGCACGGCGAAGAAAATGAACACCGCGGAGATGGCGCCGAACAGGGTGTTGTTACCCCACATCAACCCCAGGAAAGAAGATTCCAGCCGCCTCCCCACCGCTATGTCCGCCGCCGCAGCCTGCGTCAGATTGTTTACGGAGAAATTGAAGGTGCCGTATATGGCGATTAGCACCGTAATTACGGGCGTATAACCACCGGCCACCTGGGCGCTAATAACGGTGGCCAGGGTCAGGACTGTAGTGAGCGCCATGACAAAGACAATAATCAGTTTCCGGCCGATTCTGTCTGAAATCGTGCCAATTATCGGGCCGGAGAAAATGCCCGGAATAACCATAAGGGCTACGTGGAAGGCCAGAAGGGTTACGACATAGGGGTCCAGTACGTGGTAACCATCCTGCTCCAGGAGGTAGGCCAGGTAAAGCGGAACAAGGAATAGATAGGACCGGTCTGCCATGCCCCTGACGGCGGAAACGGTAAAGATTGCCCACATTCCGGTGCCCCTGAAGGCCTCCTTCATTCCCTGCCAGTTGGTGTTGAACCTCTCCCCGATGCTAATGCCCTCGGGTTTCTCCCCGCCCGCTCTTCGGAGCAGCACAAGGATGATTACGCTGGAAGTAAACATTATGATGGTGCTGAAGCCTACTATCAGGCGCCAGCTTATAGGACCCCAAGGCAGGTCCCAGGAGAAGAGACCCTCCCAGGCAATCACTCCCCCCAGGAATGCTCCCAGGGCCAGGGGACTGACGGCGTCTCCAATGCTGCCCATAGACCGGTGCAATGATATGAAGGCGCCGCGCCGTTCGGGAAAACGCCGTGCGAGCAGACCGAGAGCCGGCGGATGCCACATGGCGCTGCCGATGGAGCCCAGGGACAGGGCGGCAAGTATGAGAACATAACTGGGCGCAACCGACATCAACAGGTAGCCCAGGCCGACGCTGAAGGCGCTTACGGAAAGCACCCAGGCTACCCGGTGGTGATACAGGTCTACAAAAAAGCCCCCGACCGTGCTGCTAACGCCCCCGAAAATCGAGCGTATCGCAGGAATCAACAGGCCAAGGGTCGCATTCACACCCAGGTCGGCAAGGATAATGGGCGCCAACAAGGGAATGCTGTGGGCGTAAAGATGCTCAAAGGCGTGGGCGCCGATCAGGGTGGTCGCCAGCACCGAATTCTTGGTTCGACCCTCCTGCCCACTCTGGGGGTTCACAACTGCGGTAGTTGCCAAAGTCGTCACCTGCCTTTACAAGATTGACTCGACAATTGGTGCTCCAACGGCCGGAAATGTAGTTCTTGTCGGGGGATTGGTGCCGATTATACACCTCCGGCAAAGGTAGCGGCACCCTTGTTGCCACGGTTTGCAAAAAGGATTGAATCGCCAATGCACATTCTCAACGTTTGCTAATAGTCGTAGAACATTCGCTGGAGTTCCGCTCTTTCCCGGGTCCGTATCAGGCCCAGCATTAGCAGAATCCTGGCCTTCTGGGGCTGGAGGTTGTCGGATACTATGAAACCCTGCTCGTCCTTTCGGGGTGTCATTACCACCCTCCCATTGAGGGATCGGGAGGCAAGGACGACGGGAATACCCTCTTCTACCGCCCTTGCTGCCGCGTCAATGGCCCTGGGCGGGAAGCTGCCGCCGCCAAATCCGGCCAGGACTAGCCCGTCGGAGCCATTAGCCCGGACTGCGTTGACAAGGAGGTCATCGGAACCGGCGTAACAGTAAACGATGTCAACCCGGGGAAGGGAATCCATTCCCCTTACGTCAAATTCGCTGACGGTGGTGTGCCGTCGCAGGGGGGCATGATACATGACCACCTGGCCGTCAGAGTCGGCGTATCCCAGGAACCCCAGTTCGTTGGGCTTGAAGGTTTCCACCCGGAAGGTATTGGTCTTAACCACGTCCCGGGCGCACTGAATTTCGTTGTTAAGTACTGTCAGCACGCCCAGCCCACAAGACGAGGGACTGCCGGCTACCCGAATAGCGTCTAGCAGGTTAAGGTCTGCGTCGGTGCCCAGGGCGGTGGGAGGGCGCATGGCGCCGGTAACCACCACAGGCTTGCCGGACTTTATCGTCAGATGGAGAAAATAGGCCGTTTCTTCCAGGGTCGCGGTGCCGTGGGTAACCACCACACCGTCAACTGCATCACTGTCAAGGAGAGAATTTATACGTTCCGCCAGTTGAAGCCACTCTTTAATGCCAATGGCGGTGCTGCCGACACTCACCAGATCTTCCGAAGAAATGTGGGCTATGTCATTGGCTTCGGGTATTCGTTCCAGAGATTGCTCGATGGTGATGTGTTCGCCCAGTTCGGGGTAGAGGATAAAGTCCATGCGGTCGGGTCCCACGCCGGCGATGCTGCCGCCCGTGGCGACAACAGATATTTGTGGCTTTGTTTTGTTCATTTCGCCCCCTCTTCGGTTTTAGTCGGCTCACTGAGGTTCCGTCCCACGGTACGCAAAGGTAAGAATTCTGCCAAATGATTGGTATAATGGCGGGTATTGGGTGGATAGCAGGCTAGAATGCGCCATCCCTCCTGTCAACATGGTGGTTGGGATGTCGAATCCGGGGCATTCAGTTGCGCGCGTTAATTGTTTCCGACATACATTCCAACCTGGAGGCGCTGGAGGCAGTAATTGCCGACGCCCAAGGCCGGGGAGGGTTTGACTCCATCTGGTGCCTTGGCGACAGCGTAGGTTACGGGCCTGACCCGGAGGCCTGCCTTGACTTGCTGATGAGATACCCCCTTGTGGCGGTGGCGGGCAACCATGATCGCGCTGCTCTGGACGTTCGGGAGAGCGGGGACTTTAACAATGCAGCCGCCTACTCCGCTGCCTGGACGGCGGAACGGCTTGGAAAAGAGTACCGGGACTTTCTTGAGGGGCTGCCTGAAGTGGCCAGCTCCGGCCAGTTTACCCTGGTGCATGGCAGCCTGCGGGCTCCGCTCCGGGAATACCTCCTTAACGAAGAGGCTGCAGCCAGCACTTTCGGGCGCCTGACAACTGCCTTCTGCCTGGTGGGCCACTCTCACATCCCATTCCTGTGCCTGGAAAACCGCGACGGTCCCCGCTTCGTACATTTTTCCGAGGATGAAGTGTATCCCCTGGACTCCCGGCGGTGGATTATAAATCCGGGCAGTGTGGGCCAGCCCAGGGACTATGATCCCCGACCCAGCTACGCACTATATGTGAAGGAAGGTGAAAACTCTGACGGTGCGTTGGAGCGCCACCGGGTGGAATACGACCGGGCCGCCACCCAGGAAAAAATGCGCCAGGCGAGTCTGCCTGGCAGCTTGATCGACAGGCTGAATTACGGCGTTTGACAGTAGAAGCTGACAACGCTGCCAGGTAATCCAGGAAAGCGGCGTGAGGAACTGGAGGACTGCAAAGTCTCCCGTGGCCCCCTCATGGTGAGCTTGACGAACCACGAGCCACTCGGGCGGGAGTCCTTAGACGGGCTCAGGATGAGCGGGAGAGCGGGTGCTTCCTGGCCTTTGTCATCGTCCTGCGGGCGGAAGGCGCTCTATTGACAAGATTGGGTACTGTTGATAGGCTTTTGCAACCTGAAACGAAGCAGTTTTGGGTAGGGTAATTGTGGCCCGCTAGCTCAACTGGCAGAGCAACGGACTCTTAATCCGTAGGTTCTCGGTTCGACCCCGAGGCGGGTCACCAAAAATGAAACATGGTGATAAGAGGGGATTGCAGTTTGGGGGAGTGTCGGAATTGGTAGACGAGCATGACTTAGGATCATGTGCTGCAAAGCGTGGGAGTTCGAGTCTCCCCTTCCCCACCACTTCGAGTAACCTTGAAACGGCCCCGTAGAAGGGCCACTATCTTGAATCCGGCGCGACGACAAAGCGGTTTCTGGCTTGCCGCCGGTGGGAGGGCTGTTGGCTACGCTTCTGGAAGTTAAAGACCTTAGGACACATTTCTTCACCTTCGAGGGTGTCGTTAAAGCAGTGGACGGCGTATCGTACGAGGTCGAAGAGGGCGAAACCCTGGGTCTCGTAGGGGAAAGCGGCTGCGGCAAGAGTGTCAGCGCTCTTTCGCTTATGCGCCTGATCCCGGACCCCCCGGGCAAAATCGTGTCGGGCGAGATGCTGTTCGAGGGCGAGGACATTCTGAAGATAGACATGGACGATATGCGCCGTATTCGAGGCGCAAAAATGTCCATGGTATTCCAGGAGCCCATGACGTCGTTGAACCCGGTGTTGACCCTGGAAAGGCAACTCAGCGAGACCCTGCAACTCCACCGGGGAATGTCACGGGAAGAGGCACGGGTTGAGTCCGTGGACCTGCTGGCCCGGGTTGGTATTCCCGATGCGGAACGCAGGGTGAAGCAGTACCCCCATCAATTCAGTGGCGGAATGCGCCAGAGGGTCATGATTGCCATGGCCCTTAGTTGTAATCCGAAGCTCATCATTGCCGACGAGCCAACCACTGCCCTGGACGTGACGATTCAAGCCCAGATTCTGGAGTTGATGAAGGCGCTGACCAATGAGTTTGGCGTTTCCCTCATCGTTATTACTCATAACCTGGGGGTGGTGGCCAGGTACGCCGACCGCATGAACATCATGTACGCAGGCAAGATCATCGAGAGGGGCACCGCCCGTGAGGTTTACAGTAACCCCAGGCATCCTTACACCGTGGGTCTGCTCAAATCGGTACCCCGTCTGGACCTTCCCCGGCGTGCCAAGCTCGACCCCATTGAGGGTCAGCCTCCCGACCTGATAAACCTTCCGGAAGGATGTGCCTTCCGGGATCGGTGCCGCTGGGCGGTCGACAAGTGCGCGACGGAAGCTCCCCCATTGATGCTTATGAATGAAGGCCACTGGTCTGCTTGCTGGCGGTCCGATGAATTGGGACCGTCTGCATTGGACTTTCTGGTGGACCCGGAGATGCTGGATGGCGCGTCCAATGGCAGCCAGGCAGCTGACTCGGAAACTGACGAAGAAAACTAGCCCGCGGAGTGTATGAAAATATGACCACGATGATTGAAGCGGATCAGGGTACCAATGGGGCATCACCCCAGGGTGACATACTGGTCGAGGTCAAGAACCTCCAGATGTATTTCCCGGTGACTGCCGGGATCATCTTCCAGCGTGCTGTTGCCCAGATCAAGGCAGTTGACGACGTCAGCTTCTTCGTCCGCAAGGGCGAGACTCTGGGTTTGGTGGGAGAAAGCGGATGCGGCAAGACGACCACCGGCCGATGTATCCTCCAACTTTACAAACCAACCGGCGGGCAGGTTATTTTCGACGGACAGGACATTACCTCAATGTCCACTCGTCAAATGCGCGTCATGCGTCGGCGGATGCAGGTCATTTTCCAGGACCCGTACAGCTCGCTGAACCCCCGGATGACTGCCGGCAACATCATCGGTGAACCTCTCATTGTTCACGGACTGGTAAACAGCAAGGAAGAGTACCGGGACCGGGTGGCCGAACTGCTGCAGAACGTGGGCCTGAACCCGTACATGGCTGATCGGTTCCCCCACGAGTTCAGCGGCGGCCAGCGTCAGCGCATTGGTGTGGCCAGGGCTCTCTCCGTTGACCCGTCCTTCATAGTGTGCGACGAGCCTGTGTCCGCGCTGGACGTGTCCATTCAGGCCCAAATCGTAAACTTGCTTGAAGATCTGCAAGAACAGTTCGACCTTACCTACCTGTTCATCGCTCACGACCTTTCGGTAGTGCGGCACATCAGCAACCGCGTAGCGGTGATGTACCTGGGCCACATTGTGGAGATTGCTGACCGGAACGAAATCTACGCTAACCCTCTGCACCCGTACACCCGCGCGCTGCTGTCTGCGGTGCCCATTCCCGACCCCGTAATCGACGCCCAGAGGGAACGCATTCTTTTGAGTGGTGAAGTTCCCAGTCCATTGAACCCGCCCAGCGGTTGCGTGTTCCATCCGCGCTGCCCAATTGCCGTAGACACTTGCCAGGCGGTAATTCCCGAACTGCGGGAGGTGGAACCTGACCACTGGGCCGCTTGTATTCAGTCGCCTGGGTATGGTTCTTACTGACCTATAAATGAGGCAATCCACCTGATTCAGGGCCGGCACCTTGCCGGCCCTCTTTTCTTGGAGCAGACTTCCGGTCTGGCAGCGAAGGAATTTCGATCCCGCATTGGCATACGCATTCCAGGCAATGGGCAGCGTTCCGATTCAGGTGGTATTGCCTTGGGTCCAGGAGAGACACACAGGTCTGCCCCTTCGGTTCTCGCGTTTGGATTAACTAAACGGAAGCGCATTCCAGGCATTGGGGGTTGTTGATGGCCCATTGGGGTTACTGCCGGCTGCCAGGCAGACACTGTTCCTGCCGAGCCGTTATTGTTACCGGACTCAGCAGCGTGGTACTATGGTTGAGCTATGAATCCTGAACTTATTCGTAACTTCTGCATAATCGCCCACATTGACCACGGCAAGTCTACCCTTGCCGACCGATTTCTGGAAATTACCGGAACCGTCCGGCCCCAGGAAATGAAAGCCCAGTTCATGGACCAGATGGAACTGGAGCGGGAACGGGGCATCACCATCAAAGGTAAGGCCGTTGCCATGCGGCACAAGGCCAGCGACGGTCAGGTTTACCAACTGAACCTGATCGATACTCCGGGCCACGTAGACTTCAGCTATGAAGTCTCACGAGCCCTAGCCGCCTGCGAGGGAGCCCTGTTGGTGGTGGACGCCAGCCAGGGCATAGAAGCCCAGACCATTGCCAATACGTTGCTGGCAATGGAATATGACCTGGAACTTATCCCAGTGGTCAACAAGGTAGACCTGCCCCAGGCGGAACCTGGTCGGGTAGCAGGCGAGTTGCAGCAGGTCTTCGGCTTCCGCGAGGACGAAATCCTGTATGTATCGGCCAAGGAGGGCACCGGGGCTAACGATATTCTGGACGCCGTAGTGGAACGGTTGCAAGCGCCGTCTGGAGATAGGGAAGCCGCCATGCGGTCGCTGGTATTCGACTCGGTATATAACACCTACAAGGGCATCATTGCTCACGTGCGAGTGGAGGACGGTACCGTCTCCAGGAACGAGAAAATAATGGTGATGTCGTCGGGGAGAGTGGCAGATATTATGGAAGTGGGGGTCTTTTCGCCTCACCCCACCCCTGTGGATGTCCTGTCCACCGGACAAGTCGGGTACATTGCCACCGGCTTCAAGGACGTACAGGAATGCAGCGTGGGCGATACTCTGACCATAGCCAACCGACCGGCAGCCGAACCGTTGCCCGGTTACGTGGAGCTGAAGTCAATGGTGTTCGCCGGTCTGTATCCTTCCGACGGCGAGGAATACAACAGCCTGCGGGCGGCGCTGGAGAAGCTGCGGCTCAACGACGCTTCCTTGACCATGGAGCCGGAAAACAGCGGCGCCCTGGGCTTCGGATTTCGGTGCGGTTTCCTGGGTCTGATGCACCTCGAGATTATCCAGGAGCGCTTGGAGCGGGAGTATGATCTGGACCTGATAGTAACCGCCCCCAGCGTTGCTTACCAGGTAATTTTGCAGGACGGCAGCGAGATTCGCGTTGACAATCCCTCTAAACTGCCCCAACCCCACGAAATACGCGAAATTCAAGAACCGGTGCTGGGCATAACCATAGTGGCCCCCAACAGGCACGTTGGCGCCATTATGGAGTTGATGCACGGCCGCCGTTCCGAGTTCAAGCGGATGGAGTATATCCAGAGCATTTCGCCCAAGGATGGCGGGGACGCCAGGGAAGAGCAAACCAGGGTGGTGATGGAATACGGCATGCCGCTTTCGGAGATGCTGGCCGACTTCTATAACCAGCTGAAGTCCCGTACCCAGGGCTACGCTTCGCTGGACTACACGTTTGAGGGATATCGGGCCGCGCCCCTTAGCCGGGTGGACATCCTCATCAACCACCAGTCGGTGGAAGCGCTTTCCATGATAGTCCATCGGGACCTGGCGGTCGTTCACGGCAGGGCGCTGGTGGACAAGTTGAAGGCCACCATTCCCAGGCAGCTATTCGAGGTGCCTATCCAGGCTGCCATAGGAAGCAGAATTATCGCCCGTGAGACGGTGCGGGCACTGCGCAAGGACGTGCTCGCCAAGTGCTACGGCGGCGACATAACCCGTAAGCGCAAGTTGCTGGAAAAGCAGAAGGAAGGCAAGAAGCGAATGAAAAGCGTGGGACGGGTGGAAGTCCCCCAGGAAGCCTTCCTTAGTTTGCTGGGCATTGGCAGCGAAGGTTAGCCCTCTGCGGGACTTGACCCCTTACGCAAGCCGCCCCTGAAATTTACCCCTGTGCCCGCTGCTTCAATTCGCTGAGCTGTGTCAGGTGTTCGCGCCAGTGGCCGGCGAATAGTCGTTCTACCAGCCACTGGGCCGGACGCGGTTCATCCCAATGGCGGTTACGCTGGTGGACCATAGCAGTGGTTTCCACCAGGGCTTCGTCGTCCAGAGTCGTCAACAGTTCCTCAAGGCTGTCAAAATAGGCGTTGAACTGTTCGATGACCTGAGCCAGCGTCCAGGCTGCCGCTTCTTCGGTCATGTACTTCTGGTCGGCCCAAAGGTCGTACTCCCGCACTCCTCCGGACAGCAGTCCCCGCAGGATTTGTGGCACTCCCCCCGGCGGGGTGTAGAGCATGTGAGTAATGACTTCCCGGGCTGACCAGGAATCTTCATCAGGCCGCCAGTCCAGGCAACCTTCCATGCCATGCAGAATCTGGAAGACCTCGGTACGAATCTCAGAGACGTTGGCCAGATGCTGGTCCCTGGCTGTGGTCATGTCATCCTCCGGCAAATGGAGTAGTTCTCGAATATCAGGGCTTGAACACCATCAGGACCAGGGCTATCACCGGAATCAAAGTCATAACACCCCCGGCCATGCTCCAGAGCCTGCTGGCCCTCCGGTAGTTGTCACTCTGGTCTACCCCCTCAAGTGAATCGGTGGCAAAACGGGCCATGCGCCTTTGCTGGGGCAACAGAACAGCCAGCCACAAAATGACCATAACAATCACGAGGAAGAAGGACGTCCCCAGCCACAGCTCCTGGAACCTCTCCCAGCCGGTTAACCCGGCCATCCAAATCCCGGTGGCCAGTAAAACGACTATTCCGGGTCCGGTGAACATTAAATCAGATCGCACCAGGGCCTGGGCGGTGGTGGCAATAGTTTCCGGGTTTCCTGAACCGTCCGCGCGGGCCTTCCAGAAGGCCGAACTTATCAGGTGGCCCATCAGCCAGACGGCCGATAGGATGTGCAATGTAAGCAAGAGATTAAACATCAATGTCTCCTGTTATGGTTTTGCTCCCAAAGGACCGATTCTGCGGTATCTCTCCAGGTTATCTGCCCCGCAGTAACCAAGAGCCATAGCAGCTAAGCCCCGCTCCGTACACTATTCTTGGCGGCCGACTTGCTACTCCAAGTAACGAAGATGGGCCGAGCTCCCCGAATTGGTGGCGGGCAGAGTTTGCGTCTGGAGTTTTTCTTCCTTCAACGCTCGGCTGCTTGTTCTGCCAGGCCGGAAATAAGGGCTGACACGGCATCTCTCGTATCTTCCCGGCCAAGCCCAAACTCTAATGAAGCCCGCAGGAGGCCCAACGGCGTGCCCCCGTCGTACCTGGCTCCCAGGAACTCGTAGGCGTAAACGGCCCGCTCCTCCAGCAGCATCTGGATCCCGTCAGTGAGTTGAACCTCTCCCCTGGCACCGGGAGGGGTCTGTTCCAGGCAGTTGAAAATTTCCGGTGGCAGAATGTAACGGCCCACAATGCTCAAATTGGAAGGAGCATCTTCCCTTGCCGGTTTCTCTACCAGGCCTCTTACGGAATGGGTGCGATTCTCCAGGGCCTCCGCGTCTACGACCCCGTAATTGTGAATCACCTCCCAGGGTACCTGCTCCACAGCAATCACTGCGCTATCGTCCTGGGGGGCAATCGCCAGCATCTGGGAAATGACGCCCGGACGGTGGTCTATGATGTCGTCCGGAAGAATTACCACGAAAGGCTCGTCTCCCACCGCTTCCCGGGCCGTCAAGACTGCATGGCCCAGGCCCAGGGGTTCTTCCTGGATCACGAAGAAAACGTCCGCCAGGCTGGAAGCATGTCGCACTGACTCCAGAAGGTCGGTGGCCCCCGTCTCGACCAGGCGCTTTTCTAGTTCCGGCCTGGGTTGGAAATAGGCGGCGATGGACTCCTTGCCCCGGGCGCTTACTATGATCACCTCTTCCACCCCGGCCTCGGCGGCTTCCTCCACCACGTATTGGAGCATAGGCCGGTCCAGGATGGGTAAGAGTTCCTTGGGAACCGATTTGGTAATGGGAAGGAAACGGGTGCCCAGCCCGGCGGCGGGTATTACTGCTTTCTTGACTTGCATTGAATTCACCTGCGTACTAAATTCTAACATCCAGGCCTTTCCATTGCGCAAAAGTGTGTCAGCCAGGGAAAGCGGGTAACGTCCTTGCTTTGACAAGAGCACTGCGTCAGGCAGGCTGATAGAGCGAAGGACTGAGCCGAAAGCGTAAGTTCTATGGTAATTGAAAGCACAATCCGCTTTCTCCGGAATTCGTGCCCACCAATGGGCGGGGCGGGAAGGAAGCAGCAAGTGTGGTACCAGGGTGGATTTGACAGTGTTGCGGGACTACCCTACCATTTAGCTGGAGACCGTGCTAGACGGGGAGCTAGCGGTGCCCTGAACCCGCAATCCGCTATAGCGGGGTGTAATTCCCACCTTAGGCCAGACCTGTTGGTCCGCTTCCCAGGGAGCGCAGTGTTGATGGCCGGGTCCCACGCGGCGCAGGCTTGTGAACCCCGCCAGGTCCGAGAGGAAGCAACGGTAAGCAGGTCCCTGCGGGTGCCGTGGGAACGCCTGGCCTGAGTTGCGGCCCTGGAAATGTCCATAGGGTTTTCGTCGACGGGGGGTGCGCGGTCTCTTATCCAAAGTTCCCTTATTTGCTGTGACTGCCATACCTTCCCTACCTTCCTTGCCCACCGCTCGGCCGCGCAAGTCCCTGGGGCAGCATTTCCTGGTTGACAACCGGATTCTGTCTCGAATTGCGGCGGCGGCAGAATTAGGCGCCGGCGACCTGGTGGTGGAAATCGGGCCCGGTCGAGGCGCTCTAACCCGGCGGCTTCTGGCCCAGGCCGCCCGAGTGGTAGCCGTAGAAATGGATGGTGACCTGGCCCAGGCGCTACCAGCACGGCTGGACTATCCCGCCGACCTTTCCGTGATAAATGCCGATGCGCGGACAGTCGACTTGCTGGAAGCCGTGAGGGCAAGTGAACCGTACAAGGTGGTGGCTAACCTGCCCTACTACGCCGCCAATCCCATTATCCGGCGTTTCTTGGAGACCGGTCACCGGCCCACCGACATGGTGGTAATGGTTCAGCGAGAGGTGGCGGAAAGCATGGCCGCTTCTCCCGGTAAAATGTCCATCCTGTCCGTCGCGGTCCAGTTTTACGCGAAGGCCCGAATGGTGTGCAGTGTCCCCCCATCGGCCTTCCGTCCCGCTCCCAAGGTTACGTCCGCCGTGGTGCGCCTGGATATTCTGCACCGGCCCAGCCTGGAAGAAACTGAGGCGCCGGCGTTCTTCAGGATTGTTCGGGCCGGCTTTTCCGCGCCACGCAAGCAACTGCGTAACTCGCTGGGTCACGGACTGGGCATCCCGGCAACAGCAACGCAGTTGATACTGAAGGGAGCCGGTGTCGATGGCTCCCGACGGGCTGAAACGCTCTCTTTGGATGAGTGGCTCGAAGTTTTTCGATCCTGGTCAAACGCCGATGTCTGCTAGCCAGATTGGGGGTGCGGGTTGCTGATAAAAGCCCACGCTAAGATCAACCTGTGCCTTGAGGTACTTGGTCGACGCGCTGACGGTTATCACGAGATCAGGACCGTGATGCAGGCCATTGACCTTGTCGACGACCTGGAAATAGTCCCATCGTCTTCTCTCCGGGTCATGTGTGACGATGCTGATATTGAGGAGACCGGAAACCTGGTGTGGAAAGCCGCTAATGCTTTGGCTGCCAGTTCAGGACTATTGCCGCGGGCAGCAATCACCCTGAAGAAGGGTATTCCCGCAGGGATGGGACTGGGGGGAGGGAGCAGCGATGCGGCGGCGATCCTCCTCGCCCTGAACAAGCTTTGGGGCCTTGATCTTTCCCTGGACAGGTTGGTGGAAATCGGGTCCCTACTTGGTTCCGACGTTCCCTATTTCTTTTGGGGAGGCGCCGCACTGGCCAGCGGCAGAGGTGATATTATTGAACCTGTTCCTGCCAGGCCTGGAGTTCCCGTCACCCTGATAGTTCCGGAAATGACCATCCAGTCCAAGACCGCGCGAATGTATGGTAGTCTGGTCCCCTTCGATTTCAGTGACGGCGGAGTGACCCGTCGGTGTTTGCAGAACATGATGGCAGGCCAGTGGGCCGATGATATCCTGTACAATACATTCGAGGCCGTGGCGC
This sequence comes from uncultured Dehalococcoidia bacterium, assembly GCA_964587795.1. Classification (GTDB taxonomy): domain Bacteria; phylum Chloroflexota; class Dehalococcoidia; order Lucifugimonadales; family UBA3495; genus Bin22. Next base: position 2,872 of record CAZPMU010000003.1, on the reverse strand, counting down.
TAAGAGAGTTCCCCTGCCTTGATGGTCTCTTTGACGCGGTCACTGACGCCTGCGGGCGGCGTCCCCATTTAACCGGGGCCGGTCCTGCAATGTTCCTGTTGCCTTCGTCGGAACGGGAGCACGTCTCGGTAGCCCAGGCCTTGCAGCCACATCGGGCAAAGGCGTATTTTGTTCGCACGCTGGGCCGGTCCGACCGGACGGTTGCTACCGTAGAGGTCATCAATCCATAGAGCAGTATTAATCCCTTTCCTTAGTGAGAAACATTAGATGAACATTCTGGGCGCAATCAATATACCTTTCAGTCCGTACATAATCGATTTCGGGCCGTTCCTTCTTTCGTGGCACGGGTTCTTTACCTTTGTGGCCGTGGCGGCCGCCGTTTACCTCACAGTTAGGTGGGGTCGCCGGGAAGGTATGGACGGGGATGCCGTTCTCTCCATTTCCGTTTGGTGCATAATAGGCGGAATCATCGGAGCCCGGGTTCTTCACGTTATTGACTTCTGGAGCATTTACTCTGCCGACCCACTTCGGATTTTCATGGTGTGGCAGGGCGGCATAGCCATATTTGGTGCCATCATTGGGGGGTTCATTGCCGGGGCCGCCTACATTCTTGTAAGAAACTCGGAATGGTTCCTGGCCTTCTGGGGCAAGTTTTTCAGGTTTGCGGGAGACCCGGAGAAGGCCCCTCTACCGCGCATTGGGCACCTGGCGGACGTGGCCGCTCCCGCTTTGCTGCTGGCCATGGCCATTGGCCGCATCGGGGATGTCATTAACGGCGAACACTGGGCCAAGTTTACCGACCTGCCGTGGGGCGTAGTCTATTCGCACCTGGAAAGCCCGGGGGCCTTCCGGGCCGCCAGCCACCCGGCGGTGGCCTACGAGTTGATTATGGACCTGGTTATCTTCGCGATAATCTGGCCAATGCGGCACCGGTTGCGGCCACAGGGAATGGTATTTGTACTCTACGGCGCCCTGTACTCCATCGGCAGGTTCTTCATAAGCTTCCTGCGGGTGGAGGCCAACACCTACTTCGGCGGAGCCCTTAACGAGGCCCAGGTGGTTTCCCTGATAGTGATTCTCATTACGGTGCCCCTGCTGGTCTACAAGGCCCAGTTGGTCCGGCCATCCCGGCGGAACACACCATCTCCCCAGAGGCGGGCAGAAACTGTGGAGGAATAGCAGCGCGACGCATGAACTCTCAAAGGGTACGAGAATCGCAGTGCAGAAACGGCGCCACCAACTCGCCGGCCCGGCCGGTCAGCTACGATGAAATCTGCCATGGCCTGGAGACTCTGTGCGAGATGATTGCCTCTTCGCAGGATGGCTGGCGGCCGGACGCGATTGTAGCAGTGGCACGAGGTGGCCTGGTTCCCGCCACCCATGTATGCCACTATTTTGATCGGCCCATATATTTCATTTACAACGATGTGCTGCTGGATACGCTGGACGGCCACCAACGAATCCTCATCGTCGACGAGATCAACGACACCGGCAGCGCCTTCCAGCGAATCCAGAGCCGTATTTTCAGCCAACCGCCCAATGATGGTCTGGACGTGCGATATGCGGTTCTCTACACCCGCCATACCACCAGCTTTGAAGCTGATTACTTCCTGGACTTTGAGCCCTATTTCCTGATGGACGGAACATGGCAGAATTTTCCCTGGGAGAGGCCATAGTAATTTTACTGGTAGGTAAAGCGCTCCGGTAGAAAGTCAGTTGTTTCCACCGCTGGGACGGAAATCCTCAACCATCAGATTTACCTGGCGTTTGCCCTGCCAGGTGTCCACGCTGATCCCAAACACCAGGTCAACAGACGTGGCACTTTGCGGCCACTCCTCGGCACGGTGGAAGATCAACGCGGGAAACTGATTCCGGCCGCTGCTAACCAGCAGCTTCAGGTGCTGTCCCGCATTTCCCATCACCCATTGATTTAACACCTTCAACTGGCGGGCCAGGAAGAGCGGACGGGGGTTACCCGTGCCAAAAGGCTCCAGTTCAGCCAGCATTTCCAGGAACCGGGGCGTCAAATCGGACAAAGAGACCACGGCGTCAATTTCCAGGGATGTCTCCAATTCACGGTCCCGAAACTCATCCCTGGCCAATTGAGTTAGTCTTTGCTCCAGTTCAGGAACCATTGGAAGGCTAATGGTGAAGCCCGCGGCCTGGGCGTGTCCGCCATACCGTACAAACAGGTCTGCACAGGTATCGAAGGCCTTGACCAGGTTGAACTCCGGGATGCTGCGTCCGCTGGCTATCAGGGTACATTCATCTACTTCTGCCAGCGCCACCGCCGGCCGCGTATAGATCCTGGAGAGTTGACCTGCCACCAGCCCGGCGATACCAGGGGTTATCGCCGGATCCTTTAATAGTATGATGGAAGGAACCTCAGCCAGACCATCTATCCAGGCGCTGGCTGCGGTGAGGGCGCGCCGGGTTAACTGTTGACGTTCCCGGTTCTGTTTTTCCAGTCCAGATGCCAAGGACTTCGCCTCGCTATGACTTTGAGTGGTGAGCAGCCTCAGGCTGTCCATAGCATGTCCCATCCTGCCGGCGGCATTCAGCCGCGGCGCAATCTGAAAGGCCACCGTTTCCGCAGTGACGGCTTTGTCTTCCAGCCTGGCCAGGGAGTACATGGCCTTTAGGCCCGGACGCTGTGTCTGGGGCAATGCTCTTAGTCCCTCCTTAACGAGGTAACGGTTCTCGTCCACCAGGGGAACCATGTCTGCGATGGTGCCCAGCGCCGCCAGTTCCAGCAGGCTTTGGGGCGTGGGTTGCCCCATCAATTGGTAGAGGCCATGAACCAGTTTCAGTGCCAGACCTGCTCCGCACAGATCAGGAAAAGGATACTCGTTGCCGGGCATAGCGGGATTGA
>CAZPMU010000002.1:124541-204729 GCA_964587795.1 uncultured Dehalococcoidia bacterium | reverse complement strand
CGTCGTTAACGTCTTTCAACGACCACGTAATGTCGTCGCCTTCCGGGTCGGTGGCGTCGTAGTCCTCCACGTCCAGGGTGCTGCCTTCCGGGTAGTCAATGGTGGATTCCCCAACGATGGTGGGCGCCTCATTGGCCCCGATTACGGACACCGTCACGTTGATGGTGTCGTCCGCCGTCTCGTCATAGTTGCCGTTATTATCACCAAAGTCGGTGACGGACACGGTGAGGGAGTAACTGGACTTTGTTTCAAAGTCCAATACGGCGGCAGTTTTTAACTGGCCCGTGTTTTGTTCCAATTCGAAGGAAAGGGCATCAGTGCCTCCCAGGCTGTATCCCAGGAATTCGCTTGGCCCATCCGGGTCTATAGCCTGGAAGGGATCCCCGATGTTTTCGTTGGCGCCAGCGCTCTCAGAGACGGTGCGGCGTCCGGTCTCCGTGGAAGGGAATTCCGGTTTCTCATTCACGTTCGTAACCATAACCCGGACAGGTTCGACCTTGCCGCTTCTGTTGCCGTCGGTAACGTAAATGCTGAAGAGGTAATCGTTCTGGTCATCGGGACTGTCGCTGGAATCAAAGGGATTTTCAAAGTCGGGAACGGTGACAAAAGAAACCTCCCCATTGCTCATGGAGAACAGGCTGCTGTCCTGGCCCGCGATGGACCAGCTCACCGTACCGACTGCTCCGGTGACGGTGTAGGTATGCACCGCAGCTGTGCTGTTCTCGGGAAATTTCTTCACGGTGGGACCGTCAATTTCCAGATCCTCCCTGGCGTCTTCCACTCTGACGGTCACGTTGAAATAGGATGCGCCGGATCGGTTTCCGCCGCGGGGGTTCGAGTCGTAAGCGTGGATGCTGAAGTTGTAAATGCTATCCCCGTCCTTGTCCGCCGGATTGTCGAAGTCGGGAGCCTGTCTAAAGTAGAGCACGCCGTCGCTGTCTATTCTAAAAAAGTTGCCGTCCCCACCCCCGGGTTCAACGCCGATAATCCAGCCCACGTCCTGGTTCAGGGGGCGCCCGCCAATCTGCCCGTCGTAACGGGCTACTGGCCAGGTGCCGTTTTCGGAATAGGTAATGTAGTCGGGACCCATCACCGTGGGATTGTCGGCAGAGCCGCTGGGTGTCAGTTTGAGGGTCAGGCTGGAATTCCGGCCTGAGGGGTCGGCGGCAGTGATGGTAATGGAGAAACTGGCCTGGTTGTTGTAGATATTGGGCCCCTTGGCGATCAGCTGGCCTCCGGTAGGGTCAATATCAAACTGGCTGGCATCCGTTCCGCTCAGCGAGTAGCTTACGGGAAAGCTGCTGGTGGGAATGCGGTCATTAGCCCCTGCTTTGGTATAAGCAATCCTGCCAGGGTAGTATAGGCTTTCGCCGGGAATTTCGTTTCTCCGTACACTGCGGCAAATGTCCGCCTCACTGTTTTCGCAGCCATACCCGCCGGAGGTGTTAGCCGTAAAGGTCAGGGTATAGCCGGAACCAATGGTGGAAGGGAGTTCAATCTGCTGGGTCCTGTTCAGGGTCTTCGACCCGTGGGCTTTGTCGGTATAGGAAGCGGTTACGCGCAGGTAGTTGTGGGAGCCGTCGTGGCTGTAGGTGGCCGAAGTGGCGCTGCCGATGTCGGCGTAGGTACCGTCCCGGGTGCTGGAACTTGCCCACTGCCATGTGGGCGTTCCGGTAATGCCGTCCGGGTCGCTGACCTCCGCCGAAAAATCCACGCTGGTTCCCGAACCCGGCTTCCACATCATGACGAGTTTTCCAGGCTCGTCCACGTTTCCTACGTTTACCGTTACGGTAATCTCATCTGTGGCTCCCGAAGGGTCTGTGGCCACTACGGTCACGCTGTGGGATGTGGCATCCTCATAGTCGAGGGACTCCCCTACCTGCAATTGTCCGGTGAACCAATCTATGTAGAAGGGTGAAACACGGGAGTTTTCAATTGTGTAAACCAGCAGGTCATCGTCTGAGTCGGTGGCGGTAATGGGCTGGCCGATGTTAGTGTACGAGGCGGTGTTCTCATCAATGGAACGGGTCGCGGTCGTCGCCCCGAAGTCGGGAGCGCTGTTGGACTGGGCATGGGCATGGCTCGACAGCAGTACCGCCAGGCCCACAGCCAGGAAGACAGCCGGAGTAACCACGAACAAAGAAAATAAAGGGGCACCAACGGTTGGCCTGACGGACATTCCCACTCCTCCCAACATCCCGAAAAAGACCAATGAAATACTAAACTGGCGAGAAACGCGGGTGATTGACTGCGGGCAACCGAGAATGCAGAAGGCGAGCGCCGCCTCACGTCCATCACCACCGCCTTGCCCGGATCGCACGCTTTTTCGGGTTACACAAATGTATTAGAAACATAACAATGACAGGCTATTTGGCGCTACGAACTTTTGAGACCACATTAGCTTATTTTTGGCAGACAAGAGCGTTTATCAACTGTTCCCCAAAATCCATTGCTATTTGATGAGAGAAATTACTAACTAATTCTGCTATAGGGCCAACCATCGGCGTTGACGTGGGAGCAGGCGCCATGACCACCTGCCGGGATGGGACCACGGTGGATAACCCCAAGGCGCTGGCCGCCGGCCTGTAGAGGCTGCGGCCTCTGGACAAGGCCATCGCCCTCAGTCGGAACGTCCACGGCAATCCCCAGCAATACAACCGGCGCAAAATCTTTATGTGAAGCGTCGCCGGCTTCATGCAGGGATAGTCAACGTTCGGAAGGACAACCACCATAAGGCAACGACGGCGATAGCCAAGTAGGCGGGCCGGGTGGTGGTAAACCTGAACGTGACGGGGATGCTCCTCAGCCGCCGCCTGGCTCGAGCCATCGCCGATGCCGGTATGTTGGGCTTCCACACGGAGCCTGATTTCATGTGCCGGTGGTACGGATGGGAGTACGTGATGGCCGGCCGCTGGTTTCCTTCGTCCAAGCTGTGCTCGGATTGGGGCTGGAAGAACGACGACCTCACGATTTTCGATGGTGAGTGGTGGTGCGGTGGCGGTGGAGTGCTCAACGACCGCGACGGCAAAGCGACGAAGAATTTGGCGAACTGGCCGGGTTTGAGCTTCCCGGCGTTCCGTCGCAGGCGGATGGAAACCGTTTAAGTCCGGCTAGGCCGGCGGTGGTCTATGAAGCGTCAAACGAGTCTGGTGACACCTCCGCCAAGTGCGGAGTATCAGATTTCACCGGATTCAGAGTAGCTGACAAGGATGGGTGGGAATCCTGCCATTGGTGAATATCCGCTTCTGTAGCGGGCCTTCACAGAATGGACCGTGTGGGGGATCGTGAAACAGGCTCGCGGCCGATTAGAAATTCTATCGCCTCCTGTAATATACGACCCAACCGGGTTATCCAGCCAACACCAGGAACAAGACTGTCTCCCCCTACCTCGTGATCAGCTATCAAGGTTTTCGGGACGTGCGGCAGGGATCTCCGGAATTAGTAACTTTATCTCGGTTCCTTCTCCAGGTTCCGACTCAGCTGCAATAGTCCCGCCGTGCTCCCGAACTATATCCCAGACCAGGCTCAATCCCAATCCCGTATTTCTACCGGTCTGCCACGTAGTGAAGAAGGGATTAAACATTCTGGACCTCGTTTCCCCGCTCATACCTGTCCCATTATCTTTGACGGTCACGATGATTCCCTCTATGGATTTCTCCGTAACCACCGAGAGCTCAGGCCGGTACTCGCCACCTTGCTCTTGCCACTTCGCCGCCATGGCCTGGCAGGCGTTCATCGCTAAATTGACGACCACCCGGGCCAGATCCTCCGGCACCGCGATTACTTCCTCAACGGAGGGGTCCAGGCGAAACGAGATTTCCGCGTCGAAGCCGGGTTCATAGGCCTGGATCGCCTGATAACCCAGGTTGGTCTGCTCCGCCAGCAGTTGGTTCAGGTTCACGGGGCGGAACCCTCCGCCCGTTCCCCGGTCGTAGATCATCATGCTGGAGAGGATGCCCTTGATCCTGGCGCTGTGGTTCTCCACTCGATCCAAATTGTCGGCAATGTCGCTGACCAGAACGCGCGCCTGAGGCAGGTCCAGGGCTTCCGCATCCTCCAAGATTCCAGTCAGTTCCGCCGCTAATTCCTTCGACGCCCCGGTGAAATTGGCAATAAACTGCAACGGGTTGCGCATTTCGTGGGCAACCCCCGAGGATAGCTCACCCAGTTCCGCGAGCTTCTGCTGACTTATGATCTGGTCCTGGCTCTCGCGCAACTCTGACATTGCCTGCTCCAGTTCCTGGTTTCTCACCCTGATCTCTTCGGACAGTTGGGTTACGAGGTCCAGCTGCATAGCCTTGATGCAGTTCATTCGCAACGTCTCCAGAGCCAGGCAGGCCTTGGATACTTCGTCATTTCCCCGGGGCTCAATCCGGTATTCAAAATCTCCCATTCCCAAGCGCCGTATCCATGCCTCCACGGCGATGGTGCGGAGACCAACTCTAAAGACCAATGCCGTCAGTAGAGTCACCACGATCAGGGTTGTCGCGGACAATCCCACCAGCATAAGGTCTCCCTGAATAACCGCAGCGGCTGTCAGGATGACCAGAAGCAGGTTGGCCAAGATTATCAGGAGGAACTGTTGCACCGAGTAGCGACGAATGCTGAACCTGGACATACCGAAGGGATCGTTAGATTCGATGCCACCACCAAGCCCTGCAGTCCAATCGTTCATGAATCAACCTCCCATCCGGAGTAGGTTTACCAATATTGTAATAGAGACTACGGACCTGGCAATGGCCGCCGGTTAACTCTTCACTCTTCTGGCTGTGGAGTGGGCTTCAGCGCAATGCGGCGGAAGAGCGTCAGGCACCTTCTGACCTTTGCTAACTACCGGTTCGGGCCCTTCCTGGAGTGGAAGGCTAAGCAGACGGGCAAGACGGTGGTGGTGGTGAACGAGGCCTACACCAGCAAGACCTGCAGCTGAAGCGGGGAGATAATCGGCGACCTGGGCGGCCGGAAAATGGTGACGGGCAGCGACGGCGTCCGGCTGGACAGGGACATAATCGGCGCCCGCCGGACATTCCTTCTGATTCCACCATCGCCATCGGAATGCGGCTCCACTCCCTGCGCATCCCTCGGCATCCCCGCCTTACCTGGTGATGGCAGATCTCTTCCGTCCGGCGTGGGTCGAAGGGAGAGTGGAAAGAAAACAGTGATGTTTGGTGAGGTGGGTTCAACCCACAAGTTAGCAATTTCTCGAAAAGGGCGAGGCCAGGGCCCCTCCGTAGCGGTATCTGAGCCACTTGTACCTGGAGAGGGGCGGCTTGCAATTTGAACCCCATTGCGATATTTTGTGAGACAGTTCCTGACTTCGGAATCGCAAGTGCCCGTCAACGTCTTATCGCCCTACGGGCCGCCCCAAACTAAAGAATGGAAACACGCCGGGGGCAAAGGCCCCTGGCAGTTCCAGCGCACACCGGATAAGCAAAATGCAGCAAAGCGAAGGCACTCATCTGCAGGGCAATCTGCCTCCCGACAGGCTGTCGCGACTCAGCGAAGCCAGCCTGCGTATCAATGAAACACTGGAGTTCGAACAGGTTCTTCAAATTGTGGTGGACAGCGCCCGGTCTCTTACGGACGCCGTTTATGCCGGGATTTCGGTCATCAATGGCCCAAATGAAGCTCCGGAATTCATCACGTCCGGATTCTCGCCTGAACTGGTTGAGCAGTTCTTTACAATTCCGGAAGGTCAACAGGTTTTGCTCAGGTTTTCCGACCTGACCCGTCCACTCAGAACCACCGACTTCTTCAACCTGATTCAGGCCTGGGGCTTCGTCCAGTTTGAATTGCCGCACGGCATGAACGTCAACATGTCCTTCATGGCCGCACCCATCATCTACCAGGGACGCAACATCGGGCATATTTTTGTTGGCGACAAGGTAGCCGCCACCGAATTTACGCGAGAGGACGAGGATACCCTGGTCATGTTCGCTTCCCAGGCGGCCCTGGTGATTTCCAATGCCCGCAAACACCGGCAGGAACAGAAAGCCCGCGCTGACCTGGAGACCCTGGTGAACATTTCGCCCGTGGGTGTCGTTGTCTTTGACGTAAGCACCGGCGAGGTAACTACTTTCAACCAGGAAGTGGCCAGGATAGTAAGGTTCCTGTCGGACTCAGAAACCAGTCTCACAGAACTTTTGAGAGTCCTGGCGTTCCGCCGAGCCGATGGCCGAGAGGTCTACCTGGACCAGCTCCCCCTGAGCCAGATCCTGCACCTGGGTGAAACGGTCAGAGGCGAGGAGATGGTTCTCCAGGTTCCCGACGGCAGGTCCGTCAGTGTTTTGGTCAACTCCACTCCCATTCGGTCGGCATCGGGCGACATCCAGTCCCTGGTTGTTACCCTGCAGGATATGGCCCCCCTGAAGGAACTGGAGCGTCTGCGCGCCGATTTTCTGGCTATGGTCAGCCACGAACTCCGCACACCTCTTACGTCTATTCGGGGGTCCGCCACTACCCTGCTGGAGGAGGGCGCATCTTTGGACTCCGCTGAAATGCGCCAGTTTCACCGCATCATTCTGGATCAGTCAGACCGGATGCGGGGAATGATCAGCGACCTACTGGATGTGGCCCGTATAGAAACAGGAACCCTTTCGGTGGACCCGGCCCCGATTGACGTCTTCCTGCTGATCGAGGATGCCACCAGTACCTTCAGGTTGGGAGGTGGTCACCACACCATCAACATAGAAGCCTCGCCGGACCTGCCCGCGGTAATGGCAGACCGGCGACGCATCGTTCAGGTATTGAGCAACCTTCTGTCCAACGCCGCGAGGCATTCCCACGACAATACGCACATCGGAGTAAAGGCGGAAGTACAGGGAGTACACATTGCCCTTTCAGTTGTCGATGAAGGACAGGGGCTGCCGGAAGACCGTCTGTCCACCTTGTTCCAACGGTTTTCCGGTTCCGCCGGCGACCAGGATAGCGCCAGCGTGGTGGATTTTGGCCTGGGCCTCGCCATTTGCCGCGGCATCGTTGAAGCCCACGGAGGCCGGATATGGGCCGACAGCCCGGGGCCGGGGCTGGGCTTGACATTCACTTTCACCTTGCCCGTGGCCGAACCAACGGAGGCCATCAGGCCGGGAACCCGGTCTGCCATCGACAGCAGGGCCGACACCGGGAACGGACAGGCCGAAGTGGTGCTGGCCGTAGACGATGATCCACAGGCCCTGCGCTACATACGTGACGCCCTGGTCAAGGCCGGTTACGTGCCCCTGCTGACTGGGGACCCGGAAGAAGTGATGCCGTTGATTGAAGAGCGCCGCCCCAGCCTGGTTTTGCTGGACCTGAAGCTGCCGGGAGTGGACGGCATTGATCTTATGGAGAGTATATTTGAGGCTGACGATGTTCCCGTTATCTTCCTGTCGGCCTACGGCCAGGATGAGTTTGTGGTCCGGGCCTTTGACGGCGGCGCCTCGGACTATATAGTCAAACCCTTTTCTCCTTCCGAGTTGGGGGCGAGAATTCGCGCTACCCTGCGCAAGCGCGCGCTTCCCGAACACAAGGAACCCACGGAACCTTATGTGCTTGGCGGGCTGGTGGTGGATTTTCCCCAACGCGAGGCAACCCTGGACGGCCAACAAATTCGCCTGACCCGCATCGAATACCGGGTGCTGGCGGAACTGGCCGCCCGCGCCGGACAGGTCGTTCCATACGATCTGCTGCAGGAACGGGTTTGGGGACCCAACCACGGCACGGACCTGCGCCCCCTGCGCACCATTGTCAAAACACTGCGTAACAGGTTGAGGGACGACGCTTCCCAGCCCAGCTTCATCTTCACCGAGCCACGCATCGGTTACCGCATGGCGCCAATGAAGAAATAGAGTCCAGCGTTGAACTGTCGCTTTTTGTCTGCGCGCAGGCGCCTACTCGCGGCCTGCGCGAGTCTATGCCATTTTGCCCGGTCAGGTTTCAGGTCGACAGGAACTTCCCGTCCACCCGTGTAGTCCCGCCAGACGGCTCCAGCGGCTGCTGTGCATGCTCTGTATAAGGCGGCCTGGGGTGGCCCGGCCTTAGTCAGCCATCGGCCGAAGCCGCCAAGCGGTAACCCACACGGGGCTCCGAGAAAATATACCTGGGTCTGTGGGCGTTGTCTCCCAGCTTTTGGCGAAGGCGCTTGACAGTGGTTCTTACCGTGCCAGCATCGGTAGACTGGTCCAGGCCCCAGACTCGGCTCAGGAGGTAGTGGTGGGTCAATACCCTGCCAGGATGGTAGGAAAGTTCGCAGAGCAGATCGTATTCCATGGGGGTCAGGCGTACATCCCGCCCGGCCAGGGTTACCAGCCGGTCCCCGTAGTTAATGAGCAATTCCCCCAGAGAAAAGGACTCGCGGGATACGGACGAGACCTGCTTCCATTTGCGTAACGCGGCCCTTATTCTGGCGTCAAGTTCGTTAGGCGAAAAGGGCTTGGACACGTAGTCCATGGCCCCGGCATTGAAGGCCCTCACTATGATGTCTTCCTGTCCGTAAGCGGACAGGAAGATGACCGGCAGATCAATAGTCTTCCTGATCTCCTCCATAACCTCGATTCCGTCGGCGCCCGGGAAAACCATATCCAGCACTGCCAGGTCCGGCGTTTCTTCCCTGGCGAGGCGGACGACCTCTTCGGGGGAGGCGGCAACCACTGGCTCGTAGCCCGACCTGGTAAGAATGTCCCGCACGTAGCGAAGGGTCTGGGGGTCGTCATCACCAATCAGCACCCTGGGCGGCGGTTCACCTCTACCGACCTGACCGGTACCTGCCAGAGGGGACTTGGATACGGAGCCACCCTCGTCGGCCGTGTGTGCCACGGGCAAGGTGAAAACAAACCGGGACCCGGTCCCGGGGCCGGCGCTTTCCGCCCATATTCGGCCACCGTGGGCTTCGACCAGGCCCTTGCAAATGGCCAATCCCAGGCCGGAGCCAGTTGGCACGTTTCTACCGCCTCTACCTTCCAACCGGTAGTACTTTCTGAACAGGTGGGGAAGCCGGTCTGCGGGGATGCCCTCTCCCTGGTCTATTATTGTTATGGCAACCATGTCATCCCGTTGAGCTGCGGCGATGGTCACCTGGGAGAACTTGGGCGAGTGGTTGGCGGCATTTGAAAGCAGGTTGCTGATCACCTGTACCACACGCCGGCGGTCGGCCATAACGGGCGGCACCCCCGAAGGCAGTTCAATCGCCAGGCTGTTGTCGGCGGCCCCGGTGAAAAATGCGGTGCGGGCCTCTTCCACCAAGTCTGAGACCTCCAGGGGAGCGAGTTCCACGGACAGTGATCCCGTTTCTATGTTGTTCACGTCCAACAGGTCGCTGATGAGGGCCCTCATCTTCTCCACCTGGTCAAGAATCATCTGGTGATATTGACGGATCTCTATCGAGTCCAGAGCATTCAACTCCCCCACCAAGGTAGAAGCAGCGCCCTTGATGGCGGTGAGCGGGGTCCTGAGTTCATGGCTGACCATGCTCAGGAACTCCACGCGCATTCGCTCCAGTTCTTCCACGGGTGTCATGTCCTGGAGGGTAACGACTACGCTTCTCACCGTGCCCTCCGTTGAGGGAATAGGAGTGGAGTTAACTATTACGTTTACAGAGTCCCCTTCCGGACCGACAAGCGTTATCTCTTCGGCCCGCACAATCAGGTTTTCCTGGAGCAACCGGGCCATGGGCACGTCCGCCAGGGAATAAACCTGCCCATTGCCGCGTCGGAAGGTCAACTGCTTGAAGAGCTGCTCCACGGTCATACCCGACCGGGTCAATCCCGAAGCCAGGCGCCGAGCTTCCAGGTTGACCCACATCGCCTGCCCGGTATCGGCATCCAGAACAACCACCCCTACGGGCGATGTTTCGATCAGGGTTTCCATGTCTGTCCTGGCGCGCTGCTCGTTCAGATACCTCTGGGCGTTTTCTATGACCAGGGCAGCCTGAGACGCAAACATCAGCAGCGTCTCCTCGTCCTCTCGGCTAAAGTCATCCTCCCCCTGGAGCCGGGCCAGGTAAATGGTCCCCAGTTGTTCTCCCTGCTTACGTATTGGCGCCATCAACGCGGGGCCTATTTTTATGGGTGGCCGGAAGTCCGGCATACCCAGTAACCTGACGTATTCAACAATGTCATGCATTCGCATGGGCTTGTCGATGTCGCTCATGTTTGCCCACAAATGGCTCCAGGGCGATAAATCCAGGAAGTACTTTTGCTCTTCAGAAGTTAGGCCCGCAGAAACGAAATTCTCGGTATGACCGGATCTTTCCTTTACTGTAATGCCGCTGAACAAGGCATTGGACAGAACCCTGGCGCTTTCCGCCACCTCATTCAGGACATTATCGATTTCCAGGCTTTCATTTATGCGAAGCATGGCCTCGCTCAACCCGGTCAACCTGTCCCGCAAGTGGGCAACCTCTTGCTGAAGCCTTTCGGCCTCCCTTGGTTCGCTTCCTTCCTGCAACTGCAAGAACCTCCACATATATCGGTGAGAATTTCCCGTTGGTACTCTGCCCCATTGTAGGGCGCAGCAGTAACCTATGCCACCATATTGTCACAAATTCATGTGATTTTGTCACTAAATAATCATGGCCCTTGAATTATTCTAGCCAGGAAATATCATGCGAATCCCATCCTTTGGGCGCCTCCAGATATTTGGTTCGGGCTGTTGTGGACCCCGGCTATGATATTTGCATACTGATTGGCACCCGGCCTGTACATTTACGCCTGCCCAATGGGTGCGCCTTTTTCCTGCAGACACGCAGGGACGGGGACCTGATAAATGAACGAGAACTCCCTCTATGCCATGTTGCGAACTGAAAGCTGCGCCGCTTTCGTTGTGTCACCGGACCAAACCATTCTTTTCTGGAACAAGGGGGCAGAGCGGATTCTGGGCTATCGGTCGGAGGATGTAGTCGGCCGCCGCTGCTATGACATTCCCAATGCCCAGGGAGCAGGTTTTACGCCTGAATGCCTGGGCGGTTGTCCTTCAATCCGTTACTTGAGGGCCGGGCTGGTACCCGCCCAGTCCAAGATGAGAATGTCCTGCATTTCCGGGGAGGGTAGCTGGATTTCCGTGACACCAATGGTGACCTCGGGGACCGGGAACTGCAACCTGTTGGTGTACGTACTGGAGGAGAGCCCTGACAGCCCCGTCCAGGTTGGTGAGGACCTGGCGCAGGCGAAGGCTTCCCAGCAGCCACGGCGCACTGCTCGCGGCCCAAGAACCCCACCCGGCGCCAATGGCAAGGGTACGGTACTTACCCAGCGGGAGCTGGAAGTCCTGGAACTGGTGGCCCAGGGCTGGGAAACTCCGCGCATTGCCATCCAATTGGGCATCAGCCAGCACACCGTCCGAAACCATATTCGCAACCTGCGCCACAAGTTGAACGCCGCCACCAAACTAGAAGCAGTGGTTACCGGCATCAAGGCAGGGATGCTCCCCGTACGGCCACCATAGAATGCCAGAGCCAACCGGCCTGCCAGACCCCATCGCATAGAGCCATGGTCTTAGCGCTGTGACCGCCGGGGCTTCGGCCTCGAATCCCAGCAATCCCCCCACATTTCAAGGCAATCTTCACCCTTGCCGTGGTCTTCGATAGAGCAAGGCTGCCGCCGCATGGGCAAAAAAACGGGAAAACAGTGACGTCTGCAGGCGAGAAGGGAGAATTTACCTGAAGGAGACCAAGTGGTGGAGCTGGCGGGACTCGAACCCGCTACCTCTTCAATGCCATTGAAGCGCTCTCCCTGATGAGCTACAGCCCCACTAAAAAGAGGACGTCCGAAGACGTTGGAAAAGGATAACAAAACCCGGCTGCCGCTGCAACCGGGTTTTGGTCGATTCTGGTGAATTCCCGCCTGCCCCTTACCTATCCCTGGCGCACAAACTTCACCACCGTGCGCCCGGTGCTGCCCTCGTAAGGCTCCACCACGTACAGGTCCTTGTGAGAGTCCACCCAGATGCCGTGACAGGAACGGTGAGTCAGGGAACCCCACTGGGTGATCATTTCCCCTTCCAGGTTCAGAATACTCACCAGTCCCCCGTTGTGCTCGGCCACGTACACCGTATCATCATCGTCAACGTACATTACGGCCGGGCCAATCAGCTTCACAGGAAAATCGGTAAGGTGGTCTCCGTCCTGGTCAAATACCTGTATCCGGTCATTTTCCCGGTCGGCAATCAGCAGCCGCCCCCGCCGGTCAATCCACGCCCCATGGGGCAGGTTGAACTGGCCTGGGCCGGAGCCAGGGCCGCCCCACGACTTGATTAACTCGCCTTCCGAGGTGAATTTGTGCACCCGGGCGTTGGCATAACCGTCGGCGATAAACACTTCGCCCGCGTCGTTAACGGCAATTCCGGCAGGGAGGTTAAACGGTTCCGCCCCCCGCACCACGTCCGGCCACGCATTGGAACTGAATACCGAGTTGTCCACTCCCGTGTCCGAGCGGTAGCCCTTGGTCCCAATGGTCATCAGCAACTCGCCGTCGCTGGTAAACTTCATAATCTGGCCGCCATTGCGCTCCACCAGCCAGACATTGTCCTGGGAGTCTATGATAATAGCGTGGGGGAACAGAAACAGCCCCGCGCCCCAGGAATTAAGGTAATTGCCCTCCCGGTCAAAAATCATAACGGGATGGTCCGGGTCGCGGTTAAAGCAGTAGACCCGGTCCTGCGAATCGCCGTAAACGGCCGCGGCCGGCATGGACCAACCTTCCGGCACCTTAGCCCAATCGGTGTGCATTTCGTAGGTATACTTGCCGCTGCCCACAATCTCTCTGGTTGTCACGGCATCCCTCCTTCGATGGCTGCTATGTATTTGCCCTTTGCCCAGATTGGCCTGATTATGACAAGGTTACCGGGGCAGGTCAAATGAACCGGCAACGCTGTGACCGACGATTGCACCCTTTGGCGGCGCCAGCGGCCCGGCCTTTTTGCAGAACGGGGCCGTCGGTAATCTCCCCAACCGACGGCGGTTCCAGTATCAGTCTCTCGGCCTTTGGAGTAAACTGGACCTACAGGGCCATACCGAATTCTGAACTATAGCGGGGCCGGATATGACTGACCAGACTCCCGACATTTCCTTTGACGAGACCGTGGCTTTCCTGACCCAACAGGCGGCGCAGCGGTGGGGAGAAGCCTTCGCCGAACAGCGCCGCGAGTTGCTGGAGCAGGCCGCCCATCACATCGTCAGCATTGCCAACAGCCTGCCCGAAACCGAGACTGAACCCGGCTTTTACCAGTAGGTTGCACCGGGTTTCTGATACCACCGGCAAGGCTAACCTTTTCGAAAGTGGAGTACATCATGCCCGAAACCTACACTCTCACAGTCAGCGATGCGGCGGAACAGGTACGCAACGGCCAGCTATCCCCCACCGACTATGCGGCCGCCCTGCTGGACCGTATCGACGCCTTTGAACCCGACCTCCAAGCCTGGGTAACCATCGACAGGGAGGCGGTGATAACCGAAGCCCGTCAACGGGAACAGGAACGGGCCGCCGGCATGATGGCCGGCGTACCCGTGGGCCTGAAGGACATCTTTTACACCGCCGGAATGAAGACCACCACCTGTTCCCGCATATACGCCGATTTCGTTCCCGAGTATGACGCCACCTGCGTTACCAGGCTAAGGGAAGCGGGGGCGGTAATTATGGGCAAGGCGGTAACCACCGAGTTCGCCACCTCTGACCCATCCCCCTCGCGCAACCCCTGGAACCGGGAGCATACACCCGGCGGTTCCAGCAGTGGTTCATCGGTAGCGGTGGCCGCCGGAATGTGTCCGGCGGCGCTGGGATCCCAGACCGGCGGCTCCACCTGCCGTCCCGCCGCCTACAACGGCATAGTGGGCCTCAAGCCCACTTATGGTCGCATCAGCAGGTATGGCGTGGTGCCGGTAAGCTGGTCCCTGGACACCGTCGGCATCCTGGTCCGCACGGTTGACGACGCCGCCATTCTGCTCCAGGCCATGGCCGGCTACGATGCCAATGACCCCGGATCCGCCGAAGAACCGGTGCCGAACTTCCTGGAGGAGATGGGCCGACACTCGGGACCGCCCAGGCTGGGCCTACTGAAAACCGGCTATTTCTTCGACCGTTCCACACCGGAAGTGCGCCAGCATACCGAGTCGGTCGCCGCCCGACTGGCCCAGGCCGGAGCAGTCGTAAAGGAACTGGAACTGCCGGATAGCTTTGCCACCGCTCCCGACGTCCAGCGCATCATAATGAATGTGGAGTGCGCCGCCTTCCACGAGAAGTTCTTCCGCCACCGCGCCGACGAGTACGGACCCAGGCTGCGCGCCAACATTGAGATGGGCCTGCTAATCCCCAGTGTTACCTACCTGCAGGCCCAGCGCTTACGCCGGGAGTTTCGACGCGATCTCACCGCGCTGGCCGAAAGGGTGGACGCGTTGCTGATGCCCGCAACGCCGGCGCCGGCGCCCAAAGACCTGAATACCACCGGCGACGCGGCCTTCCAGGCGCCTTGGACCTCCGCCGGGCTGCCCACGGTTGTAATTCCCTCGGGGCTATCCGAGTCTGGGCTTCCGCTGGGCGTCCAGTTCGCCGCTCCACCCTTTGCGGAGGGCCGCCTTTTGGGCGCGGCCCGCTGGTGCGAGCAGGCCCTGGGCCAGGACCTGCGGCCGCCCGCCTACAGTTAACCGGATCTCATGATGGGCAGCGAACCAGTAACCGCCTTCTATGACTTCATAGTCATTGGGGGCGGTTCGGCCGGCCTGACTGCGGCGCGTTTTGCCGCTCGCCTGGGCCGACGCGTCGCCCTGGTCGAGGCTAACCGCATTGGTGGCGACTGTACCTGGACGGGTTGCGTTCCCAGCAAGGCCCTGATCCGGTCAGCCAGGGCCGCCCACGAATCGAGGAGTGCTGTCCGTTACGGGGTGGAAGCCGGCCAACCGGTGGCGGATTGGTCAGCCATCAGGGCCCGCATAGATTCAGTCATCCAGCAAATATATGCCACGGAATCGCCAGAAAAGTTGCGGAAAGAGGGAATTGACGTCTTTCTGGCCCCGGCCGCTTTTCTTGACCGGCAAGCCTTGCGGGTCGGGGACTCAGTCCTTCAAGGGAAGCGATTCCTGATCTGCACAGGGGCGAGTCCGTCTGTCCCATCCATCCCCGGTCTGCGGCAAGTGAATTACCTGACCTATGAAACCGTCTGGAGTATCGACTCTCTTCCTGAACGGCTCATCATCATAGGTGGCGGTCCAATTGGTTGCGAACTGGCCCAGGCGTTTGCGCGGCTGGGTACCCGAGTCACCCTGCTTGAAGCGACTCACCGCGTTCTTGGCCAGGATGAACCCGAAGTTTCCGACCTGATTGCGGAAACGCTGGTCGCAGAGGGTGTGGAAATCGTGCTGCGTCACCCGGTGGAACTGGTGAAAGAGTCCGACGGGAACATCGTTATCTCCTCCGGAGTTCAGGAATGGTCCGGCGATGCCCTGCTGGTGGCGGCGGGACGCGCCCCCAGCGTGGAAAACCTGGGCCTGGAGAATGCAGGGGTAGCTTACTCCCGCCAGGGCATTATGGTGGACCGTTACCTCGGCACCGGCCAGAGCCATATCTACGCGGCCGGCGACTGCACGGGTGGCCCCCAGTTCACCCACTACGCCGGCTGGCAGGGATTCATGGCAGCCCGCAATGCCCTGCTGCCGGGAAAGTCACGCGGAATAAGGGATG
Source organism: uncultured Dehalococcoidia bacterium (assembly GCA_964587795.1). GTDB lineage: Bacteria > Chloroflexota > Dehalococcoidia > Lucifugimonadales > UBA3495 > Bin22. Next base: position 189,088 of record CAZPMU010000002.1, on the reverse strand, counting down.
CAGTTCCCTGGGGTGTTTTCACCGACCCGGAAGTTGCCCACGCCGGGCTCACCGAAGCGGAAGCAAGGCTCAGGTGCGGGGATAATGTGAAGGTTGCCATCCGGCCGCTGCAGGGCGACGACCGGGCAGTTATTGACGGTTTGGACGGGGGATTCATCAAGGCCATCACCCTGCCCAATGGCCGGCTGCTGGGGATTGCCATCGTCGCCCCGAGAGCCGGTGAGATGATCCACGAATGGGCTGTGGCCATCCAGCGTGGAATGAAGCTGGGCGACCTGGCAGGCGTCATCCATTCCTACCCAACCTATTCCATGGGCGCCATGCAAATGGCCGCGGAAGACAGCATTTCCCGGCTATTGTCGGGGTTCTCCGGCAAGGTTTTGCGGGCGCTGTCAAAACTCCACGGTTAGCCCAGTTCAGGGGCCCGCGCCGCCCTAAAACACTGCGATGGGGTTCACCGGCGACCCTGTCGTGTTGTGCAGCCGCAGCGGCCCGATGGAAACCATGAACTCCCACCGGTTGCGGGCCTTGCAGGCCTCGGCAACGTCATCCAGGTTGGCGTTGTCCAGAATCCACAACCCCATGGCAGTAATCCCTACCTGGTGGATGGGCTGCAGCACGCGGGAATACTGGGCCGGACTGACATCGTTCCCCGTGTCGGACCCCAGCACCGCAATTCCTCGCTCGTGGAAAAGCGGCAGGCAGGCGGCCTGGCAGGCCGTGGAGCCGGCCGACCGTTCCACCGGACCTTCCACGTTTCGCCGGTGAAGCTGCCCCGTGCGTACCAGGAGAATGTCGCCTTCCTCCACCTGGAAGCCGCACCTTTCCTCGGCCGCCAGGATATCCTCGGGCATCACACCCTCGCCCCGCTCCAGCCAGTCAACACCCCGAATCAGTGGGACGTCCACCAAAATTCCCCGGGAAATGAAGCCGTTCTTAGCCGCCTCCACCGAGCAAACGGTGGCCCCCATGCTCGTGGAGACCATGTGGGCCGGCTTGCCATTGTAGGTCTTCCCTTCCCAAAAGAAGTGGGCCAGGCTGTCCACGTGGGTAACCGTGTACCCGTGGAAGATCATCCCGAAATAGTCGATAGCCGCCGCATTGGGCCTGCTGCTCACCTTGTCGCCGCTGGCCCAGCCCTCGCCGCTTTCCACCATGAAGTGGACCGGCGGCGCAGGCGCGTCCAGACTCGGCTCGAACATGACCGTGCGCGCCAGGGACACCGTGGTCCCTTCCTGCACCGTGGCCAGGGCTCGTTTCGTCTTATCCGGAGTTATCAGGTTGGGTGTGCCCAGTTCGTCGTCGTCACCCCAGTGGCCCCAGTTGGAGAACTTCTGGAAATAGCTGAGTACCTCTTCTTCCGTGGGTATCTGTCCTGGCATGGTGCGCTCCTTGGGGAGCAACGCGGTTGCTCCCATCGTTGTTTTCGCCGCATTATGCCGCAACGAAAGGGGGCCGGCAACAGCGGCCGCAGGTAGTCGACGCTGGGAGATCAAGCCCCTGACAACCTGGGGCAGACTCACAGGTATGTCGTACCACGCCAATATACGCCTTGTTTGGCCAGCCCGGATATGGTAACCTGATTGATACCCTTAAGGATGACGATTCGACCATGCAGTGCCAGATTTGCAAGAAGGCCGGAATGTCCGGCAACAACATCAGCCACTCCAACCGCCATACCAAGACCCGGTTCAAGGCCAACGTCCACAAGCAGACCATTTCCTTGAACGGAAAGGTGCAGCGGGTGAAGATCTGCAGCCGCTGCCTCCGCACTCTGCACAAGCCCCCCCGGGTAAAGGGCAAAAACGCCATAGTGTAACTTCGGCGACGCACCGACCGAAGCGACAGAAAAGAAGCCCAGAACTGTCTGGGCTTCAGTGCTTTAAGGCGGTTGGGATGGGGCGCCTTGGGGCGGGGCGCTTCAGCGAAGGTATCCCAGCCCGCAAACACATCCCCGCAGCCTGGCCGTTGCAGCAGTTACCGTTTCGTCCCTGTTGAAGATGGCCGTGCCCGCCACCAGGATGGTGGCCCCTGCCTTCACCGACTCCTCCGCCGTGTAGTCCGCCTTGATTCCGCCGTCCACTTCCACCTGTGCCGCGTATCCCTTTTCCTCGATCAATTCCCGCAGTCGCCGAATCTTGGATACAGTTTCCGGTATAAAACCCTGTCCGCCAAAGCCGGGGTTGACCGTCATCACCAGGACTATGTCCAGGTAGGGAAGGACTTCCTCCAGCGCCGACACCGGTGTGCCGGGATTCAGAGCCACTCCCACTTCCGCGCCCTGTTCCTTGACCTGGAACACGGTGCGGTGCAGGTGGGTGCAGGCTTCGGCGTGGACAATTACCTGGTCTGTCTTCGCCTTCTGAAAAGACCCCATCAAGCTTCCCGGTTCCTCCACCATCAGGTGAATGTTCAATGGCAGGTCGGTGTGCCGGCGGACAGCGTCAATCACCACCTCGCCGAAGGAAATGTTGGGGACAAACTTGCCGTCCATCACATCCACATGAATCAGGTCGGCTCCGGCTTGAGTCGCCTCCTCCACCTGCCGGCCCAGGTTTCCGAAGTCGGCAGCCAAAATGGATGGAGCGATCAGGACGCGGGATTCAGAAGTCATTGGCTGAGGCCTCCAGCAGTTGCCTTGCCTGTTCCAGCCCCTCCGCGACGCGGTTGGGAGCCGTGCCGCCGGGGTTATCCCGCGCAGCCACCGACGCCAGGGCAGTGATTTCGTAGACACCTTCGTCAAAACTGTCGCAGAAGCCTCGGTACTCCTTAAGCGTCAATTCCTGCAGTTCCTTGCCCTGGGCTTCACAATCGGCGCACAGGCGCCGCATTATGCCGTGGGCCTCCCGGAAGGGTACGCCCTTCCCCACAAGGTAATCGGCCATATCCGTAGCCAGCATATAGCTCTCGCCGGCCAGCCGGCCAACCCGGGGCACATTCAGTTCCATGCCGGGCAGCATATCCTGGAACACCCGCAGCGTTGCCAGCAGGGTGTCCACCGTGTCGAAAAACCCTTCCTTGTCCTCCTGCAAGTCCCGGTTGTAGGTCAGCGGCAGTCCCTTCATCAGGGTCAGCAGCGCCATCAGGTGGCCATAGACCCGCCCCGTCTTGCCCCGGGCCAGTTCCGCGAAGTCGGGATTGCGTTTCTGGGGCATTATGCTGCTGCCCGTCGTAAATTCGTCGGAAAGCCGCACAAAGTCAAACTCCCGGCTCGACCAGATGACAATTTCCTCGGAAAGGCGCGAGAGGTGCATCATGCACACTGATGCGGCCGCCTGGTATTCCAGCAGAAAGTCCCGGTCTGACACGGCGTCCATGCTGTTGGTAGACACCGACCCAAACCCTAACTCTTCCGCCAGGAAATGGCGGTCAGTGGGATAGGGGACGCCGGCCAATGCCCCGCTGCCCAGTGGAAGCACATCCACGCGGCGGTAGCAGTCGGCGAACCGCCCTGCGTCTCGCTGGAACATCTGGAAGTACGCCAGCAAATGGTGAGCGAATAGCACCGGCTGGGCTCGCTGCAGGTGCGTGTAACCCGGCATAAGAGCGTCCCGGTGCTTTTCGGCCAGGCCCAACAGCGACCGCTGCAATCCCCTTAGCCCCGCAACAGTTTCCCTGATAACCTCCCGGGTGTAGAGGCGCATGTCCAGGGCAATCTGGTCGTTGCGGGAGCGGCCGGTGTGCAGCCGCCCCCCCACGGGCCCCACCAGTTCGGTTAAGCGCCGCTCGATGTTCATGTGCAGGTCTTCCAGCGACGGGTCCCAGGGAAAGTCCCCTGTCCCGACCTCCTGCTCCACCAGTTTCAGTCCCGAAATTATGGTTTCCGCATCTTCCAGGGAAATGATCCCCTGCCGTCCCAGCATCCGGGCATGGGCGATGGAACCGGCGATATCCTGGCGATAGAGGCGCCGATCATAGTGGATGGAGACTGTGTATTCGCTGTAATCCGTCACTGGTTGCCCTGTATCCGCAATCTGAAATCAATGAAAGAGAGCCCGCCCGAAGGCGGACTACAGTATAGCACGGCCCATTCTGCGAAGGTCCTTACTTGCTCGACGCGGCGTGCAGGAAGTCGTAGCTGGCCGACAGGTTCTCAAAGACTTCCGGGTGAGGTGGTATCTCCATTATGGCCGGCCCCTGGTAGTCCTTGCTTTCCAGCAGCCGCAGCATTTCCCCGCAGTCCAGGTCGCCGGTATCCACCGAGACATGAGGGTCGCCGTTTCTCGACTGCTTGAAGTGCACAATCTTAAGCATATCCAGCGGCAGCGCGTTCAGGTCGCCCAGCGGGTCGCTGTCCGGAAACCGCCGCAACTGGTTGGTAGGGTCGGGGCATAGGCCCAGGTAGGCTCCCTCTTCTTCCGACAGGCTCTTCCGGCATTCCTCCACCAGCAAGCCCATGCCGGCTATGGTCTGCCCCGAGTTTTCCAGGGACAGAATTACCCCCTGCCGAGCCGCCTCCCGCGCCAGGTCTGCCAGCTTAAGAGACTGTTGGGGTATGTCCCCCGCCGAATCCCACGTGCCTTCCATGGGATTGGGGTCCACCAGCCTGAGGTGCGGCGTTTCGCGACCCACGATCTTCGCTCCCGCCAGCGCCATCTGAAACTGCTCGCCGGCAGGGTCAACGTCCTGGGTAAGGCAGGGAAGGGCCATCGCCAGGTCAAACTGCAGTTCCGCAAAACGGTCAACGATGGCCTGCAGTCCGTCCAGGTTGGGCCGCCACTCATCGCCCTGGCCGCTCTCGCAACTGCCGAGGCAGGTCTGCCGCAGTTCAATATGGCGGGAACCCCGTGACTCCGCCTCGGCAATCAGGTCTTCCAGATCTTGTTCCTCCAGGTGATTCCGCCATGAATTTGTTATCGCGCCAAAAATCATGGGTACATGCCTCCGGTATATTGGTCTATAGCTGATTTGTGGATGACTATACCGCAGCAATAACGGTTTCCTCAAGCAACGGCTGTTGGGGGCCTGTGCTAAAATTATGCGGGTTAATCTCTAATTTAAACTTGCGTACCACACTTGGCCCTGGCTGCCAGGAGGTTGAAATGGCTGAACTCTACCAGGAAAAATGCGTCGCCTGCCGCCGGGACTCGCCCTCGGTGACGGAGGCGGAAGTCAATGAGCTTCACCCCACCGTTTCCGACTGGGAACTGCTGGACGATGCCGGCATTCCCAAGCTGGACCGGATTTTCAGGTTTTCCAACTTTCAGCAGGCCCTGGACTTCACCAACTCCGTGGGCGGCCTGGCCGAGTCGGAAGGCCACCACCCAAAGATTGTTACCGAGTGGGGTCGGGTGGGTGTAACCTGGTGGACCCACAAAATTCGCAACCTGCATCGCAACGATTTCATCATGGCCGCCAAGACCGACAAGCTCTACCACGAATTGACGGCGGAATAGCCGGTCCCACACCCGCCGCCGGTGCGAGGAGCCGAATGAGGGTAATCTATCACCTGAACTCCAGGGATGTACGGGCCGTGGCTTCTGAGGCCGCGTGGGCCGAAGCCATGGGTTACGACGGAGTTTCCGCCAACGAAACGGCCCATGACCCCTTCCTGGCCCTGACACTGGCGGCTACCGCCACCTCGCGAGTAACCCTTGAAACCCACGTGGCCATCGCCTTTCCGCGTTCGCCCATGGTGGTGGCCTACACATCGCGCGACCTGCAGGACTTGTCCAGCGGCCGCTTTCGCCTGGGTCTGGGCACCCAGGTCAAGGGCCACATTGAGCGTCGCTTCTCCACCACCTGGGACTCGCCTGGCCCCCGGCTGCGGGAGTACATCCAGGCATTGCGGCACATCTGGCAAGCATGGGAAAAGGGCAGCCGCCTGAACTTTGACGGCAAATACTACCGATTCTCCTTGATGACCCCTTTCTTCAGTCCGGGCCCTGGACAGCACCCCCACCCGCCCGTCTTCAACGCCGCGGTGAACGCCTACAACTGCCGAGTCGCCGGCGAGGTCAGCGACGGACTGATGCTCCACACCTTTACTTCCGCGGACTACGTCCGGCAGGTGGTGAAACCTAACGTCGCCGCCGGCGCCGCCCGGGCAGACCGCGAGCCTTCTCAAGTCACCATCAGCGGTGGGGGATTTATCGTAACCGGCCCCAATCGCGCCGCCATCAAGGAAGCCGACAAGGACGCCCGACGCCGCATCGCCTTCTACGCTTCCACCCGTACCTACCTGCCCGTGCTGGAATGCCACGGCTTCCAGGAAATCGGCCAGAGGCTGCATGAAATGTCCCTTGAGGGCCGGTGGGAGGAAATGGGAGACTTGATCAGCGACGAAATACTGCAAACCTTCGCCGTAGTCGGCGAATACGACGAAATAGCCCCCTTGCTGCTGAAGCGTTACGGGGGCCTGGCGGACGAGGTGGGCCTCACGCTGCCAACGCAGGGCATTGCCGAACAGCGCCAAATCAAGCGAATCATTCGGGAGTTGCAGGAAGCAGCTTAATCGGGGGTAGTTCAGGTGGTTGAGGTTGGGAGGCGGAAGCAGGAACCTGCAGCCGGCAGCGGGCTTGTCTTCAGGCGGGGCAACGAAAGCAAGCTCACCTACTCGCTCAAGTGGGCCGCATGGGAGTGGTTATATTCCATAGCCGGCTGCCGCAGCATAGGCTTTGAGGTCAAACTGGAGGGGCCTGGCGGCCGGATAGTTGATCTGGCTGCAGTGGGGCCAGCCAACACCATCTACATTATCGAAGTTAAAGCCAGCCGCGCTGACTTCTCCCGGGATAACCATACGTTCGGCGATCTGGAAGCCCTCCGGGAACTGAACGAACCCCTGCTGCGAAGGGGCCGCCTGGCCCGCCGCACTTTGACCCAGGCCACCCGCTACGCTCAGGAGGCCCGCTCCGAGGACTGGGAGGAGGAGCCTTCTTACCAGCTTGCCCTGGCCGACTACCAGCGTCTCCGCAAGGAGGAACAAACCTACCGAGACCGGGTTTCCACCTTTAGCGTGAAGTTTCACGACCCGCGCTTCCTGGCCATTGCCGACTACCACTACATCATGGCGCCCCGGAAACTGGTGCCCGCCAGGAAGGTCCCGCCCCAGTGGGGCCTGCTAAATGAACTGCCCGACGTGGTGGTGCCCGCTCCCAGGAAGGAAGTACGGAAGAACTCCGGAATCCTCTCCAACGTCCTTCGTTCCATTTCCCGCAGCAACTCCACGTCCATGATGCGCGCCCAGGGCGTGCTGTTCACCGAAGACGGGGCCGTATTCCCCCGGGACCTGGACGCCGAATACTAGGGCATGTGGCCAAAGGTCTTTTTCGTCGTTGCGGCTTTCGCCAAAGTCCAGAATCGGCGCCCATCGGTCAGATATCCATCGCAATTTCCTGGACTGCGGTTCAAGACTTGAATGACGAATTGACTTGACGACGCCCCTTGGGGAACTATCTCTGGAACCACTTCCACCTTGATGGGAGAAGGTCAGCAGGGAGGTAAGAGCTCGCTACAGAGCGGAGTCCCTCGTCTCCTCCACCTCCCACCGGCGAGGCGGAGATTTGTGCAGATGCTCCCTAAATAAAAAAATGGCCGTCCTTAACGCACGGCCACTTTTAATCACGCTACTCGGCGTTAGCTGGAAGGGTTCTGGTCCTCCAGCCTGACCGTGGCCGTAATGCGGGGTACGTCACTGGAAGTTCGGGTAGTATGGCCCTCGCCGGTGAGGTCCTCCACCAGGCTGACATGGCCTGGCCCGAACTTGTGGGTGGAGCCGTCAGCCAGCCCAATCTCGCCCTCTCCGGAAAGGGTAATCACGAACTGCCGGCGCGGGGCGGTGTGCCAGTCGCTGAAGCGGCCCGGTTCCGCGATGCTGAAGGATATGCCGGTGGCCGACAGCAATTCCTGCAGGGTGGGGTGAGTCGAGGGGTCCATTTCCTCTATGTGGGACTGTCCATCGCTGCCCGTGTAGAGCCTGGTGAATGGCATTGCATTCCTCCTTCTTGTTTATCCGGCCAATGGTTATGTCGAAACTGCTTCGCTTGCGTACCGACGCTATTACACTTGACCCGGGGTCCAGGTCGGGCTATGAATGGAGCAGCTTCCAGTCCAGGGTGCCCAGGTCAAACTTTATTCGCCGGAACCCCTCCGCATAGGCCAGTCCGGCCGCCTCTCCCTGGCGGGCAGAGCCATTGGCAATCCGCTCCATGCGGTCCGCCGGCGTCCGAGTGCGCATCTGGCTGGCGTGCAGGCTCAGGGAAACGGCCTTAGCTTCCAGGTAGCCCTCCACGTCCACGTAAACATCAGCGGCTTCAGTGCCCCACAGGAGGGCTTCTTTCACCTTGTGGGGCTGCAGGCCTTCTTCAGCTATCTGTTCGGGGAAGTGCAGGGGACTCCAGGCGCAGGAATAGGCGGCGTCCAGGGCTGCCTGACCGCTCATCCGGTGGTCCCGGTGGGTGTGGCTGGCAACGCGGAAAGGGTCGATGGCGAAGATGACCTCCGGCCGATGCCGCCGAATCTCCCGCACCACCTCGCCCCGCAACTGAATGTCGTTATCCAGGGTGCCGTCAGGATGCCGCAGGAAGACCACTTCCTTGACGCCCAAATAGCCGGAGGCGTCCTGTTGCTCCTTCTCCCGAATCATGGCCAGCCGTTCGGGAGACATGTCCCGGTCTCCCGTGCCCTTGTCGCCGTTGGTACACATCAATACCACTACTTCCGTGCCCGCCTCGGCAATCCACTTGGCCATGGTAGCGCCTACACCACCCTCCGCATCGTCCGGGTGGGGCGTAACCACCATGGCGCTGCGGGGCGGTTCAGTAATAATCTCAATGCCCAATAGACCAGTACCTTCCTTGATTATTGGCCCCCCGGGCTGACTTCAGCTAATGGGCCGGGGCGCTATACACATTAAACCAACGGGTTTTCCTACAGGTGGAATACCACCATCTTCAACTCGGTCATTTCCTCGATGGCGTAGCCAGGACCCTCTTTGCCCATTCCGCTGTCCTTCAGGCCGCCATAGGGCATCAGGTCGGCGCGCCACTGGGGATGGGAGTTGATGTGGAGGTTGCCGGACTGCACCTCCCTGGCAAAGCGCATGGCCCAGTCCACGTTCTGGGTGAAAATTCCTGCGGACAGACCGAACCGGCTGTCGTTGGCCATGGCAATGGCCTCGTCAATATCCTCAAAGGCGCTCACCGCCACCGCCGGACCGAACAACTCCTCGCGGCTGATACGCATGTCGGGCTGGACATCGGCAACCACGGTGGGCGCGTGAATGGTGCCTTCCTGGTCGCCGCCGGCCACCACCCGGGCTCCCTGTTCCACCGCTTCGCCTATCCAGCGGCTGACCCGTACCGCGTCATTCTCCCGGATCATAGGGCCCATTTTGATGGACTCATCCAGGGGATTGCCGGTGGCGAAGGTCTCGGTCGGAACTTTGATGGCATCCAGAAAGTCTGCGTAGATGCGGCGGTCGGCCAGCACCCGCTGGGTGGAAATGCAGACCTGTCCGGCATTGGCAAACCCGCTGGCCACCGTTGCCGCCGCCACCTTTTCGATATCGGCATCCGACATGATGATCAATGGACTGTTGGAACCCAGTTCCATGGTGACCTTCTTGATGCCGGCATTGCGGCAGATGCGGTCGCCAACTTCCATGCTGCCGGTAAAGGTAATCTTGCGGACCCGGGGGTCGCCGGTCAACGCGTCGCCAATCTCGCCGCCCGAACCGGTTACGCATTGGATGGCTTCCGGTGGAAGCCCGGCCTCCAGCAAAATCTCCGTCAGCTTCAGTGCCGAAAGGGGTGTGTCGCCGGCCGGCTTTAGCACCACGGCGTTGCCGGCGGCCAGTGCCGGCCCGACCTTGTGGCAAACCAGGTTCAGGGGAAAATTAAAGGGAGCGATGGCGGCCACCACGCCGACCGGGACTCGGATGGTGAACCCGAACTGGGAAGTGGCGCCCGGAGCCGCGTCCAGGGGCACCGTTTCGCCGTGCAGGCGCTTGCCCTCTTCCGCTGAACCGGTGATGGTCTGGATAGCCCGAAGCACCTCGCCGCGTCCTTCGGCGATGACCTTGCCCTCCTCCATGGTAATGGTTCGGCCCAGGTCTTCCACTCGTTCAGCCATTATGTCAGCGGCACGTCGCAGAATGGAGTAGCGCTCGAAGGCCGGCAGCTTCGCCATAACCTCCGCACCCCGGACTGCGCTGGTTATGGCCTCGCCCACGTCGGCCGCGGTGCCCCGGGGGACGGTGTCAATTACGGACTGGTCAAAGGGGTTGTAGACCGGCATGGTCTGGGCCCTGTCCACCCAGTTCCCTGCAATATACATCTTCATAGCTGTTTTCTCCTGGAAATTGGGTTGGGAGATCACGACTCACGACAGATTCAAGCAATGCTGCCTGGAATCGTGCCATATATTAGCATATTCTGCACCCGGTATCCCCGTAGAGGGCAACTGAGTAAACAACGGCAGGCAGGCCGGGTGGGACTGCCGCAGATCCCCACGGCGGTGCGCCCCGAGTCCATGGCAGGAAATGGGGAAATCGCCCTTTACCTTCCGAGGGCCGTGGAACGACCCACGTCGGTAACGGTGTAATGCCCGGCCCGGCCGGGGATCCGTTCCAGCCAGCCGAACTTGCTGCGGGCGGCATTGCGCAAGGTCTGCACAAAGTTGTGGGCCCTCGGCCAACCCACAGTGTCGAACAGGCGGCCCAGGGCCTCGGCGTCCACTCCGTCCATGGAAAGGTAACGGTTGGCGCCCTCCGCCGCCACCACTACCCGGCGCATGTCGCCCAGCGGGTTGGCCGCCCGGCAGAAATCCACGAAAGCCCGCTCAGCCACCTCCGGCACCACGCTGGACACGGTGGGATTCAGGTTTCTGGCCTGACCGGAGCCATTGCTGGCCTCCATTCCGTTGGCCGATCCCTCCAGCTGGGGCCAGGCCTCTTCCGGCTGCTCCCGTAACGAAACATCCCAGTCGCTCAACAGCGGCGCCGGCGCCTGTTGGGGTGCGGAGTCATCCTGATGCGACTCCTCCCCGGGCTGGGCCGAAACCGGTTCCGGCTGGTGCACTGTGCCTTGAACCGGGGCCTCCGGCTCCAGGGTGGTGGACACAGGACTGGAAGTAGCCGGCTCTGAGGACGCCGAGGGTGGGTTTTCAGGGGCAGGGACCGTAGGGGCGGGTGTTGAAGGGCTGGGACCCTGGTCTTCAAGGTCCCTGTGCTGCGGGGTTGTCTCGACGGTTACCACCGGTTCCACCGATACGGCCGGCGCCGGCCTGGCCACCCCCGGCACAGGGGAAACGCCCGCGCTCGCCTCGGGCGCGGTCAAACCGGCCAGCAAGGCATGCGAGATGTCCGTCAGCACGATACCCAGAACCCGGTCGATGACCACTTCATCCTCGGATTCCAGGTTGATCTGGGCATTATTGGGCAGTGTAATCGAAAGCCTGAGCATCGGTATCTTGACCGGCCCGGAAAGATAATCTGGCCTTTATGTTAACGCCCGCCCCTTGCCTTATCAAGTTAAACGTCCTTATGGCAGCCCCGCACGTTGGCCGGCAGACACCCACGCTATGACCGCCATGCAGGTTCTCGCCGGTGTCCGGAAATTTCGCCGCCCGACGCAGCGCGGCTCCCCCAGGTTCCTGGAATGCGGGTATCGCCCGGATGTGGACTCCGTTGATCAGCCTGCTCTCCCCGGACCTGTCCAGCAATGCCGGAAAACGGGGACACCGGACGGGATGATACGTGCAGCCCCCGCGAGTCCGGCCCGCCGACCAACAACCGGTGTTTCTAGAGGGTCTGCTTAAGCCTGATGGCCAGGGAGCGGGTCAGGCCCGGTACGGCGGCAATATCGTCCACCGGCGCGTCCTTGATCCCCTGAATAGAACCAAAGCGGCGCAGCAACATCCGCTTCCGCTTGGGGCCAATTCCCGTAACCATGTCAATGGACGACTTCAGGCTGGACTTGCTGCGCAGATTGCGGTGGTAGGTTATGGCGAACCGGTGCGCTTCATCCCGTATCCGTTGTACCAGGTAAAGACCCTGTGAATTCCGCGCCAATTCAATGGGTTCCGATGAATGGGGAACGAACAGCCACTCATTTTCCTTGGCCAGCGCGGAAAGGGGAATGTCGTCCAGGCCCAGTTCCAGCAGGACTTCCAGGGCGGCAGACAGGTGGCCCTTGCCCCCGTCGATAATGACCAGGTCCGGCTCTATTCCCCATGCCGAGGAATCACCGCCTGCCGAATCTGCCGACACATCCGCCCGCTCGGCCCTGGCTTCAGCCAGCCTCTTGAACCGCCGGCGGAGCATCTCCTGCATGCTGGCGTAATCGTCAACCCCGTCCACCGACTTGATCTGGAACCGGCGATAGTGGCTCGTCTTGGGCCTGCCATCCTGGAATACCACCATGCTGCCCACCAGGTTGCTGCCCTGTACGTGGGAAATGTCGTAGCACTCCATCCGCAACGGTATGTCCGGCAGGCTCAGTTCCTCCTCGAGCTCGGCCATAGCCTGATGCAGCACGTCAGAGTTGTTCAACCATTTAATCCGGTGCTGGGCCAGGCCCTGTACCGCATTTTCCGCCACCACGTCCATCAACTTTTTCTGCTGCCCCCGCTGGGGACAGACGATCCGGACGGCGCCCTCCCGGCGCTCTTTCAACCAGTCCCTTACCAGTTCCTGGTCCTCAAGGGGGTGTTGAATGTAAACCACAGGAGGAATCACCAGCGCCGTCTGGTAGAACTGGCGGACAAACTGCCCCATGATCACTTCCACCGAGTCGTCCTGGGTACCCTCCATAAAGAAATGGTCGCGGCCGATCAATTTCCCCCGCCGGATAAAGAAAATCTCCACCCAGGTCTCACTGGACCCCTGCGCCAGGGCAATGAAGTCCATGTCGCCGCCAGGGTTGGACTCCACCTTTACCTGCTGTTCCTCGGCAACCTGGTCTATGCCCCGGATCTGGTCTCTCAGGACGGCGGCCCGCTCGAATTCCAGCTCCTCCGCCGCAACCTCCATCCGCTTCTTCAATTCCCGGGTCACCGCCTCAGTATTGCCCTCCATGAACATGATCACCTGCTGAATTACCTGGGCATACTCCTCCTGGGTCGCCAAGCCCGAGCAGGGCGCAACACAACGGTGAATGTAGTACTCCAGGCATGGTCGCGGGTCTCTTCCCGTAATCGTCTTGGTGCAGGAACGATAGGGGAAAAGCTTTTTGATCAGGTCCATGGTCTTGCGGACGCTGCTGGCGGTGGCGAAGGGGCCAAAATACCGTGCCCCGTCATTGGCCACCTGCCGCGTAATGTAGACCCGGGGGAACTCCTCCGTCAGGTCAATCTTCAGGTAAGGATAGGTCTTGTCGTCCTTGAGGCGGGCGTTGAAGTGAGGTCGGTAGCGCTTGATCAGTGTATTCTCCAGGATCAGCGCCTCAGCCTCGGTGTCGGTGACAATGAACTCAAAGTCCGTCATCAGGGACATCATCCGTCGAATCTTTGGCGGATGGCCCGCGGGGGAACCAAAGTAGGAGCGGAGGCGATTGCGCAGTACGCTGGCTTTCCCCACGTACAGCACCTCGTTGCGGGCGTCCTTCATCAGGTACACGCCCGGCTTTTCGGGGGTTACCCGCAGGCGATGTTCAAACTGGGCTAGTGGCATCAGTCACACTGGGACCGCTGGTCTGGCCCCGCAATTGCGCCGGAGTTAGTTCTGGAAGCAGGTAGCCGGACTCTAAACGACGAAGGAAACGCCAATCAATACCGCAGTAACGATTCCGGCCAGGATGAGAATTCGCCGCAATTCGCCGGCCAGGTGCGTATAGGCCAGGGGCTGCGCGTTCCTGCCCTGACCGGCAGACGGCGTCGGCGGGCGCACCGACACTGAAGCCGGCTGCGTATTTCCCTGCGGCGCTGCAGCACCCGTTGCCGGGGCCGCGCTGGCGACCGCGGTTGGCGCAGTAACGGTGGCGCTAGCCGGTCCGGCTGCCTGTACTTCCGCCTGCACCCCGCCTTCGTCGGCTGCCCGCGCCTGGCGTCTTCTGCGCCGGTTCAGCTGGGCCTGGCGCGCCGCTATTCTCTTGCCTTTCGCTGGCATGGTGAAGTTCCTCCTGAATACGGGTGCGGCTGAACCCGACGGGTCTGTGGGGCGACCCCATGGCGGCGGGTTCAATCGGTCTATCTGGGTAATGGCGGACGCTCGTTACTTCACCCGCAATATATACTCCATTATGGCCCACGCAAGGCGCCAAACGCAAATAGAGCGCCGGGGCTTTTCACCGCCGGCGCTCCTGAAAAACTGTCTGGCAAGCCGCTTCAAACGGCCCGGGGATGGCTTTTCTCGTATTCGTCACGCAGGTGTTCCGATGTCAGGTGCGTGTATACCTGGGTGGTGGATATGCTGGAATGCCCCAGCAACTCCTGCACGTGCCTGAGCGACGCCCCTTTCTGCAGCAGATGGGTGGCAAAACTGTGCCGCAAGGTGTGCGGGGTAATCTTCTGGTCAATGCCAGCCCGCTTGCTGTATGTCTTCAGGATGTTCCACACCCACTGGCGGGTTAGCCTTTCGCCCCGGTGATTCACGAAAAGGGCGATTTCATCCTTGTTCTGCCCCACCAGAGACATTCGGCTGGTGGAAAGGTAGTCCTGCAGCCCGCCCAGCGCCCGGTCGTGGGCGTAAACTATGCGCTCCTTGGAGCCTTTGCCCCAGCAGCGGATATATGATTCCTCGAAATCCACGTCCTGTACGTTCAGCGACACCAGTTCGCTTACCCGCAGGCCCGTGGCATACAGCAATTCCAGGATGTTGGCGTCCCGCTGCCCTTCGGCGGTTCCCGTCTTGTCCGCTTCCTTAAGCAGTCGGTCCACTTCCTCTTCAGTAAGATACTTGGGCAGGGCCCGACCCACCCGGGGCGAACCCAGGGATTCGGTAGGCGGTTCATCTATGACGCCGTTCTGCGCCAGGAAGGTGAAAAAGGACTTGATGGCCGCTACCTTGCGGGCCGTGGTAGTGTCCCGGTAGCCCTTGCGTCCCCTCAGGTCGGCGATGTAGTCGTTCAGCAGGTCCAGGTCCACCCTGTGCCACACGTCTTCGCTCTCGCACGCGGCTCCCAGCCGTTCCCGCAGGAAGCCGGCAAACTGGCCCAGGTCGTTGCGGTAAGCGTCCAGCGTATGTTGCGAAAACCCCCTCTCCACCACCAGGTGCTGCAGAAAATCCTCGATCGCTTTTTGCATCAGGCTCGTCTCCCGTATCTATAACACTCGTTCTGTTGACGAGGTTAGGATGTTGTCCCATCTCTCAGATGGGATACCGGGATTCTAGCAAGGTTACGTTAACCTGCTCCCTTTGAGATTTATGCGGATTATGGGTAATTCGGCGTTGGCCGAAGGTGCAGAGGCCTGCTTCTCAGTCTTGCTTTGGTGGCAGCTAACGGGTCGTGGTATCGTGGCTTCGTGGTATTGTTAGGGGGTGGTGACTTCCACAGAACTCCTTGGGCGCGTCCCTCGTAAAGCCACCACCCGCTCTCGTATGCCGGAGGGCAGATGCCATCCCGAATCAAAGCCCAAACTCACGCAAATTTGCCCGCGTTGTTGCCCTTCGCCAGTCTGAAGATGATGGCGCTTGGGCCAGCCATTTCGCTGGCTGTCATGGCCTATTTGCTGGTATCCGCGACTTCGGTGGAAGCTTCGTTACCGCCGGAGGAGTCTGCACTGCGTCCTTCCAGTCCAGTTCCCGTCCCTTCTCTCTCCTTGCAGGGACAGGCTGAACCGGCTCCGCCCAATCCGCTGATTTACCTGGACATCTGGCTCTTCGGCGGGTTGGTACTGCTGGTGGCCCTTATCGTCGCCGTCAAATACTTGTGGAAGGCGCTCCAACCCGATGATCGCGACCCATCGGAAGGGCTGCAGCCATGGGAACGCCCTGACTATGACGACGAATAAACCCGGCGGAAGTTAACGGAGAATAGAAATTCCGACTCTGAGCGCGGCACTCCCTGTTATTGGTCGGTAAACGCAACCTTTTCATACGACGGACAATCCTGGTCCCTGCCCGGCCATTCAGCCCAGCCTACGCTGTGGCCCTCCCTCTCTCCTGACGCCCTCCATTACTCTTCATCACCATAGAATCTCGTCGGTAGCGATTCGGTTCAGGCAGTCCGAGCGCGAGAACAGTAGGGGCAGACCTGTGTGTCTGCCCCGGTTCCACGGCAAAACCACCTGGACTGCAACGCTATCCGATTCCTCCTTGCCAGTGCGCCCGAGAGAGGTTAGAGTATTGACTGCCTTTTGCGGTTCATACTGCGGCAAACGCCCGCCTTACCAACATTCGGCCTTGTTCCAAGTCCGATATTCGAAAGGCAATAAGCGGATAACAATGCTCGAACATTGCTGAGTTAAAATAATTCGGCCAACATCTTCAGGAGGTTCTCTCGTGTACCAGACCATCAGCAAGCAGACCATGGAGGCGCTGGGGAAGATCGATACACCCAGCATCTGTAACGCCATTGAAGGGTTCAATTTCCGAGGCAAGGAAGAGGGATTCATGCTGCCCGAGATTAAGGGCGTGTTCCGCACTTTGCCGCCGGCTGTGGGCTACGCGGTTACCGGCGTAATCAGCGCCGTTCAGCCCGAAGGCCGCAACGTCTCCCGGGAGGACTGGTGGGACCTGATAGTGTCCGTCCCCGAACCCCGGTTTATCGTACTTCACGACATCGACAACCCTCCCCTGGGCGCCTACTGGGGAGAGGTCCAGGGCAACATCCACAAGGCCCTCGGGGCCGTAGGCGTAGCAACCGACGGCACTGTCCGCGACATTGACGAGGTGGAGGCCCTGGGCTTCCAGTTCTTCGCCAAGGAAATTTCCGCCTCCCACGCTTACGTTCACCTGGTTGAAATCGGCATCCCCGTAACCGTGGGCGGGCTTACCGTGCGGACCGGCGACCTGCTCCACGGGGACAAGCACGGCGTCACCAACATTCCCTTTGAAATCGCCGAGCAGATTCCCGACATGGTGGACACCATTGCCGACTACGAGCAGAAAACCATTAGCCTTTGCCAGTCCCCCGACTTTACCCTGGAAGCGCTGAAGGAAGTTGCCAAGATTACGCGCCCTTATTAGTGATACGCTGGGACCTGGCAATGCGGGCATTGTTCCGCGGTGCCGGGTCCCCGGCCAAACAGTCTCAAGAGTCCTCTTCCCGTGGAACGGGAAATAACAGAATTGGGTGCAAGTCCCAATTGCCACTCGATCCCCATTAGCCACAGGCAAACCCGAAAGGTTGGGAGTCCCAGATAGTCATGAAAGCGCTTGTCTCTTTTGCTCTGCTATCCCTTTTTATTGTCTTGACCGCATGCGAGTTTCCGCAGGAGGAGGCTACGCCAACTCCCATACCCGACGTTATCCCCACCCCCAGGATCGCCGACACACCTACGCCGGCCGTCATCGGCACTCCTACACCGGTGTCGGTGGCAACATCTGACGGCGGGACTATTCGCCAGTATGCCCAGGCACCGGCTATGGAGATAGACCCGGAGGGCAGCTATACTGCCGACATCCAGACTAACCAGGGGACCATTTCCGTTGAGCTTTACGCTGAAGACGCACCAGTCACCGTCAACAACTTCGCCTTCCTGGCCCGGCAGGGATTCTACGATGGCGTGATTTTCCACCGGGTTATTCCCAACTTTATGATCCAGGGGGGAGACCCCACGGGCACCGGCACTGCCGGCCCCGGCTACCGGTTCCAGGATGAGATAGTGCCTTCACTGGCCTTCGACAGTTCAGGCATTCTCGCCATGGCCAATGCCGGCCCCAACACCAACGGCAGTCAGTTTTTCATTACCGTTGCCCCCACTCCCCATCTTACGGGCCTCCATACCATCTTCGGTCGCGTTATTTCCGGCCAGGAAGTGGCCGATGCCATCTCGGTGGCCCGCGCCGACCGCAACAACCGGCCCCTGGAAGAGGTAGTAATCCAGCACATTGAGATTAAGGGAGGCAGCTGAGGACCTTAATGGCAGGCCTCAGCCCTCCCGCAAGGGAAAAGTCACTTGGTTATCATGATGTACCTTCTCCAGTTCCGGAGGAAGGTTGGGCTGCGGGTAATCGGTCTATCGGAAATACCTGAAACAGCGGTGAATCCCGTCTGTACCGGAGTGTCAAGGTGACCTTCGATAACCTTATATACGAAAAGAAAGATGCCATTGGCTACCTGACCCTTAACCGGCCCGACCGGCTCAATGCCCTTAACGCCGCCCTGCTGGCCGAGTTCAGGGAAGCCCTGGACGTGGTGCAAGACGACCCCGACATTCGCGTTGTCATACTTACTGGTGCCGGACGGGCATTTTCTGCCGGATTCGACATCACCCGTGAGCCCGGCGAATCAGACCCACAGGACATGCAGCCCGATCAGTGGCGCGCTCACCTCAAGGGCCACATAGACACCTTCATGAAGGTCTGGAACCTGGAGAAACCGGTGATCGCCGCCGTGAACGGCTACGCCCTGGCCGGAGCATGTGAGCTAGTGCAGGTCTGCGACATCAAGATTGCGTCGGACCGAGCCATCATGGGCGAACCTGAAATCCGCGCCGGCGTGGGCCCCCCGCTCTTGATAACCCCCTTCAGCGTCAACCTGGCCACCGCCAAGGAACTCCTCCTGACCGGCGAAACCATTGACGCCCACGAGGCAGCCCGAGTGGGCCTGGTGAGCCGGGTTGTCCCACACGATGACCTGATGAACGAATGCGAGAAGGTCGCCAGAAAGATTTGCCTGATATCGGAAGTGGGCGTAAAGATGACCAAGATCGCCGTCAACCGGGCTCTGGAAGGCATGGGTTTCCTTTCCGCCATCCAGCACAACCTGGAACTCATGACCCACTTCGACATCAGCGTTACACCGGAACAGGAAGAATTCAACGCTATTCGCCGGGACAGAGGCCTTCGCGCCGCCATGGACTGGCGGGACGCCCGATTCCGAGAATTGGGATAGAGGGAGTGATGGGTGGTGGACCTTTCTCCACTTCCGCCCCGCTCTTCACTCCTACCCCAATAGCGAAATGAAGACGCCGGCCACCACCGCAGAGCCAATTACTCCAGCCACATTGGGCCCCATGGCGTGGGGCAGCAGGTAGTTGCCCGGATTCGCCTGCTGGCCCAGGTTGTGGGCCGTGCGAGCCGCCATCGGCACCGCCGAAACCCCGGCCGAGCCGATCAGGGGGTTCACCTTCTCCTTGACGAACAGGTTCATCACCTTGGCAAACAGCAGCCCGCCAATAGTCCCGCACGAGAAGGCCACTATGCCAAGGGCGAGAATGGCCAGCGTCTTCAGGTCAAACACCCGTTCCGCCGTCAGTTCCGCGCCGATGGTAATCATCAGGAAAATGGTGGCAATGTTAAGAACTTCGTTAGAGGCGGCATTGCTCAGCCTGGGCACAACACCGCTCTCCCGAAAGATGTTGCCGATCATGAACATGGCAATCAGGGGCGCCGACTCAGGCACGAAGAGAATTATTATCAGCATGGCCCCGGTGGGGAAGATCAGCTTTTCTGTCCTGGAAACCTCGCGGGGAGTCTTCATTTCGATGCGCCGCTCTCGCTGGGTAGTCAACAGCCGCATCAGGGGCGGCTGGACAAAGACCACGCTGGCCATGTACGAATAGGCCACTACTGCCGTAATGCCCAGCAGGTCGGGCGCCAGCTTGGCGGACGCGAAAATGGTGGTCGGACCGTCGGCGCCACCGATGATGCCAATAGCCCCCGCTTCTTCCAGGGAGAACAAGTCGGGCGAGGTAAACATTCCCAGGCCAAGAGCCAGCCAGAAGGCCACAAAGATGCCCAGCTGCGCCGCCGCTCCCAGGAGCAACGTCTTGGGATTGGCAATAATCGGCCCAAAGTCCGTCAGGGCGCCCAGCCCCAGGAAAATCAACGGCGGCAGAATGTTCCACGACGACAGGGTGAAGTGGAAGATGATACCGAACAGTCCGGAGGACTGCAGTTCCCCGGAGGGGTCAAAATCAATGAGGCCGGTTTCCGGCAGGTTACCCAGTATGATGCCCAGCCCAATTGGCAAAAGGACATAAGGTTCCATGCCCTTGCCAATCGCCAACAGCATAAACGCTCCCCCCAGCAAGAATAGGAGAGCGTTACCCCAGCTAAGATGTGCAAAACCGGATTCTAGGAGAAACTCCATACACGCCTGAAATGTTGGGTTAAACCCTGGCGGAATGCCGTGCTGCCAGGCCTGACTAGCGGTCTCTTTCCCGGAGTCGTCGGGAATCGAATGCCACGATGCGCCCTTGTTCTCGCCACCCGCTGCTTTCGGTTCCGGAAGTTCCGGCTTCCCCGGCCAGATTTTCCGCCTGCTCCTGTCGGTAAACGTCCGCAGCCATCGCGATGGCCGTTCCGATGGCGGCGGCAAGTTCCGGATTCATCCCATTATGCTCGCTGTCGCCATCCCCTTCTTCCCGTTGCGAAGCCACGGCAGCTTGCGCTTCCTGGGACCTGGCCTGCGCGCGCCGCAGTCTCCAGTCACCCCAGCACCCGATCAGAGCGGTAAAGACGACCAGCGTGCCAAGGACCAGAAAAGCCGCGCCCACACCTGTGTAGGTAAGGAACAGTGCCCGGTTAAGGTCAAATTCAATCACTGGCTGAACCTGTCCGCAAACCCTAGCCAGGAATATGGATCAATAACACTGCGCAAGAAACCCTCTACACTCCCCTTTTCCCCTACCCCCCGTAAAACCTCGTGGATTATACCACCACCTTTCAACCCCTTCCGGGTCCCATCCAAGGACTTACGCTGTGAGATGCAGAACTTCCTGGACGGTGGCGTTTACTGACAGCATTTGGGGGGTTATATTGGGGCGCATACTTGAAGGAGGAACCTTCCCCATGGCTCAAGTAGAAGAGCGCCTGAAGGAATTGGGACTTACCTTGCCGGATCCCCCTGAGCCGGCCGGCAATTATCTTCCGGCCAGCCGCAGCGGCAACCAGCTTTGGCTGGCAGGGGTTGGTTCTCGCACCGCTGACGGCACGCGCATTTCCGGCAAGTTAGGGGACGACCTTACCCTGGAACAGGGATACGAAGCTGCCCGCTATTGTGCCCTGAATTTGCTTTCGAGGATCAGGGCAGAAACTGGCAATCTGGACCATGTGGAACGGGTCATCAAGGTGGTTGGCTTCATCAACAGCGATCCGTCATTTGGAGGACAGGCCCAGGTGCTTGACGGCGCCTCCGACTTGTTCATCGAACTATACGGTGACGCTGGTCGCCACGCTCGATCTGCGCCCGGAATGGCTGCCCTGCCCGGAAACATCGCAGTAATAGTGGAGTGTGTCGTAGAAATAAAGGAGCCGGACATCTAGCTCCGGCTCCCCGTGAATTTCCAGGTCCCTCCCGGCGGTCGGACTTATTCCTGGCCGCCCCGTTTAACCTCGGTGTCGGACAGTTTCTCCACGAAGTGAAGAATTGCCGAGTGGTCCAGTTCCTGATCGCCATCGTTTACCAGAGACCCCAGCATCTGCTGTACCAGCGCTGTGGCGGGCAGGGGTACGTTCAGTTCGTCGGCGGCCTGCAACACATTGCGCAGGTCCTTTTGGTGCAGCCTGATGCGGAATCCGGCGCGGAAATTGCGGTCCAGCATCATGGGCGCCTTGGCTTCCATTACCATACTGCCCGCCAGCCCGCCACGGATGGCATGGAACACGCGCTCCGGATCAACGCCCGCCTTCTGGGCCAATACCAACGCCTCACTCAGAGCTTCAATGTTGAGGGCTACGATGATCTGGTTTGCGAGCTTGGTAGTGTTTCCCGCGCCAATATCGCCGGTAAGGTTTACTGTCCCGCCCACAACATTGAACAGGTCAACGCACTGGTCGTAAATCTCCTGTTTGCCGCCGACCATAATGGCCAGGGTGCCGTTGATGGCGCCGGGTTCGCCGCCACTGACAGGGGCATCCAGCATCTCTACCCCCTTCAGAGCACACTGGGCAGCTATCTTCTGGGACATAATCGGAGAAATGGAGCTCATGTCAATGATGATGGACCCGGGCTTAGCGCCCTCCAGCACTCCACCGGGGCCCAGGATTGCCCGCTCCGAGTCGGCCGAGTCGGGCAGCATGGTAATAATCTTGTCGGTGACGGCGGCTACTTCCCGGCTGGAAGAAGCCGGCGTGGCCCCCTCGGTGGCCAGTTCTTCCACGGGTTCCCCTATAATGTCGTATACCGTCAGTTCGTATCCTGCATTCATCAAGTTTCGAGCCATGGGTTTGCCCATGATTCCCAGGCCAATAAACCCTATTTGTTCTGCCATATTTCTCTCCCTTCAGCGGCCGCCATCGTCGTAAGCGACCCATGATTGCCGGTTGCAACTCTACCACAAGGGCAATGTTCCATACCAGACAGTCGGCTCCGTGCGCAGGTATTCCGGCCAGGTGTATGCGATGTAGCCGGGCAAGGTAAGACCTTCCGATTAAGCTGGGCCCGACAGCACTTTCAATCACCTGAGACCGGTGGCAGCAGACGCGCAACGTTTCATACTCAGGGGGAAAGGCTGGCTGCCATAGCCACCATTCTGGCAAAAGCCGGAGTCAGGGAGAACAGGTACCCCCATACAGCACCCGTCAAGATTCCTGGATACCGGCGAATGCCGGTATGACAGCTCGAGCTGAACGTCACACCCCTAATGTGAACCGTTTTACTGACGGCAGCCCGTTGTGCGGAACATATTCAGGGCGTATCATATCTGCCGACACTCGAAAAGCGAGGATGGCATGGCGGAGTCGCGGAAGGCGCTGGTAACCGGCGGCGCCGGATTCATAGGGTCGCACCTGGTTGACCGGTTGCTGGCCGAAGGGTTTCAAGTAGCAATCATTGACGACTTGAGCGCGGGGAAGCTGCAACACCTGAATTCGTCGGCCACTTTTTATCACGCCGACATCACGCACACGGGGATGGATGAGATTTTCGCAAGAGAACAACCAGATCTGGTCTTTCACCTTGCGGCTCGCGTCAGTGTCACTACGTCGGCTCAGAATCCCGTGGACAATGCCGAGGTCAACGTCATCGGTACCCTTAAACTGCTCGAGGCAGCCAGGAAAATCGGACTGGAAAAGTTCATCTTTGCTTCAACCGGGGGAGCCATTTACGGTAATCCGGAAGAAAACCCCTGCACGGAAGATACTCTGGTCCGGCCCGTATCACCCTACGGCTTATCCAAGCATGTAGGGGAGCAATATATTGACCTGTACCACAGGTTATACCGGTTGAATTTTACCAACTTACGATATGGCAACGTTTACGGCCCAAGGCAGGACCCCTACGGTGAAGCCGGCGTCATTCCCATTTTCATTCAGGCTATGCTTCAAGGTGACCGTCCAAGGATATATGGGGATGGAGACCAGGAGAGGGATTTTGTATATGTTGACGACATAGTAGAAGCCAATATTCAGGCCATACATGGTGGCAATAATCGAACCCTGAATATCGGTACCGGTGTCGGCACCAGCATAAATCGTCTTTATGATTCGTTGTGTGAGAGTATGAACTTTCATCACGAGGCGGAGCGGCGCCCGCGGAGGCACGGTGACGTACACAAGATCTTCCTGGAATGCTCCGCTGCCCGGAAACACCTGGGTTGGGTTCCAGGTAGCACACTGGAAGAGGGATTGCGCAAGACTGTAGAATACTATGGTGGGGAAGCGGTTCCGAGCAGGCGCTCTGCCTGAGGTGAACCAAATACGTCATGAGGCAGACTGAATTGCCTTAGTTGGATTAGGCTGGAGGATTACGCCATAAATGGAAGCTGAGTACGATGCAATAGTTCTGGGGGCCGGGGCCGCCGGACTGGCTGCCGGGCTATATACTACCAGGGCCATGATGAAGACCCTTATCCTGGAGTCGCTGGGGCCAGGTGGCCAACTCCTGATAACCGACGAGATCGAGAATTATCCCGGTTTTCCCAAGGGAGTCAAAGGCCAGGAACTGGCCTTGATGATGGAAGAGCAGACCACCAGGTTCGGCGCTACGATTGAGTACGACGAGGTTGAGGCAGTAGAAGACCTGGACAAGCCAGTCAAGGTGATCAAGTCTTACGACAAGGAATATACGGCAAAGTCCATCATTATCGCCACTGGCGGCTCACACAACAAGCTGGGCGTAACCGGCGAGGATGAGTTTTCGGGCCGGGGCGTCTCTTACTGTGCAGTATGCGACGGCAACTTCTTTCGCAACCAGGATGTGGTGGTGGTTGGAGGCGGTGATGCCGCAATGGATGAGAGCTATTACCTGAGCGGCATTGTTAACTCGGTAACCATCATCCACCGCAGGGATGAGTTAAGGGCCGCGCCCATCCTGCAGGAACGGGCCTTCGCCAATCCAAAGTATAAGTGGCTTTGGAGCCATGTTGTGGAGGAGTTTACCGGCAACGAAGCCCTGGAGCATGCCAGGGTTAAGGACCTGAAGACCGGCGAAATCTACAACTACCCTACGGCGGCCGCCTTCATTTATGTTGGTTTCCATCCCAACACTGAGTATTTGAAAGGGCAGTTGGACATGGACGCCCTGGGCCACATCTACACTGACATTCACATGCGTACCAAGGCGCCCGGGGTTTACGCTTGCGGGGACGCCAGGGCTGAATCCACCAGGCAATTGGGCGCCGCCGTTGGCGATGGTATCACTGCCGCTTTGGCAGCCTACCACGACCTGGTAGGTTAGGTTCTACCTTTTCAGCATAGAACTTCAGCATAAAACGGGGATGAGCTGAGTCGCACATCCCCGTTTATCTATTTGTCCGTGTCGCCGGTATGGCTGGATGCGGCAGTCCGGCGGGTACCGATTGCCAGGCCACCTGGTCCCCTCTCCATTCTTGCTGGTGCGCTAGCCTGCCAGGACCCTGGAAACCTCCTGTCCCAGCAACACCACGCTCCCAGTGATGATTACCCCTATGGCCACGTAACGGAAAACAGCAGTAGCCATTCGTCGAGCCAGAAAGGCGCCTGCCCCGAAGCCGAATGCCAGGGATGGCACAAGGAAAGCGATGTTGAGCAGGGTGTCCCGGTCAACCAACCCGGTGGCGGAGTACAGGGCAAAAGCAACCAGATAAGAACATAGGAAATAGAAAGCCAGGGCGGCGCGCATTTGCTCTCGTTCCCAGTTCTGGGCCATTATGTACGCGGCAGCCAATGGGCCGCCGATACTCAGGGTAGTAATTGAAAGCGAAGTAAGGAACCCCACCAGCAGCCCCGAACCCGGCCTTTTCGCCATGGGTAGTTGAATGTTCAGGAGATTCAACACACCCAGGCAAAGAATGGCTGCGCCGATAATTATCCGCAACGCCGTAGGGTTGGCGGAGCCCAATACCAGCACCCCCAGCGGAACCGCCAGGATGCCGCCGGCGGCCATTCCTTTCAGCAGCCTGAACTGCAGGTGGCTCCTCGTCGAAAGCAGAACAAAAACTAGCAGAATGGGAATAACGGCGTTGACGGTAACTATGGCCGCCTTGGGTTCCAGGAAAAGCAGCAATACCGGCGCTACCACCAGCCCCATTCCGAAACTGACTGTGCCCATGATCGTGGCTCCCACTGCCACGGCCAACAGGGCAATCAGCAACTCGAGGCCGGTCAGCAATGAGGCCTCGCCGGCTCACGGGCAAGTTGATGCTCGGGAGAAAAACTGGGAAGTTCAGGCAGCCAGTGGATCAGGGCTTCCAGAAGTCCAGCAGGTATTCGAAGGTTGTTCCCATGGTGATGTAATTGGAAGGCCAACCGAATATGCCCACCCGGTTTACTATGTTGGTACGATCCCAAATTATCGTATTTCTCAGCTCGTAACCCACGGACCGCAGGGCCTCAACCACTGCGGTGTGGATGGTGATTCGCCGATTATCCAACCACATGTCCGGGACGTCAATCACGCAATGGCCCCGCTGTTTAAGGACAGGAAACAGCCTGCCATATATTTCAGCCATGGCTTCCTGGTACTCG
The DNA here is from genome assembly GCA_964587795.1 of uncultured Dehalococcoidia bacterium. GTDB lineage: Bacteria > Chloroflexota > Dehalococcoidia > Lucifugimonadales > UBA3495 > Bin22. The sequence continues at coordinate 163,158 of CAZPMU010000002.1, read as the reverse complement.
TCCAGATCGAGGGTGCCCAGGTCCCTGGCGTCCTGGCTGTATTGCTCCGTCTTGAGGTATTGCTCATTCTTGCGTGCGGCGCCCCGGCGGCTCTTGTTGAGCCTGGGTCGGTTGAGCAGGTTAGCGTAAGGAGGTGAAGTGAGGATGAGACTCACGGAGTCCGGTTCCAGGAACTCCTGGATATTTCTCGCATCGGCGTTAAGCGCAAGCTGGCTGGTTTCGACCGTCTCAGGTGAGTCGGACAGCCTGCGCTGGCAGACGTCAACGTAGTCCTGCTTCAGGTCGAATCCGACCGCATTCCGGTTCAGGTCCCGAGCCGCCACCAGCGTGGTGCCGCTTCCTACAAAGGGATCCAGCACCAGCTCCCCCTCGTGCGAGAACAGGGAAATGCACCTGGCCGCCAGGGCTATGGGGAATGTTGCCGGGTGGGTGTTCTTGTCCCGAATATCCCTCGCTTCATAGTAAAACTGCCAGACGCCCAGCTGGGACTTGATCCACTCTTTTGCGGTCATGCAGTTAATGTGATTAGGGGGGCATCCGCAAAGCCTGCCGTTGCCCAGTCGAATTGCCGACGTCTCCCGTTCAATCAATAATGTCATTATTCCTCACCACCCTTCTTTCACCATCCCGATTTCCTTATGCCAACATTTTTAAGTTAACGCTTGAACAGGCCGAGTTCAGTGGCCACTTGCAAAGCTCTCTCCACCTGGACTACAGGCGGCCCGTTCCTTTGGACCGATATTTCGACACGCTGCCGGGGCGTTACCGTAAAGGCGCGTTCCCCGTCCAGCGCCACCGAGCTATGTCGCGGTTCCAGAAGCACACGCTGCCCTTCCGCCAGTCGTTCCCATCTGGCTATGGCGACCTCCGATACCATTCCCGGAGCAATGGGGGCCTGTACGATTGTCCGTTCCTGCTGGGGAATATCCCCGCTTCCAGGCGGGGATGCCTCCGATTCGTCCCACTCCTGTTCCCCAGCCCGGTCCAGCACGTAACGAAGCCCGCCTGTATCATTCATCAGTAGCCGTTGCAGCCTGGCGCCCACCGATGAAAGGCCGATGGATGAAGGCTCCGCCCGAGTCAGGAAGACTTCGTAGAGGGTGGACATATCCCATATTGCCCTGGTAGCAACGTAGCGTTCCCGGGAGAAGGCTACGTCCACCAGGGCCAAGTCCCGATATTCGCCGTCTACATATACAGCCAGGGTCTTGCTGATTGTGGATACCCATTCGGCCTGGAGTTGTCCGTTCGCAACGAGGCCAGCGACCAGGCCGGCCAATGTACCTTCCACCATTTGGGGAAAGACGTTATTGGTTCCGGTGGATATAGGCACAATTGGTATGGTGTTGCAGCCGCAAGCTACGGCGCGATTTGTCCCGTCTCCGCCCAGGGTAACCAGGCAGGTAGCGCCTTCCTCTGCCATTTGAGCTGCTGCCCGGACGGTATCTCCTTCGGTGTGAAGGGTAGGCATCTGCAACATGGACAGGCCCAGCTCCAAATGAGAGTCATCACGGGCCCTTTCACAAAGATGGGAGCTATCGGGCATGGCAACGACCTGGTCGGTACCTACCGCCTGCAACCCGATCAACACCCGTCGGACGATATTGACCTTCTCCCAATCAGGAATAACCCTTCCCTGGGCCACCAGGCGGCGTATGTCCTTGCTGGCCGCGGGGTTTGCAATAACTCCTACTTTTCCCAAGTACGATTCCCTTCTCCGCAAAAGAACCAGAAACCTTGCGCCGGCCTCACTTTGCTATAATCATCCAGATTGTAGAGACTAGGCCAAGGGTATGTCCCATTAAGAATTGTTCCAGTATTGACTAAAACAAAGGGGTATCGCAGCGAATCGGCAGGAGGAAGAATGGAAAGGGAATTGGCGTTCAAATCGGCCACTGAGTTGCGGCGACTAATTGACTCCAATGAGGTTTCCTGTGTTGAACTGACCGAACTGTTCCTCCAGCGGATAGAACAATTCAATCCGGTCCTTAATGCTTACCTGGCCTTGTGTCCGGATGAAGCGAGGTCGGCAGCCCTGAAGGCCCAGGAAGCGGTACAAAAGGGAGAGCAGGTCGGGCCGCTGCACGGCATTCCCATATCCATAAAGGACCTTGAACTGACCAGGGGAGTCACCACCACCCTTGGATCGGCGATGTTTCGTGACAGAGTCCCCGACTTCGACTCTGTGGTAGTGGAACGGGTAAAGGCGGCGGGAGCAATAATTCTGGGTAAAACCAACACCCCTGAATTCGGCCTTTCCGGTACGACGGAAAACAAGCTGGGTGACGCCTGCCGCAATCCCTGGGATACGGCACGCACTCCAGGTGGTTCCAGTGGCGGAGCGGCGTCGGCCCTGGCTGCGGGCCTTTGCACCTTGGCTACGGGAAGCGACGGAGGCGGGTCGATCCGCATACCTGCAAGCTTCAGTGGGGTCTTTGGCATTAAGCCATCCCAGGGGCGGGTTCCACGTTACGGCGGCTACGGCTACCCAGCGGCCAATCACTTTTCCCAGTCCGGTCCCATGTCACGGACCGTCGAAGATACGGCCTTGCTGCTCCAGGTCCTTGCCGGCCCGGACTCCCGCGATGTTGTATCTATGAGGGAAACCCCGCCGGATTTCTTGGGCCAGCTTAATGACGGCGTAAAGGGCTGGAAAGTCGCCTGGAGCCCGGATCTGGGGTATGCCGGAGTCGACCCGGAAGTTGTCCGAGTTACCGAGATGGCTGCCAGGGTCTTTGAAGAAATGGGCGCAACTGTCGAAGTAGCCGACCTGGCCATAGAAGACCCCTTCCAGGCCTTTTGGGACGTTTTCTCCACCGCTTCCTACACTTCGTATGGGCACCTTTTTCAGGAGCAGAGGGAGCAATTCACCTATTATGGGATTCGGGCCTTCGATCACGGGGCTGAAGTTACCGGAGCCGACCTGTCCCGGGCCTTGCTGCGCGTGGACCAACTGCGAAGGCAAATGGAAACGTTCTTTGACCACTATGATCTACTGTTGACGCCCACGATGGCCGTGCCCGCATTCCCCATAGAGGAACGTCCGGAAGTTATCGGAGGCAAGGAGGTAGACCCCTTCTGGGGTTACCTTCCTTTCACGTTTCCAATTAACATGACCGGTCAGACGGCTGCCAGTGTACCCTGCGGGTTTTCGCAGGATACGGCCAGCCAAGGTATGCCCATCGGGCTGCACCTGGTGGGTCCCAAGGGCGCGGAGGCCAAGGTGCTACAGGCTTGCGCAGCATTCGAGCGGGCACGGCCCTGGGCAGGTGAACATCCGCCAGTATCGTGAAATCCTGACAAGACGCGAGGCGTTCAGCCGGAAACTGCCAACCGCAACAATCTGGCGGTTGGCAGTTTCTTCTTTTATTGCACTGGTTTATCTCACAAAAGCTGCTTTATTCTCCCAATTAATCACATTTTCCCCTGATACCAGGTTGACTCGACAGGCCCTGAGTGATAAAAGTACTTAGGCACATATTTGCCAATACTTAGTATTCCGATGTACTTGGTGGCACGATGTATAGAGTTTCCTCCCCTTTGCACTTTTGGGCCTTAGCTGTCGTAGCAGTAGTTTCGGCGGCATTTTCTCTGTTAGGCAGTTCTGACGCCGTTGGGTCGAGCGTGAATGATGTTGGATTACCTGGCAAGTCCCTGGAACTAACGGCTTCGGCAAGCCTGGCGCTGCAGAACTCGGACACAGCTTTCCCGTCTGAAAGCGCGGGATTCTCGGCATACTACAGAATGGAAGACAGTGGCTCCCACAGCCTTGATAAGGCCGCCGTGGATGACCATATTTTCAGTCCGGTAGAACCGGAAGACACCACTTTGCGGACCGCTCCCGCCACACTGGTGGAAGTTGGAGAGAACTACACCGTGGCGACGTTGACTCTTGAGAACATTGACTCGTCGATTTCAGAGGTCAATCTCTACTATGACGATGAAGGGTGGATTGTGGCATATCTATCCAGTGGAGAGGCTTCCGCCTTGGTGTGGCAGGCAAAGGACATCGACGTGGAGAACCCCGATATCGATGAGATAGGTGACACCATTCTGCTGGAGGCAATAAACGTTGTCGTGGCTGAGGCCCTGAACGAGTCAGCCATAGAGAACGATGATTCGAACCTGGGGCATTACCACTGGCAGTTTCCTGATGCCGACAATTTCCTGATGATGGCGGTATCCCGCCAGGACCAGGGGGAGTATCCGGTCCAGTTTGCGATTCCCGACTCCCTTACCCTTTCCGAGATTTCGACCAGCCTCTGGGTTTCCCAGGGCTCCAACCCCCAGGCGCCATGCGCCAAGGTAACGCTGGACGATACGGAATTGATCGCCAGGCAGTGTTCAAAAGGCATCTACAGCGGCACCGTTAACCTGGCCAGTCTGGCGGACACATCTGGGCACACGTGGAAACTAGTTCAATCCGAAAGGGACGAGGGTGGGAGCGGCGCCATGATGATAATCATCTACGCGACGTCAAGCTGATGATCCCTTGCGCACAGGAATAATCTTGCGGGCCCTTCTGTTTCTTGCCGCGCTTCTGCCGTTTGTGCTGCCCTGCTACTCCGGGCTGTCAAACCCGGTGGCGCAAGCGTCGGAACTCGCCCCAATCGGCCCTGGCCCGGCAATTGCGCCTCAAGGAAGTTCCAAAGACGTGGCGGTGAATTCCATATTGCAGGTCGGCCCGCCCTTTGTGAACGAGGGGGGCGATGTCGTCATTAACATCGGTGTGGCCAATAATGGCACCGAAGAGGAAGTATTCACTGTCAGGTTGAGGGACGATACCGCCAACGAGGTGATCTTCTCTGGGCAGGAAATGCTGGCCGCAGGTGGGTCTACAACCATTGTTGTAACCTGGAACACCGCGGGCGCTACGGGAGGTCCCCCACCGCCCGGGCCGCCAACTCCTGGGACTATCCACGTCCTGACCGCCCTGGTTGAGCTTTCCGGCGACACTGCCATGGAGAACAACTCTTTGAGCCTGCTTCCAGGCATCTGGGTAATAGCGGCTCCCGAGCCTGCTGGCATCACCTTCCCCGAGAAAATGAAAGAGCCTGAGGCAATTACTTCCGATGGGCTGGCCTCGGAAGCGCCAGCCGTGGACGCGGCCAAAGAACTACTGGAGGAGACTTACGTTAGTCCCGTATCGGTCCAAAGGGACACGGGCTTTACCAGCCCTTCGGTATCCACTGCCCCAGCGGCCCTTACCAGTATATTCAGGGGCGCCACAGATTCAGAGGAAGGGCTGTCCTTCGCCAAGCCAGAGATTACTACGGTTGCAGTCTCCCTGTCGAAAATAATGACTGACGATATCAGGGACAGTAGACACCGGCTGATTGCCCTTCCACAGATATCAACTGCCCGAAAACCATTAACCGAGATATTTCTTTACCAGCCGCAACCCAGCACTGCCCAGCGCGTTTCCGGCCCGGCTATTGCTACTCCGGGCAAGGACCTGACCGGTATATTCGGAACGCCTGTTGACGCCAGCGAGGTCGTTGCGCTTATTGGGCCGTACATTGACACGGATACAGCAGGACCAAAACGCATAGTCGCTGACGAGAGCCAAACCAACCTGATGAACTCCCTCGCCGAACCCGACCTGACAACCGTCCGAGATGGGATGTCCACGATTTTTGACACCCCGACCGAGGACGATGCGGAAGGACCCTTGACTTTAACTGGCTTCAGTACGGCAGCCATCCCGCTGGAAGGTGTCTTTCAGACTGGAATACAGGCGAGCTTGCTCAAGGTGGGAACGAAACCTGATTTTGTCATACAGTCCGCCAACGATAGCGCGCTGGAACCTGAAGAAGAAGGTACCGTAGAACCCGAGGTTTCTCCGGAAATCTCGTCGGAAACGGGAGCAATCCGTGGGCGTATCAAACTGCAGGGGAGAAACACCAGCCTGGGAGGCTATATCGAGATTGGCAACCAGGTGACCTTTGTAGATCGGCAGGGCTACTTTCTCGTAGAACGGCCGGCGGGAGCCTATGGCTTGACTGCCAGCGCTCCAGGATATTTGTCCCATGTAATAGGCAACATTACCGTGGAACCAGAGCATGTGCTCGCGCTGCCAACCATGACATTGGGCTTTGGCGATGCGGACGGCAATGGCGTTATAGATATCTACGATCTGGCCCTGGCAGCGGGGAACTACGGCAACTCCGACTCGGGGACTTCCTTTCGCTGACCTCGGGGAATTCAGGCCAAAGCGTCTCTAAGCACCTCAACCAGGTGGCGGGCAGGACGGCCAACGCCGTGTTCCACCTGCTGGCGGCAGGAAACGCCCATAACGGCCACCTCCCACTCAGGGCCACGTTCGCGAATGGTCGGGAACAGCACCTGTTCGCCGATGGCCATGGAAACGTCGTAGTGTTCTTTCTCAAACCCGAAGGAACCGGCCATCCCGCAGCAGCCCGAGTTGATCAACTCAACCTGGTAGCCAGGGGGCAGACGCAGGGCCGCCATTGAAGGACCAGTCCCAACCAGGGATTTCTGGTGGCAGTGTCCATGGAACAGGACCTTTTTTTCCAGGTCCGAGAACGGAAGCTCCAGCTCTCCCTGCTCGCTTAGCATGGCCAGGAACTCGTCGATCATGTAGCTGTGTTCCGCCACTTTGGCGGCCCGGTGGTCCTGGCAGAATTCCGGGTACTCGTCCCGGAAGGTCAGCAGACAACTGGGTTCGCACCCAATGATGGGCACACCCTGATCGGCGAAAGGAAATAGTCGGTCGACATTGTAGCGGGCCTGGGAGGCGGCTTCGTCCAGCAGGCCCTTGGAGATCATAGTACGGCCACAACAGTCGGCGTTGGCCAGTTGCACCCTGTAACCCGCGGCTTCCAGCAGTTCAACTGCGGCAATGCCAATTTCCGGATAGTTGTAGTTCATGAAGGTATCATTAAACAGCGCCACGGTGCCCTTGGGCGTGCCCCTGGAACCGGCAGTATGACGGTAGTTGAACCACTGGGTGAAGGTAGTAGTGGCTAGCTTGGGCAGTTGGCGGCTGGGGTGAACCCCCAAAACGGTCTTTGACAGAAAACGCCCAACAGGGCTCGCCGCCCCGAGGTTAACCAGAGGAGCGAACTTGCTTCCCGTACGGCTGTGGCGGGCGATGTGAGCGAAGAACTTGTTGCGGAAGGGCCGCTTGTTAGACTTGTAGTAATTGTCCAGGAACTCGTACTTCAGCTTCGCCATATCCACGCCGGACTCGCACTCGGACTTGCAGGCCTTGCATTCCAGGCACAGATCCATGGCTTCGTATAGGCGTTTGTCGGTAATAGTGCCCTGGGGCAGCCTGCCTGAGAGGGCGGCCCGCAGCAAATTTGCGCGGCCGCGAGTCGAATGCTCCTCGTCCCGAGTTGCCATAAATGAAGGACACATGGTCCCGGTCAGTTTGCGGCAAGCGCCCATACCGTTGCACATTTCCACGGCGCCGGCATAGTTGGTGTCCATCGAAAAGTCCAGGGTTGACATCAGGGAATCGGCCCGGTAGTCAGGGCCGTAGCGCAGGTTCTCCCGCATGGGAGGACAGTCTATGATCTTGCCGGGGTTCATGATGCCCAGGGGATCGAAAGTGCTCTTCAGGTCCCGGAATGCCTGGTAAATTTCGGGACCGAACAACTTCTCAGTCCATACACCCCGTACAATCCCGTCGCCGTGCTCGCCGCTCATGGACCCGCCGAACTCCTTTACCAGATCACTGATCTGTTCGCCAATGGAAATCATCTTTTCGATTCCCTCGGAACTTTTCAGGCTGATCAGAGGACGGATGTGAAGGCATCCAACGCTGGCATGCCCGTAATAGCCTGCAGTGGTGTTGTGGTTTCGCACCACCTCATCGAATCGACGGACGAACTCGCCCAACCTCTCGGGGTCAACGGCCGGATCTTCCACGAAGGGGATGGGCTTTGCGTCGCCGTGGATGCTCATGAGGAGACCAAGGCCGCCCTTACGCACATTCCAGACCATATCCTGGTCGGCGCGGGAAAGCAGGTTAACGCAGGCGTAGGCCAGCCGGCGATGTTCCATATCCCGCTTCAGGTTTTCCATTTTGGAGGTAAGCTCGGCCTCGGATTCACCATAAAACTCCACCAGCAACATGGCCCCCGGATCGCCCTGAACAAAAGCAAGGTTACGGGACTGTCCCATGGACTCCCGGGACCGGTCCAAAACCATCTTGTCCAGCACTTCAACGGAAGAAGGTTCGTGCTTCAGGACCTCGACGGTGGCTTCACTAGCCTCGAAAATGTCCCGGAAGTGAAGGACGGACAGAGAGGTCATAGTCGGCCGGGGCACCAGGTTTACCCTTGCCTCAGTTACGACGCAGAGGGTGCCCTCGGAGCCAACAACCATTTTTGAGAGGTTGATCGGGTCTTCGCCAAGGAAAGAATCAAGGTTATAGCCGCTGACACGCCGCATTATTTTGGGATAGCGAGCTTCTATTTCCGACAGGTTGTCCTGTGCAATGCGGAGGACGCCACGGTAAATGTCAGACTCCAGCCCGTCGCCGCGGAGCCTGGATTCAAGCTCATGCGGCTCCAGGGCGCGAAACTGAGCCTGGGTTGCGTCGGAAAGAACCACGTCCACTTCATGGATGTGGTCCAGGGTCTTACCGTAAATGACCGAGTGGGCGCCGCATGTGTTATTGCCGATGCCGCCGCCGACGCAGGCCCGATTGGAGGTTGTAGGATCGGGGGCGTACTGCAGGCCGTGGGGGGCGAGGTAGCGGTTCAACGAGTCCAGCACGATACCGGGCTGGACCTTAACCCAGTTCTCTTCCCGGTTCAGTTCAACCACCTGATTCAGGTACTTGCTGAAGTCCATGACGATTCCGTGGTTGATTGTCTGTCCCGCCAGGCCGGTGCCACCGGCTCGGGGAAGCACGGGTACTCGGTTTTGCCGGGCTACCTCCATTACCGCCAGGACATCCTCGGTGTTGCGAGGAATAACCACACCTACGGGTTCCATCTGGTAGATGCTGGCATCCGTGCTGTAGAGGACGCGGGAAAAGGGATCGAAGCGCACTTCGCCGGAGACCCGTTTGCGCAATTCTTCGGCCAGTTCGGCTCTTTCTCGCCCCTGAATTCGGCGCGCTGCTTCGGTGGTAGCCATATTCCTTCCTCACTTGGTGCAACAATGAGCAGTCTTCGTTGACTGAAGGTAGTTTATCACAGCCCGCAGCTGGGAAATCAAAGGTGCTGCGAGTATGGAACAGACCAAAATCTTTCTATTTTTCGTTTCATTTGGTTCCATTTTGGCCCATTTTCTTCTCCACCAAGTTGGTCTCTCCGGACCCTCTAATTCCCTGTTAATCCGGTAGTTCGGGAGGACTTACGGCGAGTAAAAAAGGCCTCTTGTTACAGTGAGAGTGGCAAATGGCAGGCGTTTGAGGTTGGGTGGGGCCGGTGCTAAACTGTGCTATCCATCAATTCCCCATGGCCAGGATCAAACCGCACCCGGAGGTTGTAATGTCAACTAGGAACGACACGGAAGTGAAAGACCTGCAAAGAACTGCCCTGGAAAACCTTTGGGTGTACCTGCGGGAGCCCAGCGACATGGCAGAAAAGGGGGAGCCCCAGATATTCGTTGAGGGCAAGGGCTGCCAGGTAACGGACGCTATGGGCAACACCTACATTGACGCCATGTCGGGTCTCTGGCTGAAGAACGTGGGTTACGGACAAAAGGAGATCGCCGACGCCGCTTACGAGCAGATGCTCAAGATTACCTACATGCCCATGGGTACTACCACTGAGCCCACGGTGATGCTCTCGGAGAAGATAGCTTCGATGATGCCGGGCGACCTGTCCCGCTGTTTCTTTACCAGCGGCGGTTCCGAGTCGGTAGAGACGGCGCTGAAATTGACCCGCGCCTACTTCAAGCGTATGGGCGAACCCCAGCGCACCAAGTTCATCAGCAGGAAGGACTCGTACCACGGGGCCACCATGGGCGCGCTGTCTCTTGGAGGCAACTTTCTTTATCCGAAGGACGACTACGAGCCGCTGATGCCCAATTCCTTTCACGCTCCGCAGCCTAACTTCTACCACTGCGAGTTTAACAGCAGTACCCCCGAAGAGTGCGGCCAGCGGTGCGTGGATGCCATCGAAAACATCATAAGGTTCCAGGGGCCGGAGACCATTGCCGGGGTGGTGGTGGAACCCGTATCGAGTCCCATGGGGGCGGTGGTTCCCCCCGACAATTACTGGCCTTTGCTGCGGGAATTGTGCGACAAATACGGCATTCTGCTGATTGCGGATGAGGTGATTACCGGTTTCGGGCGCACGGGCAAGTGGTTTGGCTGCGAGCACTGGGGCGTAACTCCGGACATGATGACGGTGGCCAAGGGAATCACCAGTGGCTACATTCCCATGGGCGGCGCCATTCTTCGCAAGCCCATCGCCGACGCCTTCGTGGGCAGTCCCCGGGCTGCTTTCCGCCACGTCATTACCTTTGGCGGCCATCCGGTGGCGGCCGCGGCTTCGCTGAAGAACCTGGAAATTATGGAACGGGAAGGGATGGTCGAGAACTCGGCCGCCATGGGCAAGTACCTGCTGGACGGACTGGAGGACTTGAAGGAAAAGCACTCCATAGTGGGAATGGCCAGGGGGCTGGGCCTGATGTGCGGGCTGGAGTTGGTTCAGGACCGGGAGACCAAGGAGCACTTTCCCACCGACGCAAATCTGGGGCCACGATTGACCCAGGGATTCGCAGATAAGGGCCTTTTCCTGCGGGGCGGCGACGTTATGAACATTATGCCGCCACTCTGCGTTACACCGGGCGAAATAGAGCAGATAATCTCTACGATGGACGAGGTCATCGGCCAGGTAGCCAGGGATTTGGGTGCAGAGTAAACCTGTCCGCGAAGAAATGCCCCACGAAGAAATGCCCCACGAAGAAATGCCAATGATAGCTCACGGGTAACGGCGGGCTGTGGCTCCGCTTTAGCTGTGGGCTATTACGCACGTTTTCCTTAAAGGGCAAGTGAGTAGCGCCACCGGAGATTGCCTTATGTCAATTAATGTGTACCCTCAGGAGAATGTAGTCTATTTCAACGGCCAGTTGGTTCCAGAAAAGGATGCGGGCATCCCCATCAGAGACCGCGGGTTCATTTACGGCGACGCCGTCTTTGACGCGACCCGAACATTTAACGGCAGGACGTTCAAGCTTCGGGAACACATACGCCGGCTTTACAGTTCACTGAGGTACCTGAGAATTGACCCGGGGATGAGTCCCGAGGAGATGGAACGGTGGTCGCTGGAAGTGGTGAACCATAACCACCCCCTGCTGCCGGCAGGGCAAGACATGTGGGTGATGCAGCGGGTCAGCAGGGGAGTGGAAGCGACGGAACCAGGGATGCCGACACGTCCCACGGTGCTGATTGAGAGCCACGCCATCCCCTTTGCGCGAAGGGCCAGCCTGTATCGAGACGGTATCAGCGTAGTCACTCCCTCCGTTCCCAGGATACCGCCCCGGTTCCTAAGTCCACGAGCAAAGACGCACAACTACCTTAACCTGATCATGGGCGACCTGGAAGTGCAGGACACCGACCCCAACGCGTGGGCGGTGCTGCTGGACGAGGAAGGGAATCTTACGGAGGGGCGCGGCAGCAATGTTTTCCTGGTCAAGGACGGCGCGATTGCCACACCCCAGGGTCGGTATGTTCTTGAGGGCATTACCCGTGGGGTGGTGATGGAACTGGCCCAGGGCCTGGACCTTCCAGTATCGGAGGCGGACCTTGACCTTTATGACGCCTATACCGCCGACGAGGCGTTCCTGACCTCTACCAGCCTCTGCATTTGCCCCATAAGCAAGGTAAACGGGGCATCCGTCGGAGACGGACAGGTGCCTGGTCCAGTAACTCGACAATTGATGGCGGCATTCAGCGACCTGGCCGGTATGGACTATGTTGAGCAGTACTTGTCTCACCTGACGGGGTGAAGGGCTCGTTTCCATTTCCATTTCCATTCCTTCGCGACAGGGGAAGAAGATTATGGCCGAAATATTGGAACAGATACTGGAGTCAACCGAAGCCCAATGCCTGGCCACGGGGTTTGTATTTACCGAAGGGCCACTGTGGCACCCGGAAGGGTATTGGTTGTTCGTGGACGTTCGGCGGGAGCCGGGCGCCATCTTCAAGCTTACGCCGGGCGGGGAACCGGAGATATACCGTGAGCCCAGCAACGGGTCTAACGGCCTGACCTTCGACCTGGAAGGACGCCTTGTTATGTGTGAGGGCGATGGTCGGAGGATGAGCCGCCGGGAGCATGATGGTTCCATAGTTGCCCTGGCGGAAAGATGGGAAGGAAAACGCCTGAACCGCCCCAACGACGTGGTATGCAAGTCGGATGGGAGCATCTACTTTACCAATCCCGGAGGAAGAGTACCCCCGGGGGAACGGGAGATTGACTTCAGCGGCGTCCACCGGATTGCGCCGGACGGGACGGTAACCGCCGTAGTCACCGACACGGAATATCCCAACGGGCTGGCCTTCTCACCCGACGAGAGCATTCTGTACGTTACCAACACCCGGGAAAGGATGTATATTGCCGCTTACGACGTATTGGCGGATGGGTTGACGGGCAACGGGCGGATTTTTGCCGACATGACGTCGGACGAGCCTGACGGCGTGCCCGACGGGATGAAAGTGGATTCGCAGGGCCGAGTGTACAGCACCGGCCCCGGGGGCTGCTGGGTGTTTGAACCCGACGGTACCCACCTGGGGATTATCCGTCTGCCGGAAATTCCCGCCAATTGCTCCTGGGGCGGCGAAGATAACCGCACCATGTTTTTCACCGCTCGCACCTCCGTGTACACGATGCGCATGAGGACGGAAGGGATTTCCGCCTGGAGAGGGTAAGGGTCGACCAGATGACAGAAGCAAGACACCCTGTGGGATTCCCACTTTGTGGCAGCCAGGGTACATGGTCTACCTTCTCGTAGCCGCCGGCGGGGCCCTGGGCACCCTGCTTCGCTTTGCAACAGGCAGGCTTGCCATCCAACTTCTTGGGACCGGAACCGTCTGGGGCACTTTCTTCGTCAATGTCACCGGGTCTTTCGCCCTGGGGTTCTTTCTGGCTTACGCCCTGCAACGGGGCGGAATCTCAGGAGACGTGCGCGCGATGGTTGCGATTGGGTTGCTGGGGGGGTACACCACCTTCTCCACTCTCAGCTATGACACGATACGTTTGCTGGAGTCTGGAGAGTTGGGGCGGGCCGGAATCAACATTGCAGGGAACCTTGTAGTGGGGCTGGCGGCGGCATACCTGGGCATACTGTCAGGGCGGGCGGTATAGACCTGGGGTCATAAAGTGTTCTTGTTAGCGCAAATGGCGAGTGTTACACTGGGTTGTGAAATGCTTCACCAGCATTTCCCCTGCCTGCTAACTCTTACCCAATCTCCGACGTCGTGACCCGCACCAACGGGAATTCTCCACGGGGGCCGGGCAATGAACCACCTTATACTCCACGAGAAGCCGGAAACCAAGTTCGACCATCTGATTGTTTCCTTTGCCGGGTGGCCTGACGCCGGCGAAAGCGCCACATCCACGGTAAAGTACATGGTGCGCCAACTGGGAGCCTCCAAGTTTGCAGAGATAGACCCGGAAGAATTTTACGACTTCACGCAAGAACGCCCCAGGTCTTACCGGACCCGGGATGGCCGCCGTCGAGTGCGCTGGCCGGCCAACGAATTTTATGCCTGGCAGGCGCCAAGACCGGTGTCGGAGGATACGGCGCGGGGAGCCCTGTTTTTTGTAGGGGTGGAACCCAACCTGAAGTGGCGAACATTCTCGGAGACCATCGCCAATTTGGCCCTGGACCTTGGAGTGAAAACGGTGGTGCACCTGGGGGCGCTGCTGGACGCCGTCCCCCACACGCGCCAGATCAAACTGACCGGTTCCTCTACTCAGCCCCTGCTGCAGGAAGCGCTCCAATCCGCCAACATCGGGACGTCCAACTACCAGGGCCCGACGGGTATCAGCACCGCCGTAATGGATATCTGCACCAGAAAGGGAATAAGTTACGCCTCCCTTTGGGGCCACACTTCCCATTACCTGCAGGCAGCGCCGAACTACCGGGTGTGCTACACCCTGGCGGAGCATATTTCCCGAGTGCTGAAGCTGCCGGTCGACCTGAAGGAGTTGCGGTCGGCCGCCGAGAATTTTGACCGGGAAGTGGTTCAGGCCATTGAAAAGGACGAACAGCTTGCCAACTATGTTCGTAAGCTGGAAGACAGATACGATGAGTCGGTAGTGGACACTCCCATGCCGGAACCGGCGGAAATTGTGATGGAACTGGAACAGTTCCTGCGGTCGGAACAGCGCCGGAATATGGGAGAAGCAAACTAAGGGACCAGAAGGCTGCATAAATCTCACGAAAAGGCTGACCTGCCGGGAGAAAATAGGGTGACGACGACCGATAGACCTGGAATTCAGGGTCCATCCGCTAAAGGCGGTTCCCCGGCTCCCCGTCGTCGGAGTCGGAAGAAGCCCGCGCCTTCTATACCAGTCGAAGACGCCATCCGGCTGATGACGGAGGAGTACGGTCCCTTTCCTGAAGAGCCTCGCCTTGACCCCATCCACGAACTTACCTTTACCATTCTTTCCCAGCACACCTCGGACACCAATTCGGAGCGGGCCTTTCGCAGCCTGATGCAACGGTTCGGTTCCATGGAAGCGGTAGCAGCGGGGGATGTCGCCGAGATAGAAGAAGCCATCAGCGGTGGCGGCCTGGCCAAGATCAAAGCCCCCAGAATCAAGGAAGTGCTGGGCAAGATAATTGAGCTGAACGGTTCGCTGGACCTGTCGTTCCTTCGTGAGATGCCCCTGTCGGACGCCAAGGCCTGGCTTCGCCAATTGCCGGGTATTGGACCAAAGTCTGCCGGCATTATCCTGAGCTTTTCGCTGGGGATGCCGGCCATGGCCATAGACACGCACATCTACCGGGTTTCCCAGCGGCTGGCCTTTATCGGCCCCAAAGTAACGGCTGACAAGGCCCACGACCTGCTGGAAGAAGCGGTGGAACCCGAACAGGTCTATCCCTTTCACCAGGCCTTGATTAACCACGGCAGGCTAGTCTGCAAGGCGCAGCGTCCCAGGTGCCAGGAATGCGTGGTGGGGCACGGCTGCCCGTCGAAGGAAGGATTCATCAAGGCAGCGGAGAAGGAAGCCCGGGCTGCGGAAAGAGTTAAAATGCGGGCCTCCAGGAAAAGCAAGGCCCCTGGTTCCCGGCACAAGGCCGCCACACAGGCGCCCCACGCCTATCCGGAGGTCTAAACCAAGGCCAGAGTGGGATGTGCAGTTTCACCTGGGACCGCATTTCCTATGTTCGGAGTGCACTACCACCGAATTGTCCTTTTGAGTGCGGCGAAGAATCCAAGATTCTCGCATGAAATCAACTTTCCTACTGGCTAGAGTTCTACATTCTTCACGGAGTTTATCCTGAACGAAGTGAAGGGTTCAGAATTACAGTCGTTCCCCAGTCCGTATTCCCCATGCCCATTTCATCCCGGCTTTGATTTAGTAGAGAAACCTTTTCCTTCAACGTGTTTCCCGTGGCTCATTCCAGTTGGTTCCAATTTGGACCGTTTCGAAGAATTGCGGTCCTGAGCCGGGCGGCCAAATTGGCTACCGCTGCGAAAGGAGTTGTTTAACAGGGGCGACGGTGTGGGGATCTGGTTGGATTAAGCAACTGCCTTATGGTGGGGGGTCAGGCGAGGGCCAGTGGGATGTGATGGCTGGGGCGTCGGATTGGCAGCGGATGCAGAATGCAGGAAGCCTGGCGGGCGAGCAGAACTGGAATACATTCAGGGGCAAGTTAATTCGACGACGGCTTTCGCCAGTATGACGGTCTTGTTTGAACGGTACTCCCCCATCCTGAACCATTGGCAGTGTTCCAATTCAGACAGTCTTGCCATAAAACCAGGGCAGACACACGGGGCTGCCCCTACCATTTCAGTTCGGATCACCGAAACGGAAACGCTATCTGAACACTTACAGTGATTGGCATAGCTCTGCCTTTGTAGTAAACTACTTTAGTGTGCCCCGGTCGTCTAGCCAGGTTAGGACGCCACCCTTTCAAGGTGGAGATCATGGGATCGAAGCCCATCCGGGGTACCAACCAATTCCAACGTCACCTTTGGCACACCTCATAACCCCGGCACCATCCTCATTTATCATAGTTCAGGGCCTTGGTGAAGAGGGAACCCGCAGGGGATTCCTGAACCAAGCCTCGTAGGAGATATGGCACTGAGAAACGGTTTTTTGCGATTGAATCGTATTCTTGGCAAGGAATCCGCGGTAAACGCCGGAGAACTAGCAGCCGATACGATTTGTCCCCACTGTGGCGCCAATATTCCCCTCTCCAGGCGATGTCCCACATGTAACCAGCCCACTTTTTCATTGCCCGGCTGGGCCTTGGCCAGTCGGGAACGGCGGCTGATAACCAGGAAACGCCTTATCATTTCCGGCTGCCTCCTGGCGGTCCTCTTGTTTATATTCTGGCTCAACTATCCCTTCATGCCCAATTACCGCATTCTAATCTTCAATCAGCCCACCACTGAAGCTTCGTCAAATTCAACCACTGAGCGCTGGTCTATGGCCGGGGGCGACGTAGCGCAAAGGAAGTCGATAACTGATGTGGGCGAAACCCAATCCCTGCCCGAAGGAAGGGTCCGGTGGCGAGTGCCCACCGGGGAAGGCACTCGGTCGGGTCCCATTGTGTCTGAAGGGGTGGTGTACCAGGGAGCCTATTTCAAGGTTGTGGCCCTGGATGCTGAGACGGGAGAAGCGATCTGGTCGCAACCCGCTTCCGGTCCGGTGCAGACTTCGCTGGCCCTGGCCGGGGGAAGACTTTACGCGGGTTACCTGGACCACCGGATCAGAGCCCTGGACCCGGAAACGGGGGAAATCAGCTGGGAATTTCGGACCGGGGATATTATCACGAGTTCCCCGACAGTCCACGACGGTCTCCTGTACGTGGGCGCCTGGGACAACCTGCAGTATGCCCTGGACGCGGCCACGGGACAGGTAATCTGGACCTACGAGGCCACCGACAAGGTGAGTTCCCCCGCTCCGATAGCTGACGGAGTGATGGCCGTGGCCGATAAGGCGGGCCGGGTTCACCTGCTGGACGCTAGGACGGGCCAGAACCGACTGGTCTACCGGACACCCAAATCGACCAATGCCGCTCCGGTCATCGCCCACGACCTGGTGTATTTTGCAGCCGGCGGCAGGCTTTACGCCATCGACGCCAAGGAGAAAGAAGTACCCGGACAGTACCATTTCAAGCGGGTGTGGGCGCAGTTCTGGCTGTGGCAAGTGCCGGGAGTACCCCGGCCGGCGGCTCAACAAGGGGGAGTGTGGCGATTCTCACCGGATGGAGCCGATTCCAGTATAGTCGCCTCGCCGGCGGTGACCAATACCCGGCTCTACGTGGGTGACCTGGATGGGCGCCTGTACGCCGTGGACCCGGCCTCGGGAGTCGAGCAGTGGCGCTTTGAGGCAGAAGGTGGAATTCATGCGTCACCAATAGTTGTGGGGAGCACAGTTTACATCGCCACCCAGGAGGGCAACGTCTATGCCGTTGACGGCGAATCGGGCGAGAAGTTGTGGCAACTGCAGCTGGACTCGGGAGTAAACGAACCCATGGCCTTTGCCGAGGGAACGCTGTTCGTCCGTACCGCCGAAGGCGAAGTTGTGGCGATTGAGTAACACGGCCCGGCCGGAATTACGACGCCGGGCACCGGATACCCGGGTAGTTGGCCGCTGAAATGTCCCCGGCCCGCGATGAATTTGTTGAAGCATAGCCAGCAATTCAATGACAGGCATGGGTTGTGTGGAAGCCCTGCCCAGGAAGGGCGGCGAAAACCAACCAGGAGACCGGCCAGTGGGAACAGATGAGACGGGAGACAGCAGGGTAGACCAGGCCATGGAGCGGCTGGAGCGAGACAACCGGGAACTGAAGGAGGCGGTGGCCAGCCTTCAGAAACAGGTCCGGCAGCGAGAACTGGACTCGGCGTACATATACATTCACTCCAACTGGCTTTGGATCCGGTGGTTCCTTGTGAGGGACCAGGACCGGGCAGGGGAAGACACGAACCTACTGGAACGGGCAAGGGCCGCAGAGTCCTCGATCAGGGACAATCTTCCCCGAAGCCTGAGATCGGTTCAGTTTGAAGCGGAACCGATGCAGGCCGCTTACCGGTGGCGCATCGAGACCACTGTCATACTCAACCGGCACGGCTACACCTTCTTCGACTGACCTTTCTCATTCCTTCCTCACCGCAGTGACCATCCGGACCCGCTTCATCTGTTGAAGGGTGCGGAATAATGGGCTATGCTCAATCACATTCTCAGCCGGCCGGATGTCTGGCTGCCTGCATAAACAATTAAGGAGATGAAGCATGGCGGGAGACAAGCAGACTTACGAAATTGACCTGAACCCAGACCAGATGGCCTTCGTGACGGCAATGAAGGACAAGTACAACCTGCCAGACGAGGGCAAGGCCATGCGGGTCATCATGGACTACCTGATTTCCAATGCGGAAGTCCACGAAGCGGTATTTGCACAGGTGCGCTGCTTGCGTTGAGGTTAACTTCGCCGCTCTTGGTCAAGAGCGTTAACTACCGGGATACAGACAAGTCCATGGGCAATTCCAGCCAGTCGGGCCCGTACCAGAGAATGGTAAAGGGTTCGTCTGGCTTTACCGTGTAGTCCTGGTCGTCGTGGGGCGCAAAATAGAGGAAGCCCTCGCGGACTTCACCCATTGCCATACCGTCAAGGTCCAGGGATTCCTGGGGCCGCCTGGAATCGGAGAAACGGTCAAGGACAGGTAGAGTATGGTGTATTCTGCCGTAAGTATCAGGCGGGGTGGACAACCAGGCACCAACTGAATAGCCCCTGGGGCCGGAGTCATGGCGGGCAACGACCCGAACCGGAACCCGAAGGGAAGCGCCGTCGCCTGCCTCCGGCCCGCCCAATACAGTCAGGTCTAACGAAGGCAGGCCCCCCTCCTCGGCAGCGATGGCTACGGTGTCTCCGAGAAGCGCCGGCTCCAGGTCCGGCAGGTCTGACCAGTAGTCGTCGCCATTTCTCAAAGCGACCAGAACATTATCGGGCAGGGCGGGGTTATCGGGCCGGCAACGGTCGAATCGGGCACGCGGGGCGGGCGGGATGAAACGGGTCAAGTCTACCATTATCATCTCTTCCGACCCATCCATGAATTGCAGGGTGTTAAAGCGTTCGTCGGGGGCTGACTTATCATCTTCGCGATGGTCGGGGCCGAAATATACGTAGCCTTCGTGGGTTCCGGCCCGAAACAGGATAACTTCACTAAAAGGGTCTATCCAACCGTCCTTCCTGGCGAGATGGTCGTCTCGATAGAGAGAAGTCCATTCCCTTACCTTCCCATTGGCATCCGGGGCAGTGCGCAAAAATAGCCCGTGCCAGCCTTGGTGGGGGTAGGACCATGCGGGCAGCACGCTGGTCAGCCTGATGGGCACCTTTACGGTGGTTTCGTCCACGGGTTCCGGAGGCCCCAGAACGGTGGCCGCAAAGGGTGGTACCTTCCAGTCCTCCTGAAGCAGAACGGCTTCACCTATGGAAAGGTGAGTCCCTTCGTCGGAGGCAAGTTCCTCACCCGCTAAGGCGGCAAACTCCTATTCGCCCTCTTCGTAAATCCAGTAAACCCGCATGGTCCCTGGTGGTAGAGGTACGGGCTCCTGGTCTTCGCGGTATCGTTGCAGCCTGTCGGCCAGCCTCGCATTGGTGCCATGCATGATGGCCCGGACTAAAACCGGTACTTCCCTGCCTTCGTTATCCAGTCGAACTACCGTGGAAACCGTGTTGGAGTTAACAGTCAGTACTGAGAGCACCTTGAGGCTGGACGTTTTGAGGCACAGGTCTACTGCTTCACCAGTAAATCGGGGACTGAAGTTACGAAATTCCCGGTCTGCTATTCTCCGCCAGGCTGCTTCGAGTTCGACGGATATTTCATCGTCCGGCGTGCCAAGTACGTGAATCTCGTCGGGTGTCTCGGGCCGAGAAGTGCCAGGAGGATGGAATGGAACCCTGTTCCTGGGCATGAAGTGGTACACGAGGAAAATCAGGGCCGCCAGCACGAGGGTACCAAGTAAAAAGAACATTGCACCAATCCCGACAGGTAATGCCGTCCCAGGGGCCTGCACCAATTTAAGGCAGGCCCATCATACGACCGGAGACTACGTCCAAAGAGCACCAGGAAGCAGGTGCAACGGACGATTCGCGGGGACAGCCCAGTACGGCGGTCCGTGATCACCGGAACAACCAGGACTATAGTAAGCAATTATCATTCCAGTGACCGCTTCAGGCCTTCCAGCGCCAGGTAGTAGCCGTAGACGCCAAAGCCGTACACGGATCCCTTGCAGACGGGCTGAACTGCGGAAACGGCGCCCCGGGAAGTGGGGTTGGAAGCGTGGACTTCGATTACCGGGTAACGGACCTGGGCAATGGCGGCCCGAAGCACACCGTTGAGGGAAGTATAGCCGGCGGGGTTGATCACCGCGCCGTCCACGTCGCCGTCGTGGCCGGCATAAAGAGCGTTGGCAACCTCTCCTTCCACGTTGGAGTGGACAAACTCCACGTCGACACCCAGGCTTTCGGCATAGCCCTTGACCTGTTCGTTTATCTCTTCCAGGGTCATGGGGCCAAAGATCTCCACCTGCACCTTGCCCCGCATGTTCATCCCCGCCCCTTGAATAACCAGTATCTTCGCCATTTCTAACTCCCGTTGTCTTTTTCTTGATTTCGATAGCCTGCCCTTGACCTTCCTGAAAGCGCGGGCCATCGGTTTACCGAATATACCTTCTGCCCTTGCAGTCGGCAAGCCAAAGCTCCCGGGACCGGCACGGTAAGGGCCGGAAACACGGGCCTGTTGCGCCTATTCGGTTTGAAGGGCCCGGACCTGCCTGGTCTGGCCCCGGGCCAGGGGCGTAAATATGAGCGCAGGGAAAATAAGGCACAGGCCGGCCAGAGCGTTGACCGTGATGGCCCAGGGGGTTCCAAAGCTCTCGGCCATGATTCCGATGGCCAGGCCGCCAAGGGGTGTACCTATTCCGATGCAGACGCTCATCAAGCCCACCATACGCCCACGCATTTCGGGGGGAGCAGCCAGCATGGTTATCGTGCTTTGCATGGTGCCGAATCCCGACTGCCCTATTCCACCCAGCAGCAGGATGCCAAAGGCCAGCATATACCATGGCGACCATACAAAAAGGATGCCCATAACCAGTACGGCCACGGAACCAATGATGAAAACCAGGCCGTGGCGCTGCAGGTCTCGGGTCAACGCCATGGTGCCGGCGCCGGCCAGTTGGCCTATGCCCTCGGCGGCCACCAGCAAACCGACCAGGGTGGCGCCTACGCCCAGGTTGTTGGCTCCGATATCGGGAATGAACTGCTGCAGGGGAAATGCGAGGGCGTTCATGATTATGGTGACGTAGAGCATGCCCCACAGCAATGGTGTGGCCAGGGCATATCGAATGCTCTCGCCCAGGCTGCGCCATATCGGCTCGAAGGTGGCCGTCCTGGTCCGGTTGGGTATGCGCACCCGAGTCATCAATGCCAGATCCGCCAGGTGCACCAGAAGGATGAGGCCGGCGGCTCCCACGAATCCTCCCGTTTCCAGCGAAACGCCACTCAGCCAGCCCGATACCAGCGGGCCGGAAGTATCAATCATGATGCCGCCCAGGAGTGGGCCGAGCATCTTCCCGGCGGTGTTGCTTATGGTGTCGAGGGAAAGGGCGTTGACGAGACGGCGTTCTCCTACTATGTCCAGGATTCCGGTACGCCGGGAAGGATCTTCCAGGGACTTGGTGGCGCCCTGCAGGAAAACGGCAGAATAGACGTGCCAGGCCTGGATTGCATCGGCTACTATCAGGGCCAGCAGGACAGCCGCTATCACCGTGTTTATAACCTGGGAAGCCATCAGGATGCGCCAACGGTTAAAGCGATCTGCCACGAATCCAGTGAAAAAGGACAGGACAGGCCGGGGAAGGTTGTTGAAGACCAGAACCAGGCCCAACTGGAGCGGGGATTGGGTTGCCTGGAGGATAAGCCAGCTCAGAACCAGCAATTCCATGCGGCGGGACAGTTCCCGAAGGGTGCCAACATACCAGATTGCGCGAAACTGCGGGTCAAGCAGCACGGAAAATACGGGCGCATCGCGACGGGGTCCAAACCGCAATCTTCACTACCTCCGCACACCACACGTACTGCACCTGACCCGTCAATGATACTCTATGCCGCTCATAAACAACCCATGTCCGGTGTGCGAGTTTGGCAGCAATTGAAGGTTCCCGCCCTTACCTGCACCCTTTAGCGCCATCTTCGAAAATGCCCTTGAGAGCCCCTGGTCGAAGAAGTTGCCGGCCTCGGTATTTCTCAAAGCGGCGTGAAGTGCGCCGTGTCCTTCCGCAGCCGGCAGGAAACTTAACCTTGTGTTTCGGGGATGCAACCGCAGAAACGAGGAAGCAACACAATGCGAGAGCCCGGCCTTGGTCTTGACGAATCCCCAAGCTATGCCCGCGACCTTCCCTGCCTATGCCGGTTCATTTGCCTGGCGCCTGTAGATTGCTCCCGGCAAACGGGGACCGCCCCGCCAGGGCCGGGTGTGTCTCTATCCAGTTGCAACTGGAATAATCCAATTTCAGGCTGTTATTCGTAACTAATGAGATATTGTTTGCACTTTTACAGCTAGTTTTTTTGCATTATCCCCTTTTGGTTGCAATTTGGGGAATGACGGGTATATATTGTTGCCAATTGGCAGGGGTCAGGATTGTTCGGGTCGGTACGGTTGCCCTGGTAACAAGACAAAAATCCGGCGCCGGTTTTCCTGTAAGACTTCTCAAGATCCATTACCCAAAGGAGGCCCACTGTTGGCACTTTCTGACAAGACCCTGGTATGCGTGGATTGCGGCGGGGAGTTCATATTTACAGTTGGGGAGCAGGAGTTCTTTAATTCGCGAGGATTTGTCAACGACCCCAAGCGGTGTCAGTCGTGCAGGTCATCTCGCCGGTCGGAAATGCGGGGAGGATTCTCAACCGGCCCTCGTGAGATGTTCCAGATAGTATGCGCGGAATGTGGGGTTGACGCCACAGTTCCTTTCCGGCCGCGCGGGGACCGACCGGTATACTGCAGCGACTGCTTCAGCAGAAACCGGAATACCATGTCCCAGTTCTAGGCAGCGGCCCGCTCGGACGGAGGTGAGGACGTAACGAGCGCCCAAGCTTTCCTTGGCCGAAGCCGCCAACAGGTTTGCACAAAATCAGGGCCCCGGTACCTGACGGGAATCGTAGCCCCAAAGCAAGTGCGGCCATAACCAGATAGACCTGCCCCGCTTCATGGCGGGGTTGTTTTTTTCAATTCGCCCCGAGCGACTGGAATATCCACTCCAGGTATGACAGGTGCCGGTGGACGCCTCCTGGCTTCCGTACGTCCTGGTTTACACCAAGCCTGGTACAAGATCTGGAGAGAAGGCCTGTCTTGTTGCCATTGATAGGGGCATCAATAACTCAAGAATGCAGGTAATAGACAGTTCGAAGTCCGCCATTCTCCCGGGGCGGTAATCTCAACTTCACGGCATCAATGTTCCCTGTTTCGCGGGTACAACGACTCCGGGGCAACCAGTTCCCCTTGACTGTCAACTGCTACCGGCAGCGGCGTGCGGTTGCGGCTAAACCTGGCCCCCTATAGAATTGATTGGTGGGCAATACCGCTCTGCCAGGTCAATAGCCCCTGGTGTTCCACTACTTTTTACCCCTGCTTGCCAAGGACACATTGATGAACTTCCGAGATCTGCGAGAATTTGCCACTTTTCTCGAACAGCGGGGCCAGCTACACCGGATCGAGACGCCGGTCAGTTGCGAACTGGAGATGACGGAAATAGCCGACAGGATGGTCAAGGGCGGTGGCCCTGCCCTCCTGTTTGAGAACGTAGCAGGCTACGACATACCGGTGTTTATGAACATATTCTGCTCGGACCAACGCATGGCCTGGGCGCTGGGCGTCAACAGCGTGGATGAACTGGTGGCGCGGCTGGAAGGAATGTTGCAACTGGCCCAAGGGGCGCCGGAAGGCCTAATGGACAAGCTGCGCACGCTGGGACAGATTATCCGAATGGGGCGCTTCCAGCCCAGGACAGTGACCAGGGCGCCCTGCCAGGAAGTGGTACTCCAGGGTGAAGAAGTTGACCTGTACAAGTTTCCAATTCTGCAGTGCTGGCCCATGGATGGGGGCCGATATATTACCCTGCCGCTGGTGATAACCAGGAACCCCGATACCGGAACCCAGAATTACGGTACCTACCGAATGCAGGTGTACGACTCCTGCACTACGGGAATGCACTGGCAGACGCACAAGGTGGGGGCACATCATTACCGGTTAAGCCAGGAAAGAGAGGATAATCGGCTGGAGGTTGCGGTAGCCCTGGGCGCTGATCCAACGACCATGTGGACCGGTTCGGCGCCGTTGCCGCCGGACATGGATGAGATGGCGATGGCCGGATTCATTCGGGAGGAAGGGGTTGACCTGGTAAAGGCCAGAACCGTGGACCTGTTGGTACCGGCCCAGGCTGAAATTGTGCTGGAGGGGCATGTGTTCACCGACGAGCAGCGGCTCGAGGGTCCCTTCGGCGACCACACCGGATATTACTCAATGCCTGAAGAATATCCGGTTTTTCACGTTACGACCATCACCCACCGGCGCAACCCCATATATCCGGCCACGGTGGTGGGGCGCCCGCCCATGGAAGACTTCTGGATGGGCAAAGTGACCGAGCGCATCTTCATGCCGATCATCAAGATGATCCTGCCCGAAATCGTGGACATGAACATGCCGGCCGAGGGAATCTTCCATAACCTGGTACTGGTATCCATTAAGAAGGAGTACCCCGGGCAAGCTCGGAAGGTGATGTACGGGCTATGGGGACTGGGTCTGATGAACTTGACCAAGACGATCATCGTGGTGGACGACTTCGTGGACGTACAGAATCCGTCGGAGGTTGCCTGGCGGGTCGCCAATAACATAAACCCCAGCAAAGACATCGTGATAGTAGAGGGTCCCCTGGACGACCTGGAAGTGGGGTCGCCCACTCCCCGCTTTGGTGGAAAGGTGGGCATTGACGCGACGCGGAAGGGTCCGCAGGAAGGATATCACCGTGGCTGGCCACCGGATATTGAGATGTCGCCCGAAATTAAGGACCTGGTAGACGGCAAATGGGCGGAATACGGGTTTCAGTAGTGGGCATGAAGCGATCCGGCGCAAGACCTGTAGCTGCCAGGATTCGAGCAATCGCCTCCCGCCAATTCAGTCAACAAGCCAGGATTCTGCGGCCCATACCGGGAATCCATAATGGGGGCGGCCAATCCGGAGCGTGCGATTTTTGACTCCCGAATGCCGGCATTCCCCGGTATGACGGAATCGCAGGACAGCCCGTCGGGCCTGGCGCTCAGGAATTGCTCCATTTAGCGGCGCGAGATGCCAGGACGCCCTTCCTGCTATAATTCCCTGGTCATCATGCAGGACACCGGAATCAAAGGCAAAGATACCGCCGCCTGGCTGGGCAGGGTCTCCCTATACCTGAGTTCCATTCGCATTTGGGAGTCTTTGTTTGCCCTGCCTTTTGCCTTTATCGGAATGGCTCTGGCGTCCCAGACGCTGAACGGGCACCCGTGGCCGGGGTGGTGGGCCTTCATCTGGATAAATGTGGCCATGTTCGGGGCGCGCACCCTGGGCATGGCGGCCAACCGCCTGGTGCACGCCAGGGAAGATGCGGCCAACCCGCGTACCAGGGACCGTCACTTGCCCAGCGGGCTGTTAAAGTCCTGGGAAGTCCTGGCGATGGCTGTCCTGGGGCTGGTGATTCTCCTGGTGGCGGCTTCCCAGTTGAACGTGCTGGCCCTGCTGCTGTCGCCCGTCGCGGCGGCTTACGTAGTCTTCTACTCCTACGCAAAGTACTTCACCTGGCTGTGCAACTTCTGCCTGGGGTGGGCGCTGGCCATTGCTCCCACGGCGGCCTGGATCGGCGTAACCGGACAGCTATCCTGGGAGCCGTTACTGATCAGCTTTGCGGTTGCAATGTGGGCCGGGGGATTTGACCTGATTTACGCTTGCCCGGATTACGACTTTGATCGCGAATACGGTGTCCGTTCGGCTCCCAGCCGCCTGGGTATTGCGGAAACCCTTTGGCTGGCGCGCATTATGCACAGCCTGTCGGTGTGCGCGCTACTGGCCCTGGGAATACTGATGGAACTGGCCTGGCCATACTACCTTGGCTGGGCTGTGGCCGCGCTGTTGCTGATTTATGAAAACGCGCAGGTGCGCCCTGATGATCTTTCGAGAATCGGGGCGGTCTTTTTCCGGGTCAACGGATATATCTCCGTGCAGCTAATGGCGTTTACTGTCATTGCGCTGGTGATTTAGGGTGACCTTGCCGCAGCAGAGAGAACCCTCCGGCGGCCTGCAGAAGCCGATAATCGTTGGTATTTCAGGGGCCAGTGGTTCAATTCTGGCCCGGGCCACGGTGGACGCGCTGTTGCAGCGGGATGTACCCACCATCCTGGTATGCACCAACGCCGCCCGGCTGGTGTGGCAGGAGGAACTGGAGACCCCATTCAGCGAAACCTTGTCGGCGTGGCAAGAGCATCCCCGGTTTACGCAGTATCCGCTGGGAGATATGCGGGCTTCCATCGCCAGCGGTACCTTTGCCACCGGGGGCATGGTGATCGTGCCGTGCAGCATGAACAGCATGGCTGCCATATCGCACGGGCTGGCCAACAACCTGTTGCTGCGAGCGGCAGACGTCTGCCTCAAGGAACGGCGAAAACTGGTCCTGGTGCCCCGGGAGACACCCCTGCACGCCACCCACCTTGAGAACATGCTGGCGCTTACCAGAAACGGAGCGGTTATCCTGCCGCCGGAACCGGCCTTTTACCTTAAGCCCAGGGGCGTTGAGGATATTGCTGCATTTGTAGCTCAGCGTGTGCTGGTGGCCCTGGAGGTAGCGGGGGAACTGCCCGAAGAATTGCAATACAGGGAAGGGACATTGCCGGAATGACGACTTGTCGCAGGTTTCGGCGCGCCTAATTGAGAAGCTACATCAAGACCGGCAGAAGAATCGCAAAGTCCAGGAAGCGCCCGCTATCCCGCAGTTCCTGGGCTTTTGGAGGAATTTCCGCTCAAGGGGCGCGTCGTTCGAGAAGCTCACCATGAGCGATCCGTGGAAGACTGGTGTAAGAGCCTGGTATGTAACCACGCTCTAGATATAAGGTGGCATTTCACCCCCAACTTAACCGTTCCCGCCAAGGGGAAGGGACCAACGAGATAGTTGCTGAGCAATGGCGAATCTGAGCGGCAATGCCAAGCAGACCTACGTGGCGGATCTCTTCGCCCGAATTGCCGGCCGTTATGACCTGATGAACTCCCTGATGACGGGGGGTATGCATCATCACTGGAAACGGGTAACGGCTCGCAGGACGGCAGAAGGGCTCACGGGACCTGCACTGGATATCGCTACGGGCACCGGCGATTTGGCCCTGGCCCTGGCCGAACAGCCGGGCATTGGCCAATCCGTTGGCGTGGACTTGTTGACTGAAATGCTGACCCTGGCCAAAGGCAAGAGGGAAAGGAGAAACTCAGGAGGAAATACGGTCTTTTTGCAGGGCGATGCGCTGCGACTGCCTTTTCCCGACGGGACTTTCGCCTGCGCGACGGCGGGTTTCAGCCTCCGCAATATGCCGGATCTGCCCCTGGCTATCGCAGAGATGGCCAGGGTGGTACGGCCAGGGGGGCGGGTAACCACGCTGGAATTGACTCCCATGGGCCCAGGGGTAAAGTCGAACCTGTTCCGACTCTATTTTCACAACATCGTGCCCCTGGTGGGCCAAATAGTGGCCGGTGACCGCGGCGCCTATACCTACCTGCCCCAGTCGGTGGACTACTTCCTGCAGGCCGACCGCCTGGCAGAGGTCTATTCGCAGGCAGGGTTGGTGGATGTGGGGTACTGTAAGGTTGGGTTTGGCACCGTTGCGATACATTACGGGAATAAACCTGCGGAGTGATCGCGATTACAGGTCCGCGGATCGAGCCACCCTGCCATTCCGCAGCGAGATAAGCGGCGGATTCAAAGAAAATTGCATTGATTATGTACAATGGCCTTGTTGCTGGGTATGCCGTAGTATAAACTGTTAGCAGGTTGATACCCGTAAGTTTGGATTATTATTGACACTTTTCATCGAGAATTGCGATGAGTTCCATATTCGACAAGCTGGACTCCATTGTCCGGCGCAACAGTGAAATTGAGTCCGAGATGGGGCGGCCGGAAGTAGCTGCCAATTTCGAGCAAATTCAGAAGCTGGCCCGAGAGAGGGCCGGCCTGGAGAACCTGGTGGAAATCGCACAACGACACCAGTCACTCCAGAACGAGGAAGCAGACCTGCAGGCGCTGGCGTCAGAGGGTGGCGACCCGGAAATAGTTCAGATGGCCCGGGAGGAACTGGAGGTCGTAAGGGAGAGCCTTGAAGCCCTGGCCCAGGAATTGAAGATCGCTCTCTTGCCCAGGGACCCAAATGACGAGAGGGATGTAATCGTAGAAATCCGCGCAGGTACCGGAGGACAGGAAGCGGGCCTCTTTGCCGGCGACCTGGCCCGCCTTTATACACGTTACGCTCAGTTGCAGCATTGGAAGGTGGAGGTAATGGACTCCAACCCCTCGGACCTGGGGGGGTACAATAAAGTGGTGCTGGAAATTCAGGGCAGGGGGGCCTTCAGCAAGCTGAAATACGAACGTGGCGTACACCGTGTGCAGCGCGTGCCGGAAACGGAAGCCCAGGGCCGCATCCACACCTCTACTGCCACGGTGGCGGTGCTGCCGCAGGCCGACGAGGTGGAGGTCAAGGTCAACCAGGACGAACTGCGCATCGACATCTTCCACGCAGGCGGTCACGGCGGACAGAACGTCAACAAGGTGGCCACTGCAGTCCGCATTGTCCACGAACCCACCGGCCTGGTAGTCGTCTGCCAGGACGAGCGGTCGCAGCACAAGAACAAGCAGAAAGCCATGGCCATGTTGCGGGCGCGCCTGTTCGAAGCCGAGCAGGAACGCCACGAGGCCGAAATCTCAGAGAACCGGCGCTCCCAAGTGGGACACGCCGAGCGGTCGGAGAAGATTCGCACCTACAATTACCCCCAGGACCGGATCACCGACCACCGTATCTCCTCGAGTTTCCACGGAATACCCAATATTATGGACGGGCAAGGCCTGGACGACATCATTGGGGCGTTGACAGCCTGGGAACAGGGCCGACTGCTGGAAGAGGTAACGGCCTAGGCCGTCAACTGCCGTTATGCCTCTTCTCCGCGAAGCAGTTCAGGAGACACACCGCACCCTGGAAGCCTGCCACATCCCAGACGCACGGCTGGAGGCCGAAGTCATGCTCATGAACGTCATGCGCATGCAGCGTCAGGACCTCTTTTCACAGCAGGAGACCGAGCTTTCACTCCAGCAGGAACAGACGCTGGCCCAGATAATGGAGCGGCGCTTAACGCGGGAGCCGTTGGCATACATTCTCCAGTACAAGGAATTTTACGGAGTCAACCTGCTGGTCAATCCCAACGTGCTGATCCCCCGGCCGGAAACGGAATGCCTGGTAGAGCACGCCCTGTTTATGGCGCTGATGGGGATGGAGACGCCGGAACTGGTCATTGCGGACGTGGGAACGGGAACCGGGGCCATTGCCGTGAACCTGGCCTTGCACCTGCCAGCGGCCCGGATATTCGCGGTCGACTGCGCCGATGACGTGCTGGACGTGGCGGCCTACAATATACGCGCCCACAACGTGGCGGACCGGGTTTCCCTGGGCAAGGGAGACCTGCTGGAACCAATACCGGAACCGGTGGACCTGATTTTGGCGAACCTGCCCTATATACCCACGGAGCGAATTTCCAGTCTGCAACCTGAGGTCCGACAGGAGCCCCAACTGGCCCTGGACGGCGGTCCGGACGGGCTTGACCTGATAAGGCGATTGTTGCAACAGGTCCCGACCAAGCTGAAGGACCACGGAATTGTCCTGCTGGAGCTGGACCCGGAACAGGTGCCGGCCGTGGAAGAACTGGCAAAGGAGTTGTTCCCGGGGGCTGATTTATCGGTGGAGAAGGACCTGGCACAGCGGGACCGCATTTTCGTGATCAACCGGGGGATGGGCTGCTGTTAGGTCTTGATCAACCTTGGACTCCAGTGAATGGTACGTTTATGGGCGGGTTTAAGACCCGCCCATAGGTTTTCTATCCGATCAATAGGGCCAAGGGCCACTGTCTCATCCAGGCCATTTGAGCGCCAGCGTTGAGACCTGCCAGGATTCCATGTCGGCAATCCGTATGGCGTGGTTGTTGGTGTCGGCGATGTACATTTTGCCGTCAGCTATATCAAGGCCGGCGGGTTCAGAGAAGGCCGCGTCTTTGGGGCCGCCGTCCACAAAGCCGGCGGAGCCCGTTCCCACCAGGGTCCGGGAACTGCGGGGCACTGGCATTATTTCCTTGATCTTGTGGTTGTAGCTGTCGGTGATGTACAGAGCACCATTCTTTATGATGATGCCCAAGGGATGCTGCAGGCGCACCAGGTGGCCTTCACCATCCCGGTCGCCGAACTCGAACAGGCCCAGACCAACGATGGTGCGCACCTTCCCCCTGGGGTCAAGCTCCGCGGAACGGATGGCGCTGGTCTCGCTGTCGGCAAAATACAGGCGGTTGCCGTCGGTGGTGATACCACTGGGCTGGGCCAGGGTTGCTTCCGCCAGCGCTCCGTCCGAAATGGATTCGGCGCCGGAACCGGCGTAGGGTCCCACCATTGCCGTCGTCAGGTCCATTTCCCATAGCTGGTGACAACCTGCCATGGCGATGTACAGCCTGTCGTCGTTGTAGTCCAAGTCCCACGGCGAGTTGAGCTCGGTCTCATCCCCGGGAGCATGGCCGGACCGTCGCCGGCCCTGATTGCCGTTGCCGGCGATGGTAGAAACGTACCCGGAGATAAGGTCCACCTTCCTCAGGGCATGGTTCTCGGTGTCCGCAACGTAAAGAACTTCTTCGACCAGCGCCATTCCCTGGGGGTGGTTGAACCGGGCAGAACCAAACCCTCCGTCGATAAGGCCTTCTTCGCCCGAGCCGACTACCTGGGTTACCGTTCCATCCAGGGTGGCGGCAATGATGCGATTGTGGTTGGTGTCGGCGATGAAAAGGCGGCCGCCGGCCTCGTCGGCCAGCACTTTCCCGGGGAAGGACAGGGGAGTGTCGGGGTCAGTTGCCGCCGAAAAGGCCAGACTGCGCCGGTCCAGCACACCCGCAGCATGGAACTCGGTGACCATTTCGCCCAGCAGGCGGTCCAGGTCCTCGTAGGTAATCTCTCCCTCGTGCTTGCCAATTACCTTGCCCTGAGGGTCGATGAACATCATGGTGGGCCAGGCGCGGCAGGCATATTGCTGCCATACCTGGAATTCGGAGTCGTTGACCACCGGATGCTCCAACTCGCACCGCTTGACAGCGTTGTAGAGGTTTTCCTTTTCCTTCTCGTTGGGGAACTTGGCGGAATGGACACCAATGACCGTCAGTTCGCTGGAGTATTTGCGTTCCAGTTTCCGCAACTGCGGAAAGATGTGCATGCAATTGATTCAACAGTAGGTCCAGAAGTCCAGCAGAACAATCCTGCCCCGAAGTTCAGCCAGAGTCAGGGGCCGGTCGGTGTTGACCCACTCCATGTCCGACGGGAACTCTGGGGCGTTAACCTGGCCGGCGAAGGACCTGTTAGTCATTAGTACTTCTCCAGGGGTGCGAAAACTGGAACAAGCCGCTGGGGCCTTCCCCGTTAGCGGGGAGCTTCCTCGAAGGCCAGGGTGGCGTGGCGGAAGAAAATTGCTCCCACGGGGTCGCCCAGGGGAGCGTTCCCAACCAGAACGGCAATGACATGCTGCGTTCCCGGTACTGCGGAATCGGTCAGCGCCACCCGCTTGGGGGTGTTGTTGCCGGTAATGACGCCGATGTTACGGTCTATGGCGCCATCAATATAGACCTCTCCGTAGTTGTCCACGTTGCACTCGAAAAATACCCGGTTGCCGGCTGCGGCCTGACCTTTTACGGACTCGGGCATGGTGAAGGCAAGCCGGTACCATGCAAAGGTGAAACCCACGGAAAGGCGTTCCTGGATGGTTTCGGGCTGTTCCCAGCCGGAGTCATCGTAATCGGGCAGGCGTGCGGGAACGCCACGCATTTCGGCCACCAGGCCCTGGTTGGGTTCACCGGGCACCATGCCCATGGCGCGCCGCCAACCGGAAGCGTTCACCACCTGCAAATCAGCCTTGTCATCCAGATCAAGAGAAACTCTAGCCATTGTTATCCTCCGAGAATTTAGTTGGGCCGAGCCCGGCCCTTTTCCAGCAATTCGGTCCTGATATCCGTTGGAAATTGGAAGGGAGTTCATGCCCTTCCGGGCTGTCGCTCCTTACCGAACTTACCACATCAACAGGACAGACGATTTCCAATTGAGTCCAAGCATCAGCCGATGTGAGCGGCAAAAAACTCCAGCGTGCGGGGCCAGGAAGCGTCGGCGGCCTCTTTTTGGTGCCTGGGCCCGGTGAAGTCCATGAAGGCGTGATCAGCGCCGGGATAGGTGTAAAACTGGTGGGCCTTGCCGAGCCTGGTAAGTTCACCGTCGAATTTTCGCATATCATCCTGGGACGGGTTTTCGTCCACCTCGCCAAAATGGAAGAGGATGGGGCAGTTTATGTTCTCGGCAAGATCATAGGGCGGCACCTCGCCGGCACCCCAGGTGACCATGATGTTGCCGCCATAATAGGGGGCCAGGGCCTTGATGTGGGGATTGCTGGCAGCGCCAAGCCAGGCGACTCGTCCACCCATACAGAATCCGGTAATGCCAATTTTGTCGCCACTGATGGCCGGGTGGTTGCGGAGAAAGTCCACGGTGGCGTCGATGTCGGCTACGATGTCGGGATCGCTGAGCACATCCCAGGGCCGGGGCCGCGGGTCGCCATTCAGCACATCATCAGGAACACGGTGGTACAGATTGGGAGCCACGGCGGCGTAACCGGCCTCAGCGAATCGGTCGCAAATGGTCTGGATGAACCGGTCCACGCCGCCACCGTGCTGGCTTACCACGATGGCGCTGAAGGGGCCGGAGCCTGACGGGACGCTGGCGTACAGATCCATATCCTGTCCATCTACCTGGACTTTTTCCCAAAAGGATGGCATTTCGGTACCTCCTGAAAAGACATTACAAAATCTGGCGTCAGGGACCGCCGGAAACCCCGTCCGACGGGCTTGACCCGAGGGAACTACAAGTCCCATTCCTGCTTCCCCATCCAGGGGGAAGGGTTGTCGGGATTTCGAGAACTACATCCAACTCGAAGGGCAGTCCCATCAATTGCGACTAGAGCAGACCCTCGGCGCGGACTTCGGCCAGGGATTTTTCCACCGCCGCCAGGGTCTTGTCAATTTCAACCTCGGTGTGGGTGGACGATACCAGGAAGGCATCGCGGCCCATTATGTCAATGCCGTTGTTCTGCAAGCTTCGCTTGAGGGCGGTGACGGCCGGGGAAGCGGTAGCTTCCTTGATTTCCCTGTGGGAAATGGTGGAGATGTCCCGTTCCCAATTGCAGTCGGCCAGCACCAGGTGGATCATTGACGCAACCCCGTGGGCGTGGCCGGCCACTTCCATCTTGCCCAGCACCTCGTTCAGACCGTTCTTGAGCCGCAGGGCCATGGCATCGGCCTGTTGATTGACGGGCTGGCTGGCTATCATCTCGAGGCATACGGCGCCGGCGACCGCGGAAAGCGGGTTGCCGTTAAAAGTGCCAGGGTGGTAGACGCGCCGCTGGTTGTCCCACTCGGGGTCGTTGCGGTGGGCGATCATGTCCACAATGTCGGCCTTGC
This sequence comes from uncultured Dehalococcoidia bacterium, assembly GCA_964587795.1. GTDB lineage: Bacteria > Chloroflexota > Dehalococcoidia > Lucifugimonadales > UBA3495 > Bin22. The sequence goes on along the minus strand of CAZPMU010000002.1, from coordinate 129,191 downwards.
CGCCAACTGCGCCGCCCGGCAGGGCGCCGGCTACAATCTTCGCCATGGTAGTGAGGTCGGGGGATACGTCATAAAGGACCTGGGCGCCGCCGGGGGATGCCCGGAAGCCGGTAACCACTTCGTCGAAAATCAGGACCACGCCGTGTTGAGTCGTCAGATCGCGCAGTCCCCGAAGGTAGTTGGGGGTATCAAAGGGCAACTGGCCGTAGTGGGCGCCGGTGGGTTCCAGGATGAGGGCGGCAATATCATCATCCCGGCCCAGCACATCCTCCACTGCTCCCAAGTCACCGGAGGGTACGATGACCATGCTGCCCCAGCTTTCCGGGGGGATGCCCGGGGCAGGGCGATCGGAGCCGGCCATGGCGTAGTCGTGCCAGCCGTGGAAGTGGTCCTGCAGCTTGATTACCTTGTTCTTGCCGGTATAGGCCCTGGCCAGCCGCATGGCCATCAGGGTGGCCTCGGTGCCGGAACTGTGAAAACGTACTCGCTCGACCGAAGGCATCAGGGCCATAATCGCCCTGGCCCAGCGCAACTCTTCCTCGGTGCAGGCGCCCAGGTGGGTTCCCCGGTTGATCTGCTCAGAAACGGCGGCGGCAATTGCGGGATGGGAATGGCCCAGGATCAGGGCCCCGTGACCGGAAACGTAGTCAACGTACTCGTGGCCGTCCACGTCCCACTTGTATGGGCCGGTGCCGTGGGTGATGTAGAGTGGGAAGGGCTGGGCGTAGCGATTGTCGTGGGTAACACCCCCGGGGAAGATCCCGGTGGCTTCGGCATATCGCTCCGCCGACCCCGGATGTGTGGCGATGTATTGTTCCAGAATGGTTGTCATATTGCCTCCTAGTCACCGAGAAGCCTGATTGCCCCTATGATATACCATCCGAAAGTTCAAGGCTATCGGGGAGAAGGCGGCCAGCCGCCCTGGACTGGAGGGTGAACTGAGACGCTGGCCTGCGGCTATCAGTACTCTTTAGCGACACCGCATCTTTCCCTCAGAAGGCAGGCTGAAATTGGCAACGCTGTCATCGCTATCGACTGACTGCCGGTTGCACTTCCTCGGCGGCGGTGAGCTGTGGCGGGCGCCGAACCAGCAAGAAGCAGAGACTTGCCGCACCGGCGCACGCGGCGGCCGGAATAATGGCCCAGTTGTAGCTGCCGAAGTGGTCGAAGACCCATCCCACAAAAACCGGGGAAGCCACCAGGGCCCAGCTGTGAGAAAAGGTAATGTAACCCCGCAGGGTAGCGAAGCGGTCCCGGCCGTAGTAGTCGCCCAGCGCCGCCCACACAATTATGCCGGCGCCGTCCCCGAAACCCTCAAGTACAATGAAAGCGATGATCAGGATAATGCCCATCGTACCCGCGTCCCAGGAGCCAAAGTAGAGAAAGGCCAGGGCCACAGCCTCGGCGGCGAGAGTGCCGGCCAGGATCAGGGACTTGGACCACTTGTCACCGAAGTAACCCAGGACCAGCCTGGCCAGGAAGTTGATTCCGAACATTGCCCCGGTGAGGTTGGCAGCCATCTGGCGGCTGACGCCCTTATCCTCAAGGATTGGGATGATGCTGACCAGGATGCCCAGGGTGGCGATCATTCGCAGGCCGGCGCCCAGCATCAGCAGCCAATAGGCCTGGGTCCGAAGGGCCTCGGGTACGGTATAGTCCCGCAACACCCTGCGGCGGGCGGCCGAGCCCCGCCCGGTGGTGGAGGGCGGAGTGGTATCACCATCGGGGAGAAGCCCCATATCCTCGGGTTTGTTCCGGAAGACAAAACACAAGGGGAACAAAAAGACCAGGTAGGCCACCCCTGCCAGCAGCGAACCCATTTCCCAGCCCCAGCGCTCAATAACACCATTCATGGACGGCACGATGAACAGGCCGCCCAGAGACGATACGGCGGCGAGAATGGATATGGCCAGTGACCGGCGGCGGCGGAACCACTGATTGATGCCGGCGAACATGGCATGCTGGAAGGCAATGCTGTTGCCGAGAGAAACCAGCCCCAGGTAAACGATGGCAAAGCTCCAGAATCCGCTGACGAACTGGGAAAGAGCGAAATAGCCGACCACCGCCAGCAACACCGAAGGTATTAACAGGTTTCGGTTGCCGAATTTGTCGATGAGCCAGCCGGCGAAGGGACCTTCCAGCCCGCCTTCGGCGCGGGCCAACGAGAAAATAAGGTTTGTCTGGGCCTGGCTGATTCCCAGGGAGTCGCGGATGGCGGGAACGAAAACTGTGAAGCCCCGGAAGAAAATGCCGCTGGCGAAAAAGGCCATCCAGGAGGTGATGACCACCATCCACCACCCATAATATATGCGGGGACGGTTGGCCGGTTGTTGTACTTGCTGCAAGACGGGCTGCCCTTGCTGGCCGGGAACCGCTGCCAAAAAAAGACCCGCCCGGGCGGGCAGGCCGCAGGAAGGTTACCACCAATTAGCTGATAAAATCTGCGGGGGAATATCCTGGTTTCAGGGGATAGTTTAACGACATAGAGGAGATTGGGCAACGGGGATTTACCGGTCGCCAGCAAAAGCAGGGGCCTTGACCCCATTGCATTCTGGATTCCGGCCTCGTGATAGTAAAGGGATGCGAAACTGTGGGGCAATGACTGGCGATTTACTGACAGTTGCCTGTTGGAGACTCGATCAGGCCGGGGGTAGAATTGGAACAGGCTCCCGCATTTCACTTGAGACGGGTGGTATTGCCACCTGTCCAGAGCGGTGACGTCAATGCGCCACATAGTTCATGCCGACCTGGACGCTTTCTACGCCGCCGTGGAGCAACTGGACGACCCCGAGTTACGCGGCAAGCCGGTCCTGGTGGGCGGCAGTCCGCAAAGTCGGGGCGTGGTCGCTACCGCATCCTATGAAGCCAGGGGATATGGCGTCCACTCTGCCATGCCGATGGCCACCGCCGTGCGCCAGTGTCCGCAGGGTATAGTAGTGCGTCCCCGGTTTGACCGTTATCGGGAAATGTCCCGGCGGGTGATGGATATTTTTGCCGGCGTGACCGACCTGGTTGAGCCCTTGTCACTGGACGAAGCGTACCTGGACATTACAGCAGCGGTGGAAGCCGGCAAACTCCCACTGGGCGTGGCCATTGACCTGAAACGCCAGGTTAAGGACGAAACGGGATTGAACGTCTCTATCGGCGTGGGAACGTGTAAGTCGGTGGCAAAGATAGCGTCCGATCTCGAAAAGCCTGATGGTTTGGTGGTAGTGTCGGCAGGGGAGGAACGGGAGTTTCTGGCTCCCCTGGCGGTAAGCAAGTTGTGGGGAATTGGTCCCAAGACTGCAGAGAAGCTGCACCAGGACGGCATCACAACCATCGGCGAACTGGCGGCGCAATCGGACGAGTGGTTTGCCCGTCGATTCGGGAAGCGGGCGGCCAGCGTCAGGGCCAAGGCGGTAGGGGAGGACGACGAACCGGTAAAGACCGAGCGTTCACCTAAATCCATAAGCGCCGAGACAACCTTTGCCGACGACGTGGGGGATCCGGAGGAACTGAGAAAGACACTGGCAAGACTGGCCGACAGCGTAGGCGGCAGCCTGACGAGGAAGGAAATCAAAGGCCGCACGGTGACGGTGAAACTGCGTCTGGCCGACTTTACAACCCTTACACGGCAGACCACGCTCAATCGGTACACCAACACATCCGAGGAAATTCTGGATACGGGATGGGCGTTGCTCTCCGGGGAACTGGCTCCAGGGCGAACTTTCCGCCTGCTGGGCGTTGGCATGTCGGGCTTCGGAGAAGACGGGGAACAACCCCGGCAGCTGCCCCTGCCCTGGGACGACATCAGCGCTGGGATTTAGCGGAAAAGGTCCTTGTCGGGGTCGCGAATGAGGGCTTGGTTGCTGGCGTCTTCCATCGGCTCGTAGGCATAGCCCCGGATAATGGCCACAGGTACGCCCAATACCTTGCCGGTAACCAGTTCAGCGGTGGCAGCCAATTCATCGGCCACGTTGATGACCGTGGTGTACATCATGTTGCCATAGGAATCTTCCTGGCCCACGTAGCTTAACAATGGGTTGATGCCGGCCACGCCAATCGCCACGTTTACCGCCGCGCTGCGCCAAGGCCTGCCGAAGGTGTCGGAAATGATGACCGCTACATCTGCTCCGGTCCGATTCCGAATTGCCTGGCGGATACCGCGGGCGGAGGCGTCCGGGTCCACCGGCAGCAGAGCCACGGTGCCGTCGCCGGGAATATTGGATGCGTCGATTCCAGCGTTGGCGCAGTTGAAGCCGTGATACGTTTCGCTGATTATCACGCCCCGGTCCATCCGCACGATACGCCGGCTCTCGCGAAGAATAAGCTCGGTATGACGGGGATCCCTGCGGTGGCCCTCGGTGATGGAAATAGCCAGGGGCGACGGCTCGATTCCCTCGATGGCAATTACTCGTCCCTCAGCCTTGGAAACAATCTTCTGGGTTACGACCAACACGTCCCCGGGGGCAACGGGCGTCCCCTGGGCCCGGGCAGATTCAATTATCTGGCCGGCCAGGTCATCGCCGGGCCGGGCTTCCGGCATTCCTTCTACGCCGATGACACTCAGTTGCGGTGGCATGGTGCCTGACTCCTTGGCAGTGATTTCACGGGTGGGTGATGTGGCGCCGTTGGCAGGGCCCCGACATCTCAGAGGCGCAGGGCAAC
>CAZPMU010000002.1:77018-124441 GCA_964587795.1 uncultured Dehalococcoidia bacterium | reverse complement strand
CTCGGGCAACCTGTTACCTTTAACCCTGAACAGTTACGCAGCGCCTTCAGTATAGCCGGGTCTATGGCCCTATGCTACAATTCGATTTACTGTGGCGGGACAGCGTCTGGAGCCGTCGCCAGGGAATCAGCCGCTTCGCCTTTGCGCGAAGGGCTGGTGTGAAGCTGCCGGCGCAACCTTCTGACCGTCACCCTTCAAGGAATTCAAACATCCCAGGCGAGGCAATGCAGCTTGACTTCTTCATCGTCTTCCTTCCGTAAAAGGGTCTACACCAAATTTGGTGACAAAGGAGAGACCAGCCTGCTCTATGGCGGGCGAGTCTCAAAGAACGATCCCCATACCGAAGCCTACGGGATAACCGACGAGGCGGTTTCGGTGATGGGTCTGGCCAGGTCTTTATCTGAAGACCAGAAGGTCAAGGACATCCTGCGGGATCTGCAGCGAGAGCTGTTCACCATAGCCGCGGAACTGGCCACCGAGCCCGACAAGTACGAACTGTTCCAGCAGCATTTCGCGCCGGTTACGGATGAGATGGTAGAGAACCTGGAAAAGACCATCGACTCACTGGAGGAAGAGTTCCAGATGCCGACGGTCTTTGTTTTGCCGGGCGGGTCGCCGGCTTCGTCGGCCATTGACATGTCCCGCACATCCATCCGCACGGCCGAACGCAGGGTGGTGGCTCTCGCCGAGGCGGGGCGCCTTACCAACGAACTGATAATCCACTACCTGAACCGGCTGGGAGATCTGCTGTTTGTGCTGGCCAGGTACCAGGACAGGGAATTGCCCATCGAACGGGCCACCGGGGAACGGAGCTAGCCTTGGTGGACCAAAACAGCGGCGCGGGCGACTCTACCCTGGGAATCAAGGTCGTCGTCATAGATTACCAGTCCGGCAACTTGCGCAGCGTAGCCAAAGCGTTGGAGGCGGTGGGAGCCCAACCGGTCGTCACGGAAGAACCTTCCCAGGTGGCTTCCGCCGACGCAGTAATCTTGCCCGGTGTTGGTTCCGGTCCGGCCGCGATGCAGGCGCTGGAATCGCGGGGCTTGGTGGCTCCTATCAAGGAGTTTCTGAACCAGGGCAGGCCGTTCCTGGGCGTTTGCCTGGGCCTGCAATTGCTGCTGGACCGGACTGAGGAAGGCGACGCTCCCTGCATGGGCGTAGTGCCCGGGCAGGTCAAGAGGCTTCCGGCAGGGCTAAAGGTCCCCCACATGGGTTGGAACAGCGTGGAGGTCGTCGTTGACCACCCCGTGTTCAAGGGCGTACCACCTTCCAGCTTTTTCTACTTTGTCCACAGTTATTATGCGGCGCCGGACGACACCGGTGGAGTGGCAGGGACTACCAGCTACGGCCTGCCCTTCTGCAGCGCTTACGCCAGGGACAACCTGGTGGCAACCCAGTTCCACCCGGAAAAGAGCGGAACGGTGGGGCTGCAGATTTACCGGAACTTCCTGGACTTCGCCAGCCAGGCAACTCGCTAGGCTCACGTTACGGCAACACTGGAAGCATGCAAATTATCCCCTCCATAGACCTGAAAGCAGGGCGGTGCGTCCGGTTATATCAAGGCGAATTCAGCCGGGAAACGGTATTCTCTGACGACCCGGTTGCGGTGGCCACCGGGTGGCAGGAACAGGGCGCGACCCTGTTGCACCTGGTAGATCTGGACGGAGCTGAGGCCGGGGAGCCGGCCAACCTGCCCATAATTGAAGCGATAGCACGGGAGCTACGGATTCCGGTACAAGTTGGCGGGGGCATTCGGAATCGGGCCACCGCGGAAACACTATTCGCAGCGGGCGCTTGCCGGGTAGTGATCGGCACGGCCGCAGTGGAAAACCCGATCCTGGTGGCAGGGTTGTGCCAGGACTATGGCGGCAAAAGGGTTGTGGTAGCTGTAGACGCCCGGGACGGCCTGGTTACTACCCGGGGGTGGACCGCCGGCAGCGGAGTATCAGCGCTGGACCTGGCACGGCAGATGGCGGAGCTTGGAGTTCCGCGCCTGCTCTACACCGACGTTTCCCGGGACGGTACGTTGACTTCTCCCAACTTCGGCGCCAATGAGGAGCTGGTGCGAGAGAGCGGGTTGAAGGTGCAGGCCTCGGGCGGAGTTTCGACTCTGGCAGACATTCAACAACTGGCCCGGACTGGAGTGGAAGGGGTGATTATCGGGACGGCTCTCTACCGGGGCAACATCGCATTGCCTGACGCATTAGAGGCGGCGAAAGGGTAGCCGCGGGGATATTGGAAAACCAGTCACTCTGAAGAAGCCGTTTCTGCTGGCCAGCGGTTGGCCAACCTCTCCTCAGCCTTCTCGTACCAGTCGCCCCGCAAGACTTCCATCAGGATGAAGTCACGACCCATTCGGCGGACCGGGCGAACCGGATTAAAGCCGCACTTACCAAAACTGCGCTGGGCACGGTGATTCCATTCCAGGGTATGCAGGTAAACCCGCTTCAGGTTGCGTTCGTCGAACATGTAGTCCAACAGGGTAACGACTGCATCGTAACCGTAGGAATTATTCCAGTATTCCCTATCACCAATGACAATGCCCAGTTCCGCCTCGAGGTTGATGGTGTCCAGGTCGTAGTACATGCAGTTGCCGATGAGCTTGCCGTCTTCCACGTCGATGCCGAAGTGGTGAGAGCCTGGCGTTGGGTACCGCAACTGGTCCTGGAACATCTTCAGGTAGCGGTCGTAATTCATACTCAGGGGATAGGTAGCGTCCAGCTGGGCAAGTTCGGGGTCGCACCGCCAGATATAGTCCTGCTCGGCGTCTTCCACCCTCTTGTCCCGCAGGATAACCCTTGCCCCTCTCAGTTCCGGCATATCAGACTGCTCGTTCCTTTTGAGAAATCAGGTTGAAAGCCTCGCGCAGCACCTCGGCTTCATTGGGGTAGGCCAGGGTCACCACACCATCCTCATAGGGAAACCACTGGACAACATCAAACTCCGGATCGTGAAGGCTCGTATCTCCGCCCACGCTGCTCATCAAGTAAAAGTGGACTGTCTTGTGGTAGCGGACCTCGCCATCCTTATCGGAGAACCAGTAATCGATGCTGCGAATACGGTCCTCTATAACCGGTTCCAGTCCCGTCTCTTCCTGCACCTCCCGGATGGCCGTCTGTTCAAGAGTCTCTCCCGGGTCGGGGGTGCCCTTGGGAAGGCTCCAGCGGACCGGTTCGTCACGTCCACAAAGGACTACCTCAAGTCGCCCGTCAACTCGGCGGTATACCACGCCGCCCGAGGAGACGGGTTCCTTCACCCGGGGCTTGCCGCTCCCGGGGGAATGTTTCTTCGCCATCTGTACCCCGTAAATTGATAGAGCCCACGTTCAGGCGGGCCAGATTTTATGTAAGTCTTGAATGCCACTCATTTTAGGGTCGATACCGGAGGTAGTCAATGCAACGGCGGAAAGGAAGAGACGGCAGGGATGAGTGAATGGCGGACAGGAAACAATCAATGGAAGGCGGTTATCAGTGGCGGAACAGCATTTCTCTTACGGTATCAGTACCTTCGTTCGGGAGTTTACGCATAGCCTAACCGCCACTGATGGCGGGTACAAAATGAACTTCGCTGTGTTCTCCCACCCGTTCCAGCAGGCCCATGCGGGCCACTTCGCCATCGATGGAAACAGCCAGGTTGGGGCGGACCTGGTTGTCTTCCAACAGCCTCTCCCTGATTCCCGGAAACTGCTCCTCCAGGGCGTTGATCAGTTGACGCACGTTGCGAGCCTCCACTTCGGTCTGCTTGACGCCGCCGGTGACCGGCAACAGCATTGTAGGTATGTAAACGGTTGCCACAGTTGACGCTCCTTACACCTGCCTATTCTTCTCTTATTTTCGCATAAAGAAAGCGGTCTATGGCCTTACCTTCCTTGGTAATACTCTTCCGCAAGCGACCCTCAAGACAATACCCCGCCTTTTCCAGGACCCGGGCCGAAGCTGGGTTCCATTCAAATACGTGAGCGAAAATCCGGTCAAGGTCAAACTCGGAAAAAGCAAAGTCGGTTACAGCCATCACCGCCCTGGTTGCAATCCCCATGCCCCAGAATGGCTCGCCGAGCCAGTAGCCGATTTCGGCGGTGCGCCGGAAGACGTCCTCCCCCAGGCGAAGGCCGATGCCGCCAATAGCTTCCTCCCTGGTGGCAATGGCGTAACTGGTTTCGGGCTGCTGCCCGGATGCCAGTTGAATCCAGTTTCGCGCGTGCGCTGAGGTATAGGGGAAGGGAAAGGCATCCCGCAGATTTATGGAAATGTTGCGATTGTTGGCGTATTTGACCAGGCTGGCTTCATCGCCTGGGAGCCAGCTTCTGACCTGCCAGTTGCCCAGGTCTATCAGCATACTTGTCCTCAACGGGAAAGGGCGGGTATGCAACCCGCCCCATTGAAATTACCGGATGGCTATGAGGCTGAAGTTACGACATGGCCTCGAGGACCAAGCCCGGGTTGGCCGGCAATCGGCTGATTCGATTGCCGATGGCATGGGATATGGCACTGGCGATGGCCGGCAGGGGTGGGACTATGGGTACTTCGCCTACGCCCCGTACACCATAGGGATGGCCGGGGTTGGCAACCTCGACGATCACCGTGTCGATCATGGGAAGGTCAAGGGCGGTGGGCATTCTATAGTCCAGGAAGCTGGAATTCATCATCTGACCCTGATCGTTGAAGTAGTACTCTTCGTTCAGGGCCCAGCCGATGCCTTGCACCACACCGCCCTGCATCTGTCCCTCAACGTAGCTGGGATGGATGGCTTTGCCCGCGTCCTGCACCGCGGTGTACCTGAGGATGGTAACTTTCCCGGTATCGGGGTCTACCTCCACATCCACCACGTGAACACCGAAACCGTTGCCTTCACCGGTGGGGTCCACGTTTGAAGCCCCGGTTATGCCGCCGCCAGTGCCAAGCAGTTGGCGGGCCAGTTCACGGAAGGTCATCCGCAATTCGGGGTCCGACTTGTGAGACAGCACTCCGCCAACGTACTGGACGTCGTCAACAGAAGTGTCCCAAATTTGAGCGGCGCGGGCCACCATCTGGGCTTTGACGTCTTCGGCAGCCTCGATGGCCGCCCAGCCAGTGGCGAAGGTCGTGCGACTGCCGCCGGTAACCATGGTGTAGCCAATGGAATCGGTATCTACCACAGTGGGCTTGACATCCTCGTAGGCGATACCCAGGGTTTCAGCGGCCTGCTGGGCGATAGACGCCCGGCTGCCCCCAATGTCCACTGAACCCTCGATGAGGTTAACGGTGCCGTCCGGGTTGACACTAATGTTGACGGCGGACTGAAAGCCGCGGTTGAACCAGAATCCAGCAGCCACGCCCCGGCCCCGATTGGGACCCTCCAGAGGATTGGTGTAGTGGTCGTGCCTGCGGGCGGCCTCCAAACACTCCACCAGGCCAATGCGGCGGAACACGGGACCTTCAACCCTGCGGACACCTTCCCGGGAAGCGTTGCGGAGGCGAAATTCCAGGGGGTCAACGCCCAATTGCTCGCAAATTTCATCGATAACCGACTCCACGGCAAAAGCAGCCTGGGGAGACCCCGGGGCGCGGTAGGCTGCCGTCTTGGGTTTGTTGACAACCACGTCGTAGCCGTTTATGCGGGCGTTGGGGACGTCGTAGCAGGCCAGGGCGCAGGCAGCCCCCTGCATTACCGGAGAACCGGGGTACGCGCCTGCCTCAAAGGCAAGAAAGATGTCAGCCGCAGTAATTCGGCCATCACTGGTGGCCCCCAGCTTCACCTTCATCCAGGTTCCAGGAGCCGGGCCCGAGGCCTCAAAGACCTCGGTACGGGACATGAGCAGCTTGACCGGCCGGCCCGATTTCTTCGACAGCAGGGCGGCGATGGGTTCCAGGTAGGCGGTGATCTTCCCGCCAAAGCCGCCGCCAATTTCCATGGGCGTAACCTTCACACGGGAAACGGGATGGCGAAGAACATCGGCCACGTTGGTCCTGACAACGAAGGGCCCCTGGGTGCTGCACCAGATGTTCAGCTGGCCATCGGCATTCCAGAAAGCCGTGGAGTTGTGGGGTTCGATGTACCCCTGGTGGACGGATGCGGTCTCGTATTCCCGCTCGAGGACAACGTCCGCCTGCCGGAAACCCTGCTCCACGTCTCCGGCCTCGAAAGCCATGTGGGAAGCGACGTTGCTGGGTTTTTCTGACAGTTGTCCCAGTTCGGAAGTGAAAAGGTCCTCGTGCAGCAGCGGGGCATCGGGTTCCATGGCCTGTTTTACGGAAATGGCCGGGGGCAGGACTTCGTACTCCACTTTGATCAGCTTAAGGGCCTCTTCGGCAACGTGCTGGCTTTCTGCGGCCACGGCGGCAATCGGGTGGCCCTTGAAGAGAACCTTCTCCGACGCCAAGATGTGGTTGCTGGCAAACTTCAGACGCTGATATTCGCCCCCCAATTCCTCCTGGGTCAGGGAAGCGAAGGGCAGGTCCGCGGCCGTCACCACCGCCTGCACGCCGGGATAAGACTCGGCGGCTGAAGTATCAATAGACCTGATGTGAGCGTGGGCATGGGGACTGCGAAGAACCCTGGCCTGCAGCAAGCCGGCCAACTGAACATCCGCCCCGTATTGGGCCCGGCCCGTAACCTTGTCAACGCCGTCGGGCCGCACATGGCGCTTCCCGACGACGTTGTATTCAACCTCGGACAGAACGATATTGGAGGTCACGAGGCCCCTCCTTAAGCTTTCATTTTCTCTTCGGCATCCAGCACGGCGCGGACGATCTTGTCGTAACCAGTGCAGCGGCACAGGTTTCCGGCCAGCCAGTGGCGGATGCGGCCTTCATCGGCATCGGGCTCCCGGTCCAGGAGAGCCTTGGTAGCAACGATAAAACCGGGAGTACAGATACCACACTGCAGGGCAGCGTTTTCCAGGAAAGCCTGCTGCACCGGGTGCAATCCTTCGGGCGATGCCACGCCCTCGATGGTGCTGATCTCCTTGCCCTGGGCCTCAACGCCCAGCACCAGGCAGGAAGTAACGATGCGACCATCGAAAACTACGGTACAGGCGCCGCAGTTACCGTCGTTGCAGCCCTCCTTGGTCCCGGTCATGCCCAGAACGTCCCGCAGCACCTCGAGCAGGCTCTGGCGGGGTTCGCAAAGAAAATCGGTGGGGTTGCCGTTAATCGTGGTACTTACATGTACAAGTCCTGGCATGGTTATTCCTCTCCCCTTGCTCGCTTAATCGCGTTGTTCAAGGTCCGGCGGGTAAGCACGCCGACCAGATGAATGCGCTGTCGAACGGTGCCGCGCATATCGGTGATGGGCACGGCCGCCTCCATGGCCAACCGGGCCGCTTCCTCAATGGCTTCGTCGGATACGGCCTTCCCTGCCAGACTGTCGCCCGCCGCCTGAGCGAATACGGGGGTGGGGGCCACGGACGCCAGCGCAATGCGGGCGGAAACGAAGTTCTGGCCGGAACTGTCCAGCACTACCGCGCTGCCCACGCCGGCAACGGCGATGTCCATTTCGTTACGGGGAATAAACCGCAGGTAGTTGGCGCCGGAATTGGGCGCAGGGGCCGGAATGTTGATGGAAACCAGGATTTCACCGGGCTGCAGCACGTTACGGCCGGGGCCGGTGCAGAAGTCCTCAACAGCCACCTGACGAGAGCCGTTGGGACCGGCAACATTGGCGACGCCGCCCAAGGCAATCATCGGGGGGATGGCATCCGCGCTCGGGGCGGAATTACAGAGATTACCGCCCAAGCTGGCGCGACCCTGTATCTGGATGCTGCCTATCAGGGACGCAGAATCCACCAGCCCCGGATAGTTGGCTGCCACGTCTGCGTCCGCATAGAGGCGGAAGCAGGGAACCGCGGCCCCAATGGTGAGGCCGTTCTGAGGATTATAGGAAATTGCGTTAAGTTCAGGGATGTCTTTTACATCAACCACAAGGTCTGCACTGCGGCGACCGCCGCGAAGCTGCACCAGCAGGTCGGTGCCGCCGGCCAGAGCCCGGGCCCGGTCTCCGGCGGCTGCCATCGCCTGGACTGCCTCGTCTATTGTTTTCGGTGTGGTAAATTCAATTGCTTCCAATTGCCCACCTCCTTTCCGGTGGCATTATAGCACTCCGCCCAAGGGGTGTCAGCCAGTATTTCAATCTGTACGCATCCCCGTCGCGAAGGCCACCCATTCGGCCCGCTCCGCTCAACTTTTTCCATGCCATACAAGCCGCCCTCCCCCTGAAACTCCCCTCCGGTTGGAGCTGAAAATTGCTTCCCCGTTAAATTGACAGCCCTTTCTGCCAACCATAGACTGAGGCCGTTCGTTGGGGAGTTCGCAAAGAGCGGCTTTAAGGAGGAATTATGCCTTCACTGGAAGAGAGGTTCAGGTCCGGGTTCCCCGTGCTGCAGCGGCTGGGTAGAGCCGATGCGCAGGGTATACCGGTACCCAACGCGATGATCAGCAACGTGGCGCCGGACCTGTGGCGGATGATCGGCGAGGCCTGCTTTGGGGTTATCTGGAATCGGCCCGGGCTAACCCTGGAACAGCGCAGCATGTCCACCATTTCAGTCATTTCGGCCCTGCGTAGAGACGACAACCTGCGCGGGCATGTGGAGAGCGGTCTGGATGTGGGCTTCACTCCCACGGAAATCGTGGAAATGCTCGTACAGATTTTCTATTACGTGGGAGCGCCGATAGCCAATACCGCCCTGGGCATCGCCAACTCCGTCTTCGAGGAAAGGGGCCTGACGGTGGAGCCGATTCGGGTTTTTGACATCAACGAGGAACCCGGGGCGTTGCTTGCAAGAGGAAGGGCCAAGCGCACGGAAGTTCTCGGCGACGTGGGGCCCGCCAGTGACGCTGAGGTAGACCAGGAGTGGGACCAGTACCTCCTGGAATACCTGTGGGGCTCAGTATGGACCCGCCCCGGGCTGGACACCATCAGCCGCATGGTGTGTACCCTGTCGGTGCTACCGCTGGTGGGGACCAACCGGTCGCTGCGGGACTACATTCGCGGCGCTCGGCGCATTGGCATGACTGAAGAACAGATTAACGAAATCTTCTTCCACCTTACCTTTTACACCGGAGAATCCATAGCCCGCCACGCCAGGGTAATCGCGCGGGAAACTTTCGCCAAGGACCGGAGATGACCGGTCAATTTTGATAACTGCACAGGGGGATAATATGCCAAGAGAGTACTTCAAGGGGACTGCCGAGGAAGACCGGGCATACTCGCCGGCGATAAAGGTAACAGGCGGGACCACGGTGTACCTGGCAGGGGTGGGCGCCACCACCGACGCCAATGGCAAGTCCCTGGGAGGGGACTTTGAAGGCCAGGTGCGGGCCACTTTTGAGCGCATTCGGGCCAACCTGGCTCGCGCGGGTGGTGACTTGGAAGACATCGTCACCATGACGGTTTTCATCAAGGACATGCAGTACGGAACCCATTTCACGCAGCTTCGCAAAGAGTATTTCACCCGGGGATACCCCTGCAGCGCGCTAATTGGTATCGACTCGCTGGCTCGGGCGGAGATGATGGTGGAAATTCAGGCCATCGCGGTAATCGGCGACTAGAGCACAGGGGCGGGTTCCTGGACCCGCCCCTTCCAGCCCTGGTTCATCGGCAGGCCATCCGGTACGCTATCCTGACACCGACCAAATGAAGGATACAAAACCTCAAGCACTTTTCCCGCCTGGTGCGGGAGTCCAAAACGGTCGCCAAGGGTTGCCAGGGGACGATGGTAGGATGCAAAGCCGTTCCTGGATTCAGGCTTTCACCGTAATGAGGTTTAATCCCCAACCCATCACATCAAGTGGGACGCATTACCAGGTCAATTGCGGCACCACTTCCTTGTTGAACAACCGCAGGGAATTGAGCTGCATTTCCAGCGGAAGCTGGTTGCCCAGGTCTATTTCATAAATGAACTGGGTAAGGCCCAGGTCGTCTCTAAGCTGGCGGATGCGTTGGGCCACGGTATCAGGGGTGCCATAGGCTACCTTGTCTCGAAGCCAGTCGTCGTAGTCCATTCCCATTATTCGGTCGCCTTCCGCCTGCCAATCGCCGGTGGTGCCGCCGTATTCGGCGTAGCTGAGTACCCGGTTGCCCAGGCGCTGGTACATGAAAACAGCCCCATCCCTTGGGTCGGAATATGCCTTCTCCTCGGTTTCCGCTACGTAGACGGGCACCCGCAGTCCCACCTCAGGTTCGCCTTCATGGCCGGCCTCGCGCCAGGCCTGGCGGTAAGCGTCTATCTGCTCGGCCAGTTCGTTGAAGGTGAAAACCCGGGATGGGTTGATCAGAATGGGGTAGCCCATGCGGCCGGTGATGGGGAAAGACTCCGCCGAAGTAATGCCTACGCGAATCGGCGGATAGGGCTGCTGAAAGGGCTTGGGTTCAACGCACAGGTCGCGGAACTGGAAGAACTCTCCCTCGAAGGTAAAGGAATCCTCCGTCCAGGCCTTCTTGATCACCTCCAGGCTTTCTTCGAAGCGACCCCTGCTTTCGCCGAAGGGGGTGTTGAACCCTTCGTGGACATTGGGGAAAGTCCCTCGACCCACTCCGTACTCCAGCCTGCCGCGGCTCAGCTGGTCCAGGGTTGCCGCTTCTTCAGCCAGGCGAACCGGGTGGCTCAGGGGCAGACACTGCACCGCCAGACCCATTCGTATCCGCTCCGTACGGGCGGCAATGGCGGTAGCGATTAAGATAGGCGAGGACAACACCCGGCCGGGGTTAAAATGGTACTCCGCCAGCCACACAGACTCCACTCCCAGCTTTTCCGCCTCATCCACCAGCGTAAAGGAGGCGTCGAGAGCCTCCTGGTAGCTGCTGCCGGGCGGCTTGGGAAACTCCAGGAACATACCGAGTTGCATCAGATTCCCCCATGCTCAAATATAGGAAATGGGCCCTCCCTGCTGTCGGAAGGGCCCTGCGTGGTTCCGGTTGAAGGTTAGGCCCGCTGGGCGCCGGCTTGATCGAACAGGTCCCGGCGTTCAACGGTGGCTGTTAGCATTTCCCGGGGGATGGGCTTGGGGCCGCCAATGGTGGATGCCTGGGCAGCCAGCTGGGCTGCGGCCTCTACCAGCATCACCGACCGGGCGGCATCGGCGGGGGTTCCCCCGAAGGCCAAGATGCCGTGGTGCTCCATTAGCACGGCGCGGATGTCTGAAGCGCTGTTGAGCGCATCAGCGATAAACTCGATGGACTGGTCGGAACCGCGGGGGCCGTACTTGGCCAGGGGAATCCCGTCGGTCATATTGAACCTGGCCATGGCCTCGTAACTGCACTCGATGGCCTGGCTGGCCACGGCAAAGGTAGTTCCCCACGTCGAGTGAACGTGGACGGCGGCCCCGGCTTCAGGACGGTTCCGGTATATGACGGTGTGAAGGTGAACAATCTCCGCCTCCCGGGCCGTCATGTTGCCTTCGATCAGGTTGCCCTCCAAATCGACCAAAACAAAGTCGTCCTTGCGGACGCTGTCCATGTCCCCGCCGATGAGCAGGAAGGCTCCGCCGCCGGGAACCAGCGCGCTGAAGTTTCCGTGCTGCCCAATTCCCATGACGCCGGCCTTTTCTATAGCGTCGATGGCCTTGAGCACTGCTTCCTTTTCTATATCCAGGTCCTTAAGCGCCATCAAGTTGCCCCCCGTAATTGAAAATTCGATCAGGAAATAGCCCAGCCCGACTGGGACACATCTATAACGACGCCGTCCGGGCCAGCCCATTTTACTTCAAAATTGCGGGGAGAGGCGGCGGCTTCAGCCAGGGTAGCATCGTCGTGACGCTGGTTAAGTCGCTGACCCTCCACCTGTTCCAGTTTTTCAGCGGAGCCGTCCAGGTCATCCACCTGGAACCCGATGTGGTGGATGCCATTGTAATTGGGTCCGTTGGGGCCCACGTCGGCGTCCTTCTCGGTCTTCCAGTTGAGGATGGCCAGGTTGATATAGCCGTCGGACAGAAACACTGCTCCGGAATCGCTGCGGCGGATTTCCTGCATGTCGAAAGCCTGTTTGTAGAATTCCGCCACCTGGGAAGGGTTTTCCGTGGTCAGGGCTATGTGACGAATCTTGGCCATGGTCCATCTCCTTTTACAATCAAAGGTGTGGATTGCCAGGAAACCGGCCCTTAGCGGTTACGGAGCTTGGGGTCAAGCTTGTCCCGCAACCAGTCACCGGAGAGATTCATGGACAGCACAACCAGCAGGATGGCCATGCCGGGGAACAGGGAAACCCACCAGCCATTGCCCCCTACAATCAGGTCGCGCCCGTCGGCCACCATCAGGCCCCACGCAGGGATGGGACGGGGTATGCCGGCGCCCAGGAAGCTGAGAGTAGCTTCCAGCAGGATGACATGCCCAACCTCCAAGGTCACCAGCACCACCAGCGGATTGACCACGTTGGGAAAAACGTGACGCAGCATGATGCGCACGTCCGAGCAGCCCGATACCTTGGCCCGGCTGACGAAGTCGCGGCTGCGCATGCTCAGGGTCTCCGCACGAGACATGCGGGCGAATCGCGGCCATAATATGACCGCCACAACAATTACAATGGTACTGAAACTTGGCCCAAGCACAATCGCCAGCACCAGGGCAAATAACAGCCCGGGTATGGTAATAAAGATATCCACCAACCGCATGACGAAATGGTCCAGCATACCGCCAAAGTAACCTGCCAGTACCCCAAGGCCGCTGCCCACAACCCCTCCGACGAGGATGGCCAGCAGTGAGATGCTCAGCGAGTACCGGGCCCCGTGCATGATGCGGCTAAGGACGTCCCTGCCCAGCTTGTCAGTTCCCAGGATATTCTCCCAGGAGCCGGCCGGCCGGACTTCCACGCCATTGAGGTACTGGGGGCCGCTCCACGCCGGGGGAGTCAGGCGCTCCCGCGGGTTGACGTCATAAGGGTCGTGTGGAGCTATCCACTGGGCAGTGACCGCAGGAAAAACAAGCAAAACCACCAGGATAAACATGGGAATCAGGGGATAGCGCCTCGCTTCTGCGATGAACTTCCCCAACCCCACCGGCGCCGAGCCAAGAGGGACTCCACCTATTCTGCTAATGTCCATAAACCGCCTCTTTACTAACCTCCCGGTTAGGCATAACGAATGCGGGGGTCGATGTAGGCATAAACAATGTCCACCAACAGGTTGATGCCCACGAATATCAGCGCAAATACCAGGACGATGGTCTGCATCACCTGGAAGTCTCGATTGCGGATAGCGTCCACCGCCAGCAGGCCCACACCGGGGTAAGAGAATACGGTCTCGGTCACCACGGTACCCGTCACGAGCTGGGCAACCAACAGGCCCAGCAAGGTAATGGGGGCTATGGAAGCATTTCGCAATGCGTGCTTCCACACCACCATGGATTCGGAGACGCCCTTAACCCGGGCCAGCTTGATGAACTCGCTGTCCAGCACCTCCAGCATGGAGGAGCGCACCAGGCGCATCAGGGCTGCCACCTGGTACCAGCCAATGGCGAAGGCCGGCAGTATCAGGTGAACCAACATATCCCAGCCCGGGTCGCCCCGGCCGGAAGTGGGCAGCCAACCCAACTGCACCGCGAAGATCCACATCAGCATGATGGCTACCCAGAAGGACGGGGCCGATTGTCCCAGCAGGGCAAAGGTCTTGGCCAGGTAGTCGGGCATGGTGTCTTTCTTGACAGCGGAAAGAACGCCAACCGGAAACGCTATAACTATGGAAATCGCCAGGGCCAGGCCCGCCAAAACTATGGTGGCGGGAAATCTCTTGATGACCAGGTCCAGGGCATCCCTGGTAGGATGCTGGACCGAGCGCCCGAAGTCCCCCACCATGGCATTTCCAATAAACGTCAAATACTGGATGTGCAGCGGCTTATCCAGGCCCCACTTCTGCTCCATGAGCATAAACTCTTCGGGACCGGCATCGTCGGGTAACAGCACATCCATGGGATCGCCGGAAATCCGCGCCAGGCCAAAGATTATGACACTGACAGCGAACAGGACTATCAGGCTCTGGAACAAACGAACAATTATGTATCGCTGCATTGTTAACCTTCAAGCAATATGACGTGTTCCCCGGGGAACAGTCCCTTCTACCGGAAAGCCCTGCATGGGCCTTCCGGTAGAAAAACCAGCGTCAAAGCAGTTCAAATGCCATCGGCCAAGTCGCAGTTACGACCCTACTTGACGGCTTTCACGTACTCGAAATCGCGTACGCCAAACACACCGGGCGTAAGCCATTCCTCGATGAACTTGGGGTTAATCATGAACTCAAACGGCACCCAGTGCAGGGGGATGGAACAATAGACTTCGTAGCAGTTTTCGCCCATCTCCCGAATCAGGTTGTCCCGGTCTTCTGCGGTAGCCGCGACCTCCAGGGCCTCGTATTTTTCGGTGAAGAACGGGGACTCAAACCGGGGGCTGACCGCACCGCTGTAGTGGTATACGAAGATGGCCCTGGTCGGTTCGGTGAAGCTCCCCGTGTGCAACCAGGCGGTGTTGTTGACTTCCTTTGCACGCAGCTGGGAGCTGTAAACGGCAGTTTCCACCGGCTTGAAATTCACATCAATGCCGATTTGGCGCCAGTAGTCGGCCACCAATTCGCCTATGTCCAGCATTTCAGGCAGACCCGGGCGGGGATAAGAAAGCTGGGTGATTTCGAAACCGTCGGGGAAGCCGGCTTCCGCCAGCAGTTCCCTGGCACGTTCGGGATCGTAACCGTAGTCAGCTTCAAACGAGTCGAGCCAGGAAGGCTGCCAACCGGGGAACTTCGCGTGAGAGTGGGTCTGCATCATCAACTCGGCCCGGCCATTAAAGAACACTTCGTTAATTTCCTGGCGGTCAATGGCGCGATTCATCGCTTCGCGAACCAGGGGCATAGTCATGGGTTCACTGGGGTCATAGTTGGGTTCGTCGGGCAGATAGTTGCCGCCAAAGAACCCGACCAGGCGAATGGCGGGGGTGGTGCCCAGGACCACCTCCATGCCGCGGGCGAGAGCGCCCACCTGCAGGTCGCGGGGAATCTCTGCCGCCTGCACTTCCTCGGTCACCAGCATGGCCAGCTGGGTTGAAGGCTCTGAGACGAAGAAGATCTGCAGTTCAGGGAAGTCCGGCGTCTTGCGCCAGTGGGTGAATGCGGGGGCCTCGTAGCGAAGGTATTGGGCTTCCGCATGCTCGCCAAACTGGAAGGGGCCGGTACCGATGGGGTCACTGGCCATCAACCTTATACCTTCGTCGTTGGCATTAAAGCCGTCCATCACGCCGCCGTTCGCGTCCCAGTGGTCTTTGCTGCGAATTACGGTGGTGTAATTGGTGCTCATGTAAGTGGTCATAATGGGCTCGGGCTTGTTCAGGTGCAGTTCCACCACGTGCCCGTCCGGCCCATCAGGCATGACCACCTCTTTAAGCAGGTCCCGCCAGGTGGCGGCGCGGCCATCGAAATGGTCATTGCGGCGCTCCTGCCACATGGTATGTTCGATGTCCTTGGCGGTCATTTCGCCCCAGTCCTTATGGAACTGGACGCCTTCCCGCAGGTGGAAAGTCCAGACCGTGAAGTCGTCGTTGGCAGACCATTCGGGGGACAGCATAGGCACCGAATCGGTGTATTGGTCGAATTGGACCAACCCCTCAAACATGGGGAGCACTATGGGCAGGTCGCCCCTGCCGGCAACGGGGTCGGCCAGGTCGCGGGTGGTGGGACCGCGGGCGACCTGCAATTTCACAATGGCAGGCTCTGCCATGGCCATGGCATCGGTGGAAGGGGCAGGCGCCGGCACCGGAGTGGGAGTGGCTTCCTTGGCCTGAGCGCCGATAGCGCCCTGGCCAACTACCGCGCTGACGGTAGCTTCGGGTACCGGTTGCGCCGCCGGGGCGGGCTGGGCCGGTTGCGCCGGCTGGGAAGGGGCGGCAGGCTCAGCCGCTGCCGCAGGAGCAGACGATGTGTCGGGCTGGGCAGGAGCGGCCGGCTGTGCTGCCGGGGAACTGCTGCCGGAGGGCTGGGCAGGCGCGGGTTCCGGAGCCGATGCGCCGCATGCAATCAACGCCAATAGTCCTACTGCCATTAATCCAGAAATTAACCAACGAGGTGCAAAAACTCCTGGCAAGGTCATCATTCCCTCCACTTGGTTGGTCTTGGCCAGGTCCGGAGGTCGCTGCCCCATCGAGAAGGCGTCAAGTTGTTACGAATTACCTCTGCTATACGCTGTATTTACACACAATCCCATCACATTTGGGGCAATGCCAACCGAACGCAAACCAGTTCAAGCAAGTCTAGTAGCGGGTATGTTGAATGTCAAGAAAATCCGCTCCTTCTCCAATAGGCATTAAAAGCAATGAATAGTGTTAGACTTGGCTTGTATTCCTTTGTAGTTTCAATCCCGGAGAAGGGAGGGCGATGAGTTTGAGGGTCAGACGACGAGCTACCAGACGTAAGAGCAATAATCATTTCATTGAGTCGGCAATGGTACCCGCTCGAGACGGGGTTAGATTGGCCACGGATATTCACAGGCCCATAGCGGACGGCAAGATGGTGGAAGAACCTTTGCCGGTGCTGCTGCAGCGGACTCCCTACTACAGAGGTACTTCAGCCAGGCTGGAGGAGGCAGCGTTCTTTACCAATAACGGCTACGTTACCGTGGTGCAGGACTGCAGGGGAAGGTATGACTCTGAAGGGGGCTTCACCAAATACGTCGACGAGGGTCAGGACGGTTATGACACCCTGGAGTGGCTGGTCGAGCAGCCCTGGTGCAACGGAAAGATCGGCACCTTTGGCCTTTCCTATGCGGCCCACACTCAGGCAGCGCTGGCCTGCCTGAACCCACCCAACCTGGCAGCAATGTGGCTGGAGTGCGGCGGCTTTGCCAGCGCCTACCACAGCGGCTGCCGGAACGGCGGGGCCTTTGAGCTGCGCCAGGTTACCTGGGCATTCAGGGAAGCGCTGGAAAGTCCGGAGGTAAAGGCCAATACGGACACTACCAGGGCGGCGATGGTCCGACAGAATCTCCACGAGTGGTTTGACAGGTTCCCCTGGAAGCCGGGACACTCGCCGCTAAGCTGGACCCCGGAGTATGAAGACTATCTGATGGAAATCTGGGGTCATGACAGTTTCGACGAATACTGGCAGCAGGTCGGTCTGTGCGCAATGGCTCACTACGGATCTTTTTCCGATGTTCCCCAGGTGCACCAAGGCAGCTGGTACGACCCCTATGCTGCAAGTACGGTCCAGAACTACCTGGCTCTGGCTGAGGCCAAGAACAGTTCAATGTCCCTGATAATGGGTCCGTGGACTCACGGCGGACACTCAGTTACTTACGCCGGCAACGTGGACTTCGGCCCCCAATCTACCCTGGACAACCCAAGGGAAGGGAGCTTCAACGAGCAGCGCCTGGCTTTTTTCAACCGCTGGCTAAAGGGCCATGACGGTCCGGAAAGCGACCGGGCGCCGGTTAAGCTGTTCGTAATGGGTGGTGGCAGTGGACGCAGAAATCCGGAAGGAAGGCTGGATCACGGTGGCAAATGGGTAGAAGAGGCGTCGTGGCCACCGGCAAGGGTCAGCGAAACGTCCCTGTACTTCAACTCCGGCGGCAGGCTCTCCATTGCCATGCCGGGAGTTGGGACGGAGCCCAGCAATTACCGGTTTGATCCGGAGAATCCGGTTCCTACCATTGGCGGCAACATCTCTTCGGGGCTTCCAATTATGGAGCCCGGAGGATACGACCAGCGGGAATCGGAAGAGTTCTTCGGAAGCAAGGCGCCCTATCTGCCCCTGGCTTCCAGGGCGGACGTTCTGGTTTTCCAGACGGACCCGCTTCCCGAAGACCTGGAGGTTACCGGCCCGGTGGTGGTCAATCTGTGGGTGTCTTCCACTGCAGTGGATACCGACTTTACCGCCAAGCTCATTGACGTCTACCCGCCATCCCGGGACTACCCGGAGGGATACGCCCTGAACCTGAGTGATGGAGTCCTGAGGACCAAGTTCCGCAATTCCTGGAGCAACCCCACGATGATGGAACCGGGTGAGATTTACCCCATCAGCATTGACCTGTATCCCACCAGCAATCTCTTTGTCCAGGGCCACCGCATCAGGCTGGACATTTCTTCCAGCAATTTCCCGCGGCTGGACGTCAACGGCAACACAGGCAAGAACCCGGCCCTGTCACCAATTAAACTAACGGCCGACAACATGGTTTACCACGACCAACGGCACCCGTCCCACGTGGTTCTGTGGATGGCGGCGGGGGACTGTTAATTTTCGAGAATCAACAGCGGCAGGAATATTCCTTCTTATTTCCGGGGCGAGCGATATGCTCGCCCCATACTTGTTTATGTCAAATGCTCCCAACTCCCACGTCAAGACGAAGATGTTAGTCGCCGACGAAGAACTTACGCGGGTTGACGACCATCAACTGGTGAATGTCGCCCTCGGTAGCCCCTAGTTCGCGCAATCTGGGCAGTACCTTCCGGGGAATGAAATTGTAGCCGTCCGGGTTCGCGCGGCGGCGTTCCTCCTGTACCTCGGCGCCGTGGCGGGCTTTGGGCACGGAGTAATCGTGGGACAGCATTATCCGCTCGGTGAATCCGGCCTCCATCAGCTTCCAGGCAATCTCGGTGCGGCCTTCCCAGTCGGGGGTACCCGCCACCCTGCCTCCCGGGTAACGGTCCAGGCCCAGCCATACCCCTTTGTCCAGCAATCCCAGGAGGTAGTCCATGTCTGTATCGTCGTTACTGTGACCGATATAAACTCGTTCCAGGTTAACTCCTTCCTCCTCCAGGATGGACACCTGTTGTTCCCCTACCCGATCCGGCGACCAGGTATGGGTGGAGATTGGAGCGCCAGTACGGAGGTGGGCCCGGGCGGCAGCTCGCAACACTATCTCCTGCGGTGGGGTTATGCCACCCCGGTCGCTGGCCACCTTGATCACGGCAGCCTTGACTCCGGTTTCCTCGATTCCTTCCTCGATTTCCCGCACAAACAAGGGAGCGATCACATCGGGTGAAACTTCACCATAGGGACGGGGCACTGCCAGGTGATTGCCGGTAGCCACAACTATATTCACTCCGCTCCGGCGGGAAACACTGGCAATCATATCTACGTCCCTTCCCAGGTCAAAGGTACTGACGTCGATAATGGTGCGTAGTCCCGCCTCGT
Source organism: uncultured Dehalococcoidia bacterium (assembly GCA_964587795.1). Taxonomy (GTDB): domain Bacteria; phylum Chloroflexota; class Dehalococcoidia; order Lucifugimonadales; family UBA3495; genus Bin22. Next base: position 105,368 of record CAZPMU010000002.1, on the reverse strand, counting down.
CGTAAGCCTCCTTCAGCGCCGCGGTTGACTGCTCGATAATGCCCTCCCGGTCAATGATCTCCGGGTAGGTATGGCGCAGTCCGGCTGCGTTGGTTCCAACGTGCTCGTGGCTAAGGGTGAGTCCAAGATCTTCCGCTTCGATGGGACCCAGAACGGTTTGCAGTGTCGCCATTTCTCCGCCTCCTTTCAGCAACCCGGGTGGTGGAAATTGCTATTCGTTTCATTGCAGGCTGCTGCCGTGTATTCTATACCCACTTCATGGGGTGGCAAGTTTGCCGGCCCAGACCAGGTATTGGACCGAAAGTTAAGCCGAAGCAAGGTCAATAAGGAGGGAAAATGTTCGAAGGTTTTGAACGGCGAATGATCGAGACCAGCGGGGCGGCCGTAAACCTGGTGACCGGCGGAAACGGGGCGCCCCTGCTGCTGCTCCACGGCTACCCGCAAACCCACGTTATGTGGCACAAGGTGGCGCCCCGGCTGGCGGAGCATTTCACGGTGGTGGCCGCCGACCTTAGAGGTTACGGCGACAGCGGCAAACCCTCTGGAGATAGCGAGCATTTGAACTACTCCAAGCGGGCAATGGCATCTGATCTGGTGGAGGCGATGGAGAGCCTGGGGTTCACATCCTTTTGTCTGGCCGGCCACGACCGGGGCGCCAGGGTATCTCACCGTTTAACCAAGGACAATCCGGGGCGGGTGCTGAAACTGGCGACTTTGGACATTATTCCCACCCATCGCATGTTCCAGATCGTCAACAAGGAAATGGCGGCCAACACTTACCACTGGTTCTTCCTTATACAGCCATACGATTTTCCGGAGCGCGTTATTGGGGCCGACGCGGATTATTTCATTCGCCACAGTTTCCAGCGCAGTCCAAACTGGCAGGAGACTTTCCCCGAGGAAGCGGTGTCGGAATACGTCCGGTGCTCTACCGACCCGGCGACCATCCACGCCATTTGCGAGGACTACCGGGCAGGCGCCAGCATTGACCTGGCTCATGACGAGGAAGACTTTGCCAACAAGGTGACCTGCCCCCACCTGGCGCTGTGGAGCGACCGGGGTTACGTGGGGCGAACCCAGGATGTGCTGGCTGTCTGGCGTGACTATTCGACCAATGTGCAGGGGCATTCACTGCCCTGCGGCCACTACATTGCCGAAGAGCTTCCGAATGAGACATTCGTGGAGTTGCGGGACTTCTTTAAGGGTTAGGTGAAAGCAAAGCGGGACAGGGCTGGACCCTGTCCCGAAGCTCAATTGTCGCTGACTTTGCGTGGGCGCTTGATGGGGACGATAGTTCAGGCTAGCTGTTGCGGAATGGGCTCGCCTGGGGAAGACCTTGCTCCATGGCCCGCATCTGGCATTCGAGGCAAAGCAACTCCTCCGGAAGTTCCGTGGCCGCCCAAATGTTATCCCCGACTTCTCCGCAAAGGAACCTGGGCACCGTCTCTTCCCAGGAGGAAGCGGACAAGGACTCAACGTAGTGAATATACCCGGTCTTGTCCTGGGTTCCCCACCACCAGGGAGAGAACTCCCGGCTTAACTCAAGCGCTATGGCCTCGCTGACCCAGCCATCTTCAGGAAGCTCCACCATCCAGCCAACGCCGCCGTCTGACCGGGACTCACGGAAGGCCTTCAATTCTCCGCCGCGTATGCACTGACGCACCATGGCGGTGGATATCCTCAACCGCTGGGAAGCCTCCCTGATGGTAACTCGTTCCATGATAGAGCCTCCCAGTTATGAAAAATACCCGCCAGGGAATGTCGGGCAGACGAATTAATGTCCAAATGGACTATCAATTGGCGCCATTATGGTGCATTTTTAAGCAAAAGTAAAAGCCCCCGATGTCTTAATCGACAACGGGGGCCAGTTTTAACTTTAACCTGAAGGGTGAAGCAGGGGTATCAGCTTACGCCCGCCTCCTTGGCTTCCTTGGTGGCCTTGAGCCAGCGCCACCGCTGCAACGGGTCACTGACCGCGCGCATCCAGACACCGAAGAGGTTGAAGGACAGAGCAGTCAGGAAGATGGCTGTACCGGGCACAACCACCACCCACCAGGCAGTAACGATGTAATCGCGGCCCTGGGAAAGCATCAGGCCCCAGGAAGATTCGGGGGGCTGGATGCCAAAGCCCAGGAAGCTGAGGGTGGACTCGGTAAGAATGTTCCTGGGCACTTCCAGCGCCGCCAGGGTCAGCAACGGTGTAATCAAGTTAGGCAGTACATGGCGCCCAATGATACGGCCGTCACTGGCTCCGATGGCCCGGGCAGCGTCCACGAAGGCCTGTTCCCTCAAGGACAGAACCACCCCGCGGGATACACGGCAAAAGAGCATCCACCTGGCGACCGCAAATACAATGATGATGTTAGTGAAGCTGGGCCCCAGGATGAATAACACCATCAGGGCCAGCAATAACAGCGGCACGGACATAAAAATGTCCACCGCCCTCATAATTATGTCATCCAGAATCCCGCGGTAATATCCGGCGGTAATGCCAAGGAAGACGCCAATTACACTGGAGACCAGCACCCCCAACAGACCCACTGAAATTGAAATGCGGCCACCGTAAATCAGCCGGCTGAGGTAGTCCCTCCCAAGATGGTCGGTGCCCAGAATAAAGCGCCGGTCCTCGGTAACTGTTTCGCCCTGCACCCGCATGGTTGCCGGGTGCGCCGCAATGTCCGGGGGCAGATGGCGCAGCTTCAATTGCTGGTTCTGCGGGTCATAGGGAGCCACGAAGGGGGCAAAAACTGCCGCCATCACGATAACGAAGAGGAACAACGCCGAAAATAGAGTAATCGGGTCATTAAGGAATGCCTGCATCAGGGCATGATTCCAAATCGCCATTATCGGGTTCGGCTTTTGCACTGCGGTCGTCATGTCAGTTGCCATGTCGAAACCAAATCCTCTGAACAGAATGAGTGCCTTGCCCGCTTCCGCTTTGCCCGTGTGGGCTATGGAAAACGGCCGCCGCGGATTCTCAGTTTGCTAGCTGTAAGAGATTCTCGGGTCCAGCCAGGTGTAAAGCAGGTCCACACACAGGTTGATTACCATTACCATCAGGGCCACAACGAAGACGGATGCCGTTACGATGGGCAAGTCCCGGGCATTGATACCATCAATGAGCAGCTTACCAATTCCCGGCCAGCCGAAGATGATCTCCACCACCGTGGAACCATTCATGAAGCCGGCCAACTCGTCGCCCATCAGGGTAACAATGGAAATGGAAGCGTTTTTCAGAACGTGACCGTAGAGAATGGCGGTTTCACCCAACCCCTTCGACCGGGCGGTTGAAACGTACTGCTTGGCCACCTCTTCGATCATGGTCGAACGGGTAATCTGCGCATTGCGGCCCAGTACTGTGGGAGCCAGGGCCATGGCCGGCAACACCATGTATTTCCAGCCCTCGAAACCTAACCCCTTAAACCCGGACGTGGGCAACAGGTCAAGTTGCACAGAAATCACCAGGATCAGCATCAAGGCCAGCCAGAACTGGGGCACGGAAATTACCGCGAAGGAAAGCACGTTCACAATGCGGTCGAAGAAGCCCCGCGGCCGTCTGGCCGCCAGCATTCCCAGCGGAATGCCAAGCATACCTATAGCCCACGCGACGAGCGCCAGCGCAGCGGTGTTGGGCAGCCGATCGAATATCATTTCATGTGCGTCAATTCTGTGGCGCAGGGACTTGCCAAAGTCCAGCCTTGCCAGGTCCCAGTAGAAATCTGCGAAACGCACGTAGAGGGGCCGGTCCAGCCCGAACTTAGCCCGCAATGCGTCGATAGTCTCTTGAGATGCGTCCTCATCGACCATCAACTCCACCGGGTCGCCCAATACGTTAATGGCGAGGAATAGTAACCCCATTAGGCCGGCCACAATGAAGACGGAATGGCCGAGGCGCCGAATCATGTAGTTACGCACTTTGTCCCCCGTGAGAACAGTATCTAAGTCGAGCCTGAACTACCACACTGGTTCCAGTTGTTGATGAAGGATATTAAGGCTAATTTCCTTTATCGTCAACTGCCATACAACCGCTTTACCCATTTATTCTTTGCGGGTTTCCAGGTTTATGGCCTTTTCTGCTTCAAGGTACGACTCACCGATGAAATTCGGATTCTATTAATTGATAATGCGGGGTAATCGGGCATCTTTACCCGGCGGAACCCCGCTAATCTTTCTTCAAAGAGTAACCAGTCCAAAACCAAGAGGGCAAGAGTCGCCCCGGAAGCCAGGCTGAATAGTCAACCTGGGACCTCCGGGGCCGAATGTACTGGCTATTCTATTGTTCGGTGAATCTCATGGTATTGAGACGGATTCGAGGATCGTAACGCGGCTCCCATTCGAGGTTGGGGGCCAACCCGTAAACCTGCACCGAAACGAAGAAGGGCAGGAACCAGTACTCATCGTGAATGAGCTGGGCCAGTCCCTCCATTTTCCGCTGCCGGTCCGGGCCAAGGGGTGTGCCAATAGCATCGGCGATGCTTTCCTGGAAGGTCATGCCATCAAGGCCAGGAACCAGGTTGCAAACCCGGCTGTTGACGTTATGGCAGCTATTCCGGAGCAGCAACTGGCGCTGCATGTCCAGCATTTCGTTGGAGGTAGCAGTCTCGTAATAGTGAGTGGAAGAACCCACGCCGGGCGGGTCCTGGTTGGTGCAGTCTAGCTGCAACTCGGGGCCGTCCAGGGCCCCACATCCCGAGCGGCGGACTTCGCGGGCCTTGGAAGGCTCCAGGACCACCAGTTCGGCGTTCACGCCCAGTTCCCGCCAGCCGGCCACGACCGACTCAAACATTTCCAGACCACGGTAAACCCGGTCAGCCCGAGTGTGAATCCGGATATTCGGGTTAACGTCGTAATTGTTGGCTGCCGGGTCGTAATCGGCGTGATAGTAACCGCTGGAGGCGAGGAGTTCGCGGGACATTTCCGGCTGGTAATCATAGGGCGCAAAGTTACTCTCGTTGATGCCCACCGTGCCCCACTGGGAAATGTTGCCAATGCACTCCTGAAGGCCGTCGTAAAGGACTTCCATCAGCAGCTGGCAGTCTACCGAATGGGCCAGCGCCTGCCTTACTTCCTTCTTCTGGAGCTGCGGGTGCCAGATGTTGTCGGCAACCAGGGTAAATACCTCGTTGTTGGTCCCGGTCTTGGCTACCGGAACAGAATGGATGTGTTCGAATCCGATATCCACGGCCCAGTGACCTTCGCCGGACTCGATCATGGCGGCCCTTACCAGGGGTTCGGAACGCCAAACCTGCCTTGCGGTCTTGATGGCCGGAGCCTGAGCGTCGAAAGCGTTGTTGGCCTTGTAGCCTTCATAAGCCTCCAACTGCACCTCAACACCCGGCACGTGCTCCACGATGCGATAGGGGCCGAGACCAATGGTCATGGTGGCCTGTTCGTCTTCAGTAGCGTTGTTCCACCATTCGGGAGCCTGGAAAGTGGTAAAGATGGCAGACCGGGGGAAGATGGGGCAGGCCACTTCGCAGACTACGTCCACGGTAAACTCGTCCACAACTTCACCGGATATGACACCGTGGAATCCGAAGGCGCCACGGCCGTGGCCGGACGTTTCCTTGTCGCCCATGTAGTCCAGACCCATCTTGGCGGCGTCGGCATTCCAGGGTTCGCCGTTATGGAAGGTTACGCCGTCGCGCAGGGTGAACCGCCACCGGTCAGGCCCCTGCTGGGACCAGCTTTCCACGCCGGCCAGGGGAACAACTTCGAAGTTTGTGCTGTCAATCCAGGTAAAGGGGTCGGAGGCGATTTCCTCGCAGACAGTGCTGGGCACGTTGCCGCTGCAACCGGCGCTCCAGGTGCTCAGAGAATCGGGTTCCTCTTGAGTAACAAATATAATCTCGTCGGATGCGGTAAAAGCCGCGCCGGGCGTGGGCGTCGGCACCGGGGTGGCGGTGGCGCCGGCCTGGGCGGGCTCCGGGGTCGGGGTGGATTCGAACCGGTTTTCCAGGGAGGTATCCGTGTTGATTTCTGGAGTTGCCGGTTCAGCCTGGGCAGCCGGCTGTTCCGAAGTGGCCGGCGCCGGGGAATCTGGGGCGGAAGCACCGCAAGCCACGGCCACAATCGTCAAGACCGCGGCCAGGCCTGTCAAATAACTTCGCCATAGTAGGGGTCGCATGGGTTTGGCCATGTTGGGTATATCCCTCCGCAGGTAAGAGTTTCTTGCGACCTGCCGAAGAGAAGACGCCTTACAACGGGAACGCCACAGGGTAGTAACTGGGATAGTCCTGGTGGGTGTCCGGTGAAACATCTGCCTTTGGGCAGTTCGAAAGATTGTGAAAGTTTTTACAAGATAAACGGGCCATTGTCAACCGACTGTAAAGACATACTCATTATTCGGTTGATTTCCCTGCGGAGCATTCCCGAAAAATACGCCCCGGTCTGGCAAGGCAAACCGGGGCGCGATGCAGGACTGGTGAATTCAGCCTACTGGGTAAAACGCATGGTATTGATCCTGATGCGGGGATCGTAGCGAGGTTCCCATTCCAGGTTGGGAGCCATGCCGTAAACCTGCACTGACACGAAGAAAGGCAGGAACCAGTATTCGTCGTGGATCAATTGGGCCAGGTATTCCATCTTCCGTGTCCGTTCAGGTCCCAGGGGAGTGGCCACCGCGTCGTTGATGCTGTCCTCGAAGGTCATGCCATCAAAGCCTTCAACCAGATTGCAGACCCGGCTGTTCACGTTAAAGCAACTGTTGCGAAGGTAAAGCTGGCGCTGCATGTCCAGGGCTTCGTTGGATGTGGCAGTCTCGTAGTAATGGGTTGTTGAGCCAAAGGGCAGCGGCGGGTCCTGCTCGTGGCAGGCCAGAGCCTGGCTCAAGTCTCTAGTGCCGTCGTCGGCAGTCGTAACAAACTTGCCACAACCGGAGCGACGGGCTTCACGGGCCTTGTTGGGTTCAAGCACCACCACGTGGGCATTGACACCGATGTCCCTCCATCCGGCTACAACCGACTCAAACATCTCCAGGCCGCGATACACCCGGTCGGCACGGGTATGGATGCGGATCTCTTCGTTTACGTCAAAGTTATTGTCAGCGGGATCATACTCGGGCTTGTAGTATCCGGCGGATGCCAGGAGTTCCTGGGCAAGCTCCGGATCGTACCCGTAGTCGGCGTAATTCCTTTCGTTGATACCGACGGTGCCCCACTGGGAAATGTTGCCGATGCACTCCTGCAGGCCGTCATAGAGCACTTCCATCAGGGTCTGGCAGTCAACGCCCAGAGCCAGAGCCCTGCGGACATCCTTCTTGCTAAGCTCAGGATGCCAGATGTTGTCGGCTACCAGAGTAAAGACTTCATTATTGGTTCCGGTCTTGGCCAGGGGCACCGAGTCTATGTTCTCAAAGCCTATATCCACGGCCCAGTCGGCTTCCCCGGCCTGGATCATGGCAGCCCGAACCAGGGACTCACCGCGCCATACCTGGAAAGCTCGCTGAATGGCAGGCGCCTGGGCATCGAAGGCGGTGTTCGGCTTATAGTCCTCGAAGGCCTCAATTTCAACCTCAACGCCGGGCCGCCATTCGACGACACGGTAAGGGCCGGTGCCGATGGTGTTCAACTCTCTTTCGTCCTCGTCGGCGTTCTGATACCAGTCGGGGGCCTGGAAGGGGCTGAAAATCGCCGTGCGGGGGAAAATTGGGCAGGCGTTTTCGCACACCACGTCAACCGTCAGATCATCAACCACTTCACCGCTAATGGGACCATGGAAGCCGTATCCGCCCCCGCTGGTTGGGTCGCCGGACCAGTCCAGGCCAAACTTGGCAGCATCCGCATTCCACGGTTCGCCGTTGTGGAAAGTCACTCCTTCCCGCAACTGGAAACGCCACCGGTGCGGGTCAACCTGCGACCAGGACTCCACGCCGCTCAGGGGAACAACCTCAAAGTTGGTGCTGTCAATCCAGGTGAACGGGTCGGTAGCAATTTCCTCGCAAATGGTGGAGGGCACGTTTCCGCTGCAACCGTCGCTGAAAGTACCAAGGGAAACCGGTTCTTCCTGGGTAACGAAAATCAGAGTGTCCTTGGCCGTCTCCACAGTACCAGGCGTGGGTGTGGGTATGGGAGTAGCCATAGCATCCGCCATGGAAGCGGAAGGCGTGGGTGTGGACTCAAATTGCCGGGTATCTGTAAGCGCCCTGGCATCTGCCGGGACCGCTGGCGCGGCCGTGGGCTCTTCCATCGCTGCAGCCGGCTGCTCGGGAGCAGCGGGCGCGGCCGCAGGTTCCTGGGCGGGCGCCTGTGGTTCAGAAGCGCCGCAGGCCACCGCAAGAATCGTGATCAAAACTGCTAAAGTCAGGAAACTCCTTCGCCAGGAAACGCTCTTGGTAAAGCTCATACCTGAATACCTCCTCGAATTTTGCAGTTGGCCGTACGGAATGTGGTTGTCATAGACGACAGCGTTCCAACCCCTGGTTCTAAATCCACCCTTTATCAACCATAAAGAGTATCGTCTATTTGGGCCACCCAATAATTGCCGCATCTTATACTCTTAACTGGTTTTTTTGTCAATACTCGGTTCATTTAAAACCCCTTACCCACCTTAATCGTAACAATTTAAGCGCTGACACGACCTTTCGGCGACACTAACTATTTTTTTAAGGCCTTTTGCGAATTCTTGAAAACAGGGGGTGCCTGCGGTCCAGGCTCATCGATAGAGCGCTCAAACCGATCCGACGCTAAGGTTGCCTTCTTTTAGTGCCCGTTGTTGCTAAATCCGAAAAAGCTAGTACCATGTAATATGACCAACCATATAAGTCACCCAGGGTGCATGCTCCTCACTCGGAAAAGAAGGTTCATTGGGGGCTAACCCACTTTCAAAATTCGGTTTTTCAGGACGGTCAGGATGAAACTTCCAGTTACTATGGTAGATGGGGGTATTTACGGTTTCGTCATACCCGCCGCCCGTACAATTGCGGGATTCTTTGTCGGGATGATGCTGGGCATCGTTGGCGGCTGGGCAGCGCTTACTTTTAACGCCATGGTGGGCTACCCCTGGGGGGCCAACGTTCACATCGGCATATACATTATTGGCATAGGGATGGGAGCGGGCATTGGCGCCTACGGAGGCTGGATAAACCTCAGCCTACGCTGGTACGCGGTGCTGGCCACCATTTTACTGGTGATTGCGGCGGGCATTATAGGCAGCGCCGTGGGAAATACCTATTGGAACTTTTTTACCGATGCTTCATATATGGGCGCCAGGGATACCAGGGTTAACATCACCCATTTCGGGGGGGTCATAGCCGCCGGCTGTGTATCCACCCTGTTCGGCCTGTACTTCCACTTTCGTACCAAGGGTTAAGCCTTTTCGAACAGAAGTGTGGAGATTCCAACCTTCAGACTTGGGCACGCGGCCTGTCACTTTGCGATGTGCAGGCCGCGATTTCTTGGGCCTTTTGTGAACACGATAGTCGACCATAAGGAGGACTCCGTTGACTACACCTGACATCACCGGACAACTGGCCAGCTACATGGCGACGGCGCGGGACCACGGCCTGCCGCCCGACGTGTCCCTGGCAACCAGGCACCGAATCCTCGACAGCCTGGCGGCGGTAATCTCAGGCGCCCGGTTGAAGCCCGGTGAAATGACCATCAAGTACATCAGTCTCCAGGGCGGCACTCCAGAGGCTTCGGTGCTGGCCACCAACATAAGGACCTCGGCGGTGAACGCTGCCCTGGCCAACGGCATGTTCGGTCACGCCGACGAGACCGACGATTTTGAGCCGGTAACCAAGTCCCACCCCGGCTGCTCGGTGGTACCGGCGGCGCTGGCCATGGCGGAGAGGGCAGGCAGTTCCGGCCAGGACCTGATTCGGGCCGTGGCTTTGGGCTATGACCTTTGCTGCAGGTTCCTGCTGGCCCTGGACCCGGACGCGGTGCGCGGCGGCCACCGCAGCGCCGAAGGCACCAGTTCAACCATGGGCAGCGTGGGAGCCGCCTCTTCCATTGCGGGACTGGATGAAGCCGGTATGCGTTACAGCCTTTCTTATGCCGCACAGCAGGTATCGGGACTTTGGAGCTGGGTCAGGGACGCCGAGCATGTGGAGAAGGCCTTTGATTTCGCCGGAATGGGCGCCCGTAATGGGGTAACGGCAGCCACCATGGCGGAAGCCGGCCTGACGGGCGTGTGGGATATTTTCCAGGGCGAACACAACGTGCTGCAGGCCCTGTCCCTGGACCCGCGTCCCGAGGAAATGGTGGCGGGCCTGGGCAGCAGGTTCTTCATAACGGAAACGGCCATAAAGCCCTATCCCGTGGGCTACCCAATTCAGGCTCCGCTGGACGCCTTCTTCGCCCTGCAGCGGCAGCACGGCCTTACCGTGGACAATGTGGAAAGCATCACCGTACGGCTGCCGCGGGATGGGGCAGGCGTGGTCAATAATCGTTCCATGCCAGACGTGAACTGCCAGCACATGGTTGCCGTGGCCTTGATGGACGGCGAGGTGACTTTCCTGTCCACCCACGACTACCGGCGTATGTCCGACCCGGCTACCCTGGCGGTGAAGGACCGGATTACTTTGGTTGCCGACGACGATTTGATGGACCCGCTGGCTCCCAGGAGCGGAAGGGTGGTTGCCACCATGAAGGACGGTTCCGTAGTTGAACACTTTACGCCCCATGCCTACGGCACCAAGGAAAATCCCATGTCCACCGATGATGTTAATGCCAAGGCCCGGGGACTGCTCCGACCGGTGCTGGGAGAGCGCAGGACTGAAGCGATAATCGAGTCGGTCAACGACCTGGAAGACCTGCCGGACGTGAGGGAACTGATACCCTACCTGACGGTGTCGGCGCAGGAAATGAAGGACATTACCTTCATGCACTAGGCCCGAGCCCTTTACCCACTGGACCATCACGCCAGGACACAGGGGCGGGAGCAATTCCCGCCCTCTCCTTTTATGGCGGCAGCCCTCCCAAGCTGGAAATGCGGAGAAATTCGGACCGGCCTGGCGCCACGTTCCAGCGAAAGCAGGAACTCGGGAGTTCTAAGGGCTGGAAGTAAAGCCGTCCCGCAGAGTTACGGGGACCGGCATTGGCCGGCGCCACTGTATGGCCAGGGACTGTCGTCAAATTGAAGGTCGAAGTCTCCGAGCGTCTTGTTTCGTCGTTCCCGCGCCGGCACGTCCGCCTACGGCAGGAAGGCTGAAACTTCGGAAGGCTAGGGCAATCCACTCCAGGCGGATACCGTTACAGCAAGGACACGGCGCGTTTGACGACATCCCCTGAAGTGGGGCATTCATCCAGCAAGGAAATGAGAGAAGGTTATTTCAGCGACTCTTCCACCTTCTCGTGCAACAGCCCAAGCAGCTGGGCATTCTCCTCCAGGGTAAAGTTGTCCACGTAGTAGCGGTTCTGGCCGGAACCGCCGTCCACCGCCCCGTCGTTCACCATTTCCGTTATGAGCCTGGCATCCTCTTCAATGTCGGGCATCAAATTGCGTCCCACCAGCCGGGATATGGCCGCCACCAGCCCGTAGCCACCCCAGTTGGACACGCTGGCAATTACCAACCGGTCCACGGTGCTGATGGCCGGCTCGTCCGGCAGTCGATCCACCGGAGGAATGTGCTCGGCCACGTTACCCATGCCAATCTCGTTGCCGCCGTCACCGATTCCCACCGACGGTACGCCATGCTCGAAAAGGTAGTCCAGCCGGGCGGTATATTCGGTAATGTCCCGGGAGAGCATATTCAGGTAAGCATCATTGGCAGTGCGGCCGCACCGTTCAATGGTAATGAGCAGGTCCGGTCGCAAGTCATCCAGCAGGCGCCTGGCGGCATCTCTGCTTTCCTTTTCACCTGCAATGGGAAAATCAACCACGTCGGCCCCGTCTCCCAGCCATTTGCGCATCATGGGCGCCGTGTGGCGATCGGTGACGTAGGTAACGTGGCTACCCAGGCGTTGCAGGGCATTCCCCATAGCAATGGCGCCGGGTGGCCCGTCGGTCTCGTGCTGCCCGGCGGTCAGAATATAGAAGCCCGTAACGATGGCCACATTGCCAGGGTGGTCCAGCAGATAGCGGGCGGCCTGGTCGCAAAAGTCTGGAGGCAGAAAAGGCCGCAGTTCAGAGACGCCCCGCTTGTCTTCGGAAAGGATAATGTCTTCGATGGTTTCCCCGCCGAAATTCATCTGTCAGACCTCACGGAAAAGGTGGAGCCCCGGGCCGCGAAACCCGGCTTAAAGAACCGCGTAGTCGGCATCCCGCTGGGCGGTAACAAACATGTGGCCGGGGGCGTGGGTAATCATAAGGGAGGGCTTGCAGTTCAACGCCACCGCCTGGGGTGTAACGCCGCAGGCCCAGAACACCGGCTCTTCTCCAGGCCGGATTTCCACCGGGTCGCCAAAGTCGGGCCGGTCAATGTCACTGATGCCGATAACCGATGGGTCGCCGATGTGAACGGGGGCGCCGTGGGTGGCGGGAAAGCGGGAGGTAACCTGAACTGCGCGTACAATCTTGTCGTGCTTCACCGGACGCATGCTGACCACCATGGGACCGGAAAAGACGCCGGCCGGATTGGTGTCGATACCGGTTACGTACATGGGCACGTTGCAGTTCATCTCCTGGTGGCGCAGGGAGATTCCTGCCTCAGACATGGCAGTCTCGAAGGAAAAACTGCATCCCAGCAGGAAAGAGACCAGGTCGTCTCGCCAGATTTCCACCAGGGAGTCAACCTCCCGGGTGAACTCGCCGTTTTCGTAAACCCGGTAAAAGGGTATATCGGTCCGGATATCTGCGCCGGGGGCGGTAAGAGTGGGTTCCACGTCTCCGGCCTCGATGACCTCGAGCAGCGGACACGGGCGGGGATTGCGCTGGCAGAACAGCAGAAAGTCAAAGGCCAGGTCCTTGGGCAAGATAGCCAAATTGGCCTGCACGTGGCCGGGGGCAACTCCCGACGTTACGCCGCGCCAGTCGTTGGCCCGGATTCTCTGCCAGGTTTCCTGGGGTGTTGCGGGGAGGGACTGGGTTGCCATACGCTCCTCCAAGTCTAATCGACTAGCCATTCGACCGCGCTTGAGCAGCGCAGCCTTCCTTGATTGCGGGTACCCCATACTATTATTGTCGGATACGGGCCGTCAAATGCTGCCAGGCGTAGTCGGGTAGCGCCCCGGCCGGATTAAAGGAAACCGCACATTCTCAGATTTGGTGTATCCCCGAAAATCAAATATACTTACGCCATTCTTTTGCGGGCCTAACTTTCGGGGGCATAGCGGTGTATACCGTATTTTTGCTGGCCGCCCACGGCAACGGGTTGCAGGGGCTGCTGGAAACCATGAGCCGGACCGGTCTGTCCTGCCTCTTTGGTTCCGACTTTTCTCAGGTGGCGGACGCCGCAGAGTCGGACCACAGTAATATGGATGCCGTGGTCCTGGACGTCGCTTCCTTCCGGCCGGCGGAGTGCCAGGAGATTGTGACCGGGTGCCGGAACCTGAAAGTCCCGGTACTGGCCGTGGTGCCCACCGAGGGGCTGATGGCCTACGACCCCGCCCTGAATCCCGACGAGTTCATTGTCAGTCCGATGGAGCAGGATGAACTGCTGGTCCGGCTCAAGCAGGCCATATTTCGGGTTAGCGGGCCCACGGGAAGCCAACTGCTGAAAATTGGCGACCTGGCTATAGACCTGGAAAAGTACGACGTGACGATGGCAGGCCGGCGGGTTTCCCTGACATACAAGGAGTTTCAACTGCTGGTAATGCTGGCCTCCAACCCCGGGCGGGTGTATTCCCGTGACGTACTGTTAAGCCAGGTATGGGGTTACGATTACCTGGGCGGCACCCGTACCGTGGACGTTCACGTCCGGCGCCTGCGTTCAAAGATTGAGGACCCCGACAATTCCTTCATTGAGACAATCTGGAACGTGGGATACCGGTTTCGCTCCAGCGAATAGGGCTCTCCCCTAGCTCATCTCCCCGCTCACCTGTTCCGTGAACCTGGCTACCTGCGCCGCCAGACCGGAGTGAAGGCCAGCTTCCAGTTTCGGGTCCTCATCCATTATCCTGGTGGCCTCCTGGCGGGCCAGGTCCAGCAGATCCCGGTCGGACAGCCGGGCCATGCGGAGGTTGGGAAGGCCGCTCTGGCGAGTGCCGAAGAAGTCGCCAGGTCCCCGGAGATTCAGGTCTATTTCCGCCAACTCGAACCCGTCCCGGGTGCGCTCCAGGGCTGACAGTCTTTCCTGGGCCTGGCTGGACGGGTTTTCCGACATGAGGATGCAATAGCTCTTGTGCTCGCCCCGGCCCACGCGGCCCCGGAACTGGTGCAGCTGGGACAGGCCAAACCGGTCGGCGCCCTCGATCAGCATCACGGTTGCATTGGGCACGTCGATGCCTACCTCAACTACCGCTGTCGTTACCAGCACGTCCAGTTCCCCGTCGCGGAACCTTCGCATCACCGCGTCCTTATCGGATGCTGACATTCTGCCGTGAAGCAGACCCAGCCTGAGGTCCGGAAAGACCTCCTTTGACAGTCTTTCGTATTCGTCGGTCGCCGCTTTGGCCTCGATGGCTTCGGATTCCTCGACCAGGGGACAGACAACAAAAGCCTGCCGGCCGTCACCCACTTCCCGTCTTATGAATCCGTAGGCTGCTTCCCGGCGTTCCGGGTCAACGTACCTGGTTTGAATTTCCTGCCTGCCGGGAGGGAGTTCGTCGATGACAGAAATATCCAGGTCCCCGTACAGCGTCAGGGTCAACGTGCGGGGGATGGGCGTGGCTGACATGACCAGGGTGTGGGGATTCTCTTCGCTTTTCTGGCGCAGGGCGGAACGCTGCATTACACCAAAGCGGTGCTGCTCATCCATGACCGCCAGCGCTAGGCGGGGCATTTCCACTCCCTCTTGAATGAGGGCATGGGTGCCGATGAGCAGGTCCAGGGTGCCCTCGGCGGCCAGGGCCTTCAGGCGGTTGCGGGGGCGGGCGCGAGTGCTGCCGGTGAGGAGGCCCACTGTCATGGGCCGGCCCAGCGCCTCCAGGTAAACGGTCAGCCGGTCCTCCGCCTGGGTTATATCCGCCATGCCGCTCAGCAGTTTGGTAACCGTCAAGAAATGTTGCTCGGCCAACACCTCCGTGGGCACCATAATCGCGCCCTGGTAACCCCTGGCTATGGCTGCCAGCAGGGCGACCAGCACCACGACCGTCTTGCCACTGCCTACCTCCCCCTGGAGGAGTCGGTTCATCGGTGGAGTGCCGCGCGCCATGTCGCCAAGAATTTGGTCCAGGCACCGCCGCTGCGCATCCGTCAAGTTGAAGGGCAGGCCAGACAGGAACCCTTCCAGCAATTCCTGCCCTGGCTGTATGCTGACCCCTTCCAGCAGCCCGATTTCCCGTTGACGTCGGGACAGAACGGAGAGTTGCAGGGTGAGCAGTTCGTCAAAAGCCAGCCGGCGGCGGGCCTGGTCACGACTCTGGAAGCTATCCGGGTAGTGGGCATGCCTCAGCGCACTGGCCAGTGGCAGCAGCGATCTTCGGGCGAGCATTTCTTCAGGAGCAGTCTCTTCCAGGTTCTTGAGGTGTTCCTCAATGGCTTGCGATGTCAGGCCCCGCAGGGTGCGGCCAACCAGCCCCGAAGTCAGGGGATAGACGGGTACCAATCGCCCGGTGCTAACCGCTTCCTGCCCCGGCCGCAGGATGTCGTACTCTGGAGACTCGAAAACGGGCCGGTTGTTGAATGCGTCTACCTTCCCGCTTATGGCCACATTAGTCCCGGGCTTTAGTGTTCGGGCCAAAAAACCCTGGTTGAACCAGGTTATCCGCACACTTCCCGTATCGTCGACCAGGACCGCCTCCGTCGCTTTACGGCGACTGCGGCCCAGGGCCAACTCCCTGGATTCACTGATCTTGCCCTCAACCGTCACCTCCTGCCCCGGCCACAGCTCCGAGACCTTTGCCTTCCGGGAATAGTCAATATGGCGGTGGGGGAAGTGGTAAAGCAGGTCGCGGACCGTGTTGATTTCCAGCCTCTCCAACTGGCCAGCGGTTTTGGGATTGACGCGTCTCAGGGCCGTTACGGGGGACTCCGGCGTGATGAAGTCGGGCGAGTCACCTGCGCGCCTTGTCCTGGGGGACCTGGAAGCTGCAGGTCGTGAAGGGGTGGTTGGACCCTTTTTTGGGGAAGTATCCACTGTTTCTTTGGCAAAGGCTCCGCCGTCCAGCGCAGCCAGCCACGAGCTTACCCACTCTGCCCGTTGGGCAACGGCCATTCTGGCATACCCGGGCCGCAGCAGCTCTCTGTTTTCCCGGGGGCTGCCCACGTATCCGGTCATGGCCTCAGACCAGAGCCGAACGAACCCGTCCATGCCGCCGATTACCGCCCGGTCATTGAACCCGTTAGCCCGCTCCAGTTCCAGAATGTTCCGGAAGGCTAGGGTCCAGGCTTCGGATTTGGCGGTTCGGGAAGGCATAACTGCTAAGGATGGCCACCAAAGTGAATTTGAGGCGAAGCCGAGTAAGGTTGAGGTGAAGCCGTATGGAGATCGGTCCGGAGGGCGTTACCGGGCCAAAGTCAGTGCAACTCCTACCGCTCTTGGCCCCACGTAGGTTCCCAACGCCGGGCCAAACCTCACCGTTATCACCTTGTCTTCCGGAACAACGTCAGACAGGCTGCCGCGCAAATCGGCGGCCCACGCTTCATCCGTACTGAAGGCAATGCCCAGCCGGGCGGCAGGCCCCTTTTCTCGGGTCAATTCCGCCATGCGGCGCATAGCCCGCTGGTGATTGCGTGGTCGTTCCAGGGGGTGCACCTCGCCATCCACCAGGGTCAGGATGGGTTTCACGCTCAACAGCGAACCCACGAACGCCTGGGCCTTGCCGATACGCCCACCCTTCTGCAGGTATTCCAAGGTGTCGAGGGCAAAGACTGCCGAGGTGCGAGGCAAGTCACGGCGTACCTGCTCCGCCAATTCCTGACAGGATGCAGCGCCGCCGGCCGCTTCCGCTGCCGCCGCGATGATCAGGGCCAGCGCGATGGACGCACCGCCGGAGTCCACAACTTCGATGGGCGCGTTTTCTCCCAGGCTGCCTTTGGCCTGATTGGCGGAGTTCACCGTCCCGCTGAGCTTGCCGGAAACATGGATGGAGACGATTTCGTCGCCCTGGTCAAGAATCTCCTGGTACGCAGCCTGGAAGGTCCCCACCGATGGCTGCGAAGTAGTAGGAAGGCCGGGGCCGTCAATCAGGCGCCGGTAAAATTCGTCGGACTTCAGGTCCACCCCATCCCGGTAGGTGACGTCGTCGATGATTACGTTGGCTGGGACGACGGTTACACCCAGTTCATTGGCCAGTTCAGGGGTCAGATCTGACGTGCTGTCGGTTACGATGCGTATTGCCATCCGGCTCACTCCACGGATACAAAATAAGGGTAATGGGGCTGGCCCCCATATACCAGGTCAACCTGGATGCCCGGAACCTGCGCTTCCACTTGAGCCGCCATTTCCTCGACCCTCTCCTGGTCGACGTCCTCTCCCCAGTAGATAGTCAGAATATGGTCATCCGTCAGTTCGCAACCGGCCAATGACGCCAACAGGGCAGCCTCCGCTGAACTCTCCACCACCGCAAGGTCGCCGTCAACCAGGCCCATGTAATCTCCCTCGGTAACCGCTATGCCGCCCAGAGTAGTGTCTCGGATGGAGCGCGTAACCTCTATGGAAACAACCTCAGACAGCGCGTCATTCATGCTACGCAGGTTCTGTTCCGCCGTAGCCTGGGAATTAAAGGCGAGGGCGGCGGCCATTCCCTGCTGAACCGTCGACGTGAGAACGACATGGATGCGCTGGGACTCATTCTCCCGTTCCGCGGCCTGGGTAGCGGTGATAGCCACGTTCTTGTTGTTGGGAAGGAGGATCACGTCCTCGGCACCGGAGCGCTCTGCGGCGGCAATCAACTGGGCCACGCTGGGATTCATCGTCTGTCCCCCACTGACCACCAGGGCGCCTGAAGTATCGGTGAACAGGCGGGCCAGTCCGTCGCCCGGGGCCACGGCCACCAGGGCTATGCCGGACTTGGGGGCGCTCCGCTCCTGATGGCCAGAGGCCCAGTCCTGGTTTTGCAGGCTCATGTTGTCGATTTTGATCTGGTCCAGTTCCCCCAGCGTTACGGCATAAGACAACGCGACTCCGGGGTCTTGCAGGTGTACGTGAACCTTGATGAACCGGTCATCGCCAACAATCACCAGGGATTCCGCTTTTTCTGTCAGGTCGGCGCGAACCCGTTCAATGTCCAGGTTTTCGCCCTGGATAAGAAACTGGGTGCAATAGCCCCACTCCGATTCCACTGAAGAGTCCAGGAAGTCGCTTTCGACTGACACGGAAGCCAGTTGATCAGGATCTATTTGCCCGGCCGCGGTGACCAGTTCCAGGTCCGATTCCCCTACGTTGCCGCCGGTAAGGTGAATGTAGGCGCCACCAAGGATGACAACGATGCCCATACCGCCGGCATCCACCACTCCCGCCTCCCGAAGCTTGGCCAGCATCGAGGGTGTGGCGTCCAGGGCCTCCCGCGACGCCTGGTAAGCGGTACTCCACAAGGAGAGAATGTCGACGCCATCACCTTCCTGTTGCAGGCTCGACTCCAGCGCCTCCGCCACATAGCGGATAACGGTGAGCATAGTACCTTCAACAGGATTGCCCACCGACTTGTAGGCGGCGTCTGTTGCGGACCGAAACGCCTGGGCCAGGTCGCTACAGGCGCATATTTCCTTGCCCTCCAGCCCGTTGGCAATCCCCTTGAAAAACTGGGACAGGATAACCCCGCTGTTACCCCGGGCTTCCCAGAAAGTGCCATCTGCCAACTGGAAGGCCACCTCGCCTGCCGTCGCTCCGTCGGACTGAGCAAGTTTTTCAACGCCGGCCCGCATGGTCAGCATCATATTGGTGCCGGTGTCGCCGTCAGGAACAGGGTAGACGTTCAGGGCGTTGATGGGATCTCGGTAACGCTGCAGGCAATGGAAACCTGCGGTAAAAGCGCCGGCCAGATCAATTCCGTTCAGTACCTGCATGGTAAGAGCCGCCCATTGAATTGCGAATGTGATCTCATTAGCGATACATTATATCCGGGCGGGCATTATTTTCAACCGTAAAAGCATCGGCTTACGATGTTCCAACGCAATTGGGACATGACACTTGTTCCTTGACGCTATCCGGGGCCTGGCCTAGAATGACCCTGGAGTCCCTTCCTGAATTCTGTCGGTTTCCTCGCATAGTTTGTGTTTGTATTCGGCCGATCTGCATTTGAACCGACCGTGTAGATTATCCAACAACATCCACGGGAAAGAACCTCCTGCATCTGGCTAAAACCGGAAAACCGGAAAAGCGACTTGACCGATTCCAGCGACGACCAGCCACGTTATTCTGAAGCTTCAGAACGCATTGTCTCCGGCAGTTCGCAGCCGGACGATGAAAACACGGACGTCTCCCTGCGTCCCCGCCGATTGGGTGAGTTTGTCGGTCAGGCGCCGGTCAAGGAGAATCTTGCCATCGGTATCCAGGCCGCCAAGATTCGTGGCGAACCCCTCGACCACATTATTCTCTACGGCCCGCCCGGCCTGGGCAAGACGACCCTGGCCCACATTATCGCCAATGAAATGGGAGTCAACATCAAGGTCACTTCCGGCCCCGCCGTTGAGAGGGCCGGCGACATGGCTGCCATTCTCACCTCCCTGCAGCCCGACGATATTCTGTTTATAGATGAGATTCACCGCCTGCACCGTTCGGTGGAAGAGGTCCTTTATTCCGCCATGGAGGACTTCTTTCTTTCCTGGATGGTCGGCAAGGGACTGGCGGCCCGAAATATTAACCTCCGAATCAGTCCCTTCACCCTCATTGGCGCCACCACCCGCTTCTCCCTGATCAGCGCGCCCCTGCGTGACAGGTTTGGTTCAGTATTCCGGCTGGACTATTACGAGCAGAAGGACATGGAAGTGGTGGTGAAGCGTTCTGCCAATATCCTGGGCGTCGGCGCAGACTGCGAAGGGATTTCGGAGGTGGCAGCGCGCTCACGGGGTACGCCCCGAATCGCCAACCGCCTGTTGAAGCGCACCCGCGACTATGCCCTGGTGGTAGCCGATGAGAAGATTACCGGCGAAGTGGCGCGGGGCGCACTGGATCGCCTGCGCGTAGACGGGCTGGGGCTTGACGAGACGGACCATCGACTGTTGGCCAACATCATCGACAAGTTCAGTGGCGGTCCCGTGGGGCTGGAAACCCTGGCCGCGTCACTGAGTGAGGACTCGGACACGGTGATGGAAGTGTGGGAACCTTACCTGATGCAGCTGGGTTTCCTGGAACGCACTCCGAGGGGTCGGGTTACAACCCATCGCGCCTACCAGCACTTGGGACGGACCCTGCCGGGGGTGGTCGAACCGAGGGACCAGGGCAAGCTGGACGGCTTTTGACCGGGCCGTCAGCCTGGCCTCATCGCTTTCAGCCGGCAAACAATCAACTCATCATCCTGCCTTAGGAGCAACCATGATTTACGAACTGCGTATCTACGAAACCATCCCCGGGCGTCTCCCGGACCTGAACGACCGCTTTGCCAACCACACCGTGGGCTTTTTTGAACGACACGGGATCAAGGTGGTGGGATTCTGGACCGAGGATATCGGAACCAGCAACCAGCTGGTTTACATGCTGGGCTATGAAAGCCTGGCCGACCGGGAAGCCAAGTGGGCCGCCTTCCAGGCCGACCCGGACTGGCAGCGAGTACGGGCTGAAACTGAACAGAACGGCCCCATTAACGCCAAAGTCCACAACAAGATTCTTCGGCCCACTTCATACTCCCCCATGCAGTGAGGCCGGGGAGTCAGGCCCACGGCCTAAACGCTTCCCCCCCGCCAGGACAGCAAGAAAGGTGGGAGCAGAGGGGCCGGTAAGTTGCCGGGCGGTAACTGTTCAGGATCAGATGCTGCAGTCCGTCCCAGCAAATCGTCATCCGCCACGGGCGGATCCAGGAACCCTTGCACCACATACGCAATATCGGGTTTGGCCTTCCTGGATTCCGGTAAAGGCCGGAATGACGGTCTGACCCGGAAGCGACTCCGCGAATCTGAAATGCTACGCCGGCTGAGTTGTGGTTGCTACCCATAGGGGCAACAGGTACAATGATGGTTCTATTTTGGGCCAAGCCCGCCTGGCGGTAACTGCTTGAATACAATTGCCACGGGAACACCACAGGCAGACTATGGCCTTTCCACTGCGTCGGGCATGGGCGTAACGGGCGCGTCCACCGTGAATGGCGGCGCGCTCCAAAGGGCGCTTTCCGGAGACCCAATACCGAACGAGGAAGCCTACCTGTTCGATAGTCCATTTTGCCCTCCTGTAGGCGAGCTTTGCGCCGCTGCATCCTGCATTCGGGATGCAGGCAAGGGCAAGACGGTTACTTTCTCCCCTAAGGTGTTCATTCCTTTGACTCACCTGTGCCGTGACTTTTGCGGGTACTGCACCTTCAGGCAGAGCCCGGAAACAGCGCCGCGGCTTTATATGACTCCGGAGGAAGTGCTGGCGGTGGCACGGGCAGGGCAGCGCCTGGGCTGCACGGAAGCCTTGTTCACTCTGGGAGAACGGCCGGAACAGCGGTACCCGGAAGCGCGGGAATGGCTTCAGAAGCGGGGCTTTGGTACCACCCTGGAATACCTGGCCCACGTGTGCCAACTCGTCCTGGAACAGACGGACCTGCTTCCCCACGGCAACCCGGGCACGATGAGCCGGCGTGAATTAGCCACCCTGCAAGCCAGCAACCCTTCAATGGGGCTGATGCTGGAAAGCACCAGCACGCGCCTGTACGAGGCCGGAGGCCCCCACGAGTTTGCCCCCAGCAAACGTCCGAGAGTCCGCCTGCGCACCATAGAATTGGCTGGAGAGTTGGGCATCCCTTTTACTACCGGCATTCTCATCGGAATCGGCGAGACCCGCCGCGAGCGTATTGATGCCATCCTGGCAATTCGCGACTTGCACCGCGCCCACGGCCACGTCCAGGAGGTCATTATCCAGAATTTCCGGGCCAAGCCTGCTACTCCCATGGAGAAGTCGGCTGATGCAGAAGCGGAAGAACTTGTGTGGACGGTGGCGGTAGCCCGAATCCTGTTGGGGCCCCGGGTGAACCTGCAGGTTCCCCCCAACCTCAACGCCGCCAACTATGAGGACCACCTGGCAACCGGCATTAACGACTGGGGCGGCGTTTCTCCCCTGACCATCGACTTTGTCAATCCGGAGGCCCCCTGGCCGGCCCTTGCCGAGCTGCAAAGGCGCACCGCCGAACTGGGCTTCGACCTGAAACCCCGGCTGCCAGTGTACCCGGAGTACTTCGTTGGATCCGGGTCATGGCTGCCCGATTCCCTCCAGGAAAAGGCGGTCGCCATGACTGACGACGAGGGATACGTTAAAGGAGGAATGGAGCGGTATGCCGGAAGGAACTGATCAGAACATCAAAGACCACAGCCAGGCTGGCAGTCTTCCAGCCTTGATTGCCCAGCTTGAGCCAGCCACCGCAGGAATTTTGGATCGAGCCCTTGCCGGTGATGACATAGAGGTCGATGAGGCCGTCGTACTCTTTGAGACCACCGGCGCGGAGTTTGCCGCTCTGGGCATGGTGGCGGACGAACTGCGACGCCGCACTGTGGGCGATCTGGCCACTTACGTCGTTAACCGCAACATCAACTTTACCAACGTCTGCATCAAGCGGTGCGGTTTCTGCGCCTTCAGCCGCGACTTCAGGGAAGAGGAGGGCTACTTCCTTCCCATCAACGAAATTGTCCGGCGCGCCAGGGAAGCATGGGACTACGGCGCCACTGAAGTCTGCGTCCAGGCGGGACTGCCTCCCCAGATGGAGGGCGACCTTTACATTCGCCTGTGCGAGGCCATCAAGGAAGAACTGCCAGACATGCACATTCACGGCTTTTCCCCTGAAGAGGTGCTGTATGGGTCAGTTCGTTCCCGCTGCACGATTCGCGAATACCTGGAAGGGCTGCGGGACGCCGGCGTAGGCAGCCTGCCCGGAACCTCCGCCGAAGTACTGGACCAGGAATTGCGCGATCGTATCTCCCCCGGCCGCATCACCGTTGAACAGTGGCAGGAAGTTATCACCAACGCCCACGCCCTGGGCATACCCACCACGTCAACGGTCATGTTCGGCCACGTGGAGACAAACGAGCAGATTGCCCGACACATTGCTCTCCTCCGGGACATCCAGAAGAGCACCGGCGGATTCACGGAGTTCGTCCCCCTCAGTTTCGTGAACTCGGAAGCCCCCATGTTCCTCAGGGGGCTGGTGGACAACGTGCGATCCGGGCCCACCGGCATGGACGTGGTTAAGGTCCACGCCATTGCCCGGATTATGCTGAACAACTGGATTCCCAACATCCAGGCCTCTTGGGTCAAGGAAGGCAGCCGCATGTCCCAGTTGCTGCTGACCACCGGCGTCAACGACCTGGGCGGCACCCTCATCAACGAGAGTATTTCCACCTCGGCCGGCGCCCAGCACGGACAGTTGATGCGGCCCTCTGAGTTCCGGGGAATGATCCGCCAGGCGGGCCGCATTCCCGCGGAACGTTACACCACCTATGGGTTGAAGCGTGTCTTCGATCAAGACGACAGCCAGGTAGACCCACTGGACCTGGTGGGCGACAACGTGGAGGAGATATTCGGTTCCTACCAGCGCCTGGTCAAGCTGGACACCTTCCGGTTCGAGCACCCGCGCCACGCCGCCAACACCGGCGCCGAAAACCGGTAGCCGGGCTGGCCTGCCGCAACCGATGGCCGAGTTTCACGGCAAGGTCCTGGCCCTGGCTGGGGGCGTGGGCGGAGCAAAGCTGGCCCTTGGTTTAACCCGCCTGCTCTCTCCGGAGCAATTGACCATAGTGGTCAACACCGGAGACGACGAGACATTTCACGGCCTGCACGTTTCCCCCGATGTGGACACGATGTTATATACTTTAGCGGGCATCGCCAACCCGGAAACGGGCTGGGGGTTGTCGGGCGAGTCTTTCAAGACCCTGGAAATGCTGGCTCGCTACGGCGCAGATACCTGGTTCAATCTGGGAGATCGGGACCTGGCCACTCATATACGGCGGACCCAGTTGCTGTATGAAGGCGCTTCCCTCTCCCAAATTACATCGGAACTGTGCGGTCGCCTGGGCGTAATTCATCCCATAGTGCCCATGTCCGACCAACGGGTGCGGACCTGCCTGAATACCGACTCCGGCGTTTTGCCCATGCAGGAGTACTTCGTTCGCTATCGCAGCGAACCTCCGGTCAAGTCGGTGACATACCAGGGTTCGGAGGAAGCGGTAACCTCCCCGGGGTTTGCGAGTGCGATGGATGAGGCTTCCCACGTGGTGCTGTGTCCATCCAATCCCATCCTGAGCACCGGCCCCATCCTGGCTCTTCCCGGGGTCAGGGACCGGATTGCCCGGGCGAGGGATTGCTTGCGGGTGGCCGTCAGCCCTATTGTGGGCGGCCAGGCAGTCCGGGGCCCGGCAGCCAAGATTATGGGGGAGTTGGGGCACGAATCTACGTGCCTCGGCGTCGCCCGAATGTACGTAGACATTTGCGACGTTATGGTGATCGACGAGCAGGACTCCAACCTGGCCCCCGCTATCAGGGAACTGGGAATGGAGGCGGTGGTCGCCCCCACCATAATGAACACAGAAGCGGACAAGGTGGCCCTGGCCAAACTGATCCTTGAATTGTGAGGCGGCTTTCAGCATGATGAATGAGAGCGTTGTGGATGAAACCACCATAATTCCCATAATTCCCATGAAGCCCCTTGCGGACTGCAAGACCCGCCTCTCCAGGACCCTCACTGCCGAAGAGCGGGGTGACCTGGTTATCGGCATGCTGCGCCGGGTTTTGATGGCCATCAGAGGGGCTTCGGTAGAGGTCTTCTGGGTTGTGGGCGGAGACTGGCGCATTCGCAACCTGACCAGGAACTTTGACGGCATCTGGATGGAAGACCTGGGACGCAACCTTAATGACACCGTTGACAAGTGTTTTGACCGGGCTTCCCAGCGCGGCTTCGGAGCTTTGTACCTTCCCGGCGACCTGCCTTTCCTGAAGTCGGCGGACATTACGAGCATGATCCGCTCCACCGGACACGGCCGCAACATTGTCCTGGCTCCCGCCCGGCGGGACAGCGGGACCAACGGCATCTTGATCCCGCCCAAACTGGCTTTCAAGCCGGAACTGGGCAACCGGAGCTTTACCAAGCACCTGGGCCAGGCCGGAAAGCTAGGTATTTCGGTCGCCATCTGCTATAGCGAAGGCCTGGGCTTTGACCTGGATATTACTGAAGACCTGGAGTTCTTCCAGCAAAGGGAACCCGGGCTTCTGGACCGGCTTACTCCCCATAAGACCCAGTCCACCAATCCTTTGACTGAGTTTCCCCATTTGAGAGGCGAAGGTGACCCAACCGCAATCTGATCCCAGTACAACCGCCCATAAGAAGCCAAAGATCGGCTTTCTGCTGCCCACTCGAGGCCTGTTGCTGGCCGAAGAGCGGCCCCAGAGCGCAGACCGCATCATTGACCTGGCCTGTCGGGCCGAAGAGGCAGGCCTGGATTCCGTGTGGGTTGGGGACAGCCTGACGGCCAAGCCCCGCCTGGAACCGCTGACCGCCCTTGCAGCTGTGGCCGCCCGCACAAGCCGGGTGCGATTGGGGACCTCGGTCCTGCTGATGGCCCTCCGGCATCCGGTGCTGCTTGCCCAAACCCTGGGCACCGTTGACCTGATTTCCCACGGCCGCCTGATGATCGCCGCCGGCGTGGGCGGCGCCTTCAATGCGGAACAGGAAGGGGAATGGAAAGCAGCCGGCGTGTCCGCCCGCCGTCGCGCCAGTCGCATGGAAGAAATGGTCCAGATCATAAAAGCGCTGGGCCGGGGGGAAACGGTGGACTTTTCGGGTCGGCACTTTGACCTGGACTCGGTAACCGTCAAGCCCTGGCCGGTGCAGCGGGACGGCGTCCCCATTTACCTGGCATGCCACTGGGGAGCCCGTGCCCGCGATGCGCAGATCAAGCGGGCAGCCCGGCTGGCCGACGGGGTAATATCCATCTCCGACACCCCCGAAGAGCACGCCATGGTCATAGAAGCCGTAAAGGCCGAAGCAGAATCCCTGGGGAGGGATCCCGATTCGCTGGAAACCGTTATGTACCTTACAGTAAACATGGACACGGACCTGGGCCGGGCTGAAGCGGAATCGGAGCGGTACCTGCTGGGCTACTATGGCGCCGAGATTTGGGGAGACCGGTGGGGTCCCTTCGGCGGGCCGGAGCGGGTCAAGGAACGGATTGCCGGGTACCTGGAAGCCGGCGCGGATACCGTAATTGTCAGGTTCGCCTCATTTGAACCGGAGCAACAACTTAGCACCTTCCTGGAACGGGTGGCTCCAGAGTTCATTTAGTCGAACCTCTTGCGTCCAATACCGAGTTCAACCAGTGAGTCAAAACATAGCTTCTGTGGAGGGCAGTCCTTGTATCCCATAGACCTGAGCGGCAAGAGAGGCGTAGTCTTCGGGGTGGCCAACGACCGCAGCATAGCCTGGGCCATTTCCCAAATCCTGGCGCAGGCCGGCGCCCAACTGGCCCTGACGTACCAGAATGACCGCCTGAAGGACCGGGTGGCGCGCCTGGCTGATACTCTGGACAACGCCATAATCCTGCCGTGCGACGCTTCAGACGACGAGCAGATAGAGTCGGTTTTCCACGAAATCGGAGCCGCATTCGGCGATATTTCCTTCCTGGTGCACAGTATCGCCTTTGCCAACCGGGAGGATCTGGCGGGACGCTTTGCCGATACTGGCAGGGAGGGTTTCAGGGTAGCGCTGGACGTCAGCGCCTACACCCTGCTGCCACTGGTGAAACACGCCGCTCCGTTGATGACCGGTGGCGGCAGTGTCATCGCCATGACCTTCGAAGCTTCACAGAAAGTGTATCCGGGTTACAACGTAATGGGCACGGCCAAGGCCGCCCTGGAGCACAGCGTCCGCCAACTGGCCTCCGAGTTCGGGGAGGAAGATATACGGGTCAATGCCATCTCTGCCGGCCCCATAGAAACCCTGGCGGCCCGGGGCATCCACGGCTTCATGGACATGAAGAAGATCCACGCAGAAAGGGCGCCGCTGAAGCGGAACATAGTCGCGGAAGAGGTGGCAAAGGCGGCACTGTTCCTGTGCAGTGACATGTCCAGCGGCATCACCGGTTCCATTATCCCGGTGGACGCCGGCTATCACATAATGGCTGTGTGATCAGCCGTAGCCGGTCCCTGACCCACCTGCCCGCACACCTATCTTCGTGGAAGGCAGCGGTGTCCTAGATAGCTTCCAACCGGCTCTGGTCGGCCTTCTGACGCTCGGGACGCCCCAATCTTCCGTAGGCCTCGGCTCTCCGTTCCCACGCTTCTCGGTAGTTGGGATCCAAGGCAATGGCCTTGGTGAACTGATCAATGGATTCCTGAAGCCTGCCCTCGTTAAACAGTTCAACTCCCCTGGCCGTCAGGTTGGCGGGAGTGGGAATGGGCCTCGGCACCCTGGGAGCGGGCGCGGGCTGGGGAGGAACTTCAGCCGTCGATGGAGCAGGCGCAGCTTCCTGGGCCAAAACGGGTTCAGGATCAGTGGCCAGTGGAGGCTGAAGAGCTTCCGCTGCTGCTTCCTTTCCTTCCCCTTGCGCGGCAGAAGCGGGGGCCCAGGGGTCGGAAGAAGGAGTATCACCCGGCTGTTGGGTCGGGGGCTGCTCAGCCGAAGAGATCGGGGATTGTTCGGCTTCTTCCATGACTTCCTGCCGGTCCACCATAACGCGGGACAGGTCCCATCCGCACTGGACACAGAAGTTCAGGCCGCCGGTGTCCGGCGCACCGCAACTGGGACAGGGGCGGGAATCTTCCTGCCGATTCCTGCGAAACAGGGGACTGCGAAATAGCAGCAGAAAAATCAGGGGGGCCATCACGACCGGAGCAAGGTATTGGCGGCTGAACATCCAGGCGACTACCACAAGCAATGCCGTGCCTATACCCCAGTACCACGGATTCAAGCCTTTGGAGCGGGCCAGCCGAGTGGTCCACAATACGATAATACCCAGTGAAATGAGTAACAGAATATCTTGCGTAGCCATAACCAGTCGTTATTCGACTATGTTCCTCGCCTGGAAAGCTAATTGACCCGACTGTCTTTAGCTAAGAATATACACTCTACTCATTAACTAGACAATGGCCGAGAGTCAGGGTAGCTGTCCAGACTCTTACGACAGGCGTCAGCACTGGCAACTTTCCTTCCTGATCTAACCAGACCTGTCATAACGGAAAGCCGCGGGAATGGTTTTTTTATTTTCGTTCCATTTAGGCCCATTTTGGCCCACTTTCGCTGGGGATTGGCC
>CAZPMU010000002.1:0-76918 GCA_964587795.1 uncultured Dehalococcoidia bacterium | reverse complement strand
GGAGTTGTTCTGCGCGGAGTGGTTGTTGGATAGGGACGCCTGGAATGAGTCATGATTCTATACTGCAGATGGGTTATGCGAGTTGACAAGGGGGATGTTTCGGTGATCGAACCGCTTCACCGACCTGGTGCTAACAGCTTGGGAAGTCGATGGCAATTCGAGAAACGATTGGCACCAGTTTGACCCTATAATCCAATGTTGCTATAATCCCGCATTGCCAACTCCCTTGCCAGGAACCTCCTGAAAAGCAGATTTTGGCCCCGACTTACAACCTTAAGCCCGCTCAAGAAACTTCCCCTTGCTGAGGAATTGAGGAGATTAGGCCATGAAACTTACAATTTCCGTTCTTAAAGCCGACGTCGGCTCTATCGGTGGTCACACGAAGCCGTCCCAGCGGATGATGGACGCCGTAGAGCAGGCGGTGGCGGATGCCATCAGCAGCGGCCTGTTGATTGACGGCTACGTCGGCCACACTGGTGACGACATCTGCATGACCACCACCCACACCCGCGGTCCAAACGATACCGATGTGCACCAGTTTGCCTGGACCACTTTCCTGCAGGCTACCGACATTGCCCGGCAGTACGGTCTGTATGGCGCTGGACAAGACCTTCTGGCAGACGCCCCTTCTGGCAACATCCGCGGCGCGGGCCCGGCTGTCGCAGAGGTGGAGTTTGACCACGACCCCATAAAGACCAACCCGGTCCGTCCTGCCGAGTCCTTCTTCGTGCTGGCCGCCGACAAGTGCGGTCCCGGAGCCTACAACTTGCCGATGTTCCTGGGCTTTGCGGACCCCATGTACTGCGCCGGCCTGATGCTACCCCGCCTGAACCAGGGCTTCACCTTCAACATCATAGACATGGACAATACTGAAGGCGACAGCCTGATTGCCCTCAATGCACCGGAGGACTACTACAAGCTGGCAGTGCTACTGCGGGACAATGAACGCTTCGGCATCGACTCCATCGTATCCCGCTACTCCGGAGAGGTGGCCGCCGCCATTTCCGCGACCAGGCTCCACAACATAGCCGGAAGCTACACTGGCAAGGACGACCCGGTGGCAGTGGTGCGGAACCAGGGCATCTTCCCGGCGCCTGAAGAACTGACTTCGCCCTACGCCAAGGCCCACTACATTGGCGGGGACGCCCGGGGTTCGCACAATATGCCGCTCATGCCGGTGCCCATAAACACGCCGGTAACCGGTATGTACTGTTTGCCGCTGGTTTCCTGCGTTGGATTTTCCATCGCTGCCGACGGCACTTTCTCCGATTCCAGCATCGATTTCTTCGATAACCAGTCGTGGGACCATGTCCGGCTGCTGGCCCAGCAGAAGGCCATCGAAATGCGTTCCCAGGGCTGGTCCGGCGCTGCCATGCTGCCCTACGGTGAACTGGAGTACTCCGGTTTCCGGCAGAGCATCGGAGACCTGGTTGACCGGTTCGCCTTCCGTAACGGTCACGGCGCCGGCGTCCCTGAGAAAGCCGGTACCGCTGATAACGACTAGTCCGGGCGGCACGTTAAGCCCGGAAAGAAGGTTGGCCCGGACCTGCAGGTCCGGGCCAATAATTTTCGTGGAGTGTATTCCGGCGCGCGGGGGAAGGACAGCAAGGGCTTTTTCGCCCGGTCCAGATACTGGGCCTAACCTCCCAGAATTCCACGCCGTTCAAAAATACGCGCCAGTTCAGCCACACCCTCCGCCACCGTCTCGGCGGTGGGGTGCCCGAAGCAGAGCCGGGCGAAGTTGGCTCCCCGGCCCTCGGGGGAAAACATGGTGCCGTTGTAGTAGCCGACACCTTCGTCGAACACCTGGTCCTGGATAGCGGCCAGGTTCACGTCTTCCGGCATTTCCAGCCAGACGTACAGCCCTCCCTCGGGCTTGCTCCACTGTGCAGCGTCCCCGAAGTTCTCACCCAGGGCCGCCAGCATGGCATCCCGCTTCACCCGCAAGGACTGATTCTGCTCCTCGATGTGGGCGTTCATACTGCCCTGGGCGTACTCCTGCACCGCCAGGGCCGCAAACTGGTTAACTCCACCGCCGCCCTTGAAGCTCATGGCCCGCTGGATTACCTCCTGGGGCGCCACCATGTAGCCCAGCCGGACACCCGGGGCGACGATCTTGGAAAAGGAACCCACGTAAAGTACCCGGCCCGTGTCGTCCAGGGAGTGCATGGACGTTACGTCTTCACCCTCGAATCGCAGGTCAACGTAGCAGTCGTCTTCCAGCACCGGCACACCGTACTTCTGGGTAATCTCCAGCGTCCTTAAACGCCGTTCCAGGGTCATGGTCCATCCCATGGGATTCTGAAAGACGGGTATGGTGTACAGGAACTTGACCTTCTTGCCCTCGGCTGCAACTGCCGCCAGGGCGCTGTCCAGTTCCTCGGGAATTATTCCCTGGTCGTCGCACTTGACGCTGCGAACGTCGGCGCCGAATCTCCGCATGGCCCGCAGGGTTCCCAGGTAAACGAATTCTTCCGTCAGCAGCACATCGCCCGGGTCGGTAAGGGCGGCAATAATCATCGATATGGCCTCGCCGGAACCGGAGGTAAGGACTATGTCGTCCACGCCCACGTTCATGTTCCGGTCCCTGGCGAGCTTGTCGGCCACCCACTCCCGCAAGGAAGGAAGGCCGGTGGAGACGGGATAAAGCGCGAGGTCCTTTCCTTCACGTTCCAGCGCGACCCGCACGGCGTCCGCCAGGCCCTCCAGGGGCAGGGTATCCGGGTCGGGATAGGCCACCGCAAAGTCGTACTTGGCGTGACGATTTTCGCCCCTGACTACCGGGACCGAAACCCGGGAATACAGACCGTCAAAATTGAAAGGACTTGATGCCGCCATAGAGGGTTCCTCCTATTTGTGCCGCTGATTCAAGCAAACCCGAGCGCGGACTCAATTCCGCGTCCAGGCGCGGCCGCAGACTATTACTCGGTGACGCGCAGCGCCAGGTCACGCAACTGGACCGCATCCACCGGGGAAGGTGAGCCAAACAGCAGGTCCGTACCACTCTGCGTCTTGGGGAAGGCTATTACGTCCCGGATGGACTCTGCTCCGGCCAGGATGGTTACGAGCCGGTCAATGCCTGGGGCAATGCCCCCATGAGGTGGAGCGCCGTACTCAAAGGCCTCGAGGATGTGGCCGAAACGCTCTTCCACCTGTTCCTTGCTATAGCCAAGAACGGCAAAGACCTTCTCCTGTAGTTCTCGGCGGTGAATCCGAATACTGCCGCTGGCCAGTTCCGAACCGTTGCAGACCAGGTCGTAAGCCTTGGACTCAATATTCCCAAGGTCGTCCCCATCCAGCAGCGATTCCCTGCCATCCGCCGGCGAGGTGAAGGGATGGTGAGAAGAATCCCAACGGTTATTGGCCTCGTCCCACTCGAACATGGGGAACCCGGTTATGAAGGCGAAAGAAAGGGTGTCCTCGTCGACCAGCCCAAGCCTGTCACCAAAGTAATCGCGCATGGCGCTGAGCCACGCATTAACCCGCCGGGGCGGGCCCGCCATCAGGATTATCAGGTCGCCGCCGGTAGCTCCCATGCGTTCCGCCAGCCTCCTCGACCATTCCACGGGCATCCGCAATCCCGGAGAAAGCAGGAAATCGCCCTCACCCTGGTCAGCCGGCGACCCCTGGCCTTGCAGGCGGACGTGGCTCATACCGGCGGCTCCGAACTCCCTGGCCGTCTCCTCCAGCCGACGCATATCTGAACCGGTGTAGTGACCCTGCCCTGGAGCAACGAAACCCTTGACTATGCCGCCCTGTTCAATGGTCGACAGGAATACACGAAACTCAGTTTCACCGGCCAGGTCGGTTACGTCGGTCATTTCCAGCCCGAAGCGAAGGTCGGGTTTGTCGCTGCCATACCTGGCCATAACTTCATCGTACGGAAGCCTGGGGAAGGGCTTGATCAACTTTTTATGGGGAGTCAGCTTTTCGACCATGCCGGTGTACAGCTCTTCGGTAAGCTCGAGCACGTCATCCTGTTCAACGAAGCTCATCTCCAGGTCAAGTTGGGTAAACTCCGGCTGGCGGTCAGCCCGCAGGTCTTCGTCACGGAAGCAACGGGCAATCTGAAAATACCTTTCCACACCCGAAACCATCAGCAACTGTTTCAGCTGCTGGGGCGACTGGGGCAGCGCGTAGAAGCTGCCCTTCTGCATCCGACTGGGCACAAGGTAGTCCCGCGCGCCTTCCGGCGTGCTCTTGATGAGGATGGGAGTCTCGATCTCCAGGAATCCGCGTTCATCGAGGAAGTCGCGGATGTACTTGACGACCTGGTGGCGCAGGATGAGGTTGCGCTGCATCTGGGGCCGACGCAGGTCCAGGTACCGGTATCGGAGGCGCAGCGCCTCGTCGGCCTTTACGTCGTCCTCGATGTAGAATGGTGGTGTCAGCGATGCGTTCAGCACCGTTACCTCGTCGGCAAAAATCTCAACCAGCCCCGTGGGCAGGGTGAGGTTTTCCGATTCCGGTGGACGGCGGCGGGCGACGCCGCTGACCTGGATTACCCACTCTGACCGCAACTGCTCGGCGGTGCGGTAAGCTTCAGGGGAAAGCTCGGGGCTGAATACGACCTGGACGATACCTGAACGGTCTCGCAGGTCAACGAATATCACGCCGCCGTGGTCACGGCGGCTGTCCACCCAGCCGGACAGGGTATGGCGCTGGTCAATCTGGGCCAGCGAAAGTTCGTTACAGTTTACGCTCTTCAGGTGATAGCCTCCGTTGCGGGTATAGTCGTCAATTTCTGGGGATTAAAAGCTGACAAAATTCTCGAATATGTTGCCGGCCGTCTGCTGCGGCCCGCGCAGGGCCTCCGCTACGGACTCGGCCAGTTCACCAGGCTGGGAAACGGGCGGGAAGCACAGGGTCTCCACGCATACGTGGGCCATGGGCGTCGCGCCGTCGGGCCCATTCACCCGCTTAATGACGACGTGCGGGTGGCTGACCCGGCTGGCTGCCAACGCCAATTGGTGCGTTTCCGCCTGGGCCGGCGCCCCTTCCACCGTAATTTCCACCGGCGGGTGCAGGAAGTGGTCCACAGCCACGGCATAGCTGGCAGCGTGCTCCCCGAAATCCCGGTTGGCATCCAAGTAGGCGCTCAAGACGTGCTCGGCCCGCATCAAATACTGGATGTCTCCCGTGGCTTGGTGCAGTTTTAGCAGGGCTTCCGCCACCAGGACATTCTCGGCCAAAGGCTTTTCCCGCAGCCGCATATAGCCCACGGAATGAGGATCGGCCGGGATATCGAAGTAGCCGCCCCGGGCAATGTCGTAAAACCCGTTGTTCAAGAGGCCCGCCACTTCTATTGCCCGCTGAAGGTATTCGCCGGAATCGGGGCGAGAGTTGCAGGCGTCCATAAGGGCATTCAGGTAAGCCGCCCAGTCACTCAACAGCCTGAAGTTGGACGGAAGCTGACTCGAAGGCTTGCCTCCACTGACAAAGGCGTGGGGCAAGTCGCCCTTATCCGCCCAGGCTGCCATTCCATCCAGCAATACCCCGGCAATTTCCGCCAACTCGGGACGGGGCAGCCTGGCTCCGGCGTCCAAGAGCAAAGAGACTGCCTGGCAGGTCCAGTTAGCATAGCAATAGGGGTCCGGTTCCGGGGCAATATTCGCCAGCCGCACAGCTTCCGACATTCCGAAATAATCCGAATGGGCGCCCTGGCTGCCCCTGAACCCACCTGCTTCCCGATCCAGCAGCGTAAACAAGAGGAAATCAATAGTGCGGTTGGCGATTTCCCGGTAGCGAGGCTCGTCCACAAGAGTCCAGGCATCCAGGTACACCTGGGCCAGGTTAACATTGTCCTCAAGCAACTTCTCGTGCTGGCCTTCGGTCCAGTCCCCCAGCGCACAATAGCGAAAAAAGCCGCCCTCGATTTTATCGTGCAGCTCGCCGTCGGCCATTGAGTCAAGGCTCTTCCGTAAAATGGATTCGTAGAACCCTTCGCCGGTAGTGCGGTAGAGATGAAGAAAGAGCTTCAGAATTGGCGCTGACGGAAATTTGGGTTCTTCGCCAAAACCACCGTTGCGGGCATCGTAGGCGCCGGCCATCCGACGTGCAATTATGTCCACCAGGCGATGGTCCAGTTCGCCGCCTGCCGCCACCCGACCCAGGAACTCCTGGCGCTGGCGGTGAATCTGGGCTGCCTGGTCATAGATGCCCGATTTGTCCTCGTCCCAGGCCCTCCGGATTTCCACCAGCATGCCCAGCAACTGGTCGGCGGGCAGGTAGGTGGCTCCGGCTATCAGGCCGCCATGGGAGGTCAGGAAAGCTGTGGTAGGCCAGCCACCCACGTTATAGCGGGCATTTACGTCTGGGCGGTGGTCATTGTCCACCAGTACGGGGGTGAAGTTCTCGTTCACAAAGCGGACGACTTCAGGGTCAGAGAAGGTGGTTTCATCCATCACGTGGCACCAGTAGCACCACATAGCCGAAATGGAAAGCAGAACGGGCCTGTCCTGCTGCTGGGCCAGATCGAAAGCCTCGTGGCCCCAGTTATGCCACCGGATGCCGCCGTTCCGTTCAGTCGCGCCGAAATTTGCCGCCATCAAGGGGTCCCCAGGAGCGCGTTTTCTTCCGCGCCGGTATATACAAAATCCCGCATAAAGGTAGCATAGCCGTTTCGGATTTTCAATGACGGCAGGCCTTTTTTCATACCTGATTCAGCGTTAATGTTCCGAAATTAGCAACTCCGGGAAGATTGGAAACTCCAAAAGAGGCGACGGTTCCCCGCAGTCGAAACGGCAATCCTAAGGCAGCCCAGGACGAGGACCCGCCGTTTGTCAAACCTTTTCGCCCAGTATTACGAGGCAAAACACCACCGCCAAATAATCGGGTCTTGGGGGTTCCTGCGCTGGTGAAGTCACCCAGGGTGTAATAACTCTCAGAATTCAGTGCCTGGCGGAACGATCCCAAGCCGGCGGGACTGGCAAGGGAAACGGGATTACGGAAATTACCATTGCTCGCCATCATTTCATCCGTCGGCCAGGCAATTGTCCTCGTGGGCAGATCGGGAGTGTTTATCTCTGCGACAGCCCGGGGGCAGAAAGCTCAAATTCAGTTGCGTTGAACCGGCAAATCCAAGGACGCTATCCTGGCGTATTCGATGGAGGCTGTCCTAAACAATTCACCCACATTCTTGCGCTATACTGGTACTTCAGACTGGTTTCTGGACATTGCCCCAATCCTTGTGAAGGAGGCTGATTGTGCGCAGTTTCTTTCGTCGTTATACGACATCTACATCAAACCAGGTCGCCGCGCGAAGCAAACCTGCCCTCTGGAAAATTCTGTTCCTGTCCTGCGCCATCACCGCCTTCTCAGCGTTGATGGCCGGTTGTTCCTTCCTGCAGCCCGATTTTTCCGCCGGCCGAGTTGACCAGCCGGCGGCGACTACCGCAGCGGCGGAACCCCAGGCCCGTTCATTTAACCTGGATGACAGGTCCAATTCAACGGAGCAAATTGAGGCCGTAGGCGACACCAGTCCGGGGCTGGCCGACCCACTGGCAGCTTCATCGGACCGGGCGCCGGGTCCCGATACAGACTCCGGCGCCGGCAACGCTACGGAAACCGCAGGCGGTAATGGCTCGGGTCCGCTAAACGACATACTAGGAGACAATGTGCCCGAAGTTACGGCGCCGGGAGAGGGCGGACCAGGCGCCCCCCGTCCCCAGCTTTCCGGGTTGACGCCCCTGGAAATCGTAGCGGCCCAGGACCAAGTCGTTCGCGACATCTACGAGTCAACCCTGCCCTCGGTAGTCTATATCCGTATTTCGCGGAATCTTGGTTCCATGTCACAGCGGCCCAGCATTCCCGATTTACCGGATCTACCCGATGACTTCTTCGAACGTACCGGAGGGTCGGGGTTTGTTTGGGACGAGCAAGGGCATATTGTGACCAACCATCACGTGGTAACCGAAGCAGACCGTATCATTGTGACCCTGCCCAACCGCGTTGAATTGGAAGCCGAGTTTCTGGGAGGGGACCCGGATTCCGACCTGGCAGTAATCAAGGTTTCGGACCCCGACGGCTTTCTCAAGCCGGCCACCCTGGGCAACAGCAATGAGGTAGCAATGGGGCAGCTGGCAGCGGCGGTAGGCAATCCCTTCGGCCAGGAATTCAGCATAACAACGGGAATAGTGAGCGGCATTGGCCGCACCATACGCAGTGGCCACAGCCCGTTTTCCATTCCGG
The DNA here is from genome assembly GCA_964587795.1 of uncultured Dehalococcoidia bacterium. Lineage (GTDB taxonomy): Bacteria > Chloroflexota > Dehalococcoidia > Lucifugimonadales > UBA3495 > Bin22. Next base: position 68,728 of record CAZPMU010000002.1, on the reverse strand, counting down.
AAGTAATCCAGACCGATGCCCCCATCAACCCGGGCAACTCGGGAGGTCCACTGCTGGACCGCAACGGTCACGTAATTGGCATCAACACTCAGATAATCAGCCGTTCCGGGGCCAGCAGCGGCATCGGCTTCGCTGTTCCCGTCAACATTGCCAAGCAGGTAGTGCCTTCCCTCATAGGCGAGGGTGAGTATGAGTACTCCTGGCTTGGCATCAGCGGGACCACCCTCAGGCCCGACCTGGCCGAGGCCATGGACCTGCCCCGCAGGACCCAGGGCGCCCTGGTAATTGACGTGGTACGCGACGGCCCCGCGGAAAATGCCGGACTGGAAGGCAGCGAAGGCACCCTGGAGATGGATGGACTGGAGTTGCCTATTGGAGGCGATATCATCGTCGCCATTGACGGTGACCCGGTGGAAACGATAGACGACGTTATCGGATACCTGGTGGCGAATACCCGCCCCGACCAGGAAGTAACCATGGATGTGATTCGCGGCGGCGTAACCGTGCAATTGACCGTAACCCTGGGCACCAGGCCCGGCCCTTAATTCGCAGCCAATAGCCCGTCGGCGCTTCATCGGTGGGAGGGGCGTTTTGTCGCCCTCCCACCTTCTCTTTGCGGCCGGTTCATGCGCCGGTCTGCAGCCAGCACATTGACCGGCGGGGGGATTTGGCCTACGCTACCTTCCGATCATTCCGTTAGAAGTGATGCGGGGGTTTCCTTATATGGACTTGCCGGCCCATACCTACCTGGACCAGCGCCGCATCCCTTACCGGAAGCTGGAGTTTTCTCCCGACACCGAAAAGGGGGCGGCCAGCGTGGCCAACGCGCTGGGGTATGAAGAGGGGCAAATGGTCAAGACTCTGCTCTTCCGCACCGGGGAGGGTCAGATGGCCCTGGTGATGCTGGGCGGCGACCGCCACGCCATATCCGGGCAACTGAAGCGTGCGCTGGCATCCCGCAACATCAGCCTGGCCGACCCGGAGCTGGTTAAGGAGGTTACGGGTTACGCCGTGGGCTCCATTCCCCCCTTCCACTGGCAGCCGACGGGGTTCCGCTCCCTGCTGGACATCGCGTTGACCGAATACGGGGAACTGGGTGTCGGCGCAGGTGAATGGGGCCAGGAGATCATCATTACCCCGGACGACTTGATTGCGGCGTCCAACGCTGAAGTGGTTAACCTGACCAGGAGGGACCCGTGAAACTCTGGATAATCCTGCCGCTGTTTGCGCTGCTTCTCGCAGCTTGTTCCCAGGGCGAGGACGCCGACCTGATTACCACCGACTCGGGCCTCCAATACGAGGTGCTGTCGACCGGCGACGGAGAATCCCCCTCTTCCGGCGATACAGCGGTGGTCCACTACACTGGCTGGCTCACCGACGGCACAAAGTTCGACAGTTCGGTAGACAAGGGCCAGCCTTTCGAGTTCGGCGTGGGACGGGGCAACGTGATTCAGGGCTGGGACGAAGGTGTTTCCCTGATGAAGGTGGGAGACAAGTGGAAATTCACCATTCCGCCGGACCTGGCCTATGGAGAACGCAGCGTCGGCGGCGGGCTGATTCCCCCGAATTCCACCCTGGTCTTCGAGGTGGAACTTCTCGACGTGAAGTAGGCCTTTAGACCGCGCCCTGCAATAGTCCCTGTTGACCCACTCTAGCCGACAGGCGGTATGGAATAGATGGTAAGAGCGAACTGGTACACCGAGCACCCGCCGGCCTGCACCTGCAACGCCTGCGAAGAAAAGAAGGCCATTGCTCGGCGGGAAGGCCGCAAGATAGGCCGCAACGAAAAGTGCCCCTGCGGCAGCAACAAGAAATACAAGCGCTGCCACGGGCGTTAACGTCGGCATCAAGGGCGAGACAGGGATTCAGCCATGGGGCCCGCACATTCCTGTTTGGCCAGGAAAAGTACGCAACGCTTCCTTTAGAACAGCGTTAGATGGGTCAGCGCCCGACCAGCCGGCTGTCTCTATTTGCCGTTGCAGAAGGCTGACCGCCTCGGCGACGGCGTCCTCCGCCCGCAGGTCGCCCCGACCTGCCAGGTCTCGCAGTTCTCAAGCGAGATCCACTAATCCCGCCATACAGACACGGTGGCCCAGCAGCCAAATATCCCGGCGCAATTGGTCCAATCTAGCTCCTCGACCTGGGTGTGGTCCGGTGCAGCACCGCATCCGAAGGGGATATTGCCACGTATATAGATGCAACCAGGAAACAAGGCGCGGCCTGCAGAAATTGGCGTCCGGGGCCGGTTGACAGAAAACAGGTGGCGCGCCTGGCAGGACTCGAACCCGCAACCCCTGGGTCCGAAGCCCAGTGCTCTATCCATTGAGCTACAGGCGCATAGGGGATTAAGTGGTTGGGGCGAGCGACGGGATTCGAACCCGTGATCTCCTGTGCCACAGACAGGCGCCTTAGGCCTCTTGGCTACGCTCGCCACGCGGAGCTTGATTCCTACATCAAGGAATACGTCGCCCGGGAAAAGTGGCGACAGCAATGGTATCAAAAAGGGAGCAGGCTTTCAACTGAACAATTCGCAGCTTAGGCGCCGCCACGGGCCAACCCGCGATGCCGGTGGGCCAGCGTGAATCAGGGGAGCTGCGGAAGCGGGCCCAATTGATTCCTGGTACCTCTTTATTGCCTTGCGAGGCAAATTATCAATATAATGCTTGAGGCGATTATGTCATTACTCAATTAGCTTGCTAATTCCCCCACAGGTATCACCCATTCAACTTACCAACTTGGAAGGTACGTATGCGCTGGACGACTCTTTTGATTTTGACCATCCTGGGGCTGTCAGTGGTTGCCTGCTTCCCCGGCGACTCGCAGGACGAAGCTGTGAACCAGACCAACCCGACGCCCGCTGGCAGCGGTGAGCAGTCCCCCGAATCTAATGTGGCAGACTCCTCGGCCGCTTCAAACATGCAGGGAGATAACGCGGCCAGTAACCGGCAGGAAGCGCAGCCTACGGCAGTGCCTGCTCCCGCCGAAACTCCCAGATCTCCGGTGGTAGAACCTCCCGCTCCCGTATTTTCCCAAGAAGCCCCCAGCCAAGCGGAATACGAGGGAGGTACCCGCCCTGCCAACAGCGGCAACGGCATGGCGACAGACGGAGGCACTCTCCGACTCCTGTTCGCCGACCCGCCTACGTTCGACCCACACCTGACCGAGGACAGCACATCCGGTTTGCTGGTCAACGAACTCTTTGGCGGCTTGGTTACTATCGAACCCTTCAACTTTTCCGTTGCCCTGGACCTGGCGGAAAGGTGGGAAATCAGCCCCGACGGCAGCGAATATACCTTCACCATCCACCCCAATGCCAAATTCCACGACGGCACTCCCGTAACCGCCCAGGACTTTAAGTGGTCCATCGAGCGAGTGGCTGACCCCGAATTGGCTTCTCCGATAGTTGATCAGTACCTGAACGATATCGTCGGCGTCCAGGCCAAGCTTGACGGGGCGGCTTCCGAGGTTGCTGGAGTCCAGGTTGTTGACGACCAGACTATCCGGTTTAACGTTGACCTTCCCAAGGCCTATTTCTTGGCCAAGCTCACTTACCCTAGCGCCTTCGTGCTTGACCAGAATAATGTTGAATTGGGTGAAACCTGGTTCGAGACACCCAACGGCACCGGCCCCTTCCGCCTGGTCGAGTACACGATTGGCGAGACTATCCGCCTGGGCCGGAACGAGCACTACCACCTGGGACCGCCCCACCTGGATGAGGTGGAGATGATCCTAAGCGGCGGCTCCCGAATGATTCTCTTCGAGAACGACGAAATCGATGTTACCGGCGTGGGCCTGGCCGACCTGGAGCGGGTACTTGACCCCTCGGACGCCCTTAATCCCCTGGTGCACCCCTATCCCGCCCGTTTCAGCACCAGCTATATCGGTCTCAACGTCGATGACCCGCCACTGGATGACCCCAAGTTCCGCAAGGCGCTGAACCTGGCTTTTGACCGGGAACAGATAGCGTCGATAGTCTATGAGGGCGCCGTGCGGCCGGCCAAAACCATCATCCCCCCGCGGTTCCCGTCATTTAATCCGGAACTTGACCCCTACCCCTATGACCCCGAAGAGGCTCGCCGCCTCCTGGATGCATCCAAGTACGGAGCCGATCCCGACAGCATTCCCCGCCTGGTGCTCAGCATTTCGGGGAGCCTGGGCGCGGCCGTGCCACTGGGCCTGGAGGTCATACTGCAGGCGTGGGAGCAGGAACTGGGGCTGCAGGTGGAAATACAGCAGACGGAATGGGCCACTTTCCTGGAAGACGTGAACCAGAAACGCTACCAGATGTACTCCCTGGGCTGGATCGCAGACTACCCTGATCCCGAGAATTTCCTTGACCTGCTTTTCCACAGCGAAAGCGAGGGCAACCGGACCAATTACTCGAATCCGGAAGTGGATGCCGTCCTGGAGCAGGCCAGGGTAGAGCAGGACGTTACCCGGCGTTTCGAGCTTTACAACCAGGTAGAGGAGATGATCCTGGAGGATGCCCCGTGGGTGCTGCTCTGGAATGATGAAGACTGGTACTTCCTGATTAAGCCCCACGTCAGGGATTACTACCTGCTGCCGCTCACCATACCAAAATTCCGGTACATTCACCTGGAGCAGGGTTAAGCCGGCAGCTAGGAGTTAGCCGTGGCAACTTACATCGTCCGTCGGTTGATCTGGGTACCAATACTCCTGGTGATCGTTTCCTTCATTACCTTTGCCCTGGGCCGCTTCGGCCCAGGGGACCCGGTACAAATTCTGTTGGGCCAGAACTTCAGACAAGAGGCCTACGAGAGAATCCGCGCCAAGCAGGGGCTTGACGACCCGATAGCCGTCCAGTACGCCCGGTACATAGGCAACGTGCTGCGGGGCGACTTCGGGGAGAGCTACCAGTACAGGGGGCGGAGCGTAACGGATTTGCTGAAGAGCAAGATCTGGATTTCCGCGCAGCTTAACTTCGCGGCCTTGCTGATATCCGTAAGCCTGGGGGTGGCGGCCGGCCTGTTCGCCGCCCTCCGGCAGGGCACCTGGTGGGACAGCGCCATGGTAGCCTTCACCCTGGTGGGGCAGTCCATGCACGTCTTCCTCACCATCCCCATTGCCCTGCTGATCTTTTCGCTGAAACTCGGCATTCTGCCCACCCACGGCTGGGACGGCTTCTTTTCCACCAGCATCATTCTTCCGGCGGTTGTACTGGGCATTCCCGGCGTGGCCATAGTCACCCGCCTCACCCGGGCCAGCACGCTGGATGTCATCGGACAGGACTACATTCGCACTGCCCGCGCCAAGGGTTTGCCGGAACGGCTGGTGCGAGTCCGCCACATCCTGCGAAATTCCATGATTCCAGTGGTAACGACCCTGGGCTTCTCCCTGGCCGGCCTGGCCAGTGGGTCATTCATCGTGGAACTGTATTTTGGCATACCTGGGGTGGGACTGCTGACCATTGAATCCCTGTTCTCTCGAGATTACCCGATAATCATGGCGGTGACGCTGCTGGGAACCACACTCTTCGTTCTCGCCAACCTGATAGTGGACGTGGTTTACCCGATACTAGATCCTCGGATACGGCTGGGAGGTGATTACGTTGCGGGATGAAGTCCAGCGCCTCCAGTTGCCCGAGTCCGATACCAGGGGGCACAGTTACTTTTACCTGTCGGTCCGGCGGCTGTCACGCAAAAAGCTGGCGATGGCCTGCCTGGTCATCATTGCCATCATGTACGGCTCCGGTGTTTTTGCGCCGCTGGTAGCGCCCCACGGCTACAACGACCAGGACCTCTCTTCGGTAAAGGAAAGGCCCAGCCTCACCCACCCTTTGGGCACCGACCGCCTGGGTCGCGACATGCTGAGCCGGGTGATGTACTCGCTGCGCACCACGGTGATTATCACCGTAACTTCCCTGGTTACCGGCGCCCTGATCATCGGAGTTACCCTGGGACTGATAGCCGGCTATTTCGGAAGGTGGGCCGATGGTGTCATCATGCGAGTGGGAGAAGTTACTTCGGCCTTCCCCGATATCTTCCTGGTACTGATAATCGTCGCCACAGTTAAGCCCAGAATTCTGCAGTGGGTGAGGGGATTTGAAGACGCCACGGGGATTGACTGGATTATCCGGCTGGGAATAGTGGACTACACCGTTATTTCCCTGGCCCTGGCGGCTTTTTCCTGGTTCGGGATGGCCCGGCTGGTGCGCGGGCAGGTGCTGCAGGCACGGGAAAACCAGTACATTGAGGCCGCCCGTGCCCTGGGTTCCAGTACAAAAAGAATTATGGGACGCCACCTGCTGCCCAACGTCATCAGCCCGGTAATAGTTTCCGTTTCCGCCGGCCTGGGCGCAGTAGCCGGGGCCGAGGTGGTCCTTAGCTGGCTTGGCATCGGAATCCAGCCACCCACTCCCAGCCTGGGAGTGATGATCTTCGAGAACGGTAACATTTCCGTACTGCGCAGCGACCCGCACCTGACCCTGGTGCCCTCCAGTGTGCTGGTGCTGCTCCTTTTTACCTTCAGCCTGTTGGGTGACGGCCTGAACGACGCATTCAATCCCCGGGCCCGTTGACGCCGCTTGCAACGGAGTAGCGCCAAAAGCGGGGCCGGCAGACTTGATGAACAAGCTCTGCCGGCCCCTCATCTATGGCTTTAAGGGTTTTTCCGAAGTGGTTTCTATTGCATTTCCTTCATGCCCTTTTCTTTCCCGCCAAACGGCTGCCGCCGACCGTTCATCCGTTTGACTCCAATCAGGCCCAGGGGCGCGCCCAGCAGCAACAGGAAAGCTATTTCGCCAACAAACCCCACCTGGGCCGCCGGGGGGCTGCACCCACCCGGGGCAGGCTCCGATACTGGATCTGCAGGGACCACGGACGCCTGGGTTGAAGAATCCGGCGGCGGATTGGCAGGTTCCATTGCCTCTGCTGCCGGGGCGCTGGGCGGAGCAACAGTGGGCTGGCTGGCGCTGTCAGCCATGGCCTGGGTCGGCGCCGGCCTGGGTTCCGCCGGCGCCGACAACGCCGGCACCGCCGTTGGTTCCACTGGCGGCGGCGACGACGACCCCTGGGAACTGAAACTGGGCATTAGAATGGGTGCGATGGTGGCATCGGGAATGTTCTCCAGCAGGGGCCTCCTGCCAGTCGAGTACTCCGGCTTGGGCAGGGGCTCCAATCCTATTTCCTGCCGCCATGCCGAATCAATGCCGTGCTGGTCCAGCCCATAAACCTGGATGAGCGCCGAATCTATGTCCAGGGTGCGGGTGATGGCCTGCATCAAGTCGGCCATCCTTTCCTCGCCGTATTCCAACACCATGAATGTAACCACCGACTCTCCGTGGGCGTAGCCGTAGATTATCTCCTGCGGAGTGCCGCTGTACGAACCCAGATGCCAGAGAGGACGGATCGTACCGTTGTCTATGGCCCGTTCAATGCCCCGGTTGACAATGTAACGCTCGCCGTCGTGACGCGAACCGTATTCGGCCAGGCCCTCGTTGAGCCATGCGGGGACGCGGGAATAGGCCCGGCCCAGGGCATCACCCACCAGCAGGTGTACAAACTCGTGGGCCGTAGTGGACGTAACCGAACCGTCGCCGGAATGGACCATCAAGACGCGTTCCTCATCGAAAGCCATCCCCTGGGTAATCAGCTGGCTGCTGGTAGCCTCGGAACGGAAAGGCAGAGCGCCGATCATGTCCCCGTAATTGTGGTATGTAACGATGTGCAGGGGAACTTCCGGGCTGATACCCAGTACTGGACCGGTTATTCTCATGGAGGCAAGGGCGGTTTCCAGCACGTGCTCGGCCCTGCTCTTGACCAGTGGGTCGTTGTAATAGACGGTAACAATCCCCTCGGAGACGGTGAACCATTCAAACCGGCTATCCAGGTAAACGAACACCTGCTCCTCGGTTTGCATCACCCTCCCTGCCTTGTCCTTAACCTCAAAAGAGTAGGCCATCCTGGTGCCGGGCGGCACGTAGTTGTTGCCGCTGGTCAACAACTCCGCTTCCCCGCTGACACTATTGCCAGGCTCGAATTCCACCTGGCGATAGGCGCTGCGGGTGGTCTGCCCGAGGGTCTTCATCACCACCCGAACTTCTTCAATTTCATCGGGCCCGGCAACCTCAACGTAGAACCTAACGTCTTTGGGAAAGTTGGTGTCCACCCGCTGGTTCATCACCTGTATTCCCCCCTGCTGGGCTTCGACCGAGCCAGGGCTTCCCACCAGAAGCAAAACAGTGACAATCCCCAGCAACACCAAAGCTATTACTGCCAAACTTCCTCTCATCTCCAATACATCCTCACTCAACCGTAACGGCATAAATTTTCATCCGATCACGGGCCAACAACTCGCTCAACCGCAGCCGCCCACCTAATACCAGGAATCATTATATGTTCAACAACATAGCTCCTGCACGCCACTCTTGCTTGCCTTCCATTCATTCCTCAGGGCCAACGTCTTCTAAATCAGGGAAAAGTCCGTCGTTACCGCGCCGGCACGTCCGCCTCCGGCGGGAAGACGGGATTCTCAAACGGGGCGAGTGATTTCGCAGTTATCATTTAACCACCGGGAATCCCGCCAAGCGGGAGAATGGGTTTGCCCTGTTCATTCTCCTGTTCCCTTGAATCATACGATGCCTAAAGGACAACGGACTCTTTGCCCGGCCCCGAGGGCGTTTGCCGGAGAACGCCGGCGACCAATTCCTTCCGATTACCAGGACCAGTCCGGCCTTGAAAGACCGTCATGGAAGGGTAGGGCGGCTGAATTGGAGCCACGCCTATCGGTCAAAATTTCCGGTGCGCCCACCAGCTATTGGCGAGCATTTTAGATAATTCTCTCTCTTTTCTTCTAAATAGCAGTCAGTTATGAAGGAATCCGTCGGTTGGTAAACGTCTTCGGCAGCCCCTATAATTGAAGCATGAACTTGCAAACAATGCTCTACCAGAACCACGTTGACCTGGGCGCACGCATGGTCCCCTTCGGGGGTTGGGATATGCCGGTACAGTATTCAGGCATAATCAACGAAGTGCGGGCGGTCCGAACTGCCGTTGGCATTTTTGACGTTTCCCACATGGGCCGACTGCACATTTCGGGACCCCAGGCCGGCGGATTCCTTGACCGGGTGTTGACCGGCTCCGCGTCCAACCTGCGACCCGGAAGGGCGCGCTATTGCCTTATATGCAATGAAAACGGCGGCGTAATCGACGACACCATTTTTTACAGTCTGGGCGAAGGCCGTTTCCTGCTGATTCCCAACGCCGGCAACCGGCTTGCAGTCCTGGAATGGTTCAACGGGTGGCTGGAGGCGGAATTCTCCGGAGGCCTGACCATCGTGGACCGGACCCGGGAAACTGGCCTGATTGCCGTTCAGGGGCCCGGGGCTGCAAATCTTATGGATGGTATCTGCCAGCTTGCGGGGGGCGAACCGCCGTCTTCCCTGCGCACATTTACCTGGAACGAGGGCAATCTGGGCAATTACCCCGTTTTCCTGGGACGGACGGGATATACCGGCGAAGATGGATTCGAGCTGTCCATGTCAAGCGTTGACGCGGGGCCGGTCTGGAATGCGCTGATGGAAGCTGGCGCCTTACCCTGCGGACTGGGTGCGCGAGACGTGCTGCGGCTGGAAGCAGCCCTGCCCCTGCACGGCCACGAAATAGACCCTGAAACATCACCCATAGAAGCGGGACTTGAGCGCTTCGTACGCCGGGAGGGCAACTACGTCGGCCAGCCTGTCCTGGCGGAACAGCGGCAGAATGGCACGGAACGCAAGCTGGTTGGCCTTGCCTTGCCGGGTCGCAGCGCCCCCCGGGCAGGCTACCCCATAATGGCTGAAGGGCAAGAAATAGGGGCCGTTACCAGTGGCAGCTTCTCTCCTACCCTTGACACCAGCATAGCTTTGGGCTACGTTTTGGCGGGCCATTCCGAACCAGGTACGTCCCTGGAAGTGGACATACGCGGTCGGACGGCAGCGGCGGAAATTGTGCCGCTTCCCTTTTACAACAGGGGATAATAGCAACCCGTAAACCAGGAGGACCAGAAACGGATGAGCCCTGACGACCGCAAGTACACCCGTGAGCACGAATGGGCCAAGCTGGAGAACGCCGACGCCGGCCTGGTATCGGTGGGCATCACCGCCTTTGCCCAGGACGAACTTGGCGACATAGTATATTTCGATTTGCCCGGTCCGGGCGATAACGTGTCCTACATGGCGAAGATGGGAGAAGTGGAATCGGTCAAGGCCGTATCCGACTTGTTCTCGCCCGTTACCGGCCAGATTGAAGCAGTGAATGACGAACTGGTGGACCATCCGGAACTGGTTAATGACGACCCCTTTGAGGCCGGCTGGATTATTAAGGTAGTTTTGTCAGACGTGGCCGAACTGGACACCCTGATGACCGCCGCGGAGTATGACGAGTACATAGGTTCCAACTAAAGGTGACGGCCATAAGCGGGCGGGGCGGGAACTGGGTTCATGACCTGGATTAAGCCGGCCGGAATCCTGGTTTGAAGGGTGAATGTCCTATCGGTTGGGTCGCCTTATTCAGGAGAATCACGCTTGACGACAGCCCACTTTCAATCTCACTACATTCCGAACACCGAGCAGGAACAGGCAGAAATGCTGGCCACTCTCGGTCTCACATCCATAGACGAACTCTTCCACGACATCCCCGACGAGTTCCGCAATCCTCCACTGGAGCTTCCTGTACCCCTCTCCGAGTTGGACATCCAGCGAGAGCTGGCCGGGTTGGCCTCCAAAAATCGGGCCCTGGGCAGTGGACCTTCTTTCCTGGGGGCCGGTTCTTATCACCACTTTGTCCCGTCCATCGTCAAGGCCCTTATGACCCGGGGCGAGTTCCTTACTGCCTACACTCCGTACCAACCCGAAGTCAGCCAGGGAACGCTGCAGGTAATTTACGAGTTCCAGACCCTGATCAGCAGCCTCTACGGCATGGAGGTGGCCAACGCGGGGATGTACGACGGGGCAACCAGCCTGGCCGAGGGAGTCCTCATGGCCTGCCGGGTGACCCGGCGCGACCGGGTGGCGGTGTCCGATACGCTGTCCCCCATTTACCTGCAGGTAATCCGTACCTACTGCCAGGCCCAGGGCGTGCGTATCGAAGTGGTCCGTCACTGGGAGCCGGAAGTAGGCGACGACACCGCCTGCCTGGTAGTCCAATACCCGAGCTTTTACGGCGGAATCGAAGACCTGGGAGAGTTTTCTCAAATAGCCCATAGCCACGGGGCGCTGCTGGTGGTTTCCGCAGACCCGCTGGCGTGCGGCATGCTTAATCCGCCAGGCCACTACAGCGCGGATATAGTTACGGGGGAAGGGCAGCCCCTGGGCATTCCCTCCAGCTATGGCGGTCCCTACCTGGGCCTCTTCACTTGCAAGGAGCAGTATATCCGGCAGATGCCCAGCCGCCTGGTTGGCCGCACCGTGGACAGCCAGGGTCGCACGGGTTACGTATTGACACTGCAGACCAGGGAGCAGCACATCCGGCGAGAAAGGGCAACCAGCAACATCTGCACCAACGAGGCCCTTTACGCTCTGGCCGCCACCATTTACCTGGCAGCGTTGGGCCGCCAGGGATTGAAGCAGGTGGCGGAACTGTGCTACCACAAGGCCCACTATGCGGCCGGGGCAATTGAAGGACTGCCTGGCTACAGTATTCCCTTCAAGCGGGGGCCCTTTTTCCAGGAGTTCGTCGTCCAATGCCCGGCTCCGCCGTCCCAGATTAACCGTAGGCTTATGGAGCGTAACATTCTGGGTGGCCTGGACATCAGCGTTCCTCCCTTCAGCGACCCGCTGCCCCCGGACCTGGACAAGGGCATGCTCTTGTGCGTAACGGAAATGAACAGCAAGGATGACATTGACGCCCTGGTGGCAGGGCTGGCGGAGTTTAGCTAATGCTCAAAGGTGGATCACGAGATACAAGCAAGCTGCTGATGGAACGAAGCGTCTCCGGGCGGGTGGGTGTTGTGACTCCCCCGCTGGATGTGCCAGCACAACCCTTGCCTGATGCCTCCTTCCTGCGCGAAGACCTGGATCTTCCGGAAGTGTCGGAACCCGAGGTAGTGCAGTACTTCACGGCCCTCAGCCAGCTTAACTTTTCCATTGACACCCAGTTTTATCCGCTGGGCAGTTGCACCATGAAGTACAACCCCAAGGTCAACGACGAAATGGCCTTCCTGCCCGGGTTCGCTGCCATCCACCCACTGCAGCCGGAGGAACAGAGTCAGGGTGCGCTGGAACTGCTCTACCGTCTCCAGGAATTTTTGGGAGAAATAACCGGCATGACCGGGGTCAGCCTGGCTACGCTGGCCGGCGCCCACGGTGAACTGGCCGGCGTTCTGATGATGCGCGCCTATCATCACGCTCGGGGCGACACCGGGCGTACCAAGATGGCCATTCCCGACAGCGCCCACGGCACCAACCCGGCGTCGGCGGCTATGGCCGGTTTCGACGTTGTTACCCTGGCGTCGGACGAGGACGGCAACGTGGACCTGGAGGCCCTGCACGAACTGGTTGGCCCGGACCTGGCGGGCGTAATGATTACGCTACCCAGCACCCTTGGCCTGTTTGACCAGAACATTGTCGAAGTCTGCCGCATAGTCCACGAAGCCGGTGGGCTGGTCTACGGGGATGGAGCGAACATGAACGCCCTGCTGGGCCGCACCAAGCTGGGCGACCTGGGCTTTGACGTCGTCCATTTGAACTTGCACAAGACTTTCAGCACTCCCCACGGCGGGGGAGGGCCGGGCGCGGGGCCGGTGTGCTGCGCTCCCATCCTGGCGCCCTACCTGGCAGCGCCGGTGGTTGCCGCCAAGGGTTCCAACGGCATTGGCGCGGACAGCGCCTATTTCCTTTCAACACCGGAGGAGAGCATCGGCAAGATGAGCGGATTCCATGGCAATTTCGGGGTGCTGGTGCGGGCGTATACCTACATACGCACCCTGGGGGACGCCGGCATCAAGTCCATCAGCGGCAACGCCGTGCTGAATGCAAATTACCTGCTGCAGGCCTTGAAGGACATCTACTACCTACCCTATGACCGTACCTGCATGCACGAAGTGGTGCTGTCCGCTGACTGGCAGCGAACCAGGGGGGTCAGCGGGCTGGATGTGGCCAAGCGCCTGCTGGACTACGGTTTCCACGCGCCCACAATGTACTTCCCGCTGATTGTCCACGAGGCCCTTATGATCGAACCTACCGAAGCGGAGAACCGGGACACCCTGGACGCCTTCATACAGGCTTTGCGGGAAATTAACCAGGAGTCTTTTGACGACCCCGATTTTGTGCATCACGCGCCCCACACCACGCCGGTTTCCCGCCTGGACGAAGCCGGGGCGGCAAGGCACCCAGACTTGCGTTGGCGACCAGCGCCATAACCCAACCAGGCATCTATCGCATCAAACGACTCTTCCATACCGCCCGCTATTCAGAATGCGGGCGGTTTGTTTTGCCGTGGTACAACAGTTTCGACCAATTGCTCGGGTTCAGCTAGTATCCGTTGCCTCCCTTGGGCAAAGCAGGAACAGCTCAGCCAGCACTCTTCAATAGTGCGCCCACGGCCACCGCGCTTTAAGAAATTCCCTAGCCAAAGAGACGCTGATCACACAGATCGAATCAGGACATCTCCCGGGACACCCGCGTCTCCCTGGTTTCTGTGGTAGGCGAAGCGCCGGCGCTGGAAACGGATTTAGGCATCTTCCGACCGGAATGCAATCGCCCTGAAGGGCAGCTCCCGGTATTTGGCGAGAAACCACGTAAAGGTTACAATGCTCTAAACTTCCTGAACCACCCCATAAATTAAGGAGGTGTCCCATGCCCCTTGACCCGCAAATTGTAACCGTAATGGAAGCCGTCGCTGCCCTTGGCCTGCCGCCCAACAACGAAGTGTCGCCCGAGCAAGCGCGGATAAACGGCAAGATGCGCCCCCGTGCCCCCGGTCCCCAGGTGGGAAAGGTGGAAGACCGGACCATACCCGGCCCGGGCGGTGAAATTCCGGTCCGCATCTACACGCCCGAGGGTTCAGGTCCCTTCCCCGGTCTCGCCTGGTTTCATGGCGGGGGCTGGGTGGTGGGAGACCTGGATACCGCCGACGGCGCCGCCCGCCACATGTGCGCTGGGGCAAGCTGCGTAGTCGTTTCCGTGGACTATCGCCTGGCGCCGGAAACCAAGTTCCCCGGCGCGGCCGACGATTGTTACGCCGCTACTCAATGGCTGGCCGAGAACGCTTCTTCGCTCAACGTCGACCCCAAACGCATAGCAACCGGCGGCGACAGCGCCGGCGGCAACCTGTCTGCGGCGGTTTCCCTGATGTCCCGAGACAGGGATGGCTGCGACCTGGTGTTCCAGTTGCTGGTGTATCCGGTGACCGAAAGGAACTTCGACACCGTTTCCTACACCGTGAACGGCGAGGGATATTCTCTGACCCGCGAAGGTATGGTTTGGTTCTGGGATCACTACCTGGCCAGCGATGCCGATGCCACCAATCCCTACGCTGCGCCCATGTATGCGGCGGACTTGAGCGGTCTGCCGCCGGCGCTGGTAATAACGGCCGAGTTTGACCCCCTCCGCGACGAAGGTGAAGCCTACGCCCAAAAACTGTCAGCGGCCGGAGTTCCCACCGTATGCACCCGCTACGATGGCATGATTCACGGTTTCTTCGGAATGTACGCCGCCGTGGACAAGTCAAAGGAGGCCGTGGAACAGGCAGCCGCCTGTCTTAGGGAGGCATTTACCGGCGCTCCGGTAGGAGGTTAGTAAGTCCGAGCTTTCCGGCAGGTAGATTCTATAATTCAGCCAACACGTGGGTCGGGGCGGCAACTATAGCCCTGGCCCACTTGCCATCTGGAGGGAGTCCCCAATGCCCCGGTTCTAATAGTACCTCGGGGTCAGGGAGGCGGCTGGCCGCCGCAGGCCTATTTTCGTTGAAAGCCGATATGAAGGTTTGGCCCGAAATCGACTCCGTGAACTCGCACAGTTACGGGTTTTGTCGCTAGATAGTCACCACCTACACTTTATGGTAGTATCTTCCAAATAATTTAAGGCGCCGTCTTTCCACTATCTTTTCAATGAAGCTCTTAACTGGAAGTGATTTGCAACAGTACTTTGCCGGTTACATGGGGAGGACCGTCCTGGGCATAGGATTCGCCCTGGTGACGGCAGGGCTGGGTCTAATCCTGGCCCGGATGGGGTTGTTGCTGTTCGGAGTAACCTCCTGGTTCGGCTGGCTGGTGATTCTCATGGGTGGAATAGGGATTGGCGCCGGTCTGGGCAGCGTGGGAGCCTGGCTTTGGCTGAAGGGTATGGGAAGGGTGTTTACCTCTTTCCTGGCCTTGGCCGCCACCCTGGCAGGAGTCCTGGGAGCCTGGTCAGCCTTCCGTTACGGCGCAGGGGTGGAGCCGGAGTGCTGCGCTTCACCCACCATGGGGCCCCTCGCATACGCGGTGGTCGGGGCCGTTGTTTTTTCCAATGTGGCCGCCGTGGCTTGCAGCGTTTCTTGCCAGACTGCAGTACGTGCCCTTCGCCGCCGAAACCGCTCATCCGCGGCGGTAACGACAATACCCCAAATGGAAGAAACTGGTCGCAGGTAGTCTTCTTTACCCAAGGGAGAACAAGCTTTGCAGAAGTTCATTCTTCGCAGGTTGCTGATTACCATAGTCACATTAATCCTGGTGTCCCTGATTGTCTTCGTCATGGCCCGTGCTTCAGGGGATCCCAGGACCTTGCTGCTGGATGATTATGCCAGCACAGAGATGTGGGACGAATTGGGCGTAGAACTGGGCCTGGACAAACCCCTATACGTCCAGTACGCCATATTTCTCAAGGACGCCATTCTTCTGGACTTCGGCGATTCGGTGGTCGACAACCAGCCGGTGACTGCGACTATCCTGGACCGTTTGCCGGCCACGCTGCAGCTGGGCGCGGCGGCCTTCATTTTCTCGCTGGCGATCGGAATACCCCTGGGCATCCTTTCTTCCATCAGGCGTGACAGCTTCTGGGACCAGGTGGGCAAGCTGGTAGCCCTGTTCGGGCAGTCCATGCCCCCCTTCTGGCTTGGAATTATGATGATCTTCTTCTTCGCAGTAATGCTGGGCTGGGTTCCACCCTCCGGGCGCTACGACTGGAACAGCTTCATCCTGCCGGCCGTCACCCTGGGCTGGTTCACGGTCGCCGCCAATATGCGAATAGTCCGATCCGCGATGCTGGATAGCCTGGATACCGAGTACATCAAGCTGGCCAGAGCCAAGGGCGTTTCGGAAACCCAGATTATCTGGAAGCACGCCTTGAAGAACGCCGTAATTCCCCCGCTGACCTTTATGGGAATTACCCTCGGAACCCTTGTTACCGGGTCCATCGTGGCGGAGACGGTTTTCGCCTGGCCAGGTATTGGCCTCCTGGCTTTTGATGCACTGCGCCAGTCCGACTACTCTTTGCTGCAGGGCATTGTGGTTTTCTTCGCAGTTATGTACCTGGGCACCTCCCTGCTGGTGGATATACTCTACGCCTACCTGGATCCCAGGATTCGTTACAGCTAAAGGCTGGAGAGACTACTAATGGCAAACACAGTTCTTGCCACTCGACCGCCATCGACAATAAACGTAGCCCAATGGTGGCGAAAGCTCCGCCGCCGTCATGTCGTACTGGGCATTTCCGTATTCCTCCTTGCATTGGTGGCAGGTACGGGCATTCTGGCCCCGCTGATTGCGCCCCACGACCCGCACAAGGGTAATCTGGCCGACCAGAAACTCCCACCGGCCTGGATAGGCGAACGCACGACCACAAAGACCGTGGTGGAGTTTCCCGAGCCCGGTCTCAGCCATCGCCAGATTTCCATTTCCCGGGCCAAACGTATCGACCCCAACGCCGCCCTGGGCGGGGAAGTTTCGGTCATACTGCGGGAAGGCGGCAACTCAAAGTACCTGCTGGGGACCGACGACCTGGGGCGAGACATCCTCAGCCGAATCATCTACGGGGCGCGCATCTCCCTTATCATCGCCGGCGTAACCCTGGGCATTGGTGGAGCCATAGGTACGGGTCTTGGCCTGATTGCCGGTTATTTCGGCGGGCTGTTGGATGAGTTGCTGATGCGAATTGTGGACATTTTCCTGGCCCTGCCGCTGGTGCTGGTGGCCCTGGTTCTGGTGGTGGCGGTTGGACAGTCTTTCTTTATTACCACCATGGTGCTGGTGCTGTTTATCTGGGTGCGATTTGCCCGCCAGATCCGCGGTGAAGTGCTTCAGCTCAAAACTATGGACTACGTTTCCCTGGCCAAGGTGGCGGGAGCTTCAACTCCGCGTATCCTTTTCATCCACCTTTTCCCGGGCGTTATAAATACGCTCATTGTGGTGGCCACCTTGCAGGTGAGCATCGTGATCCTGGTGGAATCGACCCTTAGCTTCCTGGGCGCCGGCGTGCCGCCGCCCACCCCGGCCTGGGGATCCATGGTGGCGGACGGGCGGGACTTCCTGGCAGACGCGTGGTGGATTTCCACCATGCCCGGCGTCGCCATACTCCTTACGGTACTCTCCCTGAACCTCTTCGGCGACTGGCTGAGGGACAGGCTCGACCCCAAGTTGCGGCAATTGAATTAGTCTAAAACACAAACCCGGCGCTGAAGGCGCCGGCATACCTGAACGCAGAATACGGAGGGGAACGAAAATGGAGCAGGTAAGCAGCAGCGTATTTGCGGAAACCCAGATTCGCGGTTGCAATCACGGTTTCGTGGTGACTTCGGCAGGCGTGGTCATGATCGACAGCCCGCAGAAGCCCAGCGACGCCCTGAAACTCAAGGATGAAATCGCCAGGCACGGGGAGTTGCTCTACATTATCAATACCGAACCCCACGGCGACCACTGGACGGGCAACGCCTACTTCGACGTGCCCGTAATCGCCCACGAGGGTGTTCGCCAGCGCATCCTGGACACTAACCTGGATGAACACGTTGCCCGGGTGGCCGGTATGGGGCCGGAGGAGCCGGCGCTGCTGGAAAATTATACGCCAAACGCTCCCGTCATTACGTTCCGCAACGGGATGACTATGCACGTAGGGGACCACACCTTCCAGATGGTCCACATGCCTGGCCATACCCTCTACCAGGCCGCCATTCTCATCAAGGAGGAGGGCGTGGTATTCACCAGCGACAACATCTTCCACAAGGTGCAGACTTATATCCAGGAAGCTAATCCCGACCAATGGCTGCGGGCGCTGGAGTCCCTGCGCCGGCTGGACGAGGAGATCTTCATCCCTGGCCATGGCCGCCGATGCGACAAGAGCTACCTGGACGAGCAGGGAGAGTACATTTTGGAGTGGAAGGAGTATGCCCGGAACGCGGTCGAGCGGGGAATGACCCGGGACGAAGCCGTGGAGAACCTCACCGACCTCACCGACCGCTATCCCATGGACGTGGGACAGGATGGGACTTCCCCAAGAGTTATGCGAATGAATGCCGCCAACCTTTGGGATTACTGGAGTAGGTCAGGCATCCACGCTGACCGGCCGGATTAGACGGGGCAGCAATCAGGAATTGGGAATTACGAATGGATGCTCTACTTACCGACTTTCCATTCGTAATTCCTGGCTCGCAGCTTTTGACTGCCTGGCCGCCCATAGCCAGTCCTGGGCGCGGGCCGGACCGGTAACCCAGCGGTCCATGGCCTGCTGACGGTCCGCATTTACGTCCACACCCAGCCCATCGGCAAGTCGGTTCATAAAGTTGAACAGGCAGGTTATCCCCACTACCGAGAGTATCTGCTCGTCGGTCAGGCCCAGTTCCCGCAGTTTCAGAACGTCAGACTCCCGCATTTCGGCGGGCTGCCTGGTGAGCTTAACCGCAAAGTCCAGCATTCCCCGCGTCGGTGGGTCCAGGTCAGCGGTGGTGTAATCGTGCAGAATGTGGCTGGCGTATTCCGGGTCGTCGGAATGTTGACGGAGGAACCCCCCGTGGGCGGAAGCTCAATAGCGGCAGCGATTGATCACTGACACCGCCACGGCAATGGACTCTTCCTGGACCCGGGTTAACTCCGAGGCTCCGAAACTAATCGACTGGTTCAGGTTGCGAACCGCATCCATCATTTTCGGATTTATGGACATGGAACCGATGATGCCCGGCATCCCCACTTCTTCCTGTCTTATCCAGGTCATAATACGGCCCTCGCTCTAATTTTCAACGGACGTGCATATCATCCGCAAGGCTAATGGAACCTGGGTTCCATGGCACACCCCCTAGTCGCCCACCGACGCCGGCCGCGCTCCCTCCAGGTAGTGGGTATGCTCTTCCGAATAAGGATTCAACGCGGGGAAGAAAACCAGAAGGTGTGCCGTGTCGCTGCCGGTAACCCGGAATCCATGCTCGGCCCCGGGCGGAATGACCACGGTATGGTTGGGCCCAACCGTTTGAGTCTCGCCATCCATAATCACTTCAAGCGTCCCTTCCACAATGACAATAAGCTCGTCAATGGTATGGGTGTGAAGGGGAGCGCCGGCGCCGGGTTCAGCGGTGTTGATGCTGAAGGTGCTGGTAACTCCCTGCTCGTGACCCGCAATATCCCACTTGCGATAGCCGGGCCGCCAGGGCACTTCCGGCGCCCTGGAATGGTCAACAATAGGCATTTAGTCCTCCCTTGCGCCGGACACAGGAGCCGGCTTCACCTGCAAAATACGTTGGCAAAGTATGGTCGCCGATATTGTACAGGAAATCCTGCCCATCGCCATTGGCGTAAGCAAGACCTGCGGGGCGAAGGAGCCCTCGGGGTTTTTATTGAACGCACATGCGCGGAGCGCGCAGTGATGTGCAGGATAGCTCAGCGAACCCCAGCATTATGGGAGGGTCAATGGTATGTGATACGCTGCAACGGCAAAGGGTGGCAGGAAACACCAACCAAAATGCCATTGCCCTGAAATGACCCTGGCAACTTCAAGGAATTTCCAAGGTCCGGTGCTATAATTTCCGCCAATCCATACGGAAAGGAGTACAGCATGACTACCCAGGATAACGATCGTTTTTCCCGTTCATTCACAATCCAGGGTGACGCCATGACCCTGGACGGAATGAAGAAGCAGGCTGAGGCCCGGGGATTCACCATTATGTGCGACGAGGGCCCGCCCATGGGCGACAACACCGCCCCCTCCCCCATGACCTATTTTGCGGTGGCCATCCTGTTTTGAGAAATGACCCAGCTTGAGCGGTACGCTCAGATGATGAAGGTAGATATGGGTCAGATCCGGGCCAACATTGGTTATACCGTGTCCGCCGAAGGTTCGGTATTGCGGCAGACTATTCAGGCCAAGGCGGACAAGATCGCCATTCACTACGACGTAGAGTCCAGCGATAGTCCAGAGCGGGTTGCCGGCGTAATGCGAAACGCTCGGAACGGCTGCTTTGCCCGCCAGTCTTTCGGCCGGCCCGAGTTATTTGATGACACCATCAACCTGAATGGGGAACCATTCAACCTGGATGATTACCCGGCGCCCAACAATTAGCGCCCCGGCAATTCCCTTGCAGGTAATAGATCCGCTATAATATATTGTGCGTAGTATATAATGGCAGGGGTTCGGAGATTCCATTCCCTCACCCTCATGGAGTTCCGGGCCTTTGCCTTACGCCAGCATAGTTCCGCCATTGCTGGACCCCAAATTAGTCGGACGTGCCGGCACACCTTCAACAGGATTAACTCCGGGACAAGGGAAAAATGCTGGGAAACCTAATACCGGATCAGGCAGCCGCCTCCTTCGCCGTACAGGCCAGGAACTTGACCAGGAAATTCGGCTCCCTGACCGCTCTCGACAATGTGACCCTGGAAGTCCCCCGAGGTACTCTTCTGGGCCTCCTGGGCCCCAACGGTTCAGGCAAGACTACCTTGATGAACATTCTCGCCGGTTTCATCGCCCCGACGTCGGGGGAGTTCCGGATACTGGAAGAGACTGACCATAGTCGTGCCCTGGCCCGTACCGGGTCTCTGATATCCCGCCCCATCTTCTGGCCACACCTCTCCTGCTACGACAACCTTCGCTGTCTGCAGAATATTTATGGGAAGGGGTCCGCATTCCAGCCGGCAGAGCTTCTTCTTGAACAGGTGGGGCTGGACAGCGCCGCGGCCCGTCGCAAGTTTGGACAATGCTCCACCGGCATGAAGCGGCGTCTCGGCATCGCAGCGGCTCTCCTCGGCAATCCCGATTTGCTGCTTTTGGACGAACCCACCTCCGGCCTGGACCCCGAAGGCATGGTTGAGATTCGCAGGCTGGTCAAGTCCCTGGGAGAACAAGCGGGCAGAACCATCATCATGTCCAGCCATCTGCTGCATGAAGTTGAGCTAATCTGCGACCGCTACGCGATAATCTATCGCGGAAAGGTTGTTGACCAGGGCACGGTCAGTACCGCCGCGCCGGTATGCACTGGAACACGGATTGAGACTACCGACAATGCCAGGGCGCTGGCGCACCTGGCCGCGAAGGGTTGGCAGGTCCGGACCGGCGACGGCCTTTCCCACTGCCCCAGTTTCCTGGAAGTGGACAGGACTCAGGGCAAGGAGTGGAAAGTAGCCCGAGATTTATCGGGAATAGGCGTGTATCCCCTGGATATGCGCCCGTTGGAGAACGAAGAGCGCGCCGCTTCGCTGGAGGATAGATACCTGGCCGCCGTGGGTAGCCGTGCATTCAGGGAAACGGGAGAGGCGTGATGGGACAGATATTATTGCTGGTGCGGTGGGAGTATTTTCGCCAGGTCCGGAAGTCAAGCTTTCTGATTCTCTACGCCCTCGCCACGTCAGCGGCAGTCCTGGCGTTCTCCTTCGGCATATTGCAGACTCTCGAAGTTATCTCCTTCCCCTTCAATGTGGGATACCTCGGTTTGGCATCGGGAACGCTGTGGGCCGTATCCCCGGTTCTGGCGGTGGTAACCGTGGCCCTGGTTCACGCGGCTGACCTTCAGGGCGGATATTGCCGGGCCCTTGCAGCGCGGGGAATTTCCAGGGACATTGTTCTTGTGGCAAAGGCCTTGGTCACCTCACTCCTGATGTTGGGTTTTCACCTGGCCGTGCTGGCGATGGCGCTCCTGCTGACGGTCGCCTTTTCGTCCAGTTGGGAAGGAGTGGGAAAGGAAATAGTATCAATTGGCGCCTCCTTCCAAAATTCCCTGCTATACGTTGCTTTTGCCATGGCCCTGAGCCACTGGCGCCAGTCCGTGTCCTTTACGGTGGGAGCAGGAATTGCGTTGCTATTCCTTGAAGCAATTGCCTACCCGGTGGCAGGAAGTGTGGGTGATGTGCTTGGCTGGCCGGTCAGCAAGGTGGCTTCGTGGACCCTATGGGGCATATCCCAGGGGTTGCAGGGAGATAGCACCCTGTTGGCCAGGGGCTGGTTCATTCCCATTGGGGCGGCCTACACCGGGGCGCTGGCAGGCCTTTCGCTTCTCGCCTTTCGCAGATTTGATATGCGGGCTGGCGGCGACTAGCAGACTATCTCAAGGCCATTAGCCCACATTGCGTGTGCCCTCAGCCTGCGTGATGGGGACTTTCGTGATTGCTGGTGAGCATTGTTCATTGGGCATTCTACCTTCATTAAGTGGCCGGCTTAACATTTTCTTGACATTCCTGGGCTACCTTGGTACCGGAAATAGTAACCGCCCCCAGTTTCGAGTGACGAGAAATCCAGATGGCTCCTCAGCCCGTATTTGCCATTAACCAGGCTTGGTGGTAGTTGTCGTCAAGAGGCCGCTCCGGACCACTCGTTGACTCCTGGGCCAACGAGTTCGACTTATGGGGAAGTCCGTCGTTCCCGCAAAGCCGGGAACTTCGAACGGGGCGAGTGATTTCGCAACTCTCATTTAGCCATCGGGAATCCCGCCAGGTGGGAGAGTGCGTCTCCCCTGTCGTTGACACCTAGCTATGGGTGGGATACCATCGAAAGCCCATATCTAATTTAGGCCGGTTAGGCGAGCGCCGGTGGGAATCATTCCCCAACTCCTAACGGTGGGGAAATGCAGGTAGGAATGCGAGTTCTTTCGAGTCTGGGACGAATATTGACAAGCTGGTGGGTGGCTGGGCCGGTTCTTGCCATCCTTGGTGTTGCCATAGGTTTCGGACTCTTCTTCTACGTGCTGCCGGCAAAGCCCAAGATTGGCGTTATCGACATACCTTTCACTGGCATCTCCGAAGACTCATCCGCAATCATTACCTCCTTCCTCGAATACTCCCGCCGAAATCCCGAAATAAAGGGCGTAGTCATCAAGATGGCAAGCCCTGGTGGTGGCGCGTCGGCCAGCGAACAGCTGTACCACGAGACCGCCAAGCTGCGGGCCGAGAAGCCCGTGGTGATGGTTATGAACGGCATGATGGCCAGCGGCGGGTACATGATGGCCATGGGGGTAAATCACACCTACGCCAAGACTTCATCCTTAGTGGGCAACGTAGGAGTAGTGGCCGGTACCGGTCCGATATTCCCTCCGCAAATCCCCGAGCAGTTTGCATTTACCGGTCCTTACAAGCTGACCGGGGTATCCCGCCGGGACTGGATATCCGACCTGGACATGCTCAAGGAAGCCTTCGTCGAAATGGTGGTCCGCGAGCGGGGAGACAAGCTGAAGATTTCCCGTGAAGAACTGGGCGACGGGAAACTCTATACGGGCATGGAAGCAGTGGCCCTTGGCCTGGTCGATGAGATCGGCAGCGATACCGATGCCTACAAGAAGGTAGCGGAACTGGCCGGAATCCGGCGCTACAGCCTGGTCAATGTTAACGTCGAAGTTAACCGTCTTTTCGTCCAGGACCTTCGGCGCATTTATTCCGCCTCGGGCGACGCCGGCGAACCGCTGACCGAATCCGACGTCAACCTGCTCCAGATGCTATCCAGCCGGAATGCTCTGTCGGAACAGGCCGACGCGGTCCAGGATGGGGACGTGACGGAATTCCCCGATGCTCTCGACCAGATTGAAGTGGCCCCTTATACGAACGCGTCCGGTCTGATTAATCGTCCCCTGGAATATGGCGTCTTTGGCGTCCCGACGGAGCGGCAGTTTCCTGACCTGCCACTGGAAACAAATCGTCCCCAGTTCTATTACCTCTACGTAGGAGCCGACCACTAAAGTGTGGAAACTTCTCGTCCTTCCGGTTTTCCTCGTTGCCTTTTTGCTGGCGGCGCTGATCGTATTTTATGGGGGAACCTATACACCGCCTCCGCTCCCTGCAATAGCATTCCAGGAGATAGAGTCGGTTCCGGTGGCCAGCTTTGACCAAACAGACCAGCCGGTATTCTCCGCCAGCCCCGTAGGAGATGATGCCCGGGGACATCTGCTCATTGATGGCGCGCACCGGAACAACTTCGGTCACTCGGAACTGAACGTGCTACTGTCCAGGGTTTCGGCCCGGGGCTATAGTTCCAGCTTCTACGACGCTGACTCACGGGGTACTTTGGCGGATGAACTGAGCCAGGCCGACGCCTTCCTGGTCATCCTGCCCGTGACCTGGTTCACTCCCGACGAAATTACGGCAGTGTTGAATTTCGTTGAAGAGGGCGGAAAAGTTCTGCTGGTGGGAGACCCCGGCCGTTTCTTCCACATGAACGACCTGTCTGAACCCCTGGGCGTATTCTTCCAGCCGGACTACCTGTATAACCTGGATGAGTACGACTCCAACTTCCGCGAGATTTTTGTCAGGGACTTTGCAGCCGATCCCATAACCACCGGTGTCAGTGAGGCCGCCTTCTACTACGCGGGTTCACTCAGTTCCGCCGGCCCCGGTCTGGCCCACACCGGAGGCCAGACTTTTTCAAGCATTTCAGAAGTGATTGGTCCTCGTTCGACCATAGCCAGGGGAGCGCACCGCAATGTCCTGGCGGTCTATGACTGGACTTTCATGATTCCTCCCTACAGCGGCGTGAAAGATAATGCCAGGATAGTGTCAAACATTGCCGACTTCCTTACCGAAAGCGACAGGACCTACCGGTTGTCCCAGTACCCCAGGTTCTTTGAAGGTAAGGTGGATATCCTGGCGGAGGATCCTTCTCTTGTCACCAAGGCCGCCAATTTCAAGCGTACCCTCTCCGGCGAAGGGGTCACATCCCAGCTCCAGGGCTCCGAAAACGTAGGGCGCGACACCGTCTACCTGGGGCTCTTTAACGAACACTCCAGCGCTGCCCGCTACCTGGAAGCCAACGGCATTCTGATCAGTGACACTTTGACCACGCCCTTTGCTACCGGCATCCCGCTGGATGACCTGGCGGTGATATCCCTGAATAGCTCGGGAGACAGGGACGTACTGGTGATTATGGCGGATACGGCGGAAGGGGTGGGCACTGCAATTCTCCGGCTCCAGAACGGCGCATTCAGGAACAGCCTGGTCAACGATCATACAGGGGTGTTAGAGACCAAATGAAGAAAATCCTGCGTCCTTTGTTATTTTCCTCTCTGGGACTCCTGGCAGTCCTGGCGCTGGCATGCGCTAACCAGGCAGCCGACTCCACGGGAGAGTCACAACCCAGCCTCAGCACGGACTTTTCTGCCTCGCCCAATCCATCGCCTACCTCCATCCCAGTGTCGCCGGACCTGGTACGGGAATATGCCGAATCCCAGCAGACCATCAATGAAGATTGGGATTCCTTCCACGTAGACTTTGACCGCTGGCGTTCCGGCATCAATGCCTGCGACCGCGCCGCGGCGGAGACAGCACTTCGCGAATTTGCCAGCGACTTTGCCGAAATTACCCGACAGGCACGCAACTTGCCCGGAAAGGGCATTGCCCGTGAACTGCCGAACAATGTGATCGCAGCGGCAGCCAGCGAGGAGGCTTCCCTGCGGGGCTTGCGTGATAGCTGGAATCCGGCCAATACCCTGCTGCTGGAAAATGCCCAGACCACCCGCTCCGAATCAGCCGATATGCTCCGGTCGACCCAGATAGCCGTGGACAGGCTGCAAGAAATGGATGATCCGGAAGACCGGCAGATCGCCAAAGATTTCGCGCGGGAACTGGCTCCGGTGGAAGCAGCCTGGGATGACTTTTACGATTCCTATGATGCACTGGAGGACGAATACCTTGAACTCGATGCCAGCGACATCGTGAGCCGGTTGCGGGATCTGGTTGATGAGCATGACGATGTGGCGCAAGCCCTGACCGACGTTCCTTCGGACAAGGTGACTGACCCGGTGCAGGACCCCCTGATCGAAGCTGCTGATTCCGAGTCAGAGGCGCTGGGCGACCTCCTGGACTCCATGCGGCGGGCCGCCCGGGCGGAGGCCAGCAGTATGGAGGAGGAAGACGAAGAGACGGCTGATGGGGAAGAGTCCGGCGAAGGCAATGGTGAGAATGGGGCCATGACCGGCCCGGGGGAAATGGAAGAGAACGGGAACGGGGAAAACGGCAACGGCTCTTCACCGGGCACGGAAGGTACCTCTCACCAGGGAAGCCTCGGCCTGGCCCAAGGCTCCGAGCAGGCCTCTCCCAACGTGCAGGGGGGTGTTTCGGGGACCCTGTTAGTGCCCTTCTCCAGACCAACCACGGAAATCTCTGACCAGCAAGGTTCACCTCAGTCAACGGACGGTAACGGGGAAAATGGCGATTTGCCTCCCGATTATTCGGCACACTTCGATGCCTTTGACGAAACACTGGACAGCACCCGGGCGATTCGCAGAAAGGCGGAAAGGGACCTGGAAGACCTGGTGGAAGGGTTCAGCGAGAATGACCGGGAAGCGCTGGCCGATTTCGTGATGGCCTTTGACGACCTGATGGACTCCTGGGAAGATTTCCACGCAGCGTTTGATGGCTGGGTCCGCACTGAGGGCGACTGTAATCGCGCTGGCGCCGCTTCCGCGCTACAACTTTACAACCAGCGCTTCAGCGAAATCGGAAGCCGGGTACGCGGCCTTTCCCAGGCATCCTACCTGCGGCCCAGTTCCGACCTCCTCTCCGAGGCAGTGGAGAGGGAGGGCGCCGCCCTCCGCAGCCTGGCCAACACCTGGGCCCCCTACGAAAGCGACGTCTACCGGGGTATGGACGAGGAGCGGGCCAACGCCGACAAGCTCCGCCGCCTGGCTGACCGGCGAGTCCAGGAACTCCTGGAGCGTAACGGGATTGACCTGAGCCAGTAGCACAGCTTTAGCGACTACAAAGTAAAGCCCCGGCCGGTGCAGCACCGGCCGGGGCTTTTTGGTTGATTCGGGGCTTTCGATCGGCTGGGGTAAACGTCAGGCCAAGGTTCTGCCGGCAGACCTGGCAATTGACCGGACTCCTAACCCCGGGAGGCCAGAACCAGCCTTTCACACATTTCTGCGCCCTTCAGGACTTCTGAGATAATCGCTGTTTCATGCCTGGTGTGGAAGGAACGCACACCTATGCCCACGGGCAGAGCCGCAATGCCATGCTGAAAGAACACATTCGCGTCGGAGCCGCCGCCACTGGAACCCAGCTGGGGTTCCAGGTCTACTTCGGCAAGGGCTTGCGCCAGCATTGCTACCGTAGGATGTTCAGGCCCCACCTGGTAGGACCGGTAAGTGTTGGTAATGTCCAGGTCAAGAATGGCTTCCGGGTACATCGCAGATACGTCGCTGAACACACTCCGAAAGGAGTTGGTGTAGTGGTCCAGCTTCTGCTGGTCACGGCTGCGTATTTCACCGTCGAGAAAAGCCCGCTCGGGGATAATGTTGCGTTTCAGCCCACCTTCCAGGTAACCGATGTTGGAAGTGGTCTCTTCGTCGATTCTGCCCAGGGGCAACCTGGTGAGAAGGTGGCCAGCTATCACCAGGGCGGAAATACCGTTTTCAGGTTCAAGGCCGGCGTGTGAAGCCCTGCCGGTGATTTCGGCCTTGACCACGTTCTGGGCGGGTGCAGAAATTGTGACCAGATTAACCGGCCCTTCGCCGTCAAACACTACCCCGTGTGTGGCGCTGACCAAGCTGAAATCCAGGTTGCGCGCGCCGTTCAGCCCACCCTCCTCTGCCCTGGAGAATACAACCTCCACGGGCAGGTGTACCCTTCCTGACTCCACCACCGATGTCAGCGCTTCAAGGACGATGGCAAGGCCAGCCTTGCAGTCGCCGCCCAGGATGGTAGTGCCGTCGGAACGGAGGACATCGCCATCGAGATACGGCTTGATGCCCCTGCCAGGCTCCACAGTATCCAGATGGGCCGACAGCAACAGGGGTTCACCCTGCCCTTCCAGATTGGCAACCACGTTTCCGTAGTCGTCGTGCCGAACCTTGAACCCCAGCCTCTGGAGGCTGGTTGATACCTCCCGGTCAATCTCGTCCTCTGAACCGGTAGGGCTGTCAATCCGTATCAGGCCGACAAGAGTTTCAACCAATCTATCGCGATTCGCCATCGTTGCATCCTCGGGGAGCCTGTGCAGTCTGCGGTCGGCGCCTGAGTTTGTTTCACGGGTGGCTCTTGTACCCGCGACTCTCATTGCACTGTCGGGGAAGCCAGACCTTCCCTCTAAATCGCTCCCAGCACCACCTGTACTATACGCTTTTCCAGGGCCAGAGCCAGTTGGCCGGCCAGGTTCAAACGGTCGTAATTTCCCACGGTGCCCACAAAGGCCACGCCCAGGATCCTCCCCACCCGGAAGTCAATAACCGTGGAAGAAACCACGCCCTGCGGCCCTCCCTGTACTGCCTTTAACGCCACCGCCTCGTCGAAAAAGCCTGACGGGTTAAGCCGGTCCACGGAAATAAGCTGGTGGCCCTCGCCGACACTCTCTCCGACATTACTCTCAAAGTCCTTCAGAAAGATATCGTGCATCCAGGCGGTAACGGATTCCGGGTTATCGAACAGGTGGGCCACCGTTGAGCCGACAAAGTTAAACCCGTCGTATACATTCATATCCGAAGTCGGACCAAACTCACGCATATAGCCGGTTACCCGGCCGGCGTCACTGAATCGGGCGGCGGTGCTGCCGGCGAACCCATGGGCCGCCATGTTCTCGTTGTCCAGAACGCCCACCCGCACCTGTTGGTAACCCAGGAACTCGTCGGGAAGGTCACCGCGGTCCAGGACCATATATTCCAGGTCCTGGTCCGAGACCCGGTAGGTGGCGCGCTCTAATGCTGCGGATGTCAATGGAAACCTCGCTTTCCTGTGTGAAGATATGTGGGAGAAGGGAAAGTTCGCAAGGCCGATCAGCCAACGGGTCCCTCCCTTCCCCCGATTCGCTTAACGGTCAGCCGCAAACCATGGGATAAACGTGGCGGCCGCGGGACATCTCGCCGGGAACCTGGCTTTTGCTCCAGGTCTCGCCCCGGTCGCTGCTGCGGAACACCAGGCCGTCCCGGTCGCTGCAGAAGACACTGTCCGGCGCCTTGGGGTCAATGGCAATCTGGAACATCCGGCTGGGGGCCATTTCGCCCAGGTCAACCCTCTCCCACGTCTCCCCGGCATCCTGGCTGCGCACCAATACGCCGGCCTCAACGGTGCCCGGCGGGGAACTGCCGCCACCGGCTCCGGCCGCCAGGTACATGGTATTGGGGTCGTCAGGCGCAACGACCAGGTCGCGACAATAGCTGCCTCCGGGGAACATTTCCTCAATGTCCACGAACTCCCAATTGCTGCCCCGGTTGCGGCTGCGGAACATGGCCAGCTGGGTGATGATGTAGACCAGGCCGGGAGCCTTTGGGTTAACCTGTACGCCGTGCAAATCCACGGGCCCGGTCCTGGTGTAATGGCCGTCGGTGATGGACTCCCAGGTGTCGCCCCCGTTTCGGCTGGCAACCAGGCCGCCCACTTCTATGGCGCCGTAGATGTCCTGGGGATTGTGGGCGTCTATGGCCAGGCCGATTACCCGCTTGCAAATGGGATAGGGATTCATGGTGATGTGCGGGAAGGAAATGTTGGCCGTATCGCCCTTCCGCCAGGTGGCGCCCCCGTCGTCGGAGCGGCAGATGACGTGCCGGTCGTAACCGGCATACATGATGGACGAGTCCTGCGGGTTAACGGCCAGTGACCACACGTCCCCATCCGGGGAGTCTGTACTCTCCCAGTGGTCCCCCCGGTCTTCGCTGCGAAACACCCCAGACTGGGTTCCGGCATATACCACTGCAGGATTATCCGGATGGACCATCAGCGCCCTTACCTGCGGCTCTTCCGGCAGGCCCTTGGTAATGCTGTGCCAGTCGTTTTCCCCCGCGGCCTGTCGGTAAAGCCCGCCGCTGCCCAGGGGCCTGGGCTCTCCAATACCTTCAATCAGCGGTCCCTCGCCGGCAATTCCTACGTATAGGTGGGTCCGATGTTCAGTAGACATTCAAGGCCTCCCCTTTTCAACTGCAATTTGGAACTGTGGCACGTTTACCCAATGGATTTTTCTGCTAATCGCCTTCATTGTCAAGGGGTGAGACGGCGCAGCAGCGTTCAGGTTCAGGTGGTATGGCTTTGCGACCAGGGCAGACACACCGGCCTGCCCCAACCATTCTGGAGTTTGGACCATCCCAACTGAAACGCCGTCGGCTGCCCTGACGGCAATGGTGTCTGGCAGCAATGGTAAAGGATGGAGCAGGGGCAATATGTGGCGAGGAAGGGCAGTCTGCGGTAGTATGTAGGGCACAATGTCCTCCAGGAGCAGGCATAGATGAAAAACAAGATCTACCAGACTTTCGACGAGGCAGTAGCCGACGTTCCAGACGGTTCGACGTTTATGTCACCCGGTTTCAGCGGCGTCGGCGTGCCCCGCAACCTGCTGGCCGCCCTGCACCGGCAGGGAGCCAGGAACCTGACCGGCATTTCCAACAATTGCGGCACCATTGATGAAAAGGTGGACGTGGGAACCCTGATCGAGGCGGGGCAGGTAAAGAAGATGTACGCGGCCTTCACGTCGCCCACCCATCCTTCCCAGATAAGCCCCTTTGTGCGGATGTTCAACGACGGTACGATAGATGCCGAGACCGTACCCCAGGGGACTCTGGCAGAACGAATCAGGGCGGCGGCTTCCGGTATCGGCGCATTCTACACTCCCGCCAGCGTGGGCACGGAACTGGCCGAAGGAAAGGAGCACCGGGAAATCGACGGGCGCACTTACGTGCTGGAATACCCGCTCCACGCCGATTACGCCCTGATACGGGCCTGGCGGGCAGATGAGTTCGGCAACCTGCAATTCCGGCTGGCGCAGCGGAATTTCAACCCCATAATGGCAATGGCCGCGCGGATTACCGTGGTTGAAATTGAAGACGAGATTTTGCCCGTAGGAGAACTGGACCCGGACAAGATTCACGTGCCTGGCGTTTACGTAAACCGACTGGTCAAAATTCCGCCCGACGGCATTTTCGATTAAGCCAGGGCATTCGCATTTACCAAAAGTTCCCTCAAGGAGGAACCAAGATGGCCGAAGAGAAACCCAAGCTGCAACGCCAGGCCATGTGCGACCGGCTGGCCATGGAGTTTCAGGATGACTGGATTGTGAACCTGGGTGTTGGCATGCCCACACTGTGTTCCAATTACGTTGACCCCACCAAGGACCTGATCTTTCATTCGGAAAACGGTGTGATTGGATATGGGCCGCTGGCTCCGGCCGGTGAAGAAGACAAGCACCTGGTCAACGCGGGCGGACAGAACGTGGTGCCCGTGCCCGGGATGGCCATAGTTCACCACGCCGACTCTTTTGCCCTGATCCGCGGTGGCATGGTGGACGTAACGGTTATGGGCGCCTATGAGGTGGCCGAGAACGGGGATTTTGCCAACTGGCGGATTCCTAATCGCAAGGGTGGCGGCATTGGCGGGGCCATGGACCTGGCCGCCTGCGCCAAGCAGGTTTTCATCGCCATGGAGCACACCACCCGGGATGGAAAACCAAGGATGTTGAAGCGCTGTGCGCTGCCCATTACCGCGCCCGGTGTTGTAACTCTGGTGGCCACCGACCTGGGGTTGTTCAAGGTTACCCCAGACGGCTTTGAATTGCGGGAGCACGCCCCGGGCTGGAACCCGGAAGAAATCCAGGAATTGACGGAAGCGGAACTGATCATCCCGCAGGACCTGAAAGAGTTTCGGTTCAGGGATTAGGGCGGCAGGTCCGGCCGCGGGCGTACGCCAACCGCCGGCAACCGAAAATGGGGGCGAGTGTATTTCTCGTCCCCATCCATTTTGTGGCCCAAATTCCTGCGAAGCCTAGAAAAACGCCGCACCGCCATTTACGTGCAGCGTCTGGCCTGTTATGAACCCGCCGTCGTCGCTGACCAGGAACAGGCAAGCCGCGGCGATTTCCTCCGTTTTGCCCTGACGGCCCAGGGGAATGCCGGCGGCGTTGGGCGGGCGGCTGCCGGGGTACCATTCCGGATTAGCCCGGCTGGTATCGATGCTGCCGGGAGACAACACGTTGACCCGCACGTTGTGAGGAGCGAACTCGGTAGCCAGGCTGCGGGACAAGCCCACCAGTCCCATCTTGGCAGCCGACACATGGCCCCGTTGGGCGCCGCCGGCCCAGGCCCCGTCGCCGGTGAAGAAGAGCACCCGGCCAAAGTTATTCTCCACCATTGAGGGCATTACGGCCTGCGTGCAGTAAAAGGCTCCGTCCAGCACCACGCCCCGAACATACTCCCAGTCCTCCAGGGTCAATTCCAGGAAGGACTTGTGGGGCCGGATGGCGGCATTGTTAAGCAGAATATCGACGCGGCCGAATTCGTCCAGCGCCATCCTGACCATGCTGTCCACCTGTTCCTTGTTGGAAACATCGGCCAGAACGGGCAATGCCCGGCGGCCCAGGGCTCTTACTTCCTCGGCAACCGCTTCCGCCTCCTCCCTGTTACTGCGGGCGTTGACTATAATGTCCGCACCCTCTTCGGCGAACTTGAGGGCCGTTGCCCGGCCGATGTTCCGGCCAGAGCCGGTTATCAGGGCTACCTTGTCGTCCAGCTTACCCATAGTTTATTTCTCCTGTGCTTAATTTGTGCCGCGGGAACCTTCCCTGCAGTCCCCATCTGCAATTCACGACCTCTGCAGCAAGAACCCCGGTTCACTTCTATTTCCTGATGGCATCGGCTTCAGGATGAACCTCCCAGCCTCAAAGGTCGGGCAGACTCTTCCTACCCGCTATGCGGCGTTTCCATCCTCTGTTACCTGCCATTGCGGTAGCGCTTACACGGCCCCGTAAAGGCGGTTCAGGTTGGCGTGACGGCCGGGGTCCAGGTCCTTTCCTATCAACGCGGGATGGTCGGGGCCGTAGCGGTGGGCGCGAAACACCCCGTTCTGCGGCGGGCCGCCCACTTCGCCATAAAAGGGGTTGATGTACTCCCATACTATCTGGCCCGACTGGGTTACCTCGAAAATGCGGCCGGGCGCCCCTTCGCAGATAACGGTGTTGCCGTTGGGTTGCCGCTCCGCGCTGCTGATGTTGTAGCTGAAGAAGGAAATCTCCGGTGTCCCGGTGTACTCCCATCCGATTTCGCTGGTTTCCGGGTCTACCTCTATAACGCGGGAGCGGCTGGGACCCCGGCGATGGCACCCGTTGTCGAAAATCAGGACCCTTCCGCCGGGCAGCCAGGTGGGATGGTGCTGGTGGTACACCTCGCCGGGCCCCCACTTCCATCGGAACTGGCCGGTGGCTTTTTCCACGATGCCGACGGTGCTGGTTTGTCGGAAACTGACCAGCAAATCCCCTTCCGGCGTGACGTTCAGAGCATTCTGGTGCGACCACTCGTGACGGGCCTCCAGCGGTCCTATGATGTCCTCGTCCACGTCAAGGAACTCCCACGACTTCCACTCGTAGATTACCTCTCCGTCGGGGGTTATTTCCTGGACCACGTCGCCCCACATTTCCTCCTCACCGTCTGAGGTGTATCCACCCTTAACCTGGGCCGCCAGTCCCTCAGGCAACGGCGCCCACAGCAATACCAGGGTATTGCCATTCAGCAGCCTCTCAAAATCGTGGTGCAGGTACATATCGGGACTGCGGTATTGCCAGACCAGGTTGCCGTCCCAGTCTAACTCAATGAGAGACAGGGACCGGCCGCCAAATTGCGGGCCTTCACTTTCGCTGCGGGCGGTGCGGCTGCGGAACAGCAGGTTCCCGTTGGGCAGCAGATAGCCGTAGACAATCTCCTCCGGGTGGTACCAGCGATGGCAGATGCGGCCTTCCATGTCAATAAGATTGGCAAATGAGCCGCCCCGGTTCGTGGCGACCAGGGTGTACCCGCGATAGCTTTGTTGGGGGTTGTAGTAAATCAATCCGTTCTTGTGATGACTGGACCAGCCCATGGAACCCTCCCAGCTGAAGTGTAGCACCGGGGAAATTGACGTGGATTTTGGGCCAGCACGGCTGAACTGTCAAACCAACTGCCCGCCGAGTGACTTGTCCTGCCGCCTGCAAGAGCTTTCTGGTTCCAGGAGAACAAACTGAATTGGTCCCAGAGAAATCCTCATAATCGGTTCCGGGCAAGCCCTGTCAGAAGAGCCCCAAGGCGCTCACGCCCGCCACGATCATCAATATGGCCGCCAGTTTCAGAACCAGGGCTTGACGGTGGATTGCTTCCTGCATCAGCTGCCATCGCCTTTGGCTCAAGGTGGTTGCCAGTAAAAACACGAACATGGGCGTAGTGGCCAGGAATGCGCTGACCAGCGATACGGGCCCCAGTTGGGTGGCCAACAGGGCCCCGCCCACTACCACCACCGGCAGCAGGCCCTCCCCCACCGTCAACAGCGCCACTGTCTGGGGATTGCGCATCGCTCCCACCAGTTGCGCGCAAACGCGGGGCCGGCAGAAGGGCAAGAACGCCAGAAGTGTTCCCACTTGCTGGTATATGAACACGGTAATTGAGGAGCTTTCTGCCAGGGCGACCTTGGCCGCGAAGATGCCCACGCCTATGAACAGGCCGCTGGCCACCGATGCCGGCACGCCCCGGGACAAGCCTGGAGCGACCAGGCCGCGGGGGGAAGCCGGAAGTGAAATCAGGATAGTGCCCAACACTACCACTAATATGGCGCCCCATTGAAAGGCATTAAGCCGCTCACCCAGAAACGGTACCGCGAGGATTGCCACGACTATGGGATAGACCTGGGAAATAGCTACGGCCCGGGATGCTTCGTCGACCTTCAGCGCCACAAAGAGCAGTGCATAACCTATCCCCAGGGCCAGGCCCGACCCCAACGCCGCCAGGACATACGGGGGAGTGGTATCCACAGGGACGCCAAAGACGGCAACCGCGACTACGATATAGACCACCAGGGCAAAAGCGACCCAGGCATACAAGCATTCCAGGCTGGGAAGGTTGCGATCCAGGAGACGTTTATCGGCAAGATTGACGACGGCCAGGGTAGCCGCGGTAACCAGGGCTATTGAGATCCACATCAGGCTACGACCGGGGCGCGTTGGGCCGCAAGAAAGCAGTCGCCATGGTGGGCAGTCTCAACAGGACGGTACAGGGATGGGTCCATGCCTGAAGATAGCAAGGCAACACTGATTTGGGTATTGCGGCGATGCAGGTCAATCCCTGTTTTTGTCATTGCCCGGGCAGGGCCGATACGGAGGGTAGACGCCTCTTGTGGCTGGCAAAGTGAATCACTCCTACTATCGCCGGCAAGGTTACGGCGTAGAGAGTCCAGGACAATGTGTAGCCAAACAGGTCCATATATCCCAGGACAGCGGTAAGCAATACAGTCCCGACAAAGAAGGTGGCAAGTCCCCAGGTAGTGCTGCGGTGACGACACAAAAGCGCTATTGCCGGGGCGGCGACCAATAGCGAGGGAAGTGTAACCATACCGCAGAGCGCCCCCACTGCAGTGGCAGCTCCGCGCCCACCGGCCCCCTTCAGGTAAACCGACCAACTATGCCCCGCGACGGCCGCCACACTCGCTGCCAGAATAATCCCGTTGCGGACCCCCTCGCCCGACAGTCCCCCAGCCATTGGATGTTCCATGTATGAAGGGGGGGAAAGCCACCGGGCGAACAGCACCACGACCAGTCCCTTGGCTATATCAATGGCCGCCACCAGTATGGCAGGCCTGATTCCTGCTACCCGGGACACATTCTCGGCCCCGGCATTGCCGTTGCCCAGTTGCCTGATGTCGAGGCCCAGGCGCCGGCGTACTACCACGTAGGATGGCGAAAGACTGCCTACCAGGTAGGAAATAATCACCAGGGACGCAGCCAAGGCCACCGGCTCCCAGCTTGCTACCGGCTGGAAAGGCATCTCCGCTAACCTCCAGTAAACGGGTTGAAGTCTCTGGAGTCGGGGACCGGGCCGGACGTTTTAGACAGTCACCAGGCGGGGTGACGCGGGGGTGCACCAGTGGCGGTATTTCTCGTTTCGTCCAACGACAATGTCAAAGTACATTTTCTGGAGCTTGAGGGACACCGGTCCGGCCTTGCCATCGGCGATCAGGCGGTGGTCCAGTTCCACCACAGGCGTAAGGTGGGCCGCCGTGCCAGTCAGAAATACCTCATCGGCCAGGTATAGCTCGCTCCGGTCTATGCTGCGCTCCTGCACCTTCAGTCCCAGCTCTGTCTCGGCCAATTCCATGACCGTGTCCCTGGTTATTCCCGGGAGGACGTTGTCCTCCAGGTTGGGGGTGATGATCTGGCCGTTGGCAATGACGAAGAGATTCTCTCCGGAGCCTTCGCAGACATGGCCGTCCTGGTTGAGAATGATGGCTTCGTCGAAGCCGGCCAGGGTGGCTTCGGTTTTGGCCAGAATGCTATTAACGTAAATGCCGCAGATCTTCAGCCGGGCGGGAATCATGGGGTCGTCTACCCGTCGCCAGGACGATGTGCAGCAGTGAAGCAGGTCGGAACCGAGGTAGTTGCCGAAGGGTACGGTGATCAAAGTGAAGTCGCTTTCCAGATCCTGAAGCTTCAGGTTGGCGACCATTTCGGCGCTCTTGTACACCAGGGGGCGAATGTAAATGTCCTGGCTGTGCTCGTTTCGTTCCACCAGTTCTACGGTAATGTCGCAAAGGTCTTCCACGGAGTAGGGGATGTTGAGCATGAGCAAGCGCGCGCCCCGCAGCAGTCGCTCGTAATGCTCCCGCAGCCGGAAAATATTGACAACTCCCTGCTCTTCGTTCCAGTTGCCGCGAATACCTTCAAAAACGCCGGTGCCGTAGTGGAGGGCGTGGGTCATAACACTGACCTTGGCCTGGCTCAGGGGCACGTAATCTCCCCGGAAAAAGGCTAACAACTCACCGGCCTGGCTGCTGGTCTGACCTGTACTCACGGCGTTCCCCCCTTGTGGCACAATACAATTTGGCAAAGATTATAAGCGGCCTGTCCTAATCAGCACAAGGTTTGGCTGGCAGGCGAAAACTCCCCCAGGTGAACCAATCAACACTTTTGCCCGTGGCTATCCCAGTGAGAATGGTCCTGGGTTCTCCCTTTGTTTTGCTTTCAGTAGGGTCATTCCCGCCTGCGGGAAGGCCGCGACAAACCAGGGACGGCTTAATGCGACCTTTATCACAGGCCGGTAGGCGCGGCGCCCTGTTTAGCCCTCGGCCAGCAGCCTCACTACCTCATCCCCCACCTGGGACGTGCTGGCGCCGCCGCCCAGGTCCGGAGTCATTATCTTGCGTTCCTCCAGGCTGCGGACTACCGCCGCGTCAACTCGTCGCGCCGCCTCCGGCTCTCCCAGGTGGTCCAGCATCATCGCCACGGCTGAAATGGTAGCAAGGGGGTTGGCGATGCCTTTTCCCGTTATGTCGAAAGCCGCTCCGTGGACGGGTTCAAACATGGAGGGGTACTCACGTTCGGGATTGATGTTGGCGCTGGGAGCCAGACCCATGCTGCCGGTTACCACGGCCGCAATGTCCGAGATTATGTCGGCAAACAGATTGGAGGCGACCATCACGTCGAAGTCCTCCGGCCACCGCACCAGGTCCATGGCCACCCGGTCCACCAGGAGCGACTCGGTTTCCACCTGGGGATAGTCGGCGGCAACCGCATCAAAAACTTCGTCCCAGAAGACCATACCGAAGGCCTGGGCATTGGACTTGGTTACCGAAGTAACCTTCATTCGCCCGCCGCGCCGCACGCAATAGTCAAAGGCGGCGCGGATGATGCGCTCCGTTCCCCGGCGGGTGAAGACATTGGTCTGCATCACCGTCTCGTGGGGCGTACCGGGGTAGAGGCGGCCGCCCACCGGCGCATATTCACCCTCAGTATTTTCCCGGAAGATAACCAGGTCAATCTCTCCCGCACTCTTGTCGGCCAGGGGAGATGCCACCCCCGGGTGAAGATAGGCGGGGCGGATGCAGACTCCCTGGTCGTAAGCCCGCCGCATGGGCAGCAGAAGCCCCTGCAGAGTTATGTGGTCCGGTATGTCCGGGTCTCCCACGGCGCCGAACAATATGGCTTCGTTGGCAGCCACCTGCTCCAGCCCATCCTCGGGCATCATTCTGCCCGTTTCACGGTAGTAGGCGGAGCCCCAGGGAAACTCGGTGTAATTGAAGCCCAGGTCGGGAGTGCTTGCGGCAACATAGTCCAGGACCTTCTTGCCTTCCGCTACCACCTCGGGACCGATACCGTCTCCGCCAATTATCGCCAGGTTGTGTATTGCCATCGGGTTGCGCTCCTAGATTATGTTTGCTGGTGGGCCGCCCAGGAATTCGCGGGCGCAGGCTGTAGGCTGGCCACCGCGGTCACTAAACTCGCTGGACACCGCCGCCCAGCATCCTTAGGTGATATATGGCCTCCGCCTCGGGAAACGCCTGGCGGGCCTGCCGGAACGTGGACTTTCCACGCCGCTGGGTTGCGTCCAACAAAACGCCCATGGCCGTTCCGCTGTGGGCCACGTTGACACCCACGGCTCCCACCGCCTCGGCGAAGCCTATCACGTCGGGCAGGCGGGGCTTAAACAGGATTTGCTGGGCGGCGATGGCGCTCTTGGTTGCGCCCCGTCCAAGCGCCCAAGGGTCGCCCCTTCGCAAGCCTTCCCTTACCAGAGTCAATGCCGCGTCGGTCTCCTGGTTTATCGCCTTCCACTGGTCCCCGCGGTCCACCCGGTTAAAGGCCAGGGTATCCACCTCGCCGCCGAAGTCCAGGGCGACTATTTCGACGGGCGGTGGGGCGCCCAGTTGCTCCACCAGCGCCCCGTCCCGATGATCGAACAGCGCTATACCGGGAAACATTACGCCGTCGGTGGGCTCTACCTGCAACGCCAGTTGCCCGATCTGGATCGGGGTCAGTTCGATCCCCAGGGCCAGACCCGTGGCGGCAATGGCGGCGGAAAGGTCGGCGCTGCTGCTGCCGAAACCCTTGCTGCGGGGGATGGGGTTGGAAATGGCAATACGGGCGCCCAGGTGACCATAGCCCAGGTATTCCAGGGTTCGCAACACCCCGGCGGCAGTCTTGCCGCAATTGGGCGGCACGTTGATGCCAATGGGGTCCTGGTACAAGTCAACCCTAACCCTGGCAAAAAAGTCCACGGGGCAGGTTACCAGGAAATAGCTACTGCCCAACAGCCCCTGGGCCAATTCGCCGCAAACTCCGGGAGCGCGCACGGTGGCAGAGGCAATTGAAGACACGAAGGAATGTGCAGTATCAGAACCCAAAAGATCCGTGAACCGATTCATAGAATTAGAGGTTTGCCCAGGCAGCAGGATTCTTGCTCACGGAACGCGATTCCACCTTTCTTTCGTCCGCAGTTAATCTGAAAGCTGTTACTCCCAGGCAAGTTGGATGTCGCCTGCACCTGGGACCATCTTCCGGCGCTTCATATTCAGCCAAAGACATGGCCTGGTCGCTGTATTCGATGAGCGCCTGCTTAGGCTTCCTGCGACCAAATCCCCGACAACCCTTTCGTCATTATAGCCTATTGCCCCCCTGCGCATTTCTGCAGTGGGTGTCGTCAAATTACCTCGTCATTCCGACCCTGCATTGGAATCAAGACGACCTGTATGGGTATGTGACTGAAGGGCGGCTATTCTGGCGGCCGGCTTTCGCCGGAATGACGTAAAGACCACCTAGACGACAAACTTTAGGACTTTACCTTTACCGGTATGCCAGCCACCACCAGGTAGACTTCGTTGGCCAGGGCGGCAGCCCCCTGGTTGACGGTTCCCAGCAGGTCCTGGAATCTGCGGGCCAGGCGGTTGGGAGAGACCGGGCTAAGACCCACTTCGCTGCTGACCAACACTGCCTGAATTGAGCTTTGCCGGCACAGCGTCAGGATTGACTCCAGTGATTCCAGGGCAAACCTTTCAGTGGCGGCAGGTTCCTCTCCTTCCCGGGCAAGAAGCAAGTTGGAGACCCAGCCATCCACGGAATCCAGGAGCATTACGTCTACACCGGAATTTTCGGCAAGAAAACGGCCCAAGGCTTCCGGCAGCGCGAGCGGCTCTTCCAGGGTAAGCCAGTGGGGCGGACGCCGATTCCGGTGATTGCGGATACGATCTGCCATTTCTTCATCGACAGGTTGGCCGGTAGCAACGTACAGGGCCCTTGACCCGGAACTACTGACCAACTCTTCCGCAAATGCGCTCTTGCCCGACCGGATTCCGCCCAGCACCAGGACTGCTTTTTCTGCCATTTAAGAAGAACCAATGCGGTCGAAGTTGCGCTCCAGGCCCGCGATTTCGTACACCAGGTCCATGTCCAGGCTGCCCCTCACCCACTCGGCCAACTTATCAAATTCGGCATCCATGGCGCCGACTTCGGCTGCGCCGGGAAGGGTTACACCTTTGCGATGGGCCAACTCCTCCAGCATGGCGCGGCGTAACTGGCCGTTATGAAACAGACCGTGAATATAGGTGCCCAGCACCGTGCCCGGCTCGTTCATAGCCCCGTCATAGGCAGTATCCGGGGTTACGGGCACATCGGTGCGATCATTAATGCGGAAGGGCAGCGCCACTCCCTCGCCCTTGGTTCGGCCCATGTGGATTTCGTAGCCGCTAATGGGAGCGCCGGCGGCCCTTTTCAGCAACCCGGCCGCCTCCATCACTTCACCGTGAACTCGGTGAGTCTCCTTGCTTCCGGCAAAGACGGTATTAAGAGGAAGCAGCCCCAATCCTGCCATTTCGGTAACGGAAGATTCAATGCCTTCCGGGTCATGCAGTTCCTGCCCAAGCATTTGGTAGCCGCCGCAAATGCCAACTATGGCCGTCCCACCACAGTGGAGATTCTGGATGGCAGGGCTCAATCCCTGTACATTCATCCAGGCCAGGTCGGGGATGGTCGTCTTGCTGCCGGGTAGAATTACCAGGTCCGGGCTCCCCAGTTCCCTGGAGTCGCTGACGTAACGCAGGGACACCCCCGGTTCCCGGGCCAGGGGATCGAAATCATCAAAATTGGATATGTGCGGCAGCTGGATTACCGCAATATCCAGCGCCGTCCCTGAGCCATTGCCTTGAGACCTTAGCGGCAGGTCCAGCACAACCGAGTCTTCTTCCGGAATGTGGATGTCCCGGTAGTGGTGTACCACCCCGGCCACCGGCACTCCGGTACGTTCCTCCAGCATGGTCAATCCATCGGTAAGAAGGCTGGCATCTCCCCGGAACTTGTTGATAATGAACCCCTTAATTGCTTCCCGTTCCCGGGGTTCCAGCAGTTCGAGCGTTCCCACCAGCGCCGCAAAGACGCCGCCCCGGTCTATGTCGCCGCACAGCAGGACCGGTGCGCCGGCGTAAAGAGCCACACGCATATTGACGATTTCCGTGGCCTTCAGGTTTATCTCGGCGGGACTGCCGGCGCCTTCGATGACGACAATGTCGTATTCGCTGCGGAGCGTGTCCAGGGAAGAGCTTACCGACTCCCACAACTGGGCCTTCAGGCCGAAATAGTCCTTCACCCTGGCTGAAACCAGTGGACGCCCCATTCGGACTACCTGAGCAATGTGGTCGGCTTCAGGCTTCAACAGAACGGGGTTCATCTCAACCCGCGCTTCAACGCCTGCAGCCTCGGCCTGGACCGCCTGGGCCCGGCCTATTTCGCCGCCATCAGGGGTAACGTAAGAGTTGTTGGACATATTCTGGGCTTTGAACGGGGCAACCCGGAAACCGTCCTGGCGGAAAATACGGCACAGGGCCGACACCAGGACACTCTTGCCCACGTGGGACGCGGTGCCCTGTATCATAAGTACCTTACCCATGGGGCCTACGGGATGATTCATGGCGTTCATCTTCCGTTCCGGTAGCCTGGTCGGGAACGGCTAAACCTCGGTTAAATGAGAAGTGTCGTTATAGAGGTGCATTACCGCATTGTTGGGGTAGATGCGAATTACTGACAGGGCACAGTTGTGCATGACGAACTTCCAGTTGGCTTCCAGGGGCAGTTCCAGCAGCGCCACTATTCCGCTGCGGAGAGAACCTCCGTGGCCGACCACCAGAACGTCCTCGTGGGTGTGCCTTTCCCTGACCATTTCTATAAAGCCGGCAAGCCGGGCCTGGCACTGACGGATGGTCTCGCCTCCCGGAGGAGCGAAATCCGGGTCGTTCACCAGCGAAGCCTGGTAGAGATCCGGGTGCCGCTGGCGATATTCTTCGGGAGTCAACCCTTCAAAGACGCCCTTATTATACTCTCGCAGTTCCGGCACCGATTGAAGCGGCGTATCCCTTTCGCCCAGGATGATCTGGGCAGTGTCGCGGGTACGGCTCATATCACTGGAGTAGGCTGCGTCGAAGCGTATGCCTGTTAGTCGACGCGCTGTTGCCCGCGCCTGTTCCTTCCCCCGCTCCGTCAGTTCCACATCGGTGTGTCCCTGGATTCGGCCCTCGGCGTTCCACATGGTTTCGCCGTGGCGAACGATATAGATGCTGCCCATGGTTTATTGTCTCCTTGCAGTTGCCCGTCAATCTGTCTGCGGCCCTATTTGATCAAGGCTTTGAACTCCCCATGTTTTCGATGTATTTCCCGTCAGCGATTTCCGAACGCATGGATTCAACCAGCCTGTGGCAGTCCGGCAAGGCGCGAATCCCTATTCGGATGCAATCGGGCAGACCAAAGGAAGCGCAGTCCCGTACGAATATTCCCCGACGCATTAGCGTGTCCCGCCAAAACGAACCATCGTCCACCTCCACCAGCAGGTAGTTGGCGGCCGATGGCAAGGGACGAAAGCCCAACTCCCGGAAGCTGGCAGCCAGAAAATCCTTTGCCTCCCTGACAGCTTGACGGGCGGAAGTCAGGTATCCGGCGTCGGCCAGGGCGACCAGGCCGGCAGCCTGCGCCAGGCTGTTTACACTCCAGTCTGGTTGCAGCCCGCCCAACCTGGCAATAATCCTGGGCTTGGCTACGGCGTAGCCAAGGCGCAAACCGGTAAGCGCAAAGTCCTTGGTCATTGAACGCAGCAGGACGACGCTTTCACCGACATCCTGGCACACCAGATGTGTGGCGTCCCAACGGTCTTCCACGAAATTGACGTACGCCTCATCCAGCACCAGCAGGGTTCCGGACCGGGAAGCCCGGCGGGCCAGCCCGGCAACGTCTTCCATGCTGACATAGACGCCCGTCGGATTGTTGGGGTTGCAAAGAAACGCCAGGGCAGGCTTCCGGTCGGAAATTACCCTGGTGACCTGGTCCATGTCCCACGCGAATCCCATTTCCCGGCAGGCTTCAACCTGCAGGACTTCGGCGCCTTCCAGTAAACCGGCGCCGGTGTACTCTCCGTAGGTAGGTGTCAACAGAAGCACGGCGGGTTGGGCCCCCCCGGAAGGACGGGCCAGGAATGCCCTCGCCAACAAATGAATCAGTTCCGTAGAACCATTGCCCACCAGGATATTATCGGTTCCGACCCCGTGCAATTGGGCCAGGGCCTCCTTTAACTCCAGGCACTCCGGGTCGGGATAGGCGGTTAGATCAACGCCTTGCAGGGTTTCCCACAGCCCCGCCGGCGGCCCCAAAGGACTTACGCTGGCGCTGAAATCCAGCACGTCAGAAGGGACCAGCCCCAGCTCCCGCAACTGGGCGAGCCGGATCCCCCCATGCACCGGCCGGGAAGCAGGTTGTACTGAACTGTCAGGTCCATTCATTCAGCCAAACAACCAGTC
Organism: uncultured Dehalococcoidia bacterium; assembly: GCA_964587795.1. Classification (GTDB taxonomy): domain Bacteria; phylum Chloroflexota; class Dehalococcoidia; order Lucifugimonadales; family UBA3495; genus Bin22. The sequence continues at coordinate 24,886 of CAZPMU010000002.1, read as the reverse complement.
CTTTGTTATGATCAAGACCACGGCAAGCGCAGTTCCCAGTCCGGCAATAAAGTACATGGAGTGGACCGCGCGCGTAATGTCATCAGCTTCCAGCGGGCGCGTGGCATCGCCCAGTCGATAGTGCCCCGCTTTTTCCAGCTCCACGCCCAGGGCTCCCGCCATACCGCTCATGGTCCAGCCCGCGTTGGGGCTGGAAGTTCGACCATGGTCCCGCCACATTATCCGCCAGGCTCCTGTAACGCGCTGGCCGGGAAGCAGGGCGCTTCCAACCGCCAGCAGCAGGGCAGTCAGCCTGGCCGGTACCAGGTTTACCAGGTCGTCCAGGCGGGCCGAAGCCTTCCCCAGGAACTCGTACTCGCCTCGATAGCCTATCATACTGTCCAGCGTATTTATGGCGCGATATGCAAAGGCTCCGGGCAGCCCGAAAAGAGCGAAACCCAGCCAGGGCCCGATAAAACTGTCCGTCGTGTTCTCGGAAACCGACTCAACCGTAGCCGCAACGGCCTGCTCCGGGTTCATGCCCGATACATCCCGGCTGACCAGAGAGCGCATATTGTCTCTCAGGGCCGGCAAATCCCCTCCGACGACCAGGGAGCGTGTCCGGAAAGCAACCCGGTGCAGCATCCCCACCGCGAAGGTGGACTTGAGCAGCAATGCGCCGCCCAGCAAGTAAGCCACCGGGTGCAGCTCCCTCAAGCCCCACGCCGCCAGCCAGGCGGCTACCGCCCAGAAGGCCGGAATCAATACTGCCATCAGGGTTCCGATGGTTAGACCGCCAACGCGCGTGCGGGGAGCTGTCCTCTCCACCAGCCTGATGGTATGCCCCATCCAGACTGTGGGGTGCAGCCGCCCCGGCAGTTCCCTGCCGCCCATATCCAGCAAGATGGCCAGCAGGACAACCCCGACGTCCAGGGGCACTTTCGCCAGGTAACCAGGCAGTTCAAAAGGCGCCAAAGACAACACTCACCAAGTGGGAAATGGGGGCAAGCAGTCCCAGTGGCATTAACGCGACAGCGGCCAGCAGGGTAACCACTTCCGTCAATTCGTTAGTCGCTCCATATATGTCGCCCGTCAAACCGCCGATCAACGCCATGGCAATCTGCCCCAACACCAGGGCGACCAGGCATACTCCCGCCAGAATCAAAACCCCACCCAACCCTGCCAATACTCCGGCTGCCACCACCGCAATAATGGCCGCCACCGTTGAAGGAAGACGCGCTTCGCGGCCGTGAAAAGGCGAACCCAGCCCGGGAGTTCTTACATAAGGGAACAGCATCAACTGGAGCACCATTGCGTAGCGGGACGCCACTGGAAAGACCAGCAGCGCCGACTCCTTGCCGGGTAGATTCGCGGACAGCAGGGAGAGCAGGGCGGCATATTTGAGCAATAGAATGCCGCCGGCCCCGGCCACGGCAAAGGCCCCCACGCTGGAATCACGCATTATTTCCCGGCGCCTCTCCGGCGTTTGCCCCCCGAATAGGCCGTCGCAGGTATCCATCAGGCCATCCAGATGCAGGCACCGGTTGACAATCACCAGGAAGACCACCAGAAGGGCGGCGGTGAGGTAGACAGGAAAGGCCAACGCCAGTAGCCACTCCAGCCCCACCAGCATAACCCCGATGAGCAGTCCCACCAGCGGAAACCAGGCGCGGGAGTTGCTGACAACTTGCTGGGAAAGGTCCGTGCCCCGCGGGACGGGAAAGATGGTCAGGAAGCTCAGGGCCGCAAGCAGGGATGCCAATGGTCGTTACCCTAGCGCAGCACGCCGCAATGAAGGCTGCCCATTTGAGCGGACAGCGCCCAAGGCCTGCCACCCAATGTGAGACTGTCCCCCAGCCAGCGATTACTCCTCATCTTCGCTGCGTTCCGATACACCTGCCTCGGCAAAGGTCGCCATTTCCGCCAGGCAAAGGGATGCGGCTTCTATCAGGTGCATCGCCAGGGCGGCGCCGGTACCTTCGCCCAGGCGCATGTTCATGTCCAGCAGCGGCGCCAAACCCATGGCGTCCAAGCCCACCCGGTGGCCCGGCTCCACCGACTGGTGGGCGGCGATGAAGTAGTCTCGAGCCGCCGGCGAAATGAGCCACGCAATCAGGGCCGCCGCACCGGAAATGAAGCCGTCAACCACCACGGGCCTGTGGCTGGCCGCAGTGCCCAGCATGGCGCCGGCCAATACCCCGATTTCCAGTCCACCTACCTTGGTCAGGACGTCAAGACCATCGGCGGGATCGGGCCGATTTACTTCAATGGCGCGCCGAATGACTTCGACCTTGTGGGCCAGCCCGGGGTCGTCCAGCCCCGTTCCCCTGCCAGTGGTGACGGCCGGGTCGGCACCGGTAACTACGGAGGTAATCGCGCTGGAAGCGGTGGTGTTTCCAATACCCATGTCGCCGCAAGCCACCAGGTCCGCCCCCTCTCCAATCTGTTCCCTGGCGGCGTCAATTCCTATCTCCAGGCTCCGAATGGCCTGCTCACGGGTCATGGCCGGCCCCACCGCCATGTTGGCGGTTCCGTAGGCCACCTTGACCGACCGAAGCAATGGGTTGGGTTCCAGGTCCGCAGCTACGCCGGCATCCAGGATGACAATGTCTGCCCCGGCGTGGCGGGCCAGTACGTTTATGCCCGCACCGCCGCGCAGGAAGTTGTACACCATCTGGGGTGTAACTTCCTGGGGATAGGCGCTGACTCCCTCGGCAACAACCCCGTGGTCGGCGGCGGCAAGGATCACCGACTTTCTCCGAATGCGGGGCACAGGGTCCCCGAACATGCCGGCCAGCATAACCGACAGTTCTTCCAGGCGGCCAAGGCTGCCCAGGGGCTTGGTCAAGGTATCCTGCCGGGCCCGGGCCCCTGCCATGGCCGTCTCGTCCAGAGGAACTATGCTATCGACTGTGGTGTCAACCAGTGGTGAGATGGTCATGGCTATCTCCTGAAATCAATTGGACCCATATCCCCGGCAGGTCCTGTATCCGGCCAGCTAAAACTCAATACCCGGCTGGGCTTTTATCCCGTTCTGGTAGGGATGCTTGACAACGTTCATCTCAGTCACCAGATCCGCATACTCAACCAGGGCCTCAGGGGCATGGCGGCCGGTGATGATAACGTGGAGCATTTCAGGGCGGTTCCGCAAGCACTCGATCACTTCTTCCGCTTCTATCCAGCCATAGTGCATGGGGTAGGTGAATTCGTCCAGCACTACCACGTCGTATTCCTCCGACGACAGCACTTCCTTGGCATCCTCCCAAAGCGCCCGGGCCAGATCAGCGCTCTGGTCAAGGTCGCGGGAGCGCCAGGTAAAGCCGTCACCCATGGCGCGCATGGCAACGCCAATCTTCTGGGCTGCCCGCTGCTCGCCAAAGTTGGCGGTGGTGTGCTTGATGAACTGCAGCATAATGACCCGCATGTCGCGGCCCCAGGCGCGAAACAGAACACCCATGGCCGCGGTGGTCTTACCCTTGCCATTTCCCGTATTTACTATTACCAGGCCCTTGTTGATTCGGGGCCCCTTTACCGACTGCGGGCCTTCCTGGGTCTCCTGGTCTGTGCTCATTCTGAATCTGTCCTCCGGCTGGTTTGCCCGCCACATAACAGGTAAGTCATCGCCATAAAGCGTGTGGGCAAACCTATTCTATCACGCAGGTTTCCGCGAACCGGCGAGCCAGACCCGGGGCGCTCCCCAGGTGGACGTGGATATAGGAAGCCCAGACGCTGCCGACCCTGAACCCCTCCAGGCGATTGTCCTGGTCCACCACCCGGTATACTGCCTGTTCCGGCCCGGGCTGTTCCGTCAGGACCGACCAGTGAAACTCGTGGCCCCGCACCCGCTGGCCCCGTTTCAACAGGGGCGTATCTTCGCAGGCTTCCACTTCCCGGTAGCCCAGCGTCAGTCGTCGATTGTTCATGGACGTTACAACGGGAATTGCGCCAACCATGGAATAATCGGTCCCGTCCAGGTCAGACAGGCTGCTGCCCAGATACATTAATCCCCCGCACTCGGCATAGACCGGCAATTTCAGGGCAAGGGCCTGCCGCATGGAATCCAGCATGGGCCGGTTTTCCGACAACTCCCTGGCAAACATCTCGGGGAATCCGCCGCCGATGTAAACTCCGCCGATGCTCCCGGGAAGAGCTTCATCGGTTAACGGGCTGAAGGGCACCAGTTCGGCGCCCCATGCCTGCAGCAAGTCCAGGGAGTCCTGGTAGTAGAAGCTGAATGCCTTGTCCTGGGCAATGGCAATGCGGGACCTTGGCGGTTGGGGTTCCGAGGGATAGACCTGGGGATCGCACCTCGGGGAACTGGCGGTTGCAGCTATCTTCAGTATCCGTTCCAGGTCAATGGTCTCTTCCACCTGGGCTATCAGGGAGTCGTACCACTCCTGTACCACGGTGCCTTCCACCGTGGGTATCAGCCCCAGGTGCCGCTCCGGCTGCACAAATTCATCCCGCCTCGGCAAATAACCCAGCACCGGCAATCCGGTGGTTTCCTCTATCTGGGGTTGGCAGAACTCCAGGTGCCTGGGGCCCCCCACTCCGTTAAGGATTACCCCTGCAATCCGCAGGGAAGGATCGAACTGCTGGTAGCCCAGCACTTCTGCCGCCACGCTGCGAGCTACCTTGGCCGCATCAACCACCAAAATTACCGGTGCGTTCAGCAACTTGGCAAGTTGGGCGGTGGAACCCTCTTCCGTCAAGCTGGAGTGGCCGTCGTACACGCCCATTACCCCTTCCACGACGCACAGTTTGTCATCACCACCGGCGCGGCGGAACAGTTCGGTCACCGTCTCGTGGGGCAGCAACCAGGTATCCAGATTGCGGGAGGGCACGCCGCACGCCAGATGGTGGTAAGAAGGGTCGATATAGTCGGGACCGGCCTTGAAGGGCTGGACCTGGTACCCGCGCCGGGTCAGCGCGCCCATAATTCCGGTGGCTAATGTGGTCTTGCCCACCCCGCTGCGTACTCCGGCTATCACAATGGCCTTCGCCATTAACCCTCGCTTGTCAACCCGGGACGGCCGGGCGGTTTAGGTGCAGGTAACAGTCCTGGGGTCGAATTAGAAAAGTTCAAAGGGCGCACAGGACATCAGGCCATCTTTACGGTAGTTCCGTACCTATCCAGAAGAGCCATGAAGAGGTCGTGGCGGGGCTGGTTGGTTTCTTCGTTGTCAGACTTGCGAAGGTAAATTCGCAGCGTCGGGTCGTCGTTCTCGTCCATGAACCAGATGGAATAGCTCGGCAGGCCCTGGTCATTCATCCGGTGCTGGAGCCGAACTTCCCGCACCCGATCCAGGTACATGTGGAGATGGGTGCCGCCTTCCGCCATAAAGGTAACTATATTGCCATCTTCCGAGAAACGTAAGTCGTCCAGATCCATGTATACTTCTGAAGTTGCCGCGGTATTGGACAGCATCAGCACCACTTCATTAAACCCTACCTGGTGGAATCCCTGCTGACACTCTTCCAGAAGCTGTCGCAACATTTTCTCCTCCATAGTTACCCGGTTAAGCCCATTATGATATGTTAGGTGAAATAATTCCAGCGCCGAGTCGCGACCTGCAAACTCGGCGCCAGAGAGTTAGCTGGGTGGGTCGCCCTGGCGCAGCCTTTGCTGCGCCTGTCGGTCATGAGGGGAGGAGGTCCTGCACGACTCGATAGGTAACCACCCAACCAACTCCCATCGAAAGAGTCTGACGCCAATGTCGTCAAACGGGAGATGCAAAAATCGGGCTGGCACACTTCTGCAGTTCAGGGCAGGGTTCACAACAAAAAAGCCTGACCATCCCGGTCAGGCTGAATTTATCAAAACACCATACACCTTACCGCGAAGCGTACCTGGTACTCACTTGAAGGCAGGTCTCCTGGCTTCTGGCTCCGAACGAACTTACCCGCCTTCCCGACCTCGTTGCCAAGGCCAGTGGCTTTCATTAAGAACTGGGTTAGTTCTTGCCAGTCACAGTGGCGCGACCACGCCGGAATTTCACCGGCTTCCCTTTTCAACCCCGAAGCATCGGGGCCACCTTCAGTGACTATTCCATTGTAAAGAAGCACTGGGTCTGCCGACAAGGTTACTACCAAGCCCGGCATTCGTCAATAGACCAATTCCTGTCCATCTCCCGAACCAGCATAATCGGGTGGAAGCCGGTCCAACCTGGCGGGTGCCCCCGGTTCCCAAGGCGGAGGAATCATCAGACTTGCGGATTCCGACAGGGGTCCGGCCAAATGGAAGCTGGTGGATGCCCGGCTGCCGCAATTGCGCGCCCGGTCACTCTATGGTAACTTCCAACCGCTATATTTCGGTTAGTTCCGCCACCGATTTCCTGGCGGCAGCAAGGAGGATTGATGCGCTTACAGGGAAAGACCGCGCTGATAACGGGCGCCAGCAGGAACATCGGCCGGCAGGTGGCCGTCACCTTCGCCCGCGAGGGAGCGGACCTGGTATTGAATACGCGGCAAAGCCGCCAGGAGCTGGAAGAGGTGGCAGCCCAGTGCCGCGAACTTGGAGCAAACACCCATCTGGCAATGGGCGACGTTTCCGACCCTGATGTGGCCGCGCAGGTGGTTGAGGATGGTATCGCCGCCCTGGGCAAGGTTGACGTCCTCGTCAGCAACGTGGCGATCCGGCCGCACAAGCCCATTCTTGACATATCCAACGAAGAATGGCGCCAGGTAATGGAAATCAACCTGTTTCCGGCCTTCTACCTGATCAAGGCCGTGCTGCCGGGCATGATGGAACGGCGAACCGGCAGCATAATCGCCATGGGCGGCCAATCGGCCATCACGGGAAGGCCCGACACTGCCCTGGTCACCACGGCCAAGACAGGGCTGCTGGGCCTCATCCGGGCCGTGGCCGCGGAGATGGCGCCATACAACATCCGGGCCAACATGGTGAACCCTGGGTCCACCGACACCACCCGAGCCCACCCGGAATGGTACCCCGAATTTCAGGAGGTAGAGCGAGGGTCGGATGCCCACGTATCGGGCATACCCATGCGCCGCCAGGGCACCGTCCATGACATCGCCGAGGCCTGCCTGTTCTTTGCTTCCGACGAGTCCAGCTACATCACGGGAGACCGGCTGAACGTAATGGGGGGCAGGTACATCGTATAGCCAAGGGTAAATGACGTGACGGGGCAGCCTGCCCGGTTCATTCGGGTCGCCTGCCCTGGAGGGAACTCCTACCCCCCGTTCCACACCAGGCTGGCGGCTCCCAGCATACCGGGAGCATCCCCCAGGCGGCTGGGAATCAATTGAAAACTGCGATGGCCGTCGCTCATGGCCCGCTGCTGCATCTGGCCGTATATCCTGGGCAACAAGCCCATTCGTACCAGGCCAAAGGTAACGCCGCCGCCCATAACCACCACGTCAGGATTATACAGGTGGAGCAGGTTCGTCATCCCGACGGACAGGGAGTCTATCACATCCTCCAGGATGCTCCAGGCCAGCGAGTCGCCCTCGCCGGCGGCGTCCAGCACCCGTTCAGCGGTTATCAACCCGGGTTCCAATTCCCCCAGCGCGCCGTCCTTCTCTCCGGGTTTGGTCGCTTTTTCGCGAGCCACCTTGGCGATGGCAGTGCCGGAAGCCAGCGCTTCCAGGCAGCCCTTGAGCCCGCACTGGCAAACCGGGGCATCGGGCCGCATGTCTATAACCATGTGGCCAACCTCGCCGGCCAGACCCCGGCCACCCAGCAACAGCTTGCCCCGGTCGATAACTCCCCCGCCGATGCCCGTACTTACAGTTATGTAAACCAGGCTGTTGGACTCTGCCCGAAACTGGCGCGCCTCCAAGCCGGCGCCGAAAGCAAACTCGCCCAGGGCAGCCAGGTTGGCATCGTTCCCGACCCGTACCGGAAAGCCCAGCCTGGACTCCCATGCTTCTTTAAGAGAGACGCCGTCAAGGGCCGGCAGGTTGGGAGGTTCTCGCAAAGTCCCGGAATCTGAGTCCACGGGACCCGCCGCCGCAACGCCCAGACCGATAATAGGCCTTCCGCTGCCGCACCAGTCTCTGGCCTGCTGAATCAGGTCCAGGGCTCCATCCAGCAAATTCTCCTTTTCAGCCCCTGCTGCGTTCCTGGCCCTGGACTGCCAGAGAATCCTGCCATCTTGACTCACCACGGCGATGCGGCACCAGGTACCACCCCAGTCCATTGCCAAAGCCACCGAACTGTCCTGCATCATCTACCCACACCATCCTTTCGATTGCGGCCGGCACTGCCAGGGGGTGGCAAGCCGATCATTTATTGTCAACTAATGGTATACCGCAGTAGTAGAAATGAAAACTTCAACAAGTAAACTGGCGGTAGCCGCCCCTGAACGGGCCAAGACACAATGGCCGCTCCCTTGCGTGGGACAGGGCGAGGAAGGGTACAGATATCCGCCGGCCGGCGGGGCTCGGCCCACGTTGCAGGCGGACAGCGCCGGCCAGGCTACTCCGCCAGGAGGGAGTCCAGGGTCCCCTTCAAGACCGATTTCCTCATGGGCCCAACGAACTTCTGGCGAATCAGGCCGTTCCGGTCTATGAAAAACTTCTCAGGAATGCCCTGCACCCCATAGTCAATGGCAATTTTCCCGTCCTCGTCCACACCGTTGGGGTAACTTATCCCGAATTGAGCCACGTACTCAGTGGCATTGTCCGGCAGGTCCCAGATGTTCACGCCCACAAACTCCACGTCGGCGCCGGCATACTCAAGATAGGTCTCCTCGAGTACCGGGGCTTCCTGCCGGCAGGGCGCGCACCACGACGCCCAGAAATCTACCAGGACAACCTTGCCCCTTAATTCTGCAGGACTGACCTGGCCGCCGTCCTGCAACACCAGGTCAAAGCCTGGCGCCAGTTCAGTCTCAACCTCTGCAACCCCGAACTCGGTATTGACACCCATACCGCCGGCACGGCCCCCGGTTTGCGCCGAAGCCCAGACCAGAATGCCCAGGAACGCCAGCAGCGGCGCCCCGGCGGCCACAAATATCCATACACGTTTGCTCACGGAAAACTCGCTCAGCTACCGGCCGGTGGATTCAACTGCCGCAGTTGCTCCATAAGTTCCTGGCGGCGGGGACCATATTCTTCCTCTGTCACCTGGCCCCCGGCGAACCTCTCGTCCAGCACCGCCACCGCCTGGACCAGGGATTGGCGACGGGACTGCTCCGCCATGTCAACCTCCAGATCTTGGCGTGCCGACCGCGGAGCGCGGAGCCAGGCCCACAGCAGCAGCGCGACCAACCCTACCGCCAGCGCCACCGGGATGAAAGTGAACCACACCTCGGGGCCGGACAGGTACGTAATAGTCCGGTCCGACAGAGAGGGCTGCGGCAACCGAGAAAACTGCAGCACGATGCCCCGCCCGGGAGGGATCTGGTCCGCTTCCCAGACCAAATAGGAAACCCCGCCCACGTCCACCCGAGGTTTGGGTTCCAAGGGCGTTACCTGCAACTGGGACAGGGACACCGGCGCCAGTACCTGGTACTGATCTGCTCCCTGAATCAACCGTTGGCTGAAGGTTACGGCGTCCTCCTGGTAAGGAAAGCGGTAGGTATAGGTAACTTCGTGCTCGCCGGGCGGCACTGGCGCGGTAACCGCAAAACCTGTGCCCATCGGAATGGTGTCCCCGCCGGGCAGGCTGGACTGCACCGAAAGCCCGGTAGAACCGGCTGGCAGGGAGAACCTCAGGAAGTTGATGTCTGCCGGATTGGTAATATTAGTCAATTCAGGCAGCAGGGTCCGGCCGGATTCATTGCGGAGACTCAACACTTCCAGGGCTTGAATCTCCCGGCTCTTCTCGTCAATGTCGGCAATTATCATGGCCTGGCGCTGGACGCTGATTACGCCAATATCCCGGGTTACGTCGAAGACGGTGAATTCAACCTGCTTTTCCAGGTCAGCAGGCTCCAGCAACTCACTGTAGCGCATACCCTCGTAGTCCATCACCAGCACGTAGCTGCCACCGGCTATTGGCGCAACTTCATCAAATATGAAACTTCCCTCGTCGCCAGTAGTGGCGCTGTAGGTGGCTACCCGGCCCGCCACAGGGTCAATGACGTGCAGAGAGATGGGCATCGCGGCGGGTATTGGGCCACCTTCGGTGCCGTTAACGGCGATACCCTGCACTTTTCTAGTTTCGGCGCCCTGAGCGTTGACAGTTGCGGGGGCATGAAACGCCATTGCCACCAGCAAGAGCCAGAGAACCAGTGGCAGTACCAGGGCAGGATGGGCAAAACTCTGAAACGTCATCTATCGCTCGGTATCCTCGGCGCCGGATGGAAGAATTGTTCCGGCATCAGGGCGGAATGGTTCCGCCCCGCACTCGGGGCAATCGGCAAGTTCAGCCGATGCCGGACTGCCACAGTTGGAACTGGGAAAGGCGCCTACACTACTTCCAGATATCCCGGAACGGGCCACCCTGATTTCTTCCTCCAGGACCCAGTCCACGCCATCGTCCGACTCCGGCTCGCGACTGCGAAGCGCCCTGGCCGCTCTTAACCGGTACCCGTTCAGCTGCTCACGGTACAGACCTTCGGGAACGTTGCCCAATTCCCGCTCCAGCCTCAGGGTACTTATGGCGTCGTATATCTCCGCCAGTTCATCTTCAACCAGGATCGCCCCAGCATCGAGAAGTGAGTCGCCTTCCTCGAAGTCGGGACCGGGGGGTTCGCCGAAGAACCGGTGCCGGACAAAGGGGTATATCGCCACTGCAATGCCCAGCAGCGCCAGGGCGCCTCCGATTAACAGGGCCATCGGAACGTCCGGCAGCCAGCAAATGCGGCCTTAGGAAGTGGCCTGAGAAAGAGGTTCATACGGCATTAGCGCGGGTTTCACCACGATTTACAGGCAGGGCCGCGGGTCGGGCGACCGGCGCCCTCTGGCGGCTTCTCTCGGGCCACAGGGAAACCACAGTTCCCAGGATCAAAACCGGGCCGGCCACCCACATCCACCACACCAGGGGATTTACGAGGATGCGGAATCCCACCGAACCGTCCGGCAGGTTCTCGCTGGGCACCACGTAGAAGTCCTCTACCGGCGTCGAACGGATGGCCGCCAGGGTGGAGGCCATATTGAACGACGGGTAGAAACTTCGCCTGGCCTCGAGTTCTTCCAGAAATTCGCCGTCTCGGTATAGTTCCAACCTCGAGAAATACTCGGTACGGTCAGACTTCAACGCCTGTACCGTTTCCAGGTAACGCAGTTCATACCCGGAAAGCTCGTAGGATTCCCCAGGGGCCAGCACCACGTCCCGCTGAACCTCAAACAACGAACCGCCCAGAACGCCCAGCGCCACCATTACCACCGACAAGTGAACTATGTACCCGCCGTAACGTGGCCGGTTAGCTCCAATAAGCCGAAACAGCGCCATGGCATAATTCTCCCCGGAATTGCGGTGACGCGCCTGCGTTCCCCGCCACCACTCCAGGGCAATCCCCGTCGTAACCAGCGCGCACAACCCGAATCCCACCAGGGCAAAGGGCTGCTGCGTGACCAGAATGGCAAGAAACACCACCGTGGCCGCCGCCACGGAGCAGGGAACTAAAAGGGCCCGGCGCAGACTGGCCCAGTTGGCCCGGCGCCAGGGCAGCAGGGGACCCACTCCCATCAGCAAAACCAGGGCCAGCAGCAACGGCCCGTTGACCTGGTCATAAAAGGGGCGGGCGATGGTTATCTCCTCGCCGCCTCCCAGCTTGACGAAGAGCGGATATACCGTGCCCCACAGCGTTACGAACGCTATGCCCAGCAGAAGCAAATTGTTAACCAGGAACGCTGCTTCACGGGAGAGCATTGAGTCCAGGTTTTGCGCGCTCTTCAGCAGATTGTAGCGCCAGAAAAAGACAGCCAGCGGCACCAGCACCCCCACGGCCAGGAAGAGCAGGAACACCCACCCCAGGGAGGAGGCGCCAAAGGAGTGGACTGAAGGGGTGGGCCCGCCCCGGTTCATGAACATTCCGTACAGGGCCAGCCCGAATGCCACGTTGATCAGGACTATGTTCCACATCCGGAACATACCCCGCCGTTTCTGCACCATTATGGAGTGGACAAATGCAGTCAGCGCCAGCCAGGGCATGAAGGCTGCGTTTTCCACCGGGTCCCAGAACCAGAATCCGCCCCATCCCAGGATTGTGTAGGCCCACCAGGAACCCAGCAGCAGTCCGCTGGCCAGCAGGGCCCAGGTGACTATTCCCCACAGTCTTCCAGTATCGGCCCACTCGTCCCTTTGCTTGCCGGCAATCAGCGAACCCAGGGCAAAGGAAAAAGGAATGCTCATGCCAATAAGGCCAGCCATCAGCGCCGGAGGATGGAAGAACATTCCGAAATGCGTCAGCAGGGGATTAATGCCCTCCCCGTCGAGGGGAACGAAGGGCAGCTTGGTGAAAGGGTTGGCCATGAAGCCCATTACGGCGATGAAAAATACCTGCACCACCATCAGACTGGCGGTTGTGTAGGGCAGGAAGTCCTTCACCCGTTCGGGCGCCCACCTGATGGCGACCGCGGACATTACGGACAGTACGAAGGCGATGTAGAGCAGGGAACCCTCGTTGCCGGCGTAGAAGGCAACCCAGGTGTAGATGTCCGCCATGGCATTATTGCTGTGGGCAGCAACGTAGGCCACTTCATAATCCCGATTAATGAAGGAACCAACCAGGCTCAGGGTGGACACCAGCATCGCCAGGGCCAGGACATAGACGGAACGCCGGGCGCTGTCAACCAGTGCGGGGATGCCTCCCAGCCTGCCCGCCAGCGAGCCAAAGAGGGCATAACACGAGAGAGCCAGACCTATCCAGAGTGAAATTTCGCCCAGGTCAGCCATTCAGCAGACTAATTCCATGCAAAACTTGAGCAGCAAGCCAATGGGAATTTGCCACAGTGGAATGTTAACACGGGCAATTTTCGTTGTAAATCTGGCGGAATTCGCCAACCCTGTCCGCTTGTGTCAGCGGCTGCCCCGAGGTGACCGGCTGATCAGCATTCCCAGGCGATGGCGAATGCAGTAAACCAGCTGTGCGACTGTGGCAGTTGCCAGTCACCCGAAACGGGACGTTTTTGACAATGGTATGTCACGGGAGGAAAACCAAATAGAGCCCGTTTCGCCAGCCCTGCTGCCAGAATACCTTCTGGCCTTCCAACCGTTGGTCCGCCAAAAAAGAAACTACCATTGCACGAACATCGGCATCACGACGTGGACATAGTCCTCGGAACCTATGGGTTTGAACACACCTGGACTGGATGAAGTCGTCGTTTCCAGGGCAACCTGGCCCCGTTCCAGCACCGCCAGCACGTCCTGAAGGTATCTGCTGTTGAAGGCAATCCTGGACTCGCCACCCTCCATGGACTCCGTGTCCACCTCCCCCTGGTTGTCTCCCACCTCTTCAGAGCGGGCGGAGACCACCGCTTTCCCGGATACCCCTTCTTCCTCGCCGGGTGTCATCTGCAGGCGGATAATGTTGCTGCCGTCGCGGGCAAATATGGCGGCGGTACGGGTAGCCCGAAGCAACTTCTGCAGATCGAATACGCTCCGGGTATCGTAGTTCTGCGGAATAAGCTGGTCGTAGTTAGGGAATGTTCCCTGCAAGAGCTGGGAAACCACCTCTACTCCGGCCACCTTGAACAGGACCTGGCCCCGGGCAGGGACCATCATAATTTCCACCGGGTCGTCCTGGTCTCCCAGCAGCCTGCTCAACTCGTTCAGGGTCCGCGCCGGCACAATCACCCCAATTTCCTCTGCTACCGGTTCGGCCAGGCTCCCGTGCTGGACCGCCAGGCGGAATCCGTCCGCGGCGGCGAAGGTAAACCGGTCACCTGACAACTTGGCCTCCACTCCCGTCAGTACGGGCCGGGATTCCTCCGTGGCAGCGGCAAATACTACCCTGGATATGGCATTCTTCAAGTCATGGGAACCGATTCGGGCGGAGACACCCTCCTCAACCTGGGGTATGGGCGGGAAGTCGTCGGCGCTGGCCCCGTGAATCCGGGCCTCCGCTCGACCGCAGACCAGCTCCATAACGCCGCTCCCCGCTTCCAGCTCCAGGTCGATGCGATCGCTGGGCAGTGAATTTACGAACTCGGTCAGCAGCCGGGCGGGCAGCGTAATAGAGCCCTCTTCCTCGATCATGGCGCCAATCCAGGTAGTAATGGCTATTTCCAGGTTCGTGGCCGAAAGCTTAAGCATGGACCGGTCGGTTTCCAGCAGCACATTCTGCGTGATGGGCAGCGTGGCGCGAGTGGCCACCGCGCGCCCAACTATGGCCAGGCCACGGCTCAGGTTTTCTTGCAAGCAGGAGAGTTTCATTGGCGGGTCACCTGATTAAGTGAAAGGTAGAAATTTGAGCCCATTCATAAAGACTTCAGCAGGAATTTTATGCCATCAGGGGCGGCAATGCAAAAGGCGACTGTCATTAACAGGGAAACTCTACCAGAATTTCACAGTGCGCTGCGGTGGAAAGTACACTTGGTGGCTCCGACCCGTATCCTTCACCAGCATCCGCAAGCGTCCGAGTTTGCTATAATGCTGGGCAGATTGCCACCAAGCTGGAAGGAAAAACGCCCATGACTGAACTGCTGGCCCAAATTGACGCTTACCTCCAGGAATTTACCGCCACGGTTACGGACGTGGTGGATGGGGGAGTAGTCCTGGACCGCACCGGATTTTACACCGGCGGAGGCGGCCAGCCCTGCGACACGGGTACCCTGGACGACGGAACCCGGACCTATCCCGTAAAGCGGGTGGGTCGAGTGGACGGCCAGATGGTACACCAAATGGACGGACCCCTTCCTGCCCAGGGGGCGACGGTTACGGGCCGGATAGACTGGGAAACCCGTTACCGACTTATGAGGACTCATACCGCCCTGCACATCCTTTGCGGCGTGGTGTGGCGGGATTACGGAGCCAAGGTTACCGGCGGGGACATGCGCCCCGGCGAGGCGCGAATGGACTTTGAGCTGGAGCAGATGAGCGCCGAGTTCGCCTCGGAAGTGGAAGCAAAGGTCAACGCTGAGGTGGCAGCCGCCCGCCCCGTCCACGTCAACGTCCTGTCCCGGGCTCAGGCGGAAGAAGTCCCCGACTTGATTCGCACCAAAATTAACCTGCTTCCACCCAACATCCAGGAAGTCCGGACTATCGACATCTCGGGTCTCGACCTGCAGGCCGATGGCGGCACTCACGTCGCTAACACTTCGGAGGTGGGGGCCATTCGGGTGGTAGGCCACGAAAGCAAAGGCCGCATCAACAAGCGTTTGAGAATCGCGCTGGAGCAGTAACCGGAGCGGGCTCTCTGCGCCGTCCCGTTCCGTTGGTCAGGCGGCGGAACCGCGCTCCAGTCAGGCCACCAGGTTTCCTCTCAAGCGGTCTCCCACGAAAATTCTATCCGGCGCCGAAGAGCACCCATGACACAAACTATTGTCGGCATTGATGTCGGCGGCACTTTCACCGATATTGCCATCCTCCGCGACGGCGTCCTGTCCGTCCACAAGCTTCCCTCCACACCCGCAGACCCGTCCCAGGGCGTTCGCCAGGGCATAGCCGAGATCGACGCCGGCCTGGCCCAGTATGTCCACGGTTCTACCGTCGCCACCAATGCCCTGCTGGAAGGCAAGGGCGGCCGGACGGCCCTGGTTACCACCCTGGGCTTCGAGGACGTGCTGGAAATCGGGAGGCAGAGCCGGTCCGACCTGTATGATCTGAACCTGGACCGGGCTCCGGCCCTGGCGCCGTGGGAACTGCGCTTCGGGCTGCCCGAAAGGGTGGACTTTAAGGGCGAGATACTGGAAGACCTGCATGACGACGCCATCGAGACCCTGGTGGACCTGTTGCGGGAAGCCCGTGTGGACGGGGTAGCGGTTTCCTTCCTCTTTTCGTTCCTGAATCCGCTGCACGAGGAGAAACTGCTGACCGCCCTGCGCCGCATGCCCGATGCTCCCTTCATCTCCGTTTCTTCCCAGGTAATTCCCGAGTTCCGGGAGTACGAACGGACCAGCACCGTGGTGGTCAACTCCTACGTGGGGCCGGTCATGGCCCGGTACCTCGGCGAACTGGAGCAGTCTCTGGGCAGCGGCCTGCGCATCATGCAGTCTTCGGGCGGCAGCATTACTGCCCGCCTGGCCTCCGAGCAACCCGTCCGCACCATACTCAGCGGCCCGGCCGGTGGAGTGGTGGGCGCCTTCTACACCGGCAGCCAGGCCGGGTACCCAGACATTATCACCCTGGACATGGGCGGCACATCCACCGACGTTTCCCTTTGCCCCGGCCGCATCAAGGAAACCACTTCGGCAACCCTGGGCGGCTACCCCATCAGCGTGCCCATGATAGAGATTCATACCGTGGGCGCCGGCGGCGGTTCCATTGCCCACGTCGACGCCGGCGGCGCGCTGGTCGTGGGACCGGAATCGGCGGGCGCCGACCCTGGTCCCGCCTGCTACGGCAGGGGCGACCGCATTACCGTTACCGACGCAAACCTGGTCCTGGGCAGGCTCATGCCCTCCCAATTCCTGGGAGGCCGGCTTACGCTGGACCGGGAACGGTCTCAATCGCTGATTTCGGCGCTCGCCAGCCAGATAGGAA
Source organism: uncultured Dehalococcoidia bacterium (assembly GCA_964587795.1). Taxonomy (GTDB): domain Bacteria; phylum Chloroflexota; class Dehalococcoidia; order Lucifugimonadales; family UBA3495; genus Bin22. The sequence goes on along the minus strand of CAZPMU010000002.1, from coordinate 8,352 downwards.
CGACCGCGGAGGAAGCGGCCCTGGGCATCATCCGGGTGGTCAACGCCAACATGGAGCGGGCCATTCGCACCATATCTCTTGAGCGAGGCTACGATCCGCGACTGTTCACCCTGGTACCTTTTGGCGGCGCCGGACCCATGCACAGCTGTGAACTGGCCCAGGAACTGGGCATCCCCAGGGTGCTGTTACCCACCCATCCCGGTATCCTGTCCGCCCTGGGCGTTGCCATTGCCGACATAGTCAAGGACTATTCCCGAACGGTTATGCTGCGGGGCGAAGACATCAGCCAGGCCAGGTTGGAGGAGGAATTTCACGGCATGGAGGGCCAGGCCCGGGCCGAACTGCGCCAGGAAGGCCTGCCCGCCAACGAGATGGTCTCCCGCCGTTACCTGGACGCCCGCTATGTGGGTCAGTCCTTTGAATTGACGATAGACTTCCCCGCCCTTTCCCGCAGGACCGACCTGCGGCGGGCCATCGCCAATAGCTTCTACCAGGCCCACCTGCAGCGATTCGGTTACGCCGACCGCAACGAGGCGGTGGAAATAGTCAACCTGCGCCTGAAAATGGAACTGGCAGTGGAGAAGCCCCGCGCTACCTTACAACCTCCGCAGCAACAGTCAGGACAAACCGATGTCGCCGTTGCCCGCATCGGGCAAACAGAGGTTGTCTTCCGCCAGGGGGCAGTTGCTGCGACCCTGTACGACCGGGACCTGTTGTCTCCCGGCGACACCGTAGAGGGCCCGGCGCTTCTCGTCCAGCTTGATACGACGATTGTCGTTCCCCCAGGCTGGAGCGGATCTGTTGACCCTTGCGGCAACCTGGTGCTGGAACCGGCGTAGCTTCACTCCACTACGATTCTATTTCTCGCTGGAGCAATTTTCTAATGACCACGCCCGATGTAGACTTGACCCATCTGCGCCTCTTGGCTGCCTTTGCGCATCCCGATGATGAAGGCTTTGGCAGCGGCGGGACGCTGGCCATGCTGGCCGCCCGGGGAGCGCGCGTAACGCTGGTCTGCGGCACCAACGGCGATGTGGGAGAAATCAGCGACCCGGCCCTGGCAACTCCCGAAACCCTGGCCCAGGTTCGTCAACAGGAACTGAGAGACGCCATGGCCGTAACCGGGGTGGCCGACATCCGGTTCCTCAATTACCGTGACTCGGGGATGGCCGGAACCGATGATAACCAACACCCCAACTCCCTGCACCAGGCCGACCCGGGCAAGGTAGTCCAGGCGCTGCTGGACATCATCCGGGAAACCCAGCCCGACATTGTCATCACCCACGATCCATCCGGCGGCTATGGCCACCCCGACCACCGGGCCATGTGCCGCCACGCCACCGCAGCCTGCCTGGAGGCGGTGGAAATGCAATACGCTCCACAGGCCCGACTCTATTACGTTTGCTTCCCCCGCAGCAACTTCCAGCGTATGTGGCACAAGATGGTGGAAATGAACATCACCCCGCCCTTCGCCAACCGGGATATTGACAAGGTGGGTACGCCCGACGATGAAGTGACGACCGTCCTGGATATCAGCCCATACGTGGACATCAAGATTGAATCCCTGAATTGTCATCGCACCCAAATCAGTTCCGATGGACCCTTTGCCCAGTTGCCCCGTGAAATGATGCGGGAAATCATGGGCACCGAGTATTACACGCTGGTAATGCCCGAGAACCGCGGCCCCGAAGCCGACCTGCTGGCTTCTCTATAGAGTTTTTTACCACAGAGCCACAGAGAGCGCAGATGGTCGCAGAGACTTGAAAAATCTGAAAAGCATCACTCAGGAATTAATCGGCGCCAGCATCGAAGTCCACCGGACATTGGGCCCGGGACTGCTTGAGTCTACCTGCGAAGGGTGCTTGTGTCGTGAGCTGCAGTTGCGCAAAATTGGCTTCCAGCGCAACTGGCTTTACCCGTAAGATATAAAGCCCTGGAGTTGGAAGCATCCTATCGGCTGGACCCGCTGGCGAAGGACAGGTCGTCGTTGAGATTAAGGCCATATATTCTATGATGCCGGTCCACTCGGCTCAGCTACTAACCTGTATGAAGCTGGGGGTTGGCCGGCAGGATTACTGATGAATTTCCACACGCCCGTCCTGAAAGAAGGTATCCGACGATTGACCAATCCCCTTGCCAATGGAAGAAAGTCTCCTTGAATCTCTGCTGTTCCGTTTCTCTTTGTGAAACTACTGGAGGGAACTATGCCGGTTGACGCTATCAGCCTTGAAGTCTTCAAGAACATGTTCATCTCCGTCTCCGAGGAGATGGGCGTGGCCCTGCTCCGCACCGCCTATTCCCCCAACATCAAGGAACGGCGGGACTTTTCCTGCGCCATCTTCGATCCGGAAGGTCAAATGGTAGCCCAGGCGGCCCACCAGCCCGTCCACCTGGGCGCCATGCCAGCCTCGGTCCAGGCCGCGCTGGATACCTTCCCCAACTCCCTCCGCCCCGGCGACATGGTCATTCTCAACGACCCCTACCTCGGCGGCACCCACCTGCCCGACATTACCCTTGTGGCGCCTGTCTTCGTTACCGTGGACGGCCGGAAGGAAATGGTTGGCTTCGTTTCCAATCGGGGCCACCACGCCGACGTCGGGGGAATGACTCCCGGCTCCCTGCCCCTCTCCACGGAACTGTACCAGGAGGGGCTGATTCTCCCCCCCGTAAAACTGGCCCGGGGCGGTCGGCTCAACCAGGAAGTGGTGCAGCTAATCTGCCGCAACTCACGCACGCCCGAGGAACGGCGCGGCGACCTGGCCGCCCAGATTGCCTCCATCCGAGTGGGAGAAAAGCGCCTGCAGGAGGTGGTGGAACGGTACGGCGTTGGCGAGACCCGCGAGCACATGGCTGCCCTGCTGGACTATTCGGAGCGGGTAACTCGGCAGACCATCAGTCGCATACCCGATGGTGTCTATCGGGTGGTGGACTACATGGACGACGACGGCTTAACCGAAGAACCCGTGCCCATCGCCGTGGCCATTACCATCGCCGGCGACACAATGACCATAGACTTCACCGGCACTTCGCGCCAGCGTCCCGGGTGCATCAACGCTCCCCAGGCCGTCACCATGTCCGCCAGCCTTTACATGGTGCGGTGCGTGGTGGGCGACGACGCGCCGGCCAACCAGGGCTGCCTGCGGCCGGTAAACGTCATCACTCCCCGCGGCACCCTGGTAAATCCTGAACCCCAGCGGGGCGTGGCCGGCGGCAACGTGGAGACCTCCCAGCGCATCACCGACGTACTGCTCACCGCCATGGCCCAGGCCCTGCCCGAACTGATTCCCGCCGCCAGCCAGGGTACCATGAACAACCTGCTCATCGGCGGCCACGACCTGGAGCGGGAACGCCCCTTCGTTTACTACGAGACCGTCGGCGGCGGCATGGGTGGCCGCCCCACCAAGGACGGCGTCTCCGGAATCCATACCCACATGACCAACACCATGAACACCCCCATTGAAGCCCTGGAATTCGCTTTTCCCCTGCGGCTCAAGCGATATGCCCTGCGCCGCGGGTCCGGCGGCGACGGCCTCCACAAGGGAGGCGACGGCCTGGTGAGGGATGTCGAATTTCTGGGCCCGGCGCGGGTCACTATCCTCTCCGAGCGACGCAAGTTTCATCCGCCCGGGTCCCACGGCGGCCACCACGGCCAGCCTGGCGAAAACGTCCTGCTCAAGGGCGGTTACGAGGAGGTCCATCTGGCCGGCAAGGAGACCCTGGACGTGGAGGCTGGAGACATCCTCAGCATCCGGACTCCCGGCGGCGGTGGCTGGGGAACGCCACCATCCCGCGAAGAGGAGGGATAAGTGGTCTCGAGCCTGGAGTCCGCATCGGCGGAATCCATTGATGGCCTTTAAGTTTAGGTGGTCAAAACGCGAGAATGGCAGGGCATACCCGTGTGTCTGCCCTGGTCCCAAGGCAATGGCACCTGAATCGGAACGCTTCCGCAACAGCCTCCAGCATTGACAATCCAGCTTGGGTTAGTGTATAGATTTTCTACAGAAAAATGGGTTCGGCTGCGGCGCCGAAATCTCTGGTGATAATGGAGGAGGAGTTATGCCAGATGTCTACTATGTGAGGCCCAGCAATTTCCTGTCCGACTCTCGCGACAAGACTATCATTACCGGCGATTCCGAGGACGAAGTATTAGGCAAGGTCTATGACTACCTTCGCTCCCCCGAAGGGCGCCAGCGCTATCCGGCGGTAGAAGACCCCACGGAACTGGAAAACAACATCCGCAGGTGTATCTTCGTAAAGGGGCAGAAAGTTTTCGGCACCCGCGCCCCCGAAGGTGAAGATTAATCACCCAGCTTCAGACTCCGGTCAAAAATGGGCCCCGGACGTTTGTCCGGGGCCTTTTCTCTTGTACCACTCGATGGCAGAAGCCGCAGGACCGTCTTCAAATTGACTCGTCGCTCCGCCCCATACCCCGATTCCACGAAGCCTGCCATGGAAATCTGACCCAGGGTTGCCGATTCCGAGCTATCCTACCCCGTATGACGAAAGAGGGAGTGTGCGCCACACCCTAATTTCCGTCGTCGAAGCTGACTATGACGATGGCGTTGGCGATCAGGGTACCGTCGGTTCCCTCGTCATTCAGCACCTGCAAACCGCCGTGTACCACGTTGATGAAGCCCGTGCCGTGGGGCAGCGTGGCAACTACAGCGTCGCCATCCACCTTGTCAGGCGCCGGCACGCCGATGGTCACGTCTACTCGCATATCGTCGGCCGTCTTTCCAATCAGCCGCTGAAAGCCCAGGCTGCTGTGGTGCAGGGCGTCAAAGACCGCCCGCTTGGCCGCGTTGGTGTAGTCCAGGCCGTGAACGTCCACACCCATTCCCATTTCGGTTACGCATCGTACCAGTGCCATATCTCTACTCCTTCGCTTGGTTTTGGGTCCCCAATAACTGCACTACCGCCCGAATCGCCAGTGGCGCGGGCCTGTGCTTGTAACGATTAAATGCCTAGCCCCCGCCGCCCCTTACTTCCAGGCTGGGCTTGGTCATATCTTCCGGGTTCAACAACTCGGAAAGCTGCTCTTCCGAAATTTCGGTCCTCTGCAGGGCCACTTCACGGATGGTCTGGCCCGTGCTGGCTGCTTCCTTGGCAATGGCCGCCGCCGCGTCGTACCCAATGGCCGGCGCCAGGGCAGTGCCCAGCATAAGTCCCTTCTCCACCATGGCCGGCCCCACGTCGGTGGCCTCTATGCCCTTAACGCATTGCTCGGCAAAATTGTTGGCCGAGGATGCCAGCAGGGAGATGGACTGCAACAGGTTGTAGGCCGCCACCGGCATCATCGTGTTGAGCTCGAAGTAACCGCCCTGGCCGGCCAGCGTCACCGCGGCGTCGTTGCCCACCACGTGGGCGGCAACCTGGATTACCGATTCAGAGATGACCGGGTTCACCTTCCCGGGCATAATGGAACTGCCCGGCTGCACCTCCGGCACCGTAATCTCGCCCAGCCCGGCCCGGGGGCCGCAGGCGATGAACCGGATGTCGTTGGCGATCTTGTGTAGGCTGATGGCGATAGTGCGCAACTCCCCGCTGGCCTCCACTATGCCGTCCAGGGTGGCCTGGGCCTGGAAGTGGTTATCAGTCTCCCGCACGTGGACGCCCGCCGCCTCCGACAAGGTCCCGCAGGTGCGGGCCGAAAACTCCGGGTGCGTGTTAACTCCCGTACCCACTGCGGTACCACCCAGGGCCACCTCTGCCAGCGCCTCCTGCGCCCGCCGTAGCCGCCGGATTCCGTTCTCCGCCTGGCCGGCGTAACCCAGAAACTCCTGGCCCAGCCTTACCGGCGTGGCATCCTGCAGGTGAGTCCGTCCCGTCTTGATCACTGGCCAGAATTCGTCCGACTTGGCCTGCAACTCGTCCCGCAGAAACTCCAGCCCCGGCATCAAGTCTTCCTTGATGGCAATCAGCGCCGCCAGGTGAATGGCGGTGGGTATGACATCGTTGGAGGACTGGCCCAGGTTAACGTTGTCGTTGGGGTGGACGATGCGAGACCCCAGGTCGCCGCCCAGTATCTGGGAGGCCCGGTTGGCTATAACCTCGTTGGCATTGGTGTTGGTGGAAGTGCCCGACCCGGTCTGGAAAATATCCAGCACGAAGTGGTTGTCCAGCTTCCCGTCTATCACCTCTTGCGCGGCTTCCACTATGGCGTTGCCGATGGTCTCGTCCAGCACGCCCAGGGACATGTTGGTCTTGGCGGCAGACTGCTTGATGAGGCCGAGAGCGCGGATGAAGGTTCGGGGAAAACGCAGGTCGCTGATGGGAAAGTTCAGCACTGCCCGCATGGTGGAGGCCCCGTACAAAGCGTCGGCGGGCACCTCCATTGCGCCCATGGAATCTCGTTCTATTCTCACGTTGGGGTTACTGCTAGTCATCTCAGAATAACCGTCCTGAAGATTCTGGTTCATTTGGTAAAGATTGCGGGGAAATACTTCACTTGCCTTCCCTGATCCAGTCCGCCACCCGCTCGCCAATCATTATAGTGGTGGCGTTGGTATTGGCGCGGATGACGTCAGGCATCACAGATGCGTCCACCACCCGCAGCCCTTCCATGCCGTGGACCCGGCAATACTGGTCCACCACCGCCATGGGGTCGTCCGCCGGCCCCATCTTGCAGGTGCCCGAGGAATGGTGCTGGGTCCCTACATTGCGCAGCATCCAGTTATCCAGGGCTTCGTCAGATTCCAGGTCTGCGTCCGTGGGATTGAGCCGTTCCACGATTATGTCGCTGAACAGTGGATGATCAGCAATACGAAGCCCTGCCCTGATGGCGCCCCGCATCCGCTGTCTGTCATAGGGACTGGACAGCCAGTCGTAGTTCAGGTCCGGTTGGACCCTGGGATCGGTGGACGCCAGCCGCAACCGCCCGGCGCTGACCGCGTTCTGGATGGCGGCGCTGAACCCAAAGTGAAAGTCGTTGCTTTCGATAACCACATTGGCCGGCCGGTGCTCGCTGTTCATCAGGATGGGCGCCAGCTGAATGTCGCCGGTGGTAGGCGAGTCCTCCAGGCTGAAGCGCAGCCCCACCTGGATGCTGGGCGCCAGTTCCTCCGGTGGGTCACCCTGGCCCCGGAACAGTGTGAAGCAGGAAGGATGGTCCCGCAGGTTCTCGCCCACGCCGGCCATTTCGTGGACCACCTCAATGCCTAACTCCCGCAAGTGGTCCGCCGGCCCCACGCCGGACAGCATCAGGATTTGCGGGGAAGCTATCGCCCCGCTGCTGACAATTATCTGGTCTCCTTCGAGCGCGAAGGTCTCGCCGCCGCTTTCGGCCTCAATTCCCACCGCCCGCTTGCCTTCAAAGACCACCCTGCGGACGGTGACGTTGCCACGGACGGTCAGGTTCAGGCGGTTGCGCACCGGGTTGAGATAGGTGATGGCGGTGCTCATCCTGACGCCGTCGATATTGTTCAGGGGCCGTGCCGCTATGCCGCTGGAATCGGGATGGTTCTGGTCCGGGTCCTGCCTGAACCCCAGGTCCACGCAGGCGTCATAGAAGGCGGTGGCGTGGGGCAGCCACTCTTCCCGCTTGTACCGGCGGACAGGAATGGGCCCGTCGCTGCCGTGGAAGTCATCGCCGGGGTAGTCCAGGTCTGTTTCCAGCTTCCGGAAGTAGGGCAGCACCTTCAGGTAGGCCCACTCGTCGTTGCCCCAGGCGGCCCAGTTGTCGTAGTCCCCGGGCACGCCCCGGAACAGTACCTGACCGTTGATTGAAGTAGAGCCGCCGATGGCCCGTCCACGGGGAAGCTGGACCTTTTCCGTCTGCAGGGGAGTGCCCGTGGCGGTGTAGCCCCAGTTGTGGGGGCCGTAAGCCGACCGCCACATATTGTTCCCTTCCTTCAGGTCCACGGGCAGTTGTTCAAAGTCGGGATAGTCCGGCCCCGCCTCCAGAAGCAGCACCGAAAGGTCGGGATCTTCCGAGAGCCTGGCTGCCAGGACACAGCCGGCGGCGCCGGCGCCCACAATTATCACGTCATACTTCATCTCTGATAGCCCCTTCCGCACTTGCCATGGGTTTTGGAATTGCCAATGTTATACCACAAACGTGGATTTCGGTGAATCGGAGATAGACCTGTTGACGCCTTCGCAGTTCCGGTCGGCTGTTTCCATACTTCATCCTTCTTTCCCGTCCGCTGTCATTCGCCACTTACCGCATTGCCTTGCCGTCGTTTACCATTAAATCCGATAGCCTTGCTCCCTTGTGTAATTCACAAACCCTGGAATGGCTTCCAGCGCGCCCCTGATGGGTTGGTGGCGGACAACTCTCCAGTTTTATCCCCACCTCCGCCTGCCCTGGACAGTTCCTCAGATACGAAATGAAAGACATTGAGCGGAAATGGG
>CAZPMU010000001.1:257111-260234 GCA_964587795.1 uncultured Dehalococcoidia bacterium | reverse complement strand
AACTTCCCGCCCCTTGGTAGGGAACCGCGAAGTCCCTTGAGTCTGGCCCTTGTCCGGGGACCGAGGACACTCTTGGCGCCAGGCCTGACCTGTTTGTGCAGTTGACGCTATTCGACGCCTTGCATACAATTATCCTGTTTGAGAGCCAGTGGATTCTGGTACGATTCCGCTTGCCACCCAATCGCATTGATGGGTTCATATATTGATGGGTTCATATTTTGGAGGCCTCTTCAGGCCTGAATCGGTTTCTGGCTCATCGCCTGCAAACCACACTCGGAAGGTGATTTTCAATGGCTAACTACAGGAAGCACGAGGCTCAGGAGTGGGCGTGGGGGTTTCTAAAGGACCAGTGGACCACCATCATGACTCCCTTCACGCCGGATAACCGCATCGACGAAGATGGCCTCCGAAGGAATATGCGCTATATTCAGAGCCTGGGCACCCGGGGCGGTGGTTGCACCTGGGGCATGGGCGAGTTCTGGAGCCTTACCTTTGAAGAGCGGACCCGCGTTATGGACGTGGTCGCCGACGAGGCCGCCGGTCGCTGGGGCATCGCCGCCCACGTCACCCACACCTCCGTCAAGGATATGCTGTCGCTGGCCGACCGCGCCGAGTCCGACGGTTTCGATCTTCTGGTAGTCGCCCCGCCTTATATGGTAGCCAAAACCGAAGAGGTCGTTTACGACTATGTGAAGGCTCTGGCAGACCACACAAACCTGGCCATCATGTTTTACAACTCGCCCCAGTTCGGCATTGTCATGAGCCCCCAGGGCCTGAAGCGGCTCTGCCAGATTCCCAATGTGGTGGGAGTCAAGGAGGCCAGCTTTAACCAGCAGACTTCCATCGAAACTCACCTGCTGATTGGCAAGCAGTCCATCATCAGCACTCCCGACGAATGGATCTACCCCAAGGCGAAGGAGCTTGGCTTCCACCAGCAGGTGATGTTCGCCAACACCTCCGACTGGCGCTTCGACACCCCCGAGTGCAACAACTACGTTCAGTTCATCAACCGGGCCAGCAAGGGCGACCTGGACCTGGATTTCTACGACAAGCACCTGAAAGACCTCAAGGCCCTGTCCGACAAGTGGTGGGGCGGCACCGTCAAGAAGTCAGGCGGCGTTCTCCCCGCCCCCATGTGCAAGTACTGGGGCGAACTGATGGGTATGGCCGGCGGCCACGTCCGTCCCCCGCTGATGCCTTTGACCGACGATGAGAAGGCGGAACTCAAGCGCGAGCTCATGCCCCTGATTCCCCGGCCACAGACCGCCAAGGCTCCGGCCCAGGCCAGGACTCACGCTCCCTGGTTGAACGAAAGCATTGGCAGCGGCGCCGAGGGTTCTGGCATGATGTTGCTGGTCAGCGTCCAGGACATGCCCGAAGCCCTTGAAGCCGACCGGGGCGGCGCCGACATCATCGACGTCAAGAACCTGCAGGAAGCCCTGGTGGGTTCCGGCCACCCCAACCTGGTGGAGGAAGTCCGCCGGCGCATCCCCGCCCACAAGCACGTCAGCGTTACCCTGGGTGTCGTACCCGACCAGGCTGGCACCGTCGCCATGGCCGTCAAGGCGGCCGGTATGCTGGACGCCACTTCCGTCAAGGTTGGTTTCTGCGAGGCCACCTATGAGTCCGCCGTGGAAATTCTCCAGGGCGCCAGGGAAGCCCTGCGTGGCTACGACACCAAGCTCATTGGCTCCCTCTTCGCCGACAACCATCTCTTCAAGGGCGGCCTCGACCCCGACCTGATGGTCAAGCTGGCCATCGAGGGCCAGTGCGACGGCTTCCTGATTGACACCCTTACCAAGGATGGCCGCAACCTGTTCGACTTCATTCCCGAGGCGCGCCTGCGGGAAATGGTTATGGAGGCCAAGCAGGCCGGTCTTAGCACCGCCCTCTCCGGCCACCTCAAGCTGGACAACTTGGACGAACTGGCCCGCGTCAACCCCGACATTGTCGGCGTCCGTGGCGCCGTCTGCTCCAGCGGCGAACGCGACCGGGCCGTGGCCTGGGAAGCGGTAGCCCACTTCAAGGAACAGATCGACCTGCGCAAGTCCGGCCAGATCGATCCCCGCCGCCAGCCCGTGAGTGGCAACGGGCACAGCAACGGTAACGGCCACCACGACGGCTGGGCCGTGGTTGACGGGCGCGGCAAGAACTGCGCCGGCGTTATCGCCGCCCTCAGCCGCCAGATGGACGATGACCGGGGCTCCTTCGTAGAGGCCATCCTCCACGACGCCCTGAACATTTACGATGTCATCTACTGGGCGGAGCAGGCCGGCCACAAGCTCCTGACCCAGCGCAAAGAGGATGACGGTACCCTGCGGGTTTTGATTCAGCCCTTCGGCAGTAGATAACCCGGTCCATCAGGCCCCTGTCGTTGAGGACTATCGTAGGGGCGGCCCTTGTGGCCGCCCAACCCAAAATTCCCTTCCCCCGTCGAGGGGGAAGGTCAGGATGGGGGTGACAGTACCTTGACCACTGAAGAACGCTGGAACCTTAAGGGCGACTACTTCGAAAACTGCAATTGCGAAATTCTGTGCCCCTGCATTGTGGGCGGCGGCCCGGCCGTTCCCACTGAGGGACACTGCGACGTTGCCTTCGCCTTCCACATCCAGGAAGGTGATTTCCAGGGTGTTGCCCTGGACGACCTTAACTTCGTGGTGGTCGCCTACACCCCTGGCATCATGGGTGACGGCGATTGGACCCTCGCCAACTATATCGACCAGCGTGCCGACGAGTTCCAGCGTGCCGCCCTGTCCCGCATTTTATCCGGGGAAATCGGCGGCCCATCGGAAAGGTGGATGCGCCTTACTTCCAACTACCTGGGCATCCAGTACTGCCAGATAGACTTTCGGAGCGAAGGCCACACCCGCAGCGTGAACATTCCCGGCATTATCGACTTTAACGTCGAGGGCTTGGTGGTGGGCCGCCGGACTGAAGCCATGACGCTGGAGAACACCGGCCACCCGGTAAGCTCATCCCTGGCCATCGCCAGGGGAGTCAACAGCTCCTACACCGATCACGGCATGACCTGGGACAACTCGGGCAAGAACGGCCATTATTCCACCTTCGACTGGAAGTGGCCATCCTAGCAAACCCTCGATTAAGTCCCAGGCCAATCGCGCC
>CAZPMU010000001.1:0-257011 GCA_964587795.1 uncultured Dehalococcoidia bacterium | reverse complement strand
CTGAACGGAGCCCCTGTCATTCTGAACGGAGTGAAGAATCTGAATCCTGCCCGAAAGCCAACTTTCGATTCCGCAACCGTACTTTGGGGGAAGAACTCCGGCCCCTTCGGCAAGCTCAGGGCGCCACGACTTCCGCTTGGGCGCACAGCTTAAATCAAAACGCGATTGCCCTGGATCAAATCCCTTCCCTTTTGACGGGGAAAGCTTGGGATGAAGGTTTTGGCTTCCCGCCGGCAGATTCTCCCTCACTGTGCAACCGGGGAACTGGGACTCTTCCACAGACTCCCTGGGTTGGCTGGTGGGCTGCCCCGCCAAATTGGAGAAGTAACGGAATGTGCCGCAGCATCAAGACCTTACGTTCCCAGGAACCGCCAGCGACAGAAGATGACATAAATGCCGCCGCCCTGCAGTTCGTCCGCAAGATCAGCGGCTACCGGGCCCCGTCCCGCGCCAACCGGGAAGCCTTCGACCAGGCCGTTGTGGAAGTCGCTGCGGCCTCGGAAAAGCTGCTGGCCGCCCTGCAAAGCCGGCAGCTTCGCGGATTGACCACTCGCTAGGAAACGTTGCCACCGTAAACGTGGTCCGGAACCACGATAATTGCCGACCGACGCTGCTCCACCATCGCCCGGTCGTATTCAACCCAGTCGGGATGCTCCGTGGCTGCCGCCGTGCGGTACACGTCCCGCAGGGCCATCCGCAGCTCGTCGGCGCCGGTGTTGTCGGCCGACAGCACCCGTGCCGTACCCTGGAGCACAATGTAGGCCGACCAGTTTTCCCGCGCCACCAGCAGTGAGCATCGCGGGTTGCGGCGCAGATTCCGCAGCTTGGCCCGGTCCTCGGTGGTCGAGAAAGCCACCCCGTCCTGCAATGGCCCGCAAGTGATGATGCTCATTTGGGCCGAACCGTCCCGCCGGAAGGTTGTCAACACCCCCCTGCGGTTCTCGGCCACAAAGGTCCTGAGATTGTCGTCCAGCATGTCGTCTCCTGTAGTGTCATAAGTAACCGGATCGGCGCAAGGGCAGTCCCGGGGCTGTCCAGTCTCCGCCGCAGCGTCGCCCGAGTATCCCGGCGCCGCGCCTCGGGTTGGACCACCGGCCGCCGGCGTAGCCCCTAACTCAGCCAGAAGGTCGAACCGTTCTCATCCTTCTGCACTTCTATTCGCACCGGGAACATATCCTTCAGGTCATCCAGGTGGGTGATGACAATAATCTTGTCGAAGTCGTCCTCAATGGCGCTGATGACGTCCAGAATGCGTTCCCGGCCGGAGGCGTCCTGGGAGCCGAAGCCTTCGTCAATGAACAGAGTCGGCAGGGGCGCTCCCGTACGCTGGGACAACACCCGAGACAGGGCAATCCGCAGCGCCAGGTTCACCCGGAAGGCCTCGCCGCCGCTGTACATTTCGTAGCTGCGGGCCCCCAGTTCGTCACTGACGTTGATCTCGAGCGTCTCGATGGGCTCGCCCGAGCCGGAGCGCCGCTCCCGCTGGGTCTCCAGCTTTACGTGCATCCGGTTGTCGGTCATCCGGCCCAGCAACACGTTGGTCTCCTCTTCCAGCCTGGGCACGACCGTTTCTATCAGCATTGCCTGGATGCCCTGCCTCCCGAAGGCCGAAACCAGCTCCTGGTAGATGCCTTGGTCCTCCAGCGCCCGTGCCTGTGCCTCGGCGCTTCGGACCAGTTCCTGCTCCAGGATGGCCAACCTCTGCACCCGGTCTTCCAGAAGGGCCTTCCTGGACAGCGCGCTCTGCAGGCCCCCCTCCAGTGTACTCACTTCCCGCTCCACCTCTTCCAGCCGGGCCCGCTCCGCCGGCAGTTGCGCTGCCGACCGCTCCCCATCAGCCACCTGCTGCCCCAGGGATTCCAACTCCTTCGACAGCCTTTCTGCTTGCTCCCGGTTCTGTGCCTGGACTTGCTTCTCCCCCGGAAGCTGCTCTCTCGCAGTCTCCAGCCTGAGTTTCAACTGGCCGAAAGGCTCCAGTTCCCGCATTCGCCGCAGAGCATCGGTATAGGCGGAGTCATCATAACCAAGCTCTTCTAATTGGCCCCTTACGGCCGACAACCGGCACTGGGCTTCCCGGGCATAGGTAAGGTTCTGTAGAGAGTTGGCCAGTTCATCCAGCCTGATTCGAGCGGCATTCAACTCGGTTGCGGCGGACTTGGCGGCCTTCAGTTGAGCTTCAGTGCGCCCGATCTCTTCCTGCAGTCCTTTGGCTACCGCGTTGTGTTCCCTTTCCCTTTCTGCCAGGTCAAGCTCCAGTTCCTTCTTCTGGCTCTCCAGGGTTCGCAGGGTATTCCTGTTGACCCGGTACAGGTTCCTCTTCTCCTCGATCTCGGCCTCGTAGTTCTGGGCCAGGCGGAGGCACCCGTCTTCGCTCAAGGGCGACATGCACAAGGGACATACCACACCACGGGGGTCTACCACTTCCAGTAAGCGCAGCTTCTCTTTGATTTGCTCGGCATCAGACTCATACCTGGCTGCCAGAGTTTGCGCCTCGCCAATACCCGTGGCCACCAATTGGACCTTCTTTCTTGCCTCCAAGAGGTCATTCTCCTGGCCAGAGAGGACCTTCAGCTTGTCTCGGGCATTCTCTAGGAACTGCTCCAGCGCAGTTTCGGACTCGGCCAGTGGCGCCAGGTCCCTGGTTATTCGAACTCGCAACTGGCGGGCGTCAGCTTCCAGATTTGTTCGTTCAACGTCTATGGCCCTGCCCAGTTCGTGCTCCTCCTCCTTCAGGTTGTCGTGGCAAAGGCGCGCCCCTTCAAGATGGGCAAACTCTTGCTGAGCCCCGACTAGTCTCTCTGACCCCACCTCGATGTCCCCGGCCCTGGCAATTATTGCCTCGTGCTCTTTAACGCGGACTTGCGCGGACTCCACGTAGGCCTGGAGCCGGTCAATCTCACTGGCAAGCTCCGCTTTACGGGTCTTCCGCTCGGTGAGTGCGGCTTGAAGGGAGTTCAACTCTGCCACCTTCACCTTCAGGTCGCCGGCTTCTTTCCGCGACCTGGCCAGTTGGTCGGCAATCCCTTCCACCTGTAGGTTGGCAGACACTAGCTCGCTATCCGGGTTACCCAGAGACTCTTTCTCTGACTGAATCTGCCGAACGCGGCCGCTCAATCGGTCCGATTCGCTGCGCTTCTCCACGACCCTTTCCCTGGACCTGGCCTGAAACCTGTCGTAGGCCTCTAGGCCAAGCACCGAAGACAATACGGCCTTCCGCTCCGCCGGAGACTTGCTGGTGAATTCATCTGCTCTTCCCTGCATGAGGAAAGCGGAGTTGATGAAAGTCTCATAGTCCATCCCCGCCAATTGCACGATCCGAGCCTGGGTTTCCCGGATAGAGTTCCCGGACACTACTTGCTCCACGGCACCTTCATCCGTAAGGGATATAAGCTGCAGGTCCGACGCTCCCTGGCGGCGCCGGCCGCCGCTTCGCCGCCGGATTCTCACAACCCTGAACCGCCCGTCGCGGGCTGTAAACTCCAAGGCCACCCGGGCTTCATCGGCGCCGTAAGATACCAGGTCGTCCTGCACCTGGCCCCGGGCCTGGCCCCAAAGGCACCAGGTGATGGCGTCCAGCAGCGCCGATTTGCCGTGACCGTTGTCCCCACAAAGGCATGCGACGTGAAGGCCGGTAAAGTCCAGCGCCGGAACATTCTCCCGGTAGGAAAGGAAGTTTCTGAGGCTAAGCTTCACTGGAATCAACTGGTGGTGTCACTCTCCCTTGATAGAGCCCAAAGGGCAGTGGCATTCTAGCACAGGGTAGGTTGTCATATGGAGTGGGCAAGGTATAGAAGTGAACGGTTGCACCCAGTCAGTCCACCCAGAGCGTTGATGGTATGATAGGTGTATAAGATCGCTGCTGTTCCCACGTTTCATCAGCCACAGAGTTCGGGGGAACTTCGCACCTGACCCAGGAGCATTAAATGTTCGAAAGCCTGACCGATAAACTCACAGGGATATTCAATCGCCTTTCCAGCAAGGGCCGCTTAACCGAAAAGGACATTGACGATGCACTGAGCCAGGTGCGCCGGTCGTTGCTGGAAGCGGACGTTAACTTCCGCGTGGCTCGCGATTTTGTGGCGAGGGTCAAGGAACGGTCTTTGGGGTCAGACGTCCTTGAAAGTCTCACGCCGGGCCAGCAAGTGGTCAAGATTGTCCATGAGGAACTCACGGAAATGCTCAGCGGAGGCGATCACCGCCTCACGCCATCAAGCCAACTGCCGTCAGTCCTGATGCTGGTGGGATTGCAGGGTTCCGGTAAGACCACAACCGCTGCCAAGCTGGCCCTGCAACTACGCCGGCAGGGCCACACTTCCCTACTCATAGCTGCCGATTTGCGCCGCCCCGCTGCTATCTCCCAACTCCAGACTTTGGGAAAGCAACTTGACGTGCCCGTTTACTCAGAAGAGCCGAGAGAATCTACCGTGCCGCAGGTGGTGAAGAACGGAGTGGAGCGAGCAAGACAGCAAGGCCTGACCTGGGCCATCATCGACACCGGCGGCCGCCTCCACATTGACGAAGAACTGATGGAGGAACTGGAAGAGGCACGGGGGGTTGCCCAGCCCCACGAAACTCTGCTGGTGGTTGACGCCATGACCGGTCAGGATGCCGTCAACGCTGCCCAGGAATTTCACCAGCGGATCAATTTGACCGGCCTCGTTATGACCAAAATGGATGGCGATGCCCGTGGCGGCGCCGCACTGTCGGTAACCCGCGTTACCGGGGTACCAATTAAGTTCATGGGTGTTGGAGAGCGCTCCGACGGCCTGGAGCAGTTTCACCCCGACCGGTTAGCGTCCCGCATCCTGGCTATGGGCGATGTCTTGAGCCTGATAGAGAAGGCTCAGGAGGCGGTTGACGAGAAACAGGCCATGGAACTGGAGCGCAAGTTTCGACAGGCTACCTTCGACCTGGATGATTTCCTGCAACAGATCCAAAGCGTAAAGAAGATGGGGTCTCTGAGCCAGATAATGGAAATGATTCCCGGTATGAACTCCATGACCAAGAAAATGCCTACGGATTTTGACGACGACCAGATTAAGCGGGTAGAGGCCATCATCCAGTCCATGACCAGTGAGGAGCGGAAGCGACCGGAAATTCTCAACGGAAGTCGGCGTCGGCGCATCGCCCGGGGCAGCGGCACCACACCCGCGGACATCAACCGCTTGATGAACCAGTTCAAGCAGACCCAAAAACTGATGCGCCAGTTCTCCCGAACCCGCGACCCCAAGAGTTTGATGCGAATGTTCCGATAACCTTGTTGTTACAGTCCCTTGCTCTTAGTTCGGACAGGCATGGCGAAGGAAAGGATAGGCATCGCAACTGTTAGCCGGGAGTGTAATCACCTTGGCCTGTTCCCGTAACGTCCTGACCCCGCCCTGTTCGCAACGCTGCAAAGAGATATGAAGTGGCCAGGGAGCGGTGCGGAGTCCAGCGAAGAGAGAACTGGCCAAGTTCCGAATCCGTAAGCGCCGCTCCCCCCAAATACAACTGTGCGACGATCCGTTTCAAGGCGAGGTCTCCTACCGGAAAGGCATCAGGCCGCCCCAGCGCCCTGGACAGCACCCACTGGGCAGACCACATGCCTACTCCCCGCAATGATGTAACTTCCCGGATTACATCGTCGTCGTCCAGTTTAGCCACACAGTCTAGCCCCCCCTGTAGGGATAGTTCCGTCAGCGCAAGACCGTGCAGGTATTCTGCCTTCCGCTGACTCAGTTTCAGGCCGCGCAACTGCTCAACCGAGGCGGCTGCAATTGCTTCGGCACGGGGGAAGGCGTAATGGACCTCGCCTTCCACTTCCAATCTTGGCCCATAGGTCTCAACCAACAACCCGCGAATGACTCGGGCGACGGTGGCCGACAACTGCTGCCCAAGTATAGCCTGCCCGATGGTCTCAAACACGGACAGGGACAGCGTCTGGTGCATACCGTAAAAGGCCTGAACCAGGTTCGCCATCACCGGGTCGCCGCTAGCAAACTCGTAAAAGGGACGGACATCTTGCGCAGTGCCCAGCAACCTTTCGACCTGAGACTTCGCGAGTTCAACCTCCGGCTGCGACAACTCACTGCCATCCAAGGTCACCTCGAGTTCCGGTGTGTTCACCTGACCGTTGAACTGGACGCACGCCAAAACCAGCTTGTCCCCTAGGTCTAGCAATCGCCGATACGCATTGGTGGACGGGTCCTGCCCCTTTCGAAAGTAAGGCTGGTTTTCAGCCGTAGAATCAAAGTCAAAGGGAGGAGTAGGGTTGATAATCACGGTCTGGTTGGTCATTCTTGAACCTGCTCCGATGCCGGCAGATGTTTGACACCGATTGAGTCGTAGATGGCCCCCCGGGGAGTGAGGGTACTGCGAATAAGATGAACCTCGCAGGCTTCCCAACTGTGGGTGCCGGTCAGCCCGGACGTGGTCAACGCCTGGCTTACTCTGTGCCGTTCGGCTGGGGCAGCCCGGTCCCCGATTCGCCCCAGGGTCAGGTGCGGACGGAATGGCCTGCCCTCCCTGGCAAAGCCAATTTCGGAAAGAGCTTCGTCAACCAAGACCTGGAGTTGCCGCAAGGCGTCCATGTTCCCCGTTACTCCCACCCACAGTACGCGGGGCTCCCTGCTATTGGGGAAAACTCCCAGGCCCGAAAGGACCAACGTCAATGAGGAAGATTCGAACTTGTCGACCGCCCTTTCCATTGCGGTAAGCAGATCACCAACCAATAATACGTCCACGTTGCCCAGAAACTTGAGAGTCAGGTGGATTCCGGCCGGGTCCACCCAGCGAATGCCGGAGGGCAGGACGTTTTTCAACTCCAGGACTGTCTGTTGCAGAATATCCTTGGCTTGTTGCGGCAAGTCCAGGGCAACAAACACGCGAACAGTTTGAGAACCGTTGGTCATCCGATTAACTCCGACCTGAAATCAGCCAGCTTCTTGTACCAGCCTACCAGGTCATCCAGGGAATACTGGGCATTGGCTGGGCTGGGATTGGGCACCACGAAAATCCTGGTTTCTCCAATTGTCCTCGACTGTAGCCCCAGCTCCGGCCGCTCGTTGACGCCTTCCCCGTGCTTGAGGTATGCCTTGTAACCCGTCATACCATGAAAGCACGCTATCAGGGGCTGGAACTCCTCCAGCTTCGCCCGGAGCACTGGGGCCCACAGGCGATAGTCGGCGCTCTTCAGGCCAGATGCCTGCGGTGTAGGCCGCTTCACTACATCGGTAAAACCGATGCCATACCTGGCCAGTTCGTGGTCCCGGTCCGGTCCAAGTTCCTCTCCCACCAGGCCGGAACGGTTCAGCGCAGCCCAGAAGCGGTTGCGGGGGTTTGCAAAGTAATGTCCGGCCTGCACCGAAAAGGTCGAAGGGTTCAAGCCGACGAACACGATCTCCAACCCCGGTTGAAGAAAGTCAGTCAGAGTCTCAAAGTCTGGTTCCGGTTTCCGGTCCAAGTCGTTCCCCCAAGCTTAAGTGCCGGGTATCCTTGATGTTCCGGATTCAACAAACTCCAGCAGTCTGCCGGCGTTTCCGCCGAGAATAGCGGCCTTCGAGTCTGGGTCAAGGCCGGAGGATTCTACCTGACGGATTAGCCTCCTGTGTTGAATCAAGGGGTAGTCTGTGGCATACAAAATTTTGTCCGCCCCTATTATCCCGCAGACCACTTCAAAGATCTCGGGTTTGTACAGAAAGGGAGAGACCGCCGTATCAAAATAGACATTGGCCAACTCGGGCGGCACCTCCGGCATCAGTCCGAAAAAGGGCAGGCCGCCTCCCCAGTGGGCGCAGATGATCAGATTGTCGGGAAAGTTGCGGATAAGGCAGTAAAGCCGGTCCGGTGTCGTCATTCCTTTGCCAGGGTACTGGTGTCCCACTGGCTCCGAGCTATGTATCACGACCGGCATCGCCAGGGACCTGGCGAGTTCCATCAAGGCTGTCATCCCGACTCGATCTGTAATATCGAAGCCCTGAGAGTCCGGGTGAAGTTCGCCAATTCCTTTCAGCCCCGCTGCCGAACAGCGCTCTACTTCCGCCCGTACCCGATCGTCACCCCAGGCAGGATTAACCGAGCAGAAGCCGACAAACCGTTCCGGGTACTGGTTGACAGCCTGGATCAGATAGTCGTTGGCCTCTATCGCAAGCGCCTCGCTCTCCCATCCGAATCCCATCACCACGGCAAGGCCGACTCCTGAATCGTCCATGGCTTTCAGCAGAGATTCAGCGGTGGCCATCTTGCCGCCGGACTGCGGGAACAGGGTGGCGTAGGTGGCGTCCGAGTCCGTCAGCTCAGCGTGTCGGTGGGGAAATGTCGGTGGCAAAATGTGGCAGTGGAAGTCAATTATCATTTCGTCCATAGTGGGCATCGCCCGGTCACGAGGGCATTGTTTCATTTCTGGTTTTATCGAATGCGATGTATACGAGGGACATACCTGGGTATCCGCCTTGGCTTCAAATGCGAGCGGGCCAATTTTCTAACGCTAACAATCACTGACGAATTCTCGTTTCAAGCGCACAATCTACCATACAGTAACCTGTTCGCCTAGACACCCTAAAACGTGAGTCTTATAATTCGTTGCGGCTATCCGTGAATTGGGGAGGCCCCAAACAGTGGCCTGCGAAATTCAAAACACCAAGGGGAGAGCAACATAAGCATTATGAATGGCGGCGGCGCCCCCGGGACGGGGCATAAGTATAGCGTTCCCGAATTGCAGTCCATGGCCAGGGAACTGCGCCGGGACATTATCCAGACCATTTATACCGCCGGAAGTGGGCATCCCGGCGGTTCTCTTTCTGAACTGGAAAT
Source organism: uncultured Dehalococcoidia bacterium (assembly GCA_964587795.1). Taxonomy (GTDB): domain Bacteria; phylum Chloroflexota; class Dehalococcoidia; order Lucifugimonadales; family UBA3495; genus Bin22. Next base: position 248,221 of record CAZPMU010000001.1, on the reverse strand, counting down.
CTTGATTGCGCTTTATTTCAGGGTCATGCGATATGATGCCGGCAACCCCTCTTGGCCAGATCGTGACCGTTTCATCCTTAGTAAAGGCCACGCATCCCCCGGGTTTTACGCGGTGCTTTCGCGCGCCGGGTACTTTCCCAGGGAAGAACTGGCTACCTTCCGTCAATTGAACAGTCGTATCCAGGGGCACGCTCACCCGATGACGCCCGGAGTGGAAATGAACTCGGGTTCCCTTGGCATGGGGCTCTCCTTTGCCTTGGGCTGCGCTTTGGCCTCCCGGCTGGACAAGAAGGACTACATGGTTTATGCGCTGTTGGGTGATGGAGAATGTGACGAAGGCGAAGTCTGGGAGGCAGCAATGTCCGCCGCCCACCACAAGGCCACTAACTTGATCGCTATCGTGGATCGGAACCGCATTCAGAACGACCGATTTACCGACGATGTGATGACCCTGGATCCCCTCGACCGTAAGTGGCGGGACTTTGGCTGGCGTGTTATGGAGACGGACGGGCACGACCTAGAACAACTGCTGGGAACATTCGAAAAGGCCTGCACTAGGAGGACTCGACCTACAGTAATAATCGCGCATACGGTAAAGGGCAAGGGCGTAAGCTTCATGGAGAACAATCCTGGCTTTCATGGACGCTCACCCAATGCAGAGGAGTTTCAGAAAGCAATGGAGGAACTGGCCTAATGGTAGAGCAACGCAGAATGGCCTCGACCAGGCAAATTTATGGCGAAACCTTGCTGGAAATGGCCGATTCCTTCCCCGACATTGTGGTGCTTGGCGGCGACTTGAACGTATCCGTATTTACCCACCTGTGGCGGGACAAATATCCCGAGCGGTTCTTTGATTTTGGCCCCGCTGAACAGAATTTGGTAGGAGTTGGGGCCGGACTGGCCGCCAGCGGTAAAGTACCATTTGTAAGCACCTTCAGCGTGTTTGGCGTGGGCCGTCCCTTCGACCAATTGCGGGTGTTGGTATCCCAGCCTGGTTTGAATTTCAAGCTGGTTTGCACCCATGCCGGAATCCTCACCGGAGAAGATGGCATGTCGGCCCACGGCATTGAGGACCTGTCCCTAATCTGCTCACTACCGAGTTTTACGGTGATTTCGCCGGCCGACACGGTTGAAACAGTGCAGGCAGTGAAGACGGCAGCCAGCGAGGACGGCCCCTTCTACATTCGGCTTTCCAGGGCAGCCACCCCTGTCGTTCACGACGACGATTACCGGTTTGAGCTGGGCAAGGCAGAACGAATGCGGGAGGGGGAAGACGTGACTATTGTTGCCACGGGCGTGATGGTTTCGGTCAGCCTTGACGCGGCTGAGATGCTGGCCGCCCAGGGCGTACAGGCCCGGGTTCTGAACATTCATACTCTGAAGCCCGTCGACGAAGCAGCGATTGTGGACGCCGCCAGGGAGACCGGAGCCCTGGTCTCTGCGGAAGAGCACTACTTCCACGGCGGACTGGGCAGCATAGTAGCTCAGGTGGCGGGCGGCAACCATCCGGTGCCGGTGGAAATGGTGGCCCTGCAGGGCTACAGCGAATCGGCCAGGGCCGAGGAATTGATGGTTAAATGCGGCCTGACCGCCGAAAAAGTAAAGGACGCCGCCCTGAAGGCCGTTGCCCGCAAGCCGTAAAACCGGCAAGCCTTCTACGAACTTTATGAATAAACGGGGCAGGTAAAATACCTGCCCCGCAGTTTTGCTTCTTTGCCGTCTTACGGGGCTAGCCTGAAGGACCTTGGGAATCGAGCGCTCCCTGCGACGGGGGCGCGACGTCCGCGGCCGGGTTTGAGGCAGGGCAAGTTACTCCCTTATCTGCCCGTCGCCTATCATCACCCACTTGTAGGAAGTAAGTTCCCGCAAGCCCAGCGGGCCTCTTGCGTGAAACTTCTGGGTGCTGATGCCTACCTCAGCTCCCAGCCCCAGTTGTCCGCCGTCTGTGAATCTGGTACTGGCATTGACTATCACCGCCGCGGCGTCCACTTCCAACTGGAACCTACGGGAAGCATCAGCGTCGCTGGTGATGATGGCTTCCGTATGACCGGAACCATAAGTCTCGATGTGTTCCAGGGCCTCGTCTAGGGAATCGACAATCCTGATTGCGGCGGTGAGAGAAAGGAACTCCTTCCCCCAGTCGTCTTCCGTGGCGGGCCGGGTGTTTAACCCCGAGTTCGGGCCGAGAATGCTTAATGACCGGTGATCGCAGTGTAATTCCACGCCCGCGCCAGACAGGTTTCGGGCCAGTTCCGGCAGCCAATTTGGAGCCACATCAGCGTGGAGGAGAACGGTATCCAGGGCGTTGCAGACCGTAGGCCGCTGCACCTTGGCATTAAATACAATGCTTGCCGCCTTGGCCAGGTCTGCCGCCCGGTCAACATAAGCGTGGCAGACACCTACCCCCCCGGCCACCACCGGCATGGCGGCATTGGCGGCCACAAAATTGATCAGTCCTTGCCCACCTCGCGGCACCAGCAGGTCAATGTACTCCTTCATCTGGAGAATGGCGTCAACCAGGGCCCGGTCCGGATTGTCCACGTACTGGAGGCAATCGGGATTGATGCCGGCCTCGCCGATGGCGCTCCGGAGAAGACTTACCAGGGCAAGGTTGGAGTTGAGACTCTCCCGTCCTCCGCGAAGCAGGCAGGCGTTCCCCGATTTCAAGGCCAGTGACGCTATGTCCATGGTCACGTTGGGGCGGCTTTCGTAGATGCTGCCGATCACGCCCAGCGGAACCCGCCTGCGTTCAATATCCATGCCATTGGGCAGAGTCCTGGCCTCAATTACTTCGCCCACGGGATCGGGAAGGGAGGCTATGGTCCGCACATCGTTGGCCATCCCTTGAAGCCTGTTCGGGTTTAGCAACAGCCGGTCAAGCATGGCCTGATCCATACCGGACACTTTGGCTGCTTCATAGTCCAACCTGTTGGCCTGAAGGATAGGTTCCTGTTCACGCTCCAGGGCATCAGCGATGTTGGCGAGGGCCTGGTCCTTCCGCTCTGTGGACTGGAAAGAAAGCTCCCGGGCAGCGCGCTGAGCCGTCCTTCCCATGGCCAGTAAGGATTCTTTGTCGGTGACGGTCGTCATGGTTACTCCTGTAGGTTCCCGGTCATGTACTTACCGGGGAAAGAGGGCTTTAGATCAGGACCAGGTTGTTGCGGTGAACTACTTCCTGACCATAATGGTAGCCAAGGATAGCCACAATTCCATCTGATTGGAAGCCACGGATGCGGGCAATGTCATGAGCATCGTAATTGGCAATGCCACAAGCTATATGCCGGTCCGACTCATCCACTATATAAACTATGTCGCCCCGGTGAAAGTCGCCACGAACGCCCCGCACACCGGCGGGCAAGAGGCTGACATTACGGTTAAGCAGGGCGTCAGCGGCACCGCCATCTACTTCAATCTCCCCCCACCTGGAATCTCTGACCCGGTTCAGCATCCACCGCTTGCGAGCTTCCATCTTTTCCCCGGCCGGCCTGAACAGCGTGCCGACCGGTTCCGCCCGGGCTGCCCGGAGAAGTGCATCGTTCTCCCGCCCGCTGCAAAGCACCATGGCAATACCTATGGAAGTAACCAGGCGCGCTGCCTCTATCTTTGTTGGCATGCCGCCCCTGGCCCAGGGATTCCGGTGCTCCCCTACCATTGCTTGAATCCGCTCGTCAACCTCGTCAACCACTGGGACCAGGGTAGCGTCGGGATTCCGGCGGGGGTCTGCCGTGTACAGGCCATCCGTGTCGGTAAGGATCACCAGCAGGTCAGCATCTACCAGGTTGGCCACCAGGGCCGATAGCCGGTCATTGTCCCCAAAAACCTCCCCTATCTCGTCCACCGCAACCACGTCGTTCTCGTTCAGGATGGGGACAACGCCTATGTCCAGAAGCGCAGCAAGGGTATTCCTCACGTTCAGGTAGGGTTGTCGTTCAGCCAGATCGTGTATCGTTAGCAGGGCCTGCGCTACGTGTACCCCGTAAATCTGGAACATCTGCTGATACGCGTGTATGAGGCGACCTTGCCCAATGGCAGCCAATGCCTGGCGGGAAGGAATATCCCGTTCTGCCAGCTGAAGCCCACCCTGGCGTAATTCCTGCCGGCCGGCGGCAATGGCGCCCGATGTTATGAAAATTACCTCGGCGTTCCACTGGGTACGCAGCAAACTGATCTGCCGGACCAGGTCTACCATGACCGGCAAATTGAGGCCGCCCCCGTTCAGCGTATCGGTGAGGACGGCAGTCCCAACTTTTACCACTATACGGTGATAACGAACTCCGTTGCAGTTGTCGGAAGGTGCTTCACGCATGGTCTGAGGACGGCGGGAATTGCTCATAAGTCTGCCAGTATCTTTACATCGAGGACAGGCAAACAGCGGGTAGCGGTCATGGAGCTGTCAGCCAGACAATTATAGCACGGCTCCAGTTTATCCCTGGCAGAGAGCAATTTGGCTGGATACAATTTTCCGGCTTTCCCCTTGCCCAACGCGGTTACTTCCCCTAAAATCGATAGTTGTACGGGGCTAACGGTGGCCGTTAGCCCTTTTGCCTGTTGGAATGTTTGGGGTGTATCCAGGTAAGTTTTCAGCCTGCCTGTTGCGGAGTCTTGGTTAATGTCCTTGTGCGGTCTGTTATCCTCATTTGCTGAGGACTTCCCCCATAGTCCTGCCCGAACCGACGTCGGAAACGGTCAGGGCACGCCTCAGTATGCCGCTCGCAGAGGAGTGCGGCCGCTCTATGTGGCATCTTTGTGGCGGCGCTCGCAGGCGCCCACCCTGGTATTAACCCCCAGGGCCGAGGATTCCCGCCGGCTCCATGATCAAGTGGTTACCTATGCGGGGGAGGCGGCCCCCATTCACTTGCTCCCCGAACCGGAGGTGCTTCCTTTCGAGCGCCTGGCCGTGGACGCCAGGACTGTCAACCAAAGGCTCGTGGCCCTGTCTTCGCTGGCAGAGTCTGAAGGCAACGCATCCTCCACCCCCCTCGTAATCGCTTCAATTGCCGCCGCCATGCGTTTTACCCTTTCGCCCGGCGTGTTCGAAGTTGACGACACCGACACCGATTCATTCCTGCATGTTCGCCTGGGACAGCGCATCAGAAGCACGGAAACGCTCCTTAAGGCCTGGGTCAACCTGGGGTATCGGCACGAGCCTGTGGTGGAAAGCCCGGGCTGCTTCAGCCTTCGGGGCGGCATAATCGACGTCTTCCCGCCCCAGGCGGAGTACCCCTACCGGCTGGAGCTGTGGGACGACGAAGTGGACACGATCCGTGCCTTTGATCCCTATACCCAGCGTTCCCTGGCCCGAAGCGAACAGGACCAAGGCCTGCAGCGCATTGTCATAATCCCGGCGCGGGAGCAACTGCCTGAATTGGCCAACCGGGAGGCCGTCGACCAGCGGGTATCAGGAATGGACTTTTCGCGCTGCTCTCAGTGGGCCAAAGAGCGTTTCGATGAAGAACTTGTTGAGTTGTTTGCCACACCCAACGTGGAGACCCTCTCTTTCTTTAATGGGCTTCTGAATCGCCATAACCTGTTGGATTATCTGCCCTCGCGTGGCCTGTTGGTCCTGGACCGGGAAAGCCAGATGGAGACTGAAGCTAACGACCTGGAGGAAAAGTTCTTCCGTATGCGCGAGAGCAGGGAAGACCGGGGTGACCTGCCCGGCAATTTCCCTTCGCCTTATCTTTCCTGGGACCATCTATCAGTCCGGATTCGGGAGCATCCCAGGCGGGCACGGATGGAAAGCTGGTTGGCTGAAGATACGGATATCGCCTTCAGGTCTGCCAAGTCCTATTTTGGACAACTGGGGCAGTTCACCGACGATGTGGCAGAATCTGCGCCTGCGGGAAGGGCCTATGTCGCAGTCACCCAGCACACCCTCAGGCTTTCCGAGGTTCTTGGGGAAGCGGGAGTAACGGCCACGATTACGGAAAACCTGGACACTCAACCTGAAAGGGGAAAGGTCTACCTCGTACCGGGTTACCTAAGTGAGGGTTGGGACATAGACCAGGGCGCTGAACGCCCTCCAGTAACCCTTCTGTCCGACGCGGAACTGTTCGGTACGGTGAAGGAACGGCGCTACCGTCCGGTGCGCAGCCGGGAACAGTTGGGCGATGACATAGTTTTGTCAGACCTGGTTCCGGGCAGCTACGTGGTCCACGTAGATCATGGGGTAGCTCGATTCGCCGGCACTACCTACATGGAAGACGACGGGGAGTCCAGGGAATTCCTGGTCCTGGAATACGCAGAAAACGATAAACTCTATGTGCCGACAGACCACCTCGACCGGGTAGGCGCCTATGTCGGAGCCCAGGACCAGCCACCCACATTAACCCGCCTGGGAACGGCCGACTGGGCACGCATTAAGGAGAGGGTAAAAGGCTCGGCGCGGGAAATGGCCGAAGAGTTGGTTCGCCTGTACGCGGCCAGGCAGGCAGCCCAGGGCCATGAATTCAGCCAGGACACCATTTGGCAGCGCGAACTTGAAGACTCCTTCCCCTTCCAGGAGACGCCCGACCAGGTCAGGGCAATTGAAGAAGTGAAGTCTGACATGGAGCAGAGCAAGCCCATGGACCGCCTCATCTGCGGCGACGTGGGCTACGGAAAGACTGAAGTGGCCCTGCGCGCCGCCTTCAAGACCGTTTCCGACGGGATGCAGGTGGGCCTGCTGGTTCCCACCACCGTACTGGCCCAGCAGCACTATGCCACCTTCAGCGAACGGCTCAGTCCTTATCCCCTGCAGGTGGAAGTGTTAAGCCGTTTCCGCACCCCCAGCGAACAGCAGGAGGTGCTCATGGGACTGGAAACGGGAGCCGTGGACATAGTAATTGGCACCCACCGTTTACTTCAAAAAGACGTTAAATTCAAGAACCTGGGGCTGGTGGTGGTGGACGAGGAACAGAGGTTTGGCGTAGGCCACAAGGAAACGCTGAAACGGCTGCGCAGCCAGGTGGACGTTCTAACCCTGAGCGCCACTCCCATTCCCCGCACGTTGCACATGGCCCTGACGGGTATTCGTGACATGAGCGTGATGAACACCCCGCCCGAAGCCAGGCTGCCAGTAAAAACCTTCGTATCGGAATATAACGAGGAGACCATACGGGAAGCCATACTAAGGGAAATTGAACGTGGAGGACAGGTCTTTTTCCTCCACAACCGGGTGCGCACCATTCAGCAGACCGCAGCGGAACTGGCCGAACTGGTTCCGGAGGCTCGGTTCATGATTGGTCATGGGCAGATGCCCGAGGTCGAACTGGAAGAGGTTATGGAGGCGTTCGCCGATGGGGAGGCGGATGTGCTCGTCTGTACCACCATAATCGAATCCGGGCTCGATATGCCAAATGTTAACACCCTCATCCTGGACCGGTCAGACAGGTTCGGCCTTTCCCAGCTTTACCAGCTAAGGGGACGCGTGGGCAGGGGGGAACACCGGGCCTACGCTTACCTGCTGCTTCCCCGGGGACAGCGTGTTACCGAGGCCGCCGAGCAGAGGGTGCAGGCCATCCTGGAGGCGTCGGAACTGGGCTCCGGATTCCGCATTGCCATGCGGGACCTGGAGATTCGCGGCGCGGGGAACCTGCTGGGGGCTGCCCAGAGCGGCCAGATTCATGCCGTTGGCCTTGAATTGTATGGTCAGTTGCTGGATGAAGCGGTTTCCGAGTTGATGGCAGGTCACGGCAACGACGGCCAGCAGGAATCAGAATCCGGCCCCGTGGAACTGCCGCGGATTGAGCTTCCGGTCGCGGCCGGCATACCGGAATCTTACGTTCCTCACACTCCCACCCGGCTGGCCCTGTACCAACGCATGGCCCGTGCCGGCGACCGAACTGAGATTCCGGGGTTTCAGGAAGAGCTGAGGGACCGCTTCGGGCCGCCGCCGCCGGCTGTGGAGAACCTGCTGACCCTGGTGGAGCTTCGCATTCTGGCCGTTGCCGCCGGGGTCGAGTCGGTTATCCATTCCAGCGCCGGCATTACCTTGGGATTGAGGCGGGATGTCGGCAGCGCCAAGCTGCCCTTGCAGCGCATCCTGGGATCTGCGGCCAGCGTTGGAAACCGCCAGGTTCGGCTGTCTGCCAGGGCCATGGGTGACCAGTGGATGCGTCGCCTTACCCAGACCCTGGAGCGGATGGTCATTTTCCAGGAGCGTTTAAGGAATCTTGTGGGTTAAGACCGTCGTCCTTTTTCCGGCGCTGCCGGGCAGAAACCCGGCACTAATCCATCGGCCTCCCGTTGCCGTAATATCCGATGGACCGCTTTTAATCAGGGGTACGAGAGCTAACGCCAAGGGTTCAACGTTTCGACCCCAAAACTGACTGGTAAAACCATTACGGAGCGTTTCAATTGTTTTCGAACAGCAAGCTGGCCACGTCGTTGCTCGTTGCGTCGTTGTTAACTTTGGCGTTGGTAGGCTGCGGTGGCGAACCCTTTGACCTGGCCACAACTGGAAGTAATGATACCGTACGTTTGGTAACGGACTTTAGGATTACCCTATATCAGGGCCAGGACGAACTGGGCGCCGAAGAAGTTCTGCTGTCCGACCTGCAAGGCAAACCGGTGGTCGTCAATTATTGGGCCGGACTATGCCCCCCTTGTCGGGCGGAAATGCCCGAGTTCCAAGAGTTCATGGACGAATACGATGGCCGAGTTACGCTGGTAGGGGTTGACCTGGGGCAGTTTCTGGGGCTGGGTTCCAAAGAAGATGCCAGGAAGCTACTGGATGACCTGGAAGTATCCTACGCCGCCGGGTTCACCGACGACGCCTCTGTAGTGGAATCCCACCGGGTCTTGGGCCTGCCCACCACCATCTTTGTCACGACAGACGGCGCCCTGCATCGCAAGTGGGATGGCGTGCTGAATAAAGCGAAGTTAAGCGAATTAGCCGACGAAATGCTCGACGGCTCGGGGGGCTAAATCCAGATCTCTTGACGTAAGCCTAAGGGCCTCCCAGAACTACGCCCGGCGTCTGGGATCTTTTTGCCTTGCATTGAGCTTTAGCCTTCTCATTTGGGAACTTCTTCAATGCTGTATAATGGAGGCAGTCGATTGCCCGCTTGAACTCAGGGCATCCTTTGGGCGGCCGCTGGACCGTGGTGACCAGGGCCATACCGCAAGGCAAGTATCTTATTCGGGGTGTAGCGCAGTGGCTAGCGCGCTTCGTTCGGGACGAAGAGGTCGGAGGTTCGAATCCTCTCACCCCGACCAATTATAACTTCCAGCACCTTAGCCATAAACGGTTTATCCAGGCCGTTTAGGTGGTCGGCAGGTCCGTTACCATGGAGTCATGTTCTCCCCCTTGGGGCGCCCGCCTCTCCTTGCCAGTCGGGCTGCAGCAAGCCAAGCTCCTTCCAGCGTACCCGTTACCCCTTGAATTGACAGCGATTTTCCTTGATCCAATGCAACAGCCTCTGACGAGCCCCTCTTGAGCAGTTCCACCTGTTTTCTCAGGCTTTCTGACACCCTGACCCGGCGCACGGCAACCTTGCGGCTGGAAGAGGACGACCATCGCCTGACTGGACGCGAGCTTTTGGAGAAGTATCTGCTTAACCTAGAGGCCCGTCAGCTTCTCGAAAATGGGGCCATCACTCCAGATTCACTTCTAGCCCTTCAGGCCCTGCAGGATCTGGTGTATGCCTGTGATGACGACGGACAACTCACGTCCATTTTTTCCGGTACTGCCTTCCGCCAGAACGTTGCATTACTGGATATGGAAGAAATGCCCAATTGGGTAGAAGTAACGGCAGGCGAGTCCCGCATCTGGCCGATAGATATGGAAATTGATCGGATGGATGTTGGGTATGATCGCAATTGGACTGGATTTCACCGGCGGCGTTGGGAGAATAGTCCCGAGTTTTTTGAGAGTTTTGTCCTTGCAGCCCTGGAGGCGAAGCTGGGGCTTCCAGAAGCGACGGAAATTCTGGCGCTGGACAGCAGCGAGAGCCGGCTGAAATTCCTGGATGTACTGGGACGGACCATCTGGGAAAGCCAGTTCGAGAACTATTCCAGGTTCAGCGGCCAGAGGTTAATGTTCAAGACCGGAGACGAAACAGTCCGCTCCATCGCCTCCGGTTCCGGGGGCATTTGCACCGAGAAAGTGCAGGCGTTGAAGTTCCTCACCGACCACTACGGGTTCGAATCCGAATACCTGATCGGTGGCAGCGACGCCAAAGACCCCGCTCCAGTCTCGAAGTTGAGGGATATGCTGCGCACCTTAGATTTCAGGTTCGCGCGCCGCTTCATGCGCTACTGGCAGCACGCCGCCCTGCTTTACCATGTAGATGGTGTGCCCGTCCTGATAGATGCGACCAACGGCAACATCCCTTACCTTTTCCTCCAGGGTGAAGAGTCGGCACAACTGCTGAATGACCGGGAAAAGGCTTCATTGCCTGTAAGGATGGTTGAAGCGGAGGAAAATTATTATTACCACCGAATTCCCCAGGATATTCCACTCAACCTGTTCTTTGCCATGGAAGGTTGGATGGGAGACACAGACATGGTCCAGGTATTCGAAAACGAACTTGGCCTGTTTCTTTCCAGCGACTACTACGTTACCCCAATACCATACCGCAGTGATCAGGAATACCAGCGATTGGCAGCGGAATACGGCGAAATTGCCAGGAGGGCTGAGTTCCGGTGCCAGGTGGACCAGGAATGGAGCTTGGACTCGGATCTTGGACAGGAATTCAGCCAGGCCTATCCCGGCGCCGCGCAGGGCATACTTGCGGCCAAAGACCACCTGCTCCTCCGTTATAATAGATGGGACATCCCTGGACACGAGGCTGGTCTTGTGGTCATGCAAATGGCTTGATCCCGCCGGCCCAACCCCTTGGCCCGGCAGGAAATATGACAATCGTCAGCGGCCCGGCGAATAGCCGCCCTCATTCTTCAATCAATCCAGGGGCGGCTGGCGCTCCCGGGCGTACCCTGTTGCGTTCCGGAAGCTTGCTGGCCCGCCTGCCGGTCTCTGGTATAGGCAATGAGGAAAAGACTGTACGTCGCATCAGCAGTATCCGGCATGAGTCGAAACTGGAAGACTGGTCGGATCTGGAACTGAAGAACGCAATCCGGCAGGAAAGAGCCCGAAGCGACGGCCTCCAGCCAAGCCAAAATTATACGGAACAGGCGGAGAAAATCTTCCCAATAGTCAACGAGACAATCGACCGCCGCCTGGGGGCATGGCGCATTTTTGCGGAAGAGTCAATGCAAGCCAGCGAGTTCCTGTTCCAACGGCAATGCCGGGACGACCCAGCCGACTCCGCTATTCCTGCTGACCTGGAAGTTGTAAAGTGGGCCATAAGAGAGAATCGCGCCGCCCCGCCGGGTCGCTTTGGTCCGAACCTGTTGCTGTCCGCCGCCTTTTACCGCTCTTTGCGCAGGCTGGACGAAAGCGGCCATTATCGTTTTCTTGCCACCGACCAACAGCTGCTAGCCGGTCTGCATCTCCTGTCAAACCAGATCGTGGAGATGCAGGCCGGAGAGGGCAAGACCATCGCCATTGCCTTCGCCGCCGTAATGCACGTCGTTCGGGGCCAGCGAGTCCACATTCACACTGCCAACGAATACCTGGCTGAACGGGACTGCCGCCTGCTGGCGCCTGTATACCAATCCCTGGGACTGACCACCGGCGTCATACTGGAGCCCATGGATGCCGCGGAACGCAGGGCAGCCTATGGATGTGACATCGTGTATGGCCCAGTCAGAGAATTCGGTTTCGATTACCTGCGGGACAACTTGGTCATGACGGAGCGGGAATCGGTTCAACCGGAGCTGCAGGTAGCCATTTTTGACGAAGCGGACCAGGCTCTCATCGACGAGGGAGACACCCCCTTGATTATTGCGGGGCCGCCGGCTAGGGTCGTTCAGCCCTGGCGCCGGGTAAACCAGGCGATTGGGGAACTCGTGGAGATACAGCAAGTGCTTTGCCACGATTTCGCCGCCAAATTAGGGCGGATACCGGCGGACTCCGCCGAGTACGCGACGTTGTTGGCTTTGGCATTGCAAGCCGCTCCCTTTGACGAGAACCTTCGGAACATTGCCAGGCAACAGCCCCGGTCATACAGGAGGGGACAAGCGCTTCTGTTCCCCGAAGGCGGTGATGCCCCGGACCCGGCCCTGACCGATCAACTGTACTACCTGGTGGATGAAAGTAGGCGATTCGTAACTCCCACTGAGAAGGGTTTAGCATTCCTGGGTAACCTGCTGGGTGACTTTTGCCCGCCGCAACCCAGGGCACGGCAATTTGGCGACACGGGTCCAGTCCTTTCACGCAAGACATCTCGCCAGCTCCAGCTCGCCAACCAGGTTTACCAGTCCCTGCGCGCCCATCTGCTGCTGGAGAAGGACCGTGACTACGTGGTGACCGAAGATGCAGTGGTGATACTGGACCCCCACACGGGAAGGACCAAACCCGACAACCTCTACCGTAATGGCTTACAGGCAGCGTTGGAGGCCCGGGAGGGGGTCACCATCCACGCCGACTGCGAGAGCCTGGCCCAGGTCTCAGTGCAGGGGTTCGCCAACCTCTACCAGTCCATCGCCGGAATCACTGGCACCGCTCAGGCTGCTGCTGGAGAATTTCGGCGCCGGTATTTGTTGAATGTAGTCACTATCCCACCAGCACGCGATATCCGGCGGGCTGAACTCCCCTCACGAATTTACAGAAATGAGATGCAAAAGGTCGACAGCGTAGTCGAGGAGGTTCGCCTTTGCCTGCAGTTCGGCAGGCCCGTCCTGGTTGGGGTGCAGAGCATAAACTTCTCCCGAATCGTTAGTGACGCGTTGACCCGGTCGGGAATACCTCATCGGGTGCTGAATGCCGTTACTACCGACGAGGAGGCGGACATCGTTCGTAGCGCCGGCCGGTCAGGGGTGGTTACCGTCGCCACCAATCTCGCAGGGCGTGGCACCGATATCGTTCTGGATCCCCAATTGGACCACGTTATACTCAGGCAATGGATCAACTTCATTCTTGAAGAAACTCTGGTGAAGACCGGCCATGTGCAGGTCGTGTGCAATTCAAAGGAAGAGGCGGAAGTCCTGTCAAATACACTACGCACTCGCCAGGAACTGGTGGTGGCGCAGTATCACCACGATGGACGCTACTGTTTCTCCGTTACCAGAACGTGGCGGAAAACGGTATCAGGCTCCACCGGCGGCAATGCTGAAACTTGGGAATTTGGGCTTGGCTTGCACGTCATAAACGCCGAGTTCAGCCGGTTCCCCCGGGTTGCCACCCAGTTGAAGGGTAGAAGCGGTAGGCAGGGTAGGTTTGGCTCCGCCAGGCAGTTACTTTCCTGGGAAGATAACTGGCTCCTTCCCCTTACCCGCCGTAAGCCAGTTCTGGGACGACAGTTAACTCAGGAAAGTAGCGGCGCCGTCTTCCAGGAAGGGCGCCCCGTGGAGCGGTACATTCTACGCCGTCAGGAAGAGGCCGAAGCAGAGTCGGCTGCGGTTCGGAGCGTAGCCAGCGACTATTATGCGGTCAGCGATGCACATACAGTGGCCTACTATCGGTGGCGAAAGAGCACATTAGGTCGAAGCGACATAATGGGCTTTCTGCAGGCTGCCGTTCACGACTGCGCCGGCAGGCTGGTTGCCTGCTATTTTCCCAACCTGGATACCCAGGACTATGACGAGCGTTTTCGGTCTCTGGCGGACGAGGCCAGGCGCATTTACGGGATAGACGTTGCTCCCCTTGCGGGTGACTCGTTGGACAATCTGACGGAATTGATGGAAGGGGAACTGCTGACCAAACTGGAAGGACTGAAAACGGTGATTAGCGGCGAAACGCTGCATTCCCTGGCCCGAACCCTTATGCTGGAATGTGGAGACCAGTGTTGGCGGGACCATTTGGCAGACCTGCAACAGGCCGTCTTCACTTCGGCAGCAGAAGGCCATTACCATAAGGCGGCGGTAGCTTCTTACATTCTCCACGCCAGGGACATGTGGGACGACTTCCAGGGAAAACTCCAGGATACGTTCCTTTCCAGGCTGTTGACCTTCCCGCTGCGACTGCTGGCAGAAGAGTCAACCGGCCGGCTGGGAGGAGAAACTGGTCTGGAAAAGATGATCTCACTTGCGATGTGAACTTTCGCCGTGTCATTTGCTTCCCGCTTAAGGGGAAGCTAACCTTAGCCCTTGCTTTGAATCCGGGCCGACTCCATTTAGAAGGAGGCCGTATGGCACCAAGACTGAAGAAACTGAGCACTGCCCTGTTTGCCGGTGGCATGGTGGCCGGCTCTCCGCTGATAGCCGCCTGCGGGGGTCCGTCCTACGAATCATGGGCAGCCACCGACGGCGCTGCCGGCCGTATTAACCTGGATGACGTGCAGGAAGCTTTCAAGGAATCCAGGAGCGCCACGGAGTTCGAGGAACGCGTGAATCAAATCTACGAAGGTGACGGCATTATCCTGATTCGGGCCCAGCAGGACGGCAGCCGGCTGACTCTGGAAGGCTGGGAAGATCTGAACGGGAATAATGAAATTGAAGACGCCAGGGATGACCTGCTCTTCAGCATCGTTAAGGAAAACGACCAGCACGAAATGCGCGGATACCACGCCAACAGTTATTACCATAGCAGCTTTGGCGCGGGTGATTTCCTACTCGGTTACATGGTTGCCAGCGCCTTCCTTCCGGGCCCGTATTTTTACTCCACTCCGGTCAATCGCGGTCCCGGTATCCGCCGGAGCCGGGCCAACTTCCGCCAGTCCAGCAGATATGGCGCCCAGGTGGCGCGTAACAGCCGATACACCTCCCGCCAACAGGGCTTCGCCGGGTCCAGGTACCAGGATTCCAGTCGGAACCTCAGTTCCAACCGCCAGAGCTATCAGCAGACCCAGCGGAGCTCCGGCGCCTTTCGGTCCAGCAGCTCTATCTCCAGGGGAAGCTCCGGCTCCGGTTTTGGCTCTGCTTCTCGGGCCCGCAGCGGCAGTTTCAGTGGAGGTGGCGGCCACCTCACACTGCGAAAGCGATGAGGCTGAAGTTCACACAGTGGGGAACCGCCTGAGAATTTCGTTGAAGCTGGCCGGCTTGCCGGACGACGCCACCCTGGAGTTATGCCTTCCGCTACCAGCGGCAAGTCTTAACCTTTCCGACTTGGTGGACTGCATCTTTCCCGCGGATGAGGTGGGCCGGTGCTCCATACAGGAGTCCTTTGACCTGGAGGCAAATCCCGACTTGCCTGAAATCTATGAGATCTTCTTTATCGTGGTGGAACAAAGCCGGTCCGGACTGTGCCGACTGGACTTGTCGAGGCAACCGGACGGTATGTCCACACACGATGGCACAATCGCGGATTTTCAGGTGGGACAAAGGAACACGGACCTTGGAAGCTCGGGCAGTGTTTCACTGCTGCTGACACCGGGCTACGACGCCCTAGAATACGCTGCGGCACAGGGATTTGACGCCGGGGAACCTGACTTATTGGAGTGGCTCCAGCTTTGCTCGGTCATCTATTTTCTGGATAAGCACGAGGCCCGACTGGACACGCCCGGTTCATGGGGGAGCAACATTAGCCTGGGCGAGACAGTGAATCGGGTTCTTCACCTGGGGCTGGCGGCGCCTTCTGTAGACGAGGGGCCCTTCGAACTAACTTCTGAGGGGCGTGTCTTCATAGGGCAACTGCTGGCGGAAACCGAGTCCTATATTGACCGCTACGACTTATTCGGCGATGTTGTGTGGGACGACGAGGCTGGGCAAGCCCTGTTTGGCACGAGTCACGGGGAGGACCTGCGGGTGGAGACGTTCATCGCCGAGGCTCTTGACCCCATTCGGGCCGTGTTTCTTCTAAGGCTATATGACGGTACGCTGGATGAATACGCCAACGACTGGAATGGCCTGGTCGGCAGCCGTGACTTTTACAATCGGTTGCTGGAACCGGTGGTGGACCGCAGCGTAACTCCCGACGACTTATTGGACGAAATATTGGATCAGGGGTTTTCCTTGCTTGAAGTGTCCAGGCAGCAGGAAACTCTAAGAGACTCCAACGTCCGGGTCGCCCGGATCGCAGCAAAGGCCCCGGATAGTTTTCCGCCTTAATGATGCCCTCTTCCCGCCTTGTTTCTTTGCGCCCGGATTGATGACCCTGTTTCAGGTTCTCACTCCCGCATCAGATGGCGAAGAACAGGATAAGGGAACTGCTGATGACCACCGCGCTCTCCACCAGCGCTACCCCAGCGTTCCTTTCGCTTGTCAACTCCCCGGAAACGTTGACCCTTGGCAGCACCAGCAAGTCAACCAGGAGCCTGAGCAGGTAGAGCAGGACGAACCCTACCACAGCAAAAACCGCGAACTCAAAGATGCTCTGCTGCCAGCTTATAAAGTCGCCAGACAAGGCCTTTAACATTACAAACCCAATGGCGACGAGGTTTCCGCCAAAAGCTATCCCAACCGCGGCATTGTCCTTTTCAATCTCTTCGTGAACATTGAAGGACGTAGTCAACTCATAGAACAGGGCGAACAGTATCAACACCACCTGTCCCAAGACCAGGAAGACAAGGGTGGTAACCGCCTCAAACAGCTCTCCACCGCCCGCGGCGCCCGAGAGCGAGCCGGCGATCATCAGGCCCGTAGCGATGTTGACTCCAAACTCGACGGCCCCGGTACCCACGTTGTGGTCCTCTACGATTTCCTTTTCGACGTTAAACTTGTAGAGGACAAGTTTATCCATGGAGACTCTCAACAGGTTAAGGGCAACAATGCCTGCCAGGGAGTAGAGGAAAACTCGCAGCACGTCAAACCCGAACTGGGCGTCAAATCCCAGGCCCGTATTCAGCAGAGCCAGATGGGCGGGCTGATACACGGCCCCCACGAACACCAATACGACCCCGACCAGGTAGCCGGACAGCCTCAGGGCCTCCGCCAGGTTCTTTCGCTGCACCACTTCCTCGTCTTCTTTGTGACGGGTAATAGCGCTCCGCACGACTTTGGCCAGCAGCAAGACAACCACGCCCAGGGCGACATAAACCAGGCCGCGGGGGAAAAACACCAGCGAGTCAATCAGGGATTCCATTATCTATCACCGGCTCCTTTGCTCTGGCCGCTCTCCAGGGTAAAGCAGGACATTCTCCGAAGGGATGATCTCCGCGAAGTGAGCCTCAAAAGGCGTACCCTCGAACTTGGTCACCGAAAGTACCCGGCTTTCATCTTCCGCCAGGAATTCCCAGAGGTAAAAGCCCTCGCCATCGGTGGGGCGGTTGTCCCTGAAATAGAAAGCCTCAAAGCTGTTCCGGTACATGAAACGCAGCCCATCAACACTGACCGACCGGCCTATAGACCTGCTGGCGTCCATGTCCAGCAAGGCCGCCTCGGCCAGGCCGATGGAATCCAAGCTAACGGGACGGCGGTCGTCCGTAGCGGTGACATGGAGGCCGGCATCATCCTCGGACCATTCCAGCCACAGGCGGTTTTCCGCGTCGGCAACCACCAGTTCGTACCAGACTATTCCGCTTCCCCCGTACCTGTGTACGTTTTCAACCACGAAGTAGCAATCTTCATATTCCAGGGCGAACCCCCTCAATACCACCACATCACCGACCCGGGCATCCCTGATGGTGCTTTCCAGTGGCGTGGAAGGAGAAGCCTGTCTCCGCCTACCCCTGCCAAACAACGAGCGAAGCATGAATTCTGGTCCTCTTCAGGCAATTTTTGTGCCGACACATTGGCTCATCGGATCCGTGGTGCGGGCGGCGGCGCCTGCCTGGCGCCGCTCAATTGGCCCTTACATAATAGCACGGAGTGGCAACGCAAAGCTTCGAGGAAAGCCAGGGTTCCCAGGATGGCTGCTTTCCTGTCGCCTGGCAAAAGGCAGGGCTTGGAAATCAGACGGGGTGCTAAAGGGCAAACAACAGGACCACTCTTTACCTACTTCCCGCAGCTGAAATTTCGCTCTCTCGCCAGAAATCGGTCCTTGGCTTGGACTGTTACGGACTCCGGTCTCCCGATCTGCAACTGCACGTGCTGCGTTACCCTTGACCCCCATTGGCGGGAAAGGTATTGTTGAATTGAACACAGCAAGAAGGGTGATCATCAGGAAGGCGATTATTTGCGCTTTCAAACGTGGGATTCCGTTGCCTGATATGGTGCCGTCTTGCACTCGAAGCGTCATTAAACCGGGGCCAGTCCTTAGGGGCCGACCCGTCTAAAGGAGCAAGAAGTGGCGTTTATGGGATCATTCAGCGGAATCGGAGTGGCGATTTTTCTCCTCATCCTGGGGATACTCCTGGTGAGCGGTATCCTGAACTTCTTGCTTTGGATATTGGGGGTAATCTGCATAGTTCTCGGAGTCATAGTTGGCGCTGTGGCCTTGTTCGGCAAGAAAGACAGATATTAATGCGGCTGCCATGTCCGGCCTGTTTCCTCAACCCCCGCGTAGGACGGGACGACCCGGGGTTAATTCGCACGAGCTAGTCGGGCGGCAACCATTAGCAGGGAGGTAATACTCATGGGAATGTTCTCCAGGATGTCAACCATAGTAAAGTCGAAGATGAACCGGATGCTGGACCAGGCGGAAGACCCAAGGGAAACCCTGGACTACTCCTATGAAAAGCAGCTGGAGATGCTGCAGAACGTGAAACGGGGCGTGGTGGAAATGGTAACCGCCAAGCGCCGGATTCAGCAGCAGGCGGCCAAGGTTCGGGAGAATATAGAAAGGCTGGAGCGGCAGGCCAGGCAGGCCCTGGAAGCCGACAGGGAAGATCTGGCCCGGCTGGCCCTGCAACGCAAGCAGAACGCCCTGATTGAACTTCAGGGACTGGACGAGCAGATAGAGGGCATGGAGCAGGAACAGCAAAAGCTCACCATTGCAGAGCAACGTCTGCAAGCTAAGGTTGATGCCTTCCGCAACAAGAAGGAGATCATCAAGGCCCAGTACACCGCCGCCCAGGCCCAGGTCAGGATCGGCTCGGCCCTGGGTGGGATCTCCGAAGAAATGAGCGATGTATCCATGGCGATGCAGCGGGCCGAGAACAAGACCGACCAGTTGCGGGCCAAGGCCGGCGCTATCGATGAACTGGTGGAAACCGGCGTGCTGGACGACTTCAACGGCCCCAGGGACGACATCGAGCGCGAATTGGCCCAGCTTTCCATTTCGCAGGGAGTGGAGGAGGAACTGGCGGCCCTGAAAGGCGCCGGCGGGACCACCACCGCCCTGCCTTCCGGCCAGACCGATATTGACGCCGAGCTTGAGTCACTGCGACGCAGAGACTCAAGCCAGTCTTAAGGGTAGGTGGCGGCAAGATGATTGTTCGCATTTTGGGAGAAGGTCAATTCAACCTGTCCGGCTCTGCTATCGACGAGCTCAACGACATCGACAACCGAATGGTGGAGGCTGTGGAGGCCGAGGACCGAGACGCACTGCACACCTTGCTCATGGAAATGGAATCTTTGGTAAGGGACAAGGGGGAACCGCTTCCCCTGGACGAATTGGTGGAGTCGGACTTGATATTGCCCGAGACCGACCTGACTCTGGAGGAAGCTGAGAGTATTTTTATTGGCGAGGGTTTGCTGCCGGGTTAACGGCCGCTGGAGAATATGCAATCAAAAGGGGGCGCACAGGCGCCCCCTTTTCTCTTTCGCCCTTATCCTGCTGGTGAAGAGAGCGTTCAGGCGCCCTGAAAGTAGACGGGCGCCGGTCGAATGGGGCGCCGTACTGAGGCAGGGTCGATACCTGCCTTGAAGGCTGACATTACGCCGGCCGCTTCCCAGTAATTCTCCACCCGGTAGAACTGATTCCCGGCCCAGGGCAATCGGCCAAGGTCATTCTGCATCAGGTTGCGGTTCTCCCCCACGGCTATCACCCTAATGCCCTGCTCCAGCGCTGCCAGCACGGGCAGTCCCAGGCAGCCGTCGGGAATAACCAGGCACGATATATCTGCGGCAGTTATTGTTCCGGGATGGTTCAGCCCCGCCTGGCCGGTCACAATTCCCGGACTGCGCTGCAAACCCTTTAAAACGCTCTGTATCAGCGCCAGGGAAACGGCTTCCGCAGCCATGCGAGGGTCCACAATGCCGGGATCCGAATTGGCAATTTCCTGGGTTTCCAGCATAGGGGCGTGGGCTGAAGGTACGTCAAAATACGTCGAAACGGCATGCGTCAGCATGGCTTCCACCCCGCCCCAGGGATTTACCATTTCGCCGTTGCTCTCAAAATACTCAGCGTGATAGCCAGGCGGCACTCCTATCTGGCTCGATATGGCCACGGCGTCGAAGTCGTTTCTGCGCTCCTCCAGAACGCCCATGAGTAATTCCAGGCCCCGTATCCTTCCCGCCGCCCGTCCGGAATGGGTGTACTCCGACTCCATCTCAAATTCCGGGCCCAGCCGGATAATAGCAGGCGTCTGCAGTCCGTATGTTGCTCTGGCCGCATTTACCGAGTTAATAGCCGCATTCACGAACAGCTCGTCTTCATGGTGGCCCAGAACAACCATCATTCGGTTGTTGCGGGCCCGCTGCAGGCCTGCCGTGCCCATCATGAGGCGCGCGATAACGCTTCCCTCCACGTAAAGGCAGTTGGCTGGGATGTCAATAATGTCCGAGGCGTTCACCACATTGGGATGAGTTATGAGCGTGTCGCACGCGGCGGCCAGCAGGGCGGCCACCGGCGTGGCGTCGCCGGCGTGGCCGCCGATTTCCGCCCCTACACCGGTGGGGACCAGCAAAACGCAGTTGAAAGCCGCGATGTTTTCAAGAGGGCGCCGGGCAAATCGGAAAATGGATGGAAATGCCGACGCCGCCAAGCCCGCCGCCAGGCCCACTTCGCAGTGATATTCCAGGTTCGACGATGACGTTACTGCCACGCGAATGGGCGCTTCGCCGTGTTCCAGGTCCCCTTGCACACCCCGCTCAATTGCTCCCAGGGCAGAGCCGGTTCCGACACCGGTGGGGACGGTGACCTCTCTTTCATACAGAATGGCGGACATCTGCCTCCCACCGCGTGGCATAGTCTTCATAGGTATACTGTCTTACCAGTGTAACCATGCCCAGTTTGTCCATGGAATATATGCTGGGAAGGTTTACGCCATTGAACGTATGTGCCTTGACCAGGGAGTAGGAACCGGTGTTGAGAAACGCAAGCCTGTCTCCCACTTCCAGCGGATGAACGAAGCAATACTCGCCGAAGACGTCTCCCGCCAGGCAGGTGCAGCCGGCGAGAATGTACGTCCAGGCACCGCGCTCATCATGGCCGGCCACGTCGGGCTCAAAATCGAACTCCAGCAGTTCCGGCATGTGGTTAACTGTAGTATCCAGCACCGCAATGTTCTTTCCCCCACTGGCGAAAATGTCCAGCACCGTCGAGACAATATAGCCGGCAGACCGGACAAAGGCAGCTCCGGGCTCCAGGAAGACTTCCACACCGTACCGTTCCTGCAGGGAGCAAATAGTGTGGCGCAAGGGTTGCAGGTCAGTTCCTTCATTGAAAAGATAGCCGCCCCCCAGGTTGACCCAATTCAGCCGCTCCAGGGTAACCGGTATCTTGCTCTCCAGACAGTCAACCGTCTGCCGTAGTTCCTCGAAATTAGTTGACTCGCAATTAGAGTGGACCAGTATGCCATCCAGTCCGGCCAAGAGTTCACTGCTGCGAGATTGCGCGTGGGCCACCTCTTCCACTGGTACACCCAGCTTGGAATTCAGGCGGGAGGGGTCGTAACGCTCATCTTCCAGGAACGAGAGGCCCGGATTGACCCGGAGTCCAGTGCGGGCGCCTTCCTGGAAATCGGGTTTATGCCTGCGCCACTGGCCAAAGCTGTTGAAGGCGACATAATCGCAAAGGGACGCGAGTTCGCGGGCTTCCCGGGGTTGTATGCCCGGACTGGTGAAATGTACAGAGCCATCTCCTGCCAGCACATTTCGCGCCAGCCTGGCTTCAAAGGGAGAGCTGACGGCGAAACCGGCCAGTTGCGGGGCCATCAATTCCAACAAAGAAGGCAGGCACAAGGGCTTGACGGAATAGAGGACTCGACAGCCCGTATCAGCCTGCAGTTTGCTGGTGACATCCAGTACTCGCGATATTTCGGCCTCGTCATACACAAAGGCCGGCGTTTCCACGGAGTTAATCAGGTATTCCATCGGCATCTAATGCAATTGGCTGAAAAAGGTCGCGCCCCCGGAATATGGCAAGCATACACCAGGGGCGCAGGGAAATCGAAGGGAGACTAGCGCATGGGAGAGAAGGAAGCCGGAATCAATATCTTGTTTTCCTGCCTGATACGGCCAGGAGCGCCAGAGGGCCAGTTGGGCGTGCCGCTGGCGGCCTTTCGAACCTCTTCGCGGTGGTTGAGGTCGTTGTAGGGCCAGATGTGCATCCAGCGGTTCAGGCCGCCCAGTTCGGAGTGCATGGCCGCGGCGCAGGGCGAGAACTGCTCGCGCCAGGGCAAGGCCTTTTCCCACCGGTTCAGGAGTTCGGGGATGGAGCCGGGCTTGTAGGTATAGACCCGCATCTCGTAGACATTGCCCAGTTCCTGCCCGCCGCCCATGGGGCGCATAAACGGAGCGGGATTCCAGATTTCCGACTCCATGGTCATAATCATGCTG
Organism: uncultured Dehalococcoidia bacterium; assembly: GCA_964587795.1. GTDB lineage: Bacteria > Chloroflexota > Dehalococcoidia > Lucifugimonadales > UBA3495 > Bin22. The sequence continues at coordinate 225,700 of CAZPMU010000001.1, read as the reverse complement.
GTGTCGCGAGGCGGCCAGTTGGGGTCCTTGGCGGCCTCGGCCCGAATTTCCTCACGTTCCAGCAGGTTCTCATAGCCCCAGACATGGACCACCTGGTTCAGGGTGCCTATGTCGGTATGCCAAAAAGCCGCCAGGGGGGAATACTTTTCGCGGTGGGGCAAGGCATCGGCAAAGCTCTCTTCGAATTGGGGCACTGTGCCGGGTTCCAGGGTGTAGGTACGTACTTCGTAAATCATGGCTTCTCCTTCGCAATGTCGAAAATCGGGCGCCAGTGGGTGTAGTAAGTCCAAGCCTGCAATTGGGCTTAGACTGCAAGAATATAACCCCGTTCGTCCTTGGATGCAATCACGAAGGGAACTTGGTAGGGCCAACGCATTATAATTAAGGGAAAGTCCGTCGTTCTTGCGAAGGCGGGAACCTCGAACGGGCCAGTGACCTTGCAGCTCTCATTTAACCATCGGGAATCCCGTCAAGTGGGAGAATGGGTTTGCCCTTGGAAAAATTGGGAGGGAGCTTGACTTGCGGCATGATTGCAGTGCTTCCTGACACCGCCAGCCTTAAGAACGTGGAGGAGCGTTCGGTTCGGCTTCGCAAGCGGGGCCAACGAATTTGTTGGAGCGGGTCCGGTTCACCTGTTGTTGTTCCAGATCGCTTCGCTCCGCAAAGACGCAAAGGACGGACAGTTACACGGAGAATCTCCCTGCTCCCCAGCTTGCTCTACTCGTCTATGGTGCAGGGAATGTTCAAAACGCTACTGCTCTACCTTCCCGGTTCAGCCTGTGCTGAACCCGCCTACCTTCCTGCTATACTGAATTTAATGGAATTGCGGAGGATAAGCGTATGCCGGTTCGTACAGGGGAAGAATACCTGCAGGGATTGAGGGAACGGCCACCGGAGGTCTGGGTGGGTGGCCAGCGAGTCAAGGACGTTACCTCTCACCCCGGCTTTGCCAACGGGGCCAGGTCGGTGGCTGCCCTGTACGACATGCAGAGCGACCCGGCTCTGCTGGATGAGATGACCTATGAATCTCCCACGTCCGGCCAGCGAGTGGGCATGTCCTTCATTATGCCTGAAAACCTGGACGACTTGGAGCGACGGCGCCGCATGTTCTACCGCTGGGCCAGCTACCATGGCGGGATGATGGGGCGTACTCCGGACTATATGAACGCCGCCTTCGTGGCCATGGCTTCAGCTGCTCCCTACTTCGACCAAGACCGTGAGGGATTCGGCGAAAACGTCCGCTGCTACTATGAGCTGATCCGGGAACAAGACCTGTGCCTGACTCACACCCTGGTAAATCCCCAGCGCAGCCGTTCCCCCCAACGTTACATAACGGACAGCCTTGCCGAAGACGTGGCCCTGAAGGTTATAAAGGAGACCGACACCGGCATACTGGTGCGGGGCGCCCGGGTGCTGGCAACCCTGGGTCCCCTGTCCGACGAAATCGCCGTCTACCCTTCCCGCTCTCACCACACGGCGGACAATGCCCACCAGTACGCCGTGTCTTTTTCCATCCCCAGCAACACTCCCGGCTTGCGCTATATTTGCCGGGAAAGCTTTGATTACGGCCGCACTCCCTTCGACCACCCCCTGGGCGCGCGGTTTGAGGAAATGGACGCGGTTGCCATATTCGATAACGTGCTGGTGCCGTGGGAACGAGTGTTTCTGCTGGGCGATGTCGAAAGCTGCAACAATATGACCAACAGGACCGGTTGGATTTTCCACAGCTTTCACCAGGTTGTTACCCGGCTGGTGGCCAAGACAGAGTTCCTGCTGGGCACCGCCTCGCTTATGGTGGAAACACTGGGATCAGGTGACCAGGCCCACGTGCAGGAACGCATCGCCGAGATGATAATGAACCTGGAAATCATCAAGGCGCTTCTGCGGACCGCCGAGGTGGACGCCGCCCCGGACGAGTGGGGCCTGCTGACGCCGTCCCGTTTCCCCCTGACCGTGGCGGAGAACATGTACGCCCGCAGCTTCTACCCGCGGATGGTGGAAATCATGCAGTTGCTGGGTTCCAGCAGCCTGATGGCCCTGCCAGGCCAGGCCGACTTTGACTCGGAAATTGCCCCGGACCTGGAACACTACCTGGCCACCGATACCGCAACCGCTCAGGACCGGACCAGGCTGTTCCACCTGGCCTGGGACATTTCCTGCAGCGCATTCGGGGCCCGTAGCCTGCACTACGAACGCTTCTTCGCCGGCGACCTGGTGCGTAATGCCCAGATAATGTACGCCACCTACGACCGGTCGCCCATGATGGAGTCGGTCCGGCGTTTCCTGGAGCGGGAAGGTTAAGAAACCTCTGAACTAAACTCTTCCCTCCTCGACAGGGGAAGGTCAGGATGGGGGTGAAGAAGGTCGCTTCATAGCTGAGAACTTAGCTTTCACCGTGGATATGCTGGCTGCCGTCGCAGTGACCTCAAACTATTCAAAGGTTTCTTGAGACGGTCGGGGAGGACGGGAGACCGTGTTGAGCCTGCTCCCATCCTCCGCAAGCAAAGCCTACTTTTCTTCCCGTATGAAATCGGCTACCCGTTCACCGATCATCAGCGCCGTGGCGTTGGTGTTGGCACGGATCAGGTACGGAATGATCGCGGCATCGGCAACTCGCAACCCCTCAACCCCGTAAACAGAGCCATACTGATCAACCACGGCCATTTCGTCGGTAGCGGGCCCCATCTTGCAGGTGCCGGATACGTGACGCGAGGTGCCCTGGGTACGGAAAAGATACTCGTCCAGCAGGTCATCCGACGCCAGTTCCTCGTCAGTGGGCGCCGTCCGCTCCACGACAATGTCACGGTACTCTTCAGACTCAGCCAGTCGGGCACACAGCCGCACCGCTTCCCGCATCCGCTCCCGGTCCCAGGGTTCTTCCAGATAATGGTAATGGAACTCGGACTGCTGGGCCGGATCCGCAGACACTATGCGGAGTTCTCCAAATCCTACTGGCAGTTCCAGCGCGCAGGATATGCGAATTGCCCGGTCGGCCAGAGGTTCGCCCGTGAGGGTTACAAACCTGGAACTGGTCATCACCATAATGTCATTGCGGTGTTCCGACCCGGCGGAGGTGTAACGCAGGGCAGTCCTGGGGTGAAAAGTATCCACGGGCAGTTCCACGTCGTCCCTTGCCAAGAGACCCACGCTGGCGGAAGGATGGTTCCGCAGGTTCTGGCCCACACCCGGCAGCGAATGCACCATCGGGATGTTTAAGGCCATAAGCTGGTCTTCGGGGCCGATACCGGACAGCATCAGCAAGTGAGGAGACTTCAACCCGCCAGCGCTGAGAATAATCTCCTCTCCCTCCACGGTAAAGATCTCGCCACCACTCTCCACCTCGACTCCCACTGCGCGCCGGCCATCGAACACCACGCGCCGGGCCAGGACGTTGGCTCTGATGGTCAGGTTAAGACGGTGGCGGGCCGGGTTAAGGTGAGTAAGCGCCGCAGACATGCGGATGCCATCGGGGTTGTTCAATGGCAGCGTGGAGACCCCCGTGGACTCGGGGCCGTTCATGTCCGGGTCTTCCCGGAATCCTTCGGCGACGGCGGCCCGGTAGAGCGCCGACTGGATAGGCGTCCACTCCGCGTCGTTGCGGCGCAAAACCGGCACGGGGCCATCCGAACCATGGAAATCGTCCCGTATGTCCATATCGGTTTCCATTTTGCGGAAGAAGGGAAGGACCTTCAGGTATGACCACTCGTCGTTGCCCCATTCGGCCCAGCGGTCGTAGTCCTCCGGCATACCACGCAGAAGCAGCTGACCGTTAATGGCCCCGGAGCCACCTACCACCTTGCCCTGGGCAACGTGGCGTGGCCCCTGGACCCGGTTAATCGTTCCAGTTAAAGACCAGTTATGCGGAGCGTCCCGCAATTCAGCATCCTGGGTATGACCATACTTCAGGTCGTCGGGCAGGGAATCCAGGTCCGGGTAGTCGGGCCCCGCCTCCAGCAGCAGGACGGAACGCCGAGGGTCTTCAGAAAGGCGGGCGGCAAGGACGCAGCCCGAGGAGCCGGCCCCCACCACAATAATGTCGTACTTCATAGCCATCCTTCCGGTTTCTCAAATTGGTTTTTCGCAGGGCCTGACAGCTCCAGGGCGCCGCTGGACCTTGCCTTCCAGCGGTTTATCAGCCCTGCTGCGTAAGGAGTAAATCGGCCTCTAACCGGGGTTACTCACCCCCAATAGCTGTCGCGCCTGGCGAAAGATGTTGTCGAACATCTCCACGCTTAGTCTCCCGGTCTGGGTGTTCTGACGGCTGGGGTGGTATGACGCTATCAGCGTAATCCCGTCGCCAAATTCGCAGGTCGCCCCATGACCGAACTTCGGCAAGGGCCTCGGATTGTGCGCGCCCGATGCGGCGCGGGCGTGGAGGTAGGCATCGAAGGCGAACTTACCCAGGGCCACTACAACCCTGACCCTGTCCAGAAGTTCCAGTTCCTTTACCAGAAAGGGCTGGCACGCAGCTTTTTCCGCCGGAGCCGGCCGGTTATCCGGCGGGGCGCACCTGACGGCGTTGGTGATGTAAGCCTCCTTGAGTTCCAGTCCGTCATTTAGGGAAGTGGAGTGGGGCTGATTGGCAAATCCGTTTCGGTGGAGCGCCGCATAAAGCCAGTCTCCACTGGGGTCGCCGGTAAATGAGCGCCCGGTCCGGTTACCGCCGTGGGCTGCCGGCGCCAGTCCCATTACCATGAGCCTTGCCTCGGGGTCGCCGAAGGGCGGTACGGGTTTTCCCCAATACTCATCCTGGCGGAAACGTGCAACCTTTTCTCGCGCCACCCTTTCCCGGTGTTCAACAAGCCTGACGCACAATGAGCATTCAACTATTCGGGCATGTAAATCTGCCATGCCCACGCGATTACCCACGTTTCAACCCCGCATGACCGACGGAAACAGGACACCGTTGGCCGGTTCAGGCAGCAGATTTTCTCGCAAAGTGGGGCATAACCTCCTCGGCGAAAAGCCGCAGGGAGTTCAAGGTCTGTTCTTCGGACAGGGTGCCGAAAAAGAAGGAACCCACAAAGTAATTTGAACCGGTAATGTCCAAATGCTCCTGGAGGGTACGGGCAACCGTTTCCGGGGAGCCCACGATGTGCAGTCCGTCGGCCAGACGTCCTTCAAAGTCCGCCAGATAGTTGGTGCGACCGGTGTCGTCGCCATTAAGGATTCGCAGGTGATTGAAGTTGGCGATAAAATCAGCGAAACCCGCCTTTGCTTCCTCCAAGGCCTGTTCATCGGTTTCCGCAACGTAGATGTGGCGGGTTATCCCAAACTTGGGGTCCGGTTCATGGGCGTTCAACCGGTCGGGCCGGGCCCGGTTTTCATCCCACATCGCCTTGTACAGTTCAATGTGTTCCCGCATCACTTCCATGGGCGGGTAGTGGGTTACTGTGCTGATGCCTTCCGCTGCAATCCACCGGATGGAGTCCGGGTTGGCAGTGGGATACCAAAGGGGCGGGTAGGGCTTCTGCCAGGGTTGCACCGGCAAGGTTACGTCCTTAAAGGTATAGTGCTCACCCTCGTAGGTAACCTTGCCTGTCTGCAGGCCCATAATGACTATGTCCAGGGCTTCGCGGAACATATCCCTCGAACGTTCGATGTCAATATCAAAAAACTCCAGCTCGTAGGCCGATATGCCCCGGCCCACCCCTATCTCCATACGCCCTCGCGTCAGGTGGTCCAGCATGCAAATCTCTTCCACCAGGCGCAGCGGATTGTAGAAGGGAAGAGGATAGACCAGAGGCCCCAGGCGGATATTCTTTGTCCGCTGGGCTGCGGCGGACAGGAACACGCTGGGGGAGGGGGCCATACCCAGGGGAGTCCCCTGGTGTTCCGCCATGTGGTAGCAGTAGAAGCCCGCGGAGTCGGCATATTCCAGGTATCTTAATCGCTGCTCATACAGGTCGGCCGCGTTTTCCCCGTTGGAATCTATCCAGTCAAAAATGCCGAATCGTACCGGGCCGGATTCAATGGGATTCTTAGAGGATTCTTGCAATGGACGTCCTCCGTATTCTGGCGGAAAACCGGATGCTCCCTTACTCGAAGGGGGTGGGCATGGCCTGGACGGGCACTTCGATCAGGGTGGGCGCGTCGATGGACAGGGCCTCCTGCAGGGCCGTCCCCAGCCGGTCTGCTTCCACCCTGACACCCCTTGCGCCATAGGCTTCAGCCAGCTTGACGAAGTCAGGGTTGTGGAGGGCGGCGCCGTACACCCTTCCCTCGAACCGGTTTACCTGGTCTCTTAGCACGTTCCCGTAGGCATTGTCATTAAACACGATCACCACGGCGTTAATGCCGTACTGGACAGCCGTGGCCAATTCCTGGGAGTTGAACAGAAAACCGCCATCACCCGATACGGCCACTACAGCCTTGTCGGGCTGCGCTACCTTGGCGCCGAGGGCCACCGGATAGGCATAACCGAGGTTTCCGGCATAGGAAGAGGTAAGGAAGGTTCGGGGCTCGTACACCGGGTAGAAGGCCCGGCTGTAGTATCCGATCTGGGTCATGCCGGAAATAAGGATTCCGTCATCGGGCATAACTTCGCGGATGGTTGCGGTGATGGATTCCTGGGGCTCCACCCTGATTGAAGACTCCACCCTTCGCTGGCGCAGGTTCTCAAACTCATCGGCTCTGCTAGCGCGCGCTGGGGCAATCTGGGCCAGGTCTTGGTACATGGACTCCAGGGTCTGCCGGGCATCGCCCTGGATGCCAAATGTGTTGTCGTAGTTCCGGCCCAGTTCTGCCGGATCTATGTCTATCTGTACAATGCGCTGGCCACCGAGCCAGGCGGGGTTGGCCATGCGGGTTCCAACGGCAAGGATGGCGTCAAAGTGGGGCTCATCCCTGGCGATGGGGTCGTTCCGCAGGCGCTGAGCGCCCAATGCCAACGGATGCCGGTCCGAAATGGCTCCCTTTCCCTCGGCCGACGTAATTATGGGCGCCTGAAGGTGTTCGGCCACGCGGAGCAGGGCTTCCTGGGCTTCCGAGTAAATGACTCCTCCGCCGGCCCAGATAAGGGGATTCGCCGCCTCCGACATTATTCTGGCCCCGGTCATCACAGATTCCGGGTCAGCCGGCGGGTGGGGATATTCCTCCGGTTCGTGAAGTTCCACATCGGCGACTTCCGCCAGCGTCTCCGGCGGTATTTCTATCTCCACCGGTCGCGGCCGGCCGGTTTTCAACTGATGAAAAGCCTCATGGACCGCATCCGGCACTTCCGCTGGATCCAGTATTCGCCTGGCCCACTTGGTGACCGGTCGGATGGTGTCCAACTGGTCGTTAACCTCGTGCAGAATGCCCCGGTCGCGGCCAATGAGGTCCCGCTCAATCTGGCCGGAAACCACCAGCATGGGCGATGAGGCGGCATAGGCGGTACCAATGGCGGCGGAGGCATTCTGCAGGCCCGGGCCCGGGACCATCATGGCAGTTCCGGTACCGCCGCCGGCCCGAGTAAAGCCATCGGCCATGTAGGCCGTCGCCTGCTCGTGGCGGGTAGTTATAAATCGGATGCCCGGCTCTCCTTGCAGGCCGTCCAGGGCATGGTAAAGCTGCACGCCAGGCAGGCCAAAGATGACTCTGACACCTTCGAGATAAAGCGATCGCGCCAAAGCCTGGCCACCGGTCATTTTCGGCATAATATTCCCCTTTTTGCAGCCCCATCCCGCCCGCGCCGCCAGGAGAGTTGTCCAGCGGCTCAGGTGGTCCGCTGTCCGGCTGTTTTAGGGCGATTGTAGATTGGCAGGTAACCAGCGTCAAGCAAGCGCCTTCCTGGGGGGTGTCGTCAAATTCAGCATTTCATTCCTGCTAGCGCAGGCATATCAAGGCAGCTTGTCGAGGTTCTCGCCTTTCCGCCGGAGGCGGACGTGCCGGCGCGGGAACGACGAAATGGGACGCCTGGAGACTCAGACTCGCAATTTGACGACGGCCCTAGCGATTTCCCACCGCGGGTAGCCTGGATCCATTCCGCAAGCGGAGAGTCGAAACTCAACACTAACGTCCATGCAACCGGCCGGCTCCGGCACGAACTCAACGGGCCAGGGCTAGCGATGAGCAACTGATTCACTACCGAGCCAGAGGGCAGGTCAATGGTAACAGGTCAATTGCAATCTGTTGGCCCCTCCTGGATGTGCGGGCCTGAGCAGGAATTAGACGTACCGACCCTTCTTTGTTAAACTAGCGACGAATCTAAGGATAAGAGAAGGGGCGAAGATTATGAAAAAGGTTGTCAGCGAAATTAACGGAGCCATTTTCAGTTTGCCCTGGCTGGTAGCCAAGGACGAAGGCCTGTTTGAGGCCGAGGGCATCGACATGGAATTCGTTACCGCGGTCAGCAGTGGTCAGGTAACGCACACTGAGAATCCCGAAGAAGTGAATCCTGTGCTGGGCCACGTGGCCTTTGAGGAAGCCAAGGTCTCCATTTACCGCGCTTGAGAGGAGGGCCAGGTCCGTCGGGCCTATGAAAGCAGGCAGGGCGCCAAGATCATCGCCCTCCGTTCCGCGGTAGCCAGCCAGGCCATCCTGGTGAGAGGAGACTCTACCCATTTCTACCCCGGTACCCTGGGAAACAGGCCGGTGGCTGTCCAGTTCCACGCCGGTTCCCACTACGTGGCCCTGCGGCTGCTGTCGGGGTACCTTCCAGAGGAGAAAATCAAGCTGGTGCACTACGGTTCTCCCCAGTATCGCTTCGAGGCCCTGATGAACGGCGAGGTGGATGCCGCCGCTTTGATGGAGCCCTGGATTACCCTTGCTGAAAAGCTGGGCTGCCGGCCTGTCTGCGAGGGCCACTACCTGGGCGCCGAAAATGCCAGCGATAATATGGATGAGGAGACCTTCACAGCCATCAACCGGGCGGTGGTCAAGGCAGTGGATATGATCAACGCCGACAAGCGGAAGTATCTCCACTATCTCATCGACGAACCCCGGTTTGCTTCTGTGGCGGTCAAGTACGGTGGAATTACCCCTGAGGACTTCCACCTGACCCGCATCCGCTATTCCTATAACACGCCCTATAACGACGAGATAGTAGAGGACACCTATCACTGGATGGTCAAATGGGGGCTGCTGACCGACGCTGCCTGCAGCGCTGACCTGGTGGACAACCGGATTGCGGAGCCCGTGCCCGCGGACGATTAGGCCGCTACGACTTTACGAAACCATAACGGCCGGCAGGTGCTTCCCGCCGGCCATCTCTGTTTAACCTTGGTAGGCCAGCAACTTGTAAAGGTCGTAAATACCGGTAATCCGCCCGAGGTGAGCTTGTCGAACCATGAACGGGCTGCCCTTCGACAAGGTCAGGGCGAGCGGAATATCTAACCATCAATCCAAATTGGCTGAAACACTGGCAGTGGTCGGCGGCTGGCATCCCCCCTGCGGCAGGTGGCTATGAAGTACGATGTTGTGGTTGTTGGCGCCGGTTCAGCCGGCTGCGTTCTGGCAGCCCGCCTCTCTGAAGACCCGGCCAGGTCGATTTTGCTGCTGGAAGCGGGGCCGGACTACCCCGACTTTGAGCGCCTGCCCGACCAGTTGAAGTTCGGCTTTGCCGCCTCCCCTGCTCCGCCGGCATCGCGTACCCATAGCGGCCACCCGCACTGGCTGCCTGCTGACGAGCACAACTGGAAGTTCACGGCCACATCGACAGATCTGGCCCCAACCATGCAGGTCCCCCGTGGGAAGGTGACCGGCGGGTCCAGCTCCATTAACTCGTCGGCCTTTTACCGGGGGGCACCCGATGACTTTGACGCCTGGGCCGCCCGGGGCAATGACGCCTGGAGCTACCAGCAGGTCCTGCCCTATTTTCGCCGGTTGGAGACGGATGCAGACCACGGAGACGACTTTCACGGCACCGATGGGCCGATTTTCGTCCACCACTCCAACCCCGAAAACTGGCATCCGACCCAGCGGGCTTTCTACGATGCTTGCATTGCGACCGGTTTTCCCACAACTGACGACCACAACAACCCGGACGCCTCCGGTATCGGGCCCGGCATTTCAAATAACCACCAGGGTATCAGGTGGAGCGCCGCCCTGGGTCACCTGGACCTGGCCCGCCACCGCCTTAACCTGACCATTCGGCCCAACTGCCACGTCAAGCGAATTATCTTCACCGGAAGCAGGGCCACCGGCCTGGAAGTAGAGTGCGGCGGAGAAACGTTCACGGTGGAAGGGGCGGAGATAGTCCTATCCGCCGGTGCCGTGGGATCCCCCCACTTGATGCTACTGTCCGGCGTGGGCCCCGAGGCCCAGCTGAGGGAGTTCGGTATTCCCGTCGTAGTTAACCTGCCGGGAGTGGGCCGCAACCTGAAAGACCACCCAAAAGTTTACCTCACCTGGAACATCGCCGAAGGCTATCCTCCACAGACCCGGGCCGCCCCGGGCGGCGCCGCCCTGCGTTTCACCGCGCCGAACTCGAACCTGAGGAACGACTTGAGCATCAGCCTGGGATCCTTCGTTACACCGCGAATTGGCGACGCTCAACCAACCCCCCAGACCCCGTACCTGGCGCCGAGGTTCGTGGAGATGATGGTTGCCTTGCTGCTGCCCATCAGCCAGGGTGAGCTAAAGCTGGTGTCGGCAGATTACCGGATTCAACCGTCAATGCACTATAACTACCTGGCCGAATCTTTTGACCGGGAACGGATGCGGGCCGGCGTCAGGATGGCGCTAGAGTTGGCCACCCGCCCGGAGTTGCGGGAGTTTGCTGGGGACTTGTTAGACCCGTCGGACAGCGATTTGGCGACTGACGCTGCGCTGGACCAATGGCTTCTTCGAGAAGCAACAACCTATTCCCATATTTCCTGTACCTGCCGCATGGGCCCCGAGGGCGATGAACTGGCGGTGGTGAACCAGTTTGGCCGTGTCTATGGGCTGGAGGGCCTTCGGGTGGTGGACGCCTCGATTATGCCCGACCTGGTCCGGGCGCCCATCAATCCTGCGGTAATAATGCTCGCTGAGCGGGTTGCCGACGCAATAAAGGCCGGCCACTAGCGCTGGGGATTTCATACCTCCTTTGCCTTTTTCATAGCATTTTCACATCCTGCTATAATTGGGGTACCGGGGCTACAGTAATTCTATGGGCCGGAAAATATTGCAAATTCAACAAAAGGAGGAACGCTGAATGGCTGATGAGTTGTTAGTCCTCCACGAAAAACCGCAGGCCAGGTACATGATCGCCGGTTGGCGCCGCCAATGGTCCAACGGCGGAAGAATATCCAGCGGGTTGCCTAGGTACCTGATCGAAAAGCTGGGAGCAAGGCACATCGGCCGCCTGGGAGACCGGGTGTCTGCCCTGTGTTATCCCTTCCAGGTCGCCGGCACTCACGACACTTTCCGGCCGGCCGCTGCCTTCCAGGAGGGCCTTCCTTCCACCCCCATGACCAGGGAGAACGACTTTTACGACGCCGGCAATGGTCTGATTATCTTCTTGGGGGAGGAACCCTGGGCGCGAATTGACGTCTACGGGGAGGGGTTCTTCCAGGCAGTGCGGGAGTTGGGCATTGAGCAGACAGTGGCGGTGGAGGGTGTGAACGGGCCGGCGCCCCCGGAAATGGAGCGGCGCATAAACTGCGTTTACAGCCGCCCGGAAATGAAGGAAGCCCTTGAGCGGCACAGCGTAATAATGTCCAGCCGGGGAACCGAGGGTCGTCGAGGCCCCACTATAGGGATGGCTATGGTTTCCATGGCCCATTTCGACTATCCCGAAGTGCAGATGTTCCGCCTGGGAGCCATGGCGCCCATGTACCCATTTGTCGTCTCCAACAACGAGCAATTGGGCATTTTCCGGGACCACCGCTCCTTTTACGACATCATGCGGCGGTTGAAGTCCATCTTCAAGCTGGACATAGACTTGAGTGAATTGCTGGCGCTGGGGGAAACGGAATCAAGGGAGTTGCAGGCTAACCTGGACCGCATCGCTGAGAACAACGCCGAAGCCAAGCGCATCATCGAACAGGTCCGCGCGGACTACAACGTCACCCCTTACGTGGAACCTGTTGACCTGGACCCGGCGCTGGACCGCACCCTGGAGGATATTCTGCTGGGATTGTCCGACTCGACTGAAGATTCACAGTAGCCCGAATACAGGTTCAGGACCGGACATCCCACGAGAAACGGGGCGGAGATAACTCCAGCCCCGCTTCTCTTTGTGCCGGCAAACTCTAGCGCTCCGGTCAGGCGTGGGCGGCAGGCATGGCCGGCCGGTTGCGGTGGGACTGGGCATCCCGGGTGGTATTCAGTGGCCCATTGGCCGAGTAGTATTTCACACCCGCAACCATCAGTTCTTCCGCCGGGAACCGGGTAATTACCTGGGGGCCATCGGCGGTTACTACTACCTCTTCTTCAATGCGGGCCGCCGACCAGCCATCGGCGGCGGGCCAGAAGGCTTCCAGCGCAAACACCATTCCCTCTTCAATGGGTTGGGGGTGCTCCAGGGAGAACAGGCGGCTGAAAATGGGAGCTTCCCAGATGTTCAGGCCCACCCCGTGTCCGTATTGAAGGGCAAAGGCAGCCTCTTCGTTGGCAAACCCGAACTCCTCGGCCCTGGGCCAGTGCTGGACGATGTCGGCCGTAGTGATACCCGGCTTGACCGCGTCAATGGATATATCCAGTATCTCCCGGCACTTCTTGTAAGCGTCAATCTGCGCCTGGGAAGCGCTGCCGATGGCCAGGGTCCGGTAGTAGCAGGTGCGGTAGCCCATGTAGCTGTGAAGAATGTCGAAATAGACCTGGTCGCCGGGGCGCAGAATCCGGTCGGCAAACAGGTGCGGATGAGGACTGGTCCGTTCGCCGCCGATGGCATTCACACCCTCCACGAACTCGGAACCCAGTTCGTACAGGACCTTGTTGACCAGGGCCACCCCGTCATTCTCCCGCACGCCGGCCCGCAGTTCCTGGTAGAGAACGTCATAGGCGGCATCTACCATGGCGCAGGCAGTGTTGAGCAGGGTGATTTCATCCTGGGTCTTGATGCGGCGGGCTTCCAGCATCAACTGCTGGCCGTCCACCACGTTGATGCCCTCCTTTTGCAGGGCGAAGAGCACCACCGGTTCCACTACGTCCACTCCAACGGGTTCGTTTTGCAGGCCCCGCAGTTCCAGTTCGGCCTTGATTTTCTTTGCCACGTCTTCGGCCAGGTTGGCGGAGGGCGGCGTGGCGCCCCGCAGGGTGGAAATACCGGCGCGCGACCGTTCGCCCAGCCAGGGACAGTAAAGCTGGTGATGGCGGGCGGCGGAACCAAAGTCCCAAAGGATGGGTTCGTCGTCCCGGGGGAGCAGGCAATAACGCACCAGCTTGTCCAGCGCCCAGGTACCGATAATGGTAGCGGTGAGGTACCTGATGTTGTTCATGTCAAAGGACAGGATGGCCCCCAGTTCCGACTTTTCCAGGAGTCCTTTGATACGGTTAAGCCGCTGGGTGCGGAGACGCTCAAAATCGACCCTCTCTTCCCAGTCCACGTTCATAGTGCCGAAGCTCTTGATCTGAGTCACGGTATTCCCCTTTCGTGATAATTGGAGGTAGCCGCCGTTCCAAATGGCCCCTCTCAAGGCTTGCGGAAGTTTAGTTGCGTGGCTCCCCACTGTCAACCGGACCCTGACAGGGGTTCGGTGTTTTCTGCGGGCTTAATCTATAATGGAACACCGCTCGGTCTTTCGACCGGCAGACACTCAACCAATACGGAGGATGCCAACTTGTCCGAGAGAATAGAAATCGTACACACCGCGGAACGCGACCCTTCCGTTAACCTGCCCTATGCACCCGCTGTCAAGGTAACCGGCGGCTCCCTGCTGTTCCTCGCTGGCGTTAACGCCGCCAAGGTTTACCACAACCATCCACACATCGAATCCGAATTTGACGACATACCTGAAGACATGGAGGGGCAGACTCGCATGGCCCTGGAGAACGTACGGAAGGGCCTTGAAGCCTGCGGGGCCACCTTCAGCGATGTGGTCCAGGTTACCAGGTACCTGACCAACGTCGACGAGCAGGACCAGATGAACGAGGTTTGGTGGGAGTATTTTGGCGACCACCGTCCGGGCACCGCCACAATAGAAGTTACCCGGCTGGCCACCCACCAGAAGTTGAAGGTGGAACTGGCCGCCATAGCCGTGGTGGACTAGCCAGGCAGGCTCTTGAGGCTGACAAACTCCGGCCTGGGAGAGTTGTCTGTAGGGTGATTGGGGTCCTCGACCTCATAAATCCTCCGCCTGGTGAACTATCCTCCCGCCCAGCAAGGTCAGGTGAGATTCGACACCCGGAATGTCTTCTTCCGCCATTTCCAGCAGGTCGCCGGACAATACCGCCAGGTCGGCCAGTTTCCCTGCTTCCAGGGAGCCCCGCTGTCCTTCATCAAACGAAAATCGCGCTCCGCCAAGGGTGAAGGCCCTCAGGGCTTCCAGGCGGGTGAGGCGCTGGTCAGGACCCAGCACCTGGTCTGTAACCCTCTCCCGCCGCGCCACGGCGGCCCACAGTGTGGCGAAAGGGTTATAGGGCTTGTTGTCAGTACCGAAGCTGAAGTCCACGCCCTGCTGCAGGTAACGGCGATGGGCCGCTGCCGTGTCGGCAAGGTCGGGGTTCTCAAGGTAAGGTGTGCCCCTAAGCCATAGCTCAGTCAGAGGAATGGTCTCCACCAGCAGACCCATGTTCCTGATCCGCTCCAGTTGGCGCTGTGTCGTCTGGAGAACGTGGGCCAACGTCCACCTGCGCCCCTTTAGCGGTATGTCCTGGTCAATGGCTTCAAAAACGTCCAGCACCTCCTCAAGAGGCTCTCGCACCAGGGTGTTAACCCGGATGTTGTTTTTCGCGGCCAGCCTTGCTGCCTCGGCAAAGAAGTCGGGTGAGTGACGGCTTTGGATGAACCCGGCCCAGCCGGTGTAGGGCAGCAGGGCCGAACGAGCCTCGGCAGTGTATTGATTGCCGCCATATTGGATGAAGTAGCCGCTGACCCGAAGGTATTCGTCGCCAAACCCCGCGCCCGAAAAGGAGTGTCCCCAGGATTCCATTTCCCTCGTGGCCTGGTCCACCGATTGCCAGTGTGGGCTAACTGTCAGGTTGGCGCGCACAGTCATCTCGCCAATGTCCCAGGCGGCCTTGTAGGCCTGCAGGACCTCGGGCGCAACGCCGTGACCTTCGTAGGTGCCAGTAGTGCCTACCGAGTTATAGAGGCGCATGGATTCCTTCAAGGCTGCAACACGCTGGGACAGGGTGAACCTGGGCGCCACCTGCATCAGCGTAAACTCTACCGAAGGGTACCGGCCCGTATCAGAGAAAACACCCGTTGGTTCCCCATCCGAATCCTTCTCAATGGTGACACTGGAGTCCGGAGATTCGGTGTACCTGTCAATACCCGCCAGGCGGAGGGCGGCAGAATTGGCAATGGATACTGACGGCGGGACGTTCCAGGGCGTCCAGATTCCCTTGATGTAAACCGGGCTGTCTGGCGCAACTTCGTCCAGGTCGTGGCGGTTGGGGAATCTACCTTCGGCCAGGGACTGGGGCATGTCGGCGTAATTGGGCGGGTCGCCGATGGGCATGGTTACGACCCATTGCCCGGGCAGTGTTCCGGCCAGAAGTTCCCTGAGTCGCTCCTGTATTTGCGGGATTGTTCTCAAACCCTCCAGCGACGGGTAAATGGACTTCAACCCTTCCCGGTCCAGGTGGGCGTGGATATCGACAATACCCGGAATTACGGTACGGCCTCCGAGGTTCCGGATGGTGGAGCCGGCGCCGGCGAGCGGCAGAATATCCGCGTCCGAACCAACTGCCGTTATCCGGTCCCCCCGGATGGCTAATGCCTGCTGAATAGAGTCGTTCCTGTCAACGGTAAGAACCTTGCCATTGTGCAGTATGGTGTCGGCAGGTCCATTCTTAAATCCGGCCATGTCGCCTACCCCCATTCTGGCTGGACGGTCCGACGCAAGCGCCTTCAAGTCCCGCTTGGATTCTGCTTCTGTCGCTGGTAGATAGTCGAGACTATACACTATCAGCCAAATTGACACTCCCATACGGCCCAATTAGAATCAAGCCAAGCCAAAATCAGACGTAATAGGGAGGGAACCATGACTCAGCTTCTTGGAAGAGTCAGCCCCGAAGAGGAAGAACAGTTTTACGACAATACCGAGTCGGCCGGCCTGCGGGCGGCCTGGATGGGCCGACGGTTGGAGCGCAAGCCCCAAGTGCAACCCTTTGCGTGGCGTTGGGCCGATGCCCAGCCCCTGGTACTTCGCAGCGGGGACATAGTAACGCCCGACCGGGACGTGGAACGGCGGGTACTGCGCCTGGCCAACCCGGGCCTGGATCATGGCACCACCCATACCATCTCGGCGGCCCTTCAGCTGCTGCTGCCTGGTGAAAACGCCCCGGCTCACCGCCACACTCCCACTGCAATCCGGTGGGTGCTCCAGGGTACCGGCGCCTACACCACCGTAGAAGGCGACAAGTGCTACATGGAGCCCGGCGACCTGGTGCTGACCCCTTCCTGGACCTGGCACGACCACAACAACGAAGGTGACGGCCCGATGATCTGGCTGGACGGGTTGGACACTCCCCTGGTCAACAACCTTGAAGCCACCTTTTACGAGCAGTTCCCCGAAGACCAGCAGCCCATCGTGGGCGTGGGCGAGTCGGTTCGAAAATATGCGTCCGGCGCACTGCGCCCGGCGTGGGAAGACACCAACATCCCCTACTCTCCCCTCTGGCACTACAAGTGGGAGCAGACCCACGCCGCTTTGCGCAACCTGGCGGAAACTGATTGCAGTCCCTTCGACGACGTGGCCATGGAGTTCTCCGACCCGGCCACCGGCGGCCCGGTGTTGCGGACCATGGCCTGCTGGATTCAGATGATCCGCCCTAACGTAAACACCAAGGCCCACCGCCACACCAGCAGCGCTGTGTATCAGGTGTTCCGGGGAAAGGGCCACAGCGTCATCAACGGCCAGCGGTTCGACTGGAGTGAGGGCGACTTCCTGGTGGTGCCGTCGTGGGCCTGGCACGAACACGCCAACGACACCGACGACGAGGCCATCCTCTTTTCCATCCAGGACATTCCCGTCATGAAGTCCCTGTCCCTTTACCGGGAAGAACCCTACACCGAGAACGCCGGCCACCAGCCGATTACTTCGGTGTTCGAACGGTAATTCCAGCTAGGAAACGGCGGAAAAAAGTACAGGGGCGGGAGAAATTCCCGCCCCTGTATCTGTCCCCAGTAGAAAAACTGCGGGGCAGGTGCTGGACCTGCCCCGCAGTTGGTATGAGCGCCTATTGTGATTGTTACGGCTTGAACATTGCCACGCACTTGTTGGAGTTGAAGATGTAGGACTCCACATAGTCCACAATCTCCGTCTTATAGTCCAGTTCCTGCATGGCGCCGGCAATGCACATCCAGTTGAGCAGTTCCTGCTGCCCTGCGTCTTCTATCTGGTCGATAGTCAGCCGGCTCCAGGCGGCAAAGTCGCTGTCCTTCAGTTCCTCGAACCGTGCCCGGTCAGATTCTACGTCCGGGTAGAACCGATGGTGCTTGTCGGTCAAGAAGGCGTGCGACCAACTGGAAGAAGCGATAAGAGCGACTCGGTAAGGGCTGTCCTTGAGTACCCGGGCCACAGCGGCGCCTACTTCCATGCAGCGCTTTGGCGAAGGCCCGGGAGGATCGAACTCCTCCTCGTACTGGACCGCCCCGCCCCGGTTCCGCACTACCCGGCTGCCGTAGCAGTTCACCAGGAAGGGCACCACGGGATAGTCCCAGCCCTTGCGGTCGTAGTCCAGATAAAGCAGCGTGTTGAGGATGGCGTGTCCCAGGCCGCCCTGTTCGTGCAGCGGCTTGTACGCGTAGGACATATCAATGCCTTCCTCGATGAGGCCGCGAACCAGCGCGCGGGCGGCATTGCGGTTGCCCTGGTACTTGAAGGTCTTGTCCCCGGGCTCGTTCCATACGTTCAGGCGAGTACCCCCTTCCCCGGTATGGAAGGGCTGGCACTCCATTTCGTCATAGGCCATGACGCAGAAGGGTGGGATGATGTCTTCCTTGAAGTTTTCGTATTGGTCGTCCCCCCAGATTACGACGAAATCAGGATTAAAGGCGTCCAGTTCCTCCCGGAGCTTTCGGAAGCCGTTGACGATGCGTTCCCGCGCCTTGATGGCCGATGACAGGCCCTCGTCCTCGCCGAATTCGATGCGCATGGGTTCGGGCCAGTTGGTGGGATTCCGCAGTTCTTCTGGCAGGTTTGGGTTCCGCAGGCTGCGGAAAACGGAATAGTCCTTCTCCTCATCCGGTTTTATGAAGGAAGGAGAATGGGTTAGGCCAAGGCCCAGAATTTCTGCCATATTGTTGCCTCCCGTCAAGGATTTGGGTTATACATTCAGTGCAACTATACGCTATTCGATTCCAGATTGGTAGTGTGCTCGTCTTTCCCAAAGGGCGTACAGCCGGAGCAGCAGGGCTCTCTTGCCAGCGCCAGAGGCTGACGCTATCATCCGACCAGGTATTCAGCCAATGCCCTACCGGAGGTTTACCCATGCCAAGAATGACGGGATCCCGTTTCCTGGTGGAAACGATGCAGGCTTATGGCGTAACCCACGCCTTCTATATGCCCATGGTGGTAACCCGAGCCCTGGTGGAAATGGAGCAAGTGGGTATCGCCCGGATAATGGCCCACAGCGAGAAAGCGGCAGCCTACATGGCTGACGGCTATGCCCGGGCGGCCAGGCGGCCCGCGGTGTGCATGGCCCAGAACGTGGGGGCGGCCAACCTGGCCGCGGGGCTGCAAGACCCCTTCCTGGGCGGCGCCCCGGTGGTGGCGCTGACCGGACGGGGGTCGCCCTCGCAGCAGAACCGTAACTACTACCAGGAAGTGGACCACGTCCAGCCCTTCAACGCCGTTACCAAGTTCAATGCCATGGTTGATAACCCTGACGAATTTCCCAGGTTGTTGCGGCAGGCATTCCGGGAAGCCACATCGGGCGCCCCGGGACCTGCCCATTTGGACCTGCAAGGGTCATCGGGCGCCCTGATTGTGGACGCGGAAGCTGACCTGGATGTGGTGGTGGAGACCCCCTTCACCCATGTACCGCCCTTCCGGGGAGAACCCGAAACGGAAATGGTCATGGACGCGGCCCGAGCCCTGACCGAGGCCCGCCGCCCCGTTATCGTGGCCGGCGGCGGTGTCCGCTCTTCCGGCGCTCAGCAGGAAGTGGTGGAACTGGCGGAAATGCTGTCCATTCCTGTCGCCACATCGCTCAATGCCAAGGGTACGATTCCCGACGACCATCCCCTTTCGGTGGGGGTCTGCGGCACCTATTCCCGCTGGTGCGCCAACCGGGTAGTGTCGGAGGCAGACCTGGTGTTCTTCATAGGCAGCCACACCGGCAGCCAGGTAACCACGGAGTGGCAGATTCCCAAGCCGGGAACGCCGGTGGTGCAGCTGGACATTGACCCATCCGAATTGGGACGTAGCTATCCGATTCAGGTGGGGCTGCAGGGAGACGCGAAAGCCTCCCTTCGCAAACTTATCGAACACCTGGAACCCATTGGCAGCCGTGCCGAGTGGGTCGGCCGCGCCCAGCAACTGGTACGGGAGTGGCGGGACGAGGTGGCGCCTCTGGCCAACTCCGACGCCTCACCCATCCGGCCGGAACGGCTCTGCAAGGAAATCTCCGAGTTCCTGCCCGACGACGCTGTGCTGCTGTCCGACACGGGCCATTCGGGCATCTGGACCGGAACTATGATTGACCTCTACAAGCCGACCCAGACATTCCTGCGCTGCGCCGGTTCCCTGGGCTGGGCCTTCCCCGCAGCGCTGGGCGCCAAGTGCGCCACTCCAGACCGAACGGTAGTCTGCTTCACCGGCGACGGCGGTTTCTGGTACCACCTGAGCGAAATGGAGACGGCCGTACGCTACGGCATCAACACTGTAACCATCATCAACAACAACCACTCCCTGAACCAGGAAAAGCGGGGCAACGAGCGGGCCTACGAGAGCGTCGGCGCAACCGGCAACGTGGATGAGCTGTGGGTTTTCCCGGACACCAACTTCGCCAGGCTCGCCGAGGACATGGGAGGCTTCGGCATCAGGGTGGAACGGCCGGAAGACCTGCAGGCGGCCATGACCGAGGCTGCCAACTCGGGAAAGCCCGCGGTGGTGGACGTGGTGACCGATATTGAGGGCATTGCACCCAGGGCCTGGGTGGGATAGGTCCCGGAATGAACATTGCCAATCCATGCAGGCTGCGGAGGGGTTATGCCTGATAGCCTGATTACCTCTGAAGTTCGGGCCCTGATTGGGACCGAATCCGAACCGGAGCGGAACCGGTTTCCCATCAGCGAAGAGATGGCCTTTGACGTGGCCGACGCCATAGAGGACGGAAATCCCCTGTACCGTGATGCGTTATATGCCGGCAAGTCCCGCTTTGCCGGTATTATGTGCCCGCCCCTTGCTACCTGGAAGGACATTGGACCGCCCATTGGTTACTTCGGAGCGGGCCAGGAGTCTCACTTCCAGGTACCGCTGCCTTTTAACAGTTACGGGCTCAACGGAGGCAGCGACTGGCAGTTCCTGCGCCCCGCTTACGTGGGTTCGTGGATAACCCGGCAGTTCAAGATTTTGGACATCTTTGAAAAGCAGGGACGGTCTGGGTTGCTGGTATTTGTGGTGCGCCAGGAGACCCAAACTAACCAGTTGGGCCAGGTAATCAGCCTGGCCAAGCGGGTCAGCATCCACCGCAGCCTGCCCGATCAGGGCCCGGCCGATGCCGAAGAGGCTGCAGGGGCCGTTGAGTTGAAGGCGGTACCCCTGTCGCCGCCGGGAGCCGACGTAATTCTCCCCAAACCGGAACCGGTTTCCAGCCGCCAGCGGTATTTTGAGGACGTGGCCGAGGGAGACCGCCTGCCACCGGTAGTTAAGGGCCCAATGACTACTACCCACCTGGTAAGGTGGGCAGCAGCAAACGGCAACTATGCCCGCATTCATTGGGACCTCCCCTTTGCCCAGTCGGAGCAGGGACTGCCCAACGTGGTGGTCAACGGTTCGCTGAAGAACCAGTACCTGGGCCAGTTGCTCATCGACTTCGCCGGCGAGGAGGGTTGGTTCAAACGCTTCTACGTGCAGCACCGGGGGATGGACTTCCCCGGCGACGTCCTAACGTCGTCGGGGGTGGTTACGGGCAAGCGCGAATGGGACGGTTTCGGGCTGGTTGACTGCACGGTAGAACTGACCAACAGCCGGGGCCACCAGACCGCCGCCGGCGAGGGTACGGTTATACTCCCCAGGCGCGGGCAAACCCTGCCCCTGATCTGGCCGGAGGAGCCCTGGCAGGCATGAACCTGCTAAATGGTATCCGGGTCCTGGAGTTGGGTGGCCACACATCGGCGCCTTTTTGCGCAAGGCTCCTGGCTGATTATGGGGCTGAGGTCATCAAAGTCGAACCCCCCGATGCGGGGGATCCGGCACGCCACAATGGACCCTTTGCCGGCGAAGACCCACACCCTGAGAAGAGCCTGCCCTTTCTTTACCTCAATACCAACAAGCTGGGAATTACCCTGGATGTTTCCTGCACGACAGGGCGGGATATTCTGCTGCGCCTGGCGGCGGAATGCGACGTAGTTGTCCAGAACTTCAGCCCCACAGAAATGGAAGGCCTGCGCCTGGACTATCCTTCCCTGTCCACGGTTGGTTACGGCATCGTTGCCGTTGCCATCACGCCCTTCGGTTTGAGCGGCCCACTTCGGGACTGCCCTGCCACTGATCTGGAGGTGTTTGCCAGCAGCGGGCACCTATATCATTCGGGTGACTCAGACCGAGAACCCCTGCGGAATGCCCTGGACCAGGCCTGGTACATTGCAGGGGTCAACGCCGCCACTGCCACAACCCTCGCATTGTTTCAGCGGCTCTTTACGGGCGCGGGTCAGCAGGTGGAGGTTTCGGCCACCGAGTGCCTGGCAACCCATCTGGTGCAGGCGGTTCCCTATTACGACTACATGGGCGCCATCAAGGGTCGCCGCCCGGTACGGGGTTCAGGCTTTGAGGAGTTGATGCCCGCCAGAGACGGATACGTTGTTCCGTCGGTGCAAGGGTCGCAACCCTGGTCAGTAGTGGCGGAGTTGATTGGCCTGGCGGAACTTGAAGACGAGAAATTCGCCAGCGGTTCAGGACGCATTGAACACGGCGAGGAACTGAAGGCTCTGCTGACGCGAGGCCTCGCTGACTGGGACCGGATGCCCCTGTTCGAGGCATCCGGAGCACGGCGGCTGGTATTCGGCATGGCCCAGGATGCCGGCGACCTTTACGACTGTCCCCACCTGGCTGAACGCGGCTTTTTTGTCGACGTGGACCACCCGCTGGCCGGCGCGGCTCCATACCCCGGGCTCGGGCCAATACTGCAGGGTGAGCCTTATTTGGTGCGGCGCCCCGCTCCCCGGCTAGGTGAACATAACCGGGAGGTCTATTGCGACAGGTTGGGATTGTCTGCTCAAGACCTGGTCTGCCTGCGAGCCGGTGGGGTGATCTAGCCGATGGTCGCGCCGCTGGCCGGAATAAGGGTGGTCGATCTCAGCCGCGTGTTTGCCATGCCATACGTGGGAGCATATTTGGCTGACATGGGCGCCGAGGTGGTCAAGATTGACACTCACCACGCCGCCTTCGTTGATACCACGCGCACTCTCACCGGCCCCTATCCCGAAAACCGTCCAGGCGAGGATTTCTGGAACCAGGCCGGCACTTTTCAGACATTGAACCGGGGCAAGCGCAGCCTGACCCTGGATTTGAGGTCCGAGCAGGGCCTGCAACACCTGCTGGACCTGGTCGCCATCAGCGACGTGGTCCTGGAGAACTTCACTCCCAGGGTTTCCAGGCGATTTGGCCTGGATTACGCCTCCTTGACGCAGGTCCGGCCCGACCTGGTCCTGGTATCCAATACGGGCTACGGGCACAACGGGCTCTGGAGCGACTTCGGGGCCATGGCTTCAGCCCTTGAACCCACCCACGGGTCCGGCGCCTTCATGGGGTATCTGGAGCCGGGTGGTGACGGCCGGCAGACCGGCAGTTCGATACCCAACAAGATTGGCAACTCCTACACCGACTTTCTGGCTTGCTGGTCAGCCCAGCTTGCCATCATGTCCGCATTGTTCCGCCGGGCCCTGACGGGAAAGGGAGCGTGGGTGGACCTGGCCATGTACCAGACCGGGGTGTCTTTCTTTGGCGAGGGCCTGCTGGACTTCGCCTTCAACGGTCGCCGCACCCGGAGGCTGGGCAACCACCACCTGTTCCGGTCGCCTCACGGTTGTTACCCGTGCCAGGGAAATGATAGCTGGGTTGCCTTATCGGTCCGAGGTGAAGAGGACTGGGTTGGTCTTTGCCGGGCCATTGAACAGCCGGGTCTGGCTTCCGACCCTCGGCTTGCCGACCCGGTAACTCGATACGAGCGCCAGGACGAGCTCGACACCCTAATCTCCCAATGGACCAGCGGCAAAACCCAGGAGGAAGTCGTGGCCGCTTGTCAGGCGGAGGATGTACCTGCCTCGCCGGTCCAGAACGCCGCCCAATTGTTGCGTGACGGGCACCTGCAGGGGCGGGGACTTTTCGAGGAGGTGGCATTTCCCCGTACCACAGGCAGGGATTCGTGGCAATGCCTGGGCCGTGGCTGGCGGCTCAGCGGGGCAGATGTCAAGGTGCGGGGCCCAGCGCCGGATATGGGAGAGGCAAACGGTTACGTATTGGAGCAAATCCTTGGTCTTTCCCCATCTGAAGTCGAGAAGCTCCGGGACGAACAGGTCATCGGTGAGCATCTGAGCGGCGGGGCCAAGCCCAGTGTCGTCCCCCTGGAGAGGCAAGCGGAATTGGGATGGATTGCCGGTTTTGATGCAAATTACGGACAGGGAGGCGTGAAAGGCAGATGATTTAGGCCCGCTTGCGCCGGTTTACTCCACTCGCTGCGCAGGTGTTATACTCCCACTATTGTCGAAAAGGGAAATCGACCAAAGTAAGAAAAGGGTATCGACCTTTTCTTCACACCTTCAAAATCAGGCTGCGAAAACCCTGGATGGATATAGGTTTCGTCAAGGTCCACGGGAGGTCGAGTTATGGCGAATAAGGAACTGGCACTGATGGCCCACCTGATACGCAGGGCAGGCTTTGGCGCAACTCGTGAAGAGTTGGAGACCTGTGCGGCCCAGGGTTATGAGGCAACGGTTGAACAACTCTTGCACCCTGAGCGCGCTCCGGTGATGGAAGAGGACCTGATCCGCCGGTATCACATCGACCAGAACAGCCTGATGCTGATCGAGAGTTCCCAGGCCTACTGGCTTTACCGGATCATCAACACCCTGCGGCCCTTGGAAGAGAAGATGGCCCTGTTCTGGCACGGTCTTTTCGCCACCGCCTACGGTAAACTGAACCACGCCAAGGCGGTGGTCAACCAGACCAATACCTTCCGCAAGTGTGGGCTCGGCGATTTTCGCACATTGCTGCTGGAATTATCCCGCGACCCCGCCATGATCTTCTGGCTGGACAACAAGGATAACCACAAGGACGCGCCTAACGAGAACTACGGTCGCGAATTGCTGGAACTCTTCTCCATGGGCATCGGCAACTACACGGAGGACGATGTAAAGGCCTGCGCCCGTGCCTTTACCGGGTGGACTATAGCCAACGCCGACTACATGAGCATCCGCGCCTCTCGGGATTCCATCTGGCCCCACGGCCGGCTGGACTGGCAGTTCGTTTACCTCCCTGAAGACCACGATGACAGCGACAAGACCTTTCTCGGACACACGGGCAACTTCGGCGGCGAGGATGTGATAGACATAATCTGCAGTCAACCCGCCACTGCCTGGTTCGTAGCTTCAAGGCTTTACGATTTCTTCGTTTCCGATACGCCCGACGAAGGGGCCATCCAATATTTGGCGGACCGGTTCTCTGAATCGGGCGGGAACATTCGGGAAGTTATGCGCTCTCTTTTCCTTGCCGACTTCTTCAAAGGAGAAGAGGCCAGGCTGGCAAGGGTCAAGAGTCCCACGGAACTGGTAGCTGGCACCGCCCGGCTTGCGGGCAGCTACCAATTTCCTGAATGGGGCATTGTCAATCTGGCCATGGACGTGAGTTTTATGGGTCAGGAAATACTGAATCCTCCTACCGTGGAAGGTTGGCACACCGGCCGGGAATGGATTGATACCGGCAACCTGGTAGAAAGGGTAAACTCGGCTGCCTTGGAAATGGGAGACCTTGGTCGTCCCGGCGTACAGGCCGCGCTGCAGGGGGTACGGGAGGCCGGCCACAGCCTGCCGCCCGAAGCCTTTGTGGATGCCTGCCTGGAAGCCCTCGGACTATACGATGTGACGGCAACAACCAGGGACAGTCTGGTTACTCATGCGGCAAAGGACGGTCCTTTGGAACTTGGCGACAGGGGATCTGACGGCTGTGCCGAGGGGAGGGTGGCTGAGATGCTGCAGTTGATAGTCGCCACCAGGGAATACCAACTTGCCTGAGGTCAAACGCCGATGACAACGAAGGCAACTATTGAATACAGCCATACCCTTGGGTTTATGGCCAACCAGGGTCGGGGTTTCAACAATCCTGTAGACCTGG
This sequence comes from uncultured Dehalococcoidia bacterium, assembly GCA_964587795.1. Taxonomy (GTDB): domain Bacteria; phylum Chloroflexota; class Dehalococcoidia; order Lucifugimonadales; family UBA3495; genus Bin22. The sequence goes on along the minus strand of CAZPMU010000001.1, from coordinate 200,135 downwards.
CAGTCAATTCCAGCGGCGTGCTCTACGTCCTGAACCGCGCGGGGCCGGAGGTAGGCGTAAGAATCGCCTACAAGCGAATTACCCGCTGCACCGCGGACGAGCAGTACCTTGGCGAGTTTTGCACCGGCGGCACCGGGGACGGCCAACTTTGGTGGCCCAGTTCCCTCGCCTTTGATGACGAAGACCGCCTGTTCGTGGCGGATGAAGCTCTCAACCGAGTTTCGATTTACGACCAGGAAGGCAATTTCCTGGACAAATGGGGCGTTGCGGGTTCAGGGGCCGGTCAATTCAATCGACCTTCCTTCATCGCTTTTGACCGGGACTACAATCTCCTGGTTTCGGACAGCCTGAATCACCGGGTCCAAAGGTACACCAGGGATGGCCACTTCCTGTCCCAGTGGGGGAAATACGGCAGCGGCAACGGCCAATTCAACATGCCCTGGGGATTAGCTATCGACGGCCAGGGTGACGTGTACGTATCCGACTGGCGAAACGACCGCGTCCAGAAGTTCGACTCGGAAGGGACTTTCCTGTCATCTTTCGGCAGGAAGGGGAAAGATGACGGTGAGTTCAATCGCCCGGCGGGATTGGCGGTGAATGAACAGGGTAACATTATTGTCGCGGACTGGGGCAACGAGAGAGTCCAGGTGCTGGACCGGTCAGGAGAGTTTCTGGCCTCCTTCCGCGGCGAGTCCCGTGACTCTCTCTGGGCACAGGACTACTTTGCCGCTAATCCCGACGAAGCTAACGCCCGTTTCGCGGCCCAATTGGAACCTGACATTGAACACCGGCCGGAGTACGAGACGCACCGGGGTTACGAGTGGGAGCGGTCGGCCAACGTGGAAAAACTCTTCTGGGGGCCGACATCGGTAAAGGCTGGACCCGATGGCCTGGTGTTCGTGGTGGACAGTCTGCGGCACCGGGTACAAATTTATCGACAGGTGGGTTGATTTTCGGCGGATTAACGTGAGGGGAAAAATGGGGCAGCCGCACTGGCTGCCCCCAATGTTGTTCGCGGGTTGTGAAGCTATACCGGCAGCAGTTTTTCGTCCCTTTCCGGCGGCAGCTCAGTGTCGAAGGCGTTGATGCAGAAGGCCAACGCGGCATAGTTGCCCATTACCAGCGTGAGCTCAATAATCCCCTGCTTGCCGAACTGTTCGTAGGCGGCCTGCCAGGCGCCCCGGCTGACGTTATGGGTACGATAGAACTCCTGCCCGTAGTTGACCACCGCTTCTTCATCGGGCGCCAGGTCTATGAGTTCTTCCCCTTCACGCAGGGCGTCCACCAATTCGTCGGGCACCCCGGCCGCACGGGCGGAACCGGCGTGTGCGTTCCAGATGTGCTGGCAGTCGAACTCGCGGGCCGTAACCAGCATGGCCAGTTCCAGGATTTTGTCGGGAAGGCTCGAGTCGCGGCGGAGGTAGTTGTTCAGGGAAGTGAGTCGCTGGGCTGCTTCGGGAACGTGAATGTACACCGAGCCAGGGCCGCGGTTGGGCACAGGGCCGTCACCCACCAGGGTATCGAAAAGGTCGCGCTGGTTTTCCGGCACATTGTCGCGGGAAGCCAAGGGCAGTCTGGGCATATTCTCTCCTCCTAAAGTTGCGTAAGGTTAGCATTCCAGGGTCATTTAATTGGTATGGGAGTTTCTAGCGTACCTGTTGCTGCCGGGTCTTGCCGGTCTTCTCCTCAAACAGCTTCCAGGTAAGGTCGTTGAAGGGGTAGTATTTGCCGGGTGAACAGCGTTCCACCTCAAGTTGCGCCTTGATCACCCCCTCTACTTCCTCACGTTCGTGGGCAATGGCAATGACCTGGTCGACAGCGGCGAGAGGCACCACCACCGCGCCGTCGTCATCGCCGACTATAGCGTCCCCGGGCCGCACCAGCACGCCACCACACTGGATGGCGTCGTTGACCTGCCAGGGCCAGAATTCGGCTGGCCCCTGCTTGGCAGTGGTGGAAGCGGAGTAGACCGGAAAGCCATAATCAATCAAGGAATTGCTGTCCCGAACCGCGCCGTCGGTGACCAGGCCCCCCACACCGCGCTGGTGCAGTCGCATGAACTTGATATCGCCGCCGATGGAGCTGTAGGTCCAGCCCATGGCGTCAATTACCAGCACTTCGCCGGGGCCGCAAAGTTCGTAGGCCACGTATTCGGCAGACTGGTCTCCCTTTGGCTTGTCCTGGGCCAGATCGGGCCGGTGGGGTACGAACCGCAGGGTTACGGCGCGGCCGGCCATACTTTGTCCCCGCTGCAGGGGACGGGCGCTTTCAATGTAGCTCATCGGCCAGCCCATTACCCAGAGTCCGTCAATAAGGGTCTGGGTGGGTATTTTCCGCAAGACCTCCAGGGTATCGTCGGATATGGGTTCGCGAGTTGTCATGAAACACCTCTGATTCAGATGCAGGGGGGTGCGGCAAGGCCAACCCTGCGCCATTATAGCAGGCAAAAGGAAGGGGACGACCCTGCTGGCCGTCCCCAGACCTACCATGTTGACCCGTAACGGCCTGTTTACTGGTCCGGCCAGCCGTCGGGAATGTTACCTGCGCCAAGTGCGGCCTGAATGGCAGCGCCAGCATCTTCGGAAACCCACTGTCCCCAGATGTCGGGGTTGCTGTTCAGCCACCACAGGGCGCTTTCATTGACGCCCGCATCGGGATTTTCGCCGCGCCACCGGACAACGGCCTTGTAAATGCCAATGTTGAAGTCCCACTTGCGCAGCATTTCGGTCACGCCGGGCGCCCGGGCGGGAAGCTCAGGATCCACCGCTATCAGAATTGTAGCATCCTGGTAAGCGCAGGCCTTGGTGGTGTACCAGCATTCATCGGTGTAGCCAGGCTCTTCCAGGCGGACCAGGTCCAGCTTAAGGGCGGGATCGTTGGTGCCCCACTGGTAGCCAAGCCAGGCCTCCTGCTTGTCATAGGCTCCCTGCAGGTCGGCGTTCAGAAGCGCTCCAGACCCGGGGTTGATGACTTCCACATGATCGTCCAGGCCGTATCCTTCGATCTGGGCAGCATTTACCACTTCACAAGCCCAGCCGATCACGCAGGAAACCAGGCGGGCCTTGTCGCCGGTTTCTGCAGTCTGGAAGAGTTCCTTGTACTGGGGGTCCTTCAAATCTTCAATATTGTCCAGATCGGGGTACTGCTCCTGGAGGTAAGCCGGAATAACGAAGGCGGACTGCCAGTCGTTGCCCAGGCTGGTGCCGACAGAAACTACTTCACCGGCTGCCCGGGCTTCGTCCCATGCCGCATTCTGGTTGGGAAGCCAGATTTCCATGGCCACATGGGTGTCGCCACGGCGGAGTCCCTGGAACAGGGGCAGAGTATCTCCGGACTTGATCTCCGTGGGGTATCCATACCCGAACTCGGTGATGTATTGGGCGATGCGATTCTGGATCTGGGCGCTGTCCCAGCTCAAGTCGCCGAAAATGATGGTCTCCTTGGGCCCTTCGGGCGCCATCACCTCTACCTCGACGATCTTCTCTACCTCGACGACTTTCTCCACTTCAACCGGAACTTCCCGCTCGACTACCCTTTCAACTTCGACCGGGACTTCCTTCTCAACTACCCTTTCCACCTCAACCGGGACTTCCTTCTCGACCTCGACCAGCCTTTCGACTTCGACCTCTACCGGGACTTCCCTGTCGACTTCGACGATTCTCTCGACTTCGACAATCTGGGGCTCGGCCTGGCAGGCCACCAGGGCAAAGATGGCGAACAAGGCCGCCATTACAATGAACAACCGGTACTTTGTAAACAAGACAGCTACCTCCTTATACATTCTCTGGGTCAATATTGCGCGCTTCCGCCGGTTACGGACAGGCCCGCAAATGCTATCAGTGACACCCGTCACTGTCAAACCTGGGTTAATATTCCGTGAAGGTCAGGTTAAACTCCCACCCTAACCCAGGCCCATTGCCTCCTGCCTGCTCCTGGCAGCCGACTGGGTCAGGCGGTCAATCAGGATGGCCAGGAGCACAATGGCCATACCGGCGATGGCTCCATTACCCGATTCCAGCTTTTGCAGGGCGTTCAGCACATTGTCCCCCAGGCCACCGGCAGCAACCATGCTGGCGATGGTGACCATAGCAAGGGCCATCATTGTGGTCTGATTGATTCCGGCCATAATGGTTGGCAGGGCCATGGGTATCTGCACCTTGGTGAGCATCTGCATGGGAGACGCGCCAAAGGACCGGGCGGCCTCCACCGTCTCAGCCGAGACCTGGCGGATGCCCAGGTTAGTCAGGCGTATTACCGGCGGTACGGCATAAATCAGGGTGGCGAAAATCCCCGCCGGCGGACCCAGGCCAAAGAAAAGGACGCCGGGAAGGAGGTAAACGAAGCTGGGCATGGTCTGCATGCCGTCCAGCACGGGACGCATGAAATTGTCCATCGTCCTGCTGCGGGCTCCCAGCACCCCCAGCGGCAGCCCGATGCCCATACAAATGGCCACCGCCACCACCATCAGGGCTATGGTTTCAATGGCGGGCTCCCACAGATCCATAAACCCGATGAAAAGAAGGGCAACCGCCGAGAAGATTGCCAGACTCCACCGGCCCATGACGAAGCCCAAGAGCGTCAGGCCCAGCACCAGGGCCGGCCAAGGTATCCATTTCAGGCCATCTTCAATGTAATTGAGGGCGTAGGTAATGGGAGTGGCGATGCCGTCAAAGAGCCAGTCTACCTCCACCGTCAGCCATTTCACGGCGGAGTTAATGGCGTCGCCCGTGACTTTGCGCACGGTCCTCTTCACTTCAATTGAACTGCCACCATCCGAGGCAATGTACTGCGTTGAGACGGTGGTTGGGAAATCCATCTCGGCGCCCCAAATGGCCAGCGATGCTATCAGGACCACAAGTACGGCCAGGAAACCCGCTGCCCACTTGTACTTTGCGGGAATGGCCGCCAGGGTAGCGGAAATTGACGTGGAACCGCCCCCAGCGCCGGACACCGCAGGAGTGGCGGGCTGATCTGGTCCGCTGCTTGCCGATGCGTCATCACGAGTTACAGAAGCCATATTGCCTCCATGGTGGGTAACTGCTGGCCGTCATACAATGGCCGAAACTGTCTCTGGTAGAAGACCTGGAGTAAGTCCCCACTTCCCTGGGTCGCTTTCTAGCCTTCGCCGGTCTCGCTTTCCGAGGCGATGGCGGCGTTCATTGCCGCGTTGGCCTCATAGTCCGGATCCACCGTCGAGGTTTCCGCCAGGGCCTCGGCCAGGGCGCTGCGATGCACCTCACCCACCAGTTTGTTTGAACTGTCCACCACGGGAATAGGGTAATCGCTGGACATGGCGATGGGGATCAGCGAGTCGAACGTAGTAGCGGGCGCAACGGGCAGATAGTCACGCTCCACATACTCCCATGCCTCGTCAAAGCGCCTCACACCTGAGCGCAGCGCCCTTTCGGCGCTGGCAATGGTCAGGAGTCCCATGTATTTGGCGTGGCTGTCCACCACCCAGGCAACGTCTGCGTCACTTTCGCCTATGGTATGAAGGGCTGCACGAGGACCCTGGCGACCCATGACTGTGGCCTTGGGCGCCACCATGACCTTGGTCGCCGTCAACACGCTCTCCAGGCGTACGTCCTGGGTAAAGTCACCCACGTATTCGTCTTCCGGCCGCAGAACAATGTCCTCCGGAGAGCCGATCTGGGCAACCTCACCGTCGTGCATGATGGCAATGTGGTCCCCAAGTTTCAGCGCTTCGTTCAGGTCATGCGTTATGAATACGATGGTCTTCTGCAGTTCGGTTTGCAGGTTAAGCAATTCGTCCTGCATTTGACGGCGAATCAGCGGGTCCAGCCCGCTGAAAGGTTCATCCATGAGGAGGATGTCGGTATCGACCACCAGCGCCCGGGCCAGGCCCACACGCTGCTGCATACCGCCGGACAATTGTCGGGGATAGGAATCCTCCCAGCCCGCCAATCCTACCAGCGCCAGGGTCTTGCGGGTACGCTCGTAACGCTCCTCTTTATCCACGCCCTGAACTTCCAGGCCCCAGGACGCGTTGTCCAGCACGTTACGGTGGGGAAGGAGACCATAATGCTGGAAGACCATGGCTATTTTAGCGCGCCGGAAGGCCTCCAGTTCCTTGTCGTTCATCTTGGTGATGTCTTCACCATCGATGACCACTTCCCCGGACGTCGGGTCGATGAGGCGCAGAAGGCAACGCACCAAAGTTGACTTGCCGCTGCCCGAAAGACCCATAACTACAAAAGTCTCGCCCTTGCGCACTTCAAAGTTAACGTCCCGGAGGCCCACCACATTGCCAAATTCACTCTGAAAGAAGGTCTTGTCCTTTTCGGCATATTCGGGTTTCAGTACCCTTTCCGGGTTCCTGCCAAATACCTTCCAGAGGGACTTGACCGAAATGTAGGTGTCTGAAGCGGTGGACCCGTTCCCCGCATCAAGGGCCGAAGTCTCTTCGATTAAGGACTCCCCGGGATTCGATTGCGAGATTTCCTGGCCTTCCATTAATGATCCTCCTGTCTGATGTATGGCAGCGTTGGGCAAGAGCTGTGAAATATATGCGCCCTTGGATGTGGCAAGACCGCCAAATAGGCTGGCAAACAGGGGACGCTTGGATGCGGGAGTTTAATGCAGGTTCGGGCCAGGGATAAGGGGGGATTTACATAACTGGGAAGGGATTTTGCAGGTTGCCTTTTTCCGCCCCGGGGCGGCCCGGAACAATGTAAGAGATCCGTTTGCGAATAGCAGCTGCGGGCTGGCATTCTGTAATTACCCCTTAGCTTTCGCTGGGGATACCCTACGTTTCATCCCTTGATTTGTCAAGCCTGTGTGAAATTTGTGAACCCTCCAGGCTGGCGTTAAGGTGGGGTAATGGCCTGACGCCGAAACTGCTGGTTCCGGAAACTGGGAAACAAGCTACAGGATTGTGAAAGGGACGACGAGCGATTTGAAAGGCGAAAAACCCGGCGCTGAAGAGGACATCGAGCGGTTCACAGGAGAATGACCAACCCCTGGGCTTCTCGACCTGTCACCAGGGGTGCTGACCGGACCTGCTGGGAACTCGTTACCCAGGTTACGGAGCGCTGCCGCCCCCAAAATTTGAGAGTGAATGCAGGGGGCTATCTCCTTACTGGCAAGGGAATTTTATGCTATTCTAAGTAACCGTCTCAAAGGTTCTCACTCCTGGGGCGGGGGAAGGTCAGGATGGGGTGAATTGTTACCCTATCGCTCAGATATTAGGCGCGCACCATGCTCGCTCTAAGTCTTGCGATAATCCTCGGTTCCTGGCCCGAACGCAGTAGCAGAGTGGGTATTTGTGCTGAAGGAAGGACTGCCGAGTGAAGTTTGGGGGCGCGTGTTGAGTGAGAGGATTTTCATAGGAGTTGCCTGGCCCTATGCCAATGGGCCGTTGCACCTGGGCCATGTGGCCGGATGCTATCTGGCGGCCGACGTTTTTGCCCGCTATCACCGGATGCGCTGCAACGAGGTGCTGATGGTTTCGGGCAGCGATACCCACGGTACTCCTATCACCATTCGGGCAGACCAGGAAGGCATCACACCTGGCGAGGTGGTGGAGCGTTACCACGCTGAGTTCCTGGAGACGTGGGAGCGGCTGGGAATTTCCTTTGACCTTTTCACCCACACCAATACCGAGAATCACCAGCGGGTTGTTCACGACATTTTCCTATCCCTCTTGGAAAAGGATTACATTTACACGGACAATATGCTTCTGGCCTATTGCCCCGGGTGCGACCGCTTCCTGCCCGACCGGTATGTTGAAGGAGTATGCCCTTATTGCGCCTATAACCGGGCCCGCGGCGACCAGTGCGACTTGTGCGGCCGCACGCTTGACCCCCAGGATCTGAATCAGGCCTATTGCATTCTCTGCGGAGGGCCCCCGGAATTTCGGGAGTCCGAGCACTTTTTTCTCAGGCTTTCCGCCTTTGAGCAGCCCCTGCTGGACTGGATCCGTGAGCAGCCCCACTGGCGCGCCAACGTCTCCAATCAGACCAGGAGCTTTCTTGAAGGGGGCTTGAAGGACCGGGCCATTACCCGCGACCTGAGTTGGGGTGTCCCTATCCCCCTGGAGGGTTACGAAGGCAAGCGAATATACGTTTGGTTCGAAGCGGTAATAGGTTACCTGTCTGCGGCAGTGGAATGGGCGGCCAACTCCGGCCAGGAGGGCCGGTGGGAAGATTTCTGGAAAGATCCGGCCACACGAAGTTATTACTTTATAGGCAAGGATAACATTCCTTTCCACAGCATCATCTGGCCAGCCATGATTATGGGGTATGGCAACAACCTTAACCTCCCCTTTGACGTGCCGGCCAACGAGTTCCTGAGCCTGGAAAACCGCAAGTTCTCCACCAGCCAGAATTGGGCCGTTTGGGTGCCCGACTACCTGGACCGTTACGACCCGGATCCATTGCGGTATCTCCTTTCCATCAACATGCCCGAGACCGGCGATGCCGACTTTTCGTGGGCCGAATTTGTTCGGCGCAACAATGAAGAGTTGGTTGCCACCTACGGAAACCTGGTAAACCGCGTTTTGTCCTTCACCTACCGCAATTTTGACGGCCAGGTGCCGCCGGCAAGTGATCTGGACGAAGTGGACAGTCAGGTGCTTGAATCGGCCCGTTCCGCCCTTTACGAAGTGGGACGGAGCCTGGAGAGTACCAGGTTCAAGGCAGCCATTGCCCAGGCATTCGGGCTGGCCCAGGACGCCAACCGTTACCTGGACGCCAAGGCCCCCTGGCGAGAGATTAAGGAAGACCGGGCCGAGGCCGCTAATACCCTGAATGTATCCCTTCGGGTGATTAACTGCCTCAAAGTTGCCCTGGCCCCATTTCTGCCCTTCAGTTCGCAAAAAGTCCACGAATACCTGGGCTTCGATGGAGCCGTGGAGCAGGAAGCCTGGGACTTTGACAGCCTGGCCGGCGCAATTAAGGGAGGCTCTCCCCTGCGGAGGCCGTCGCCTCTTTACACGAAGCTGGACCCCGACGTCGTCGAGCGAGAGACCGGTCGGCTCGGCCAATCCGAAACCTAGAGGCTGTTTTGGTTCAGGGACTGGACACCCGCGCTCTTTCAATCTACTCCCCCATTCTGGACCAATTGTCCCTGGTTGAGGACAGGCTGCACAGCCTGGCGGATACTTCCATTCCCGAACTGGATCCCCTCTTGGACCACGCCCTGTCTCATGGTGGGAAGCGAGTCCGGCCGGCCTTGACCTTGCTGGCCGCCAACATCTGCCCCCTGGACCTGGAAAACCCCGTGAAAATGGCCACCGGCGTCGAGTTGCTGCACCTGGCCACCCTCATTCATGACGACACGGTGGACGATGCCGACACCCGCCGAGGCAGGGCATCGGTCAGCGGCCGTTGGGGAAAAGAGGTGGCGGTGCTGCTGGGAGATTACCTGTTCGCCACATCCGCAACCCTGGTTTGCGACACCGGAAACCTGAGGGTGGTGCGCCGGTTCGCAGAGACCATTATGGAACTGGCCAGCGGAGAGTTGATCGAATATTTCAACACATTCAATCCCCAGCAGGAACTTGTCCGCTACTACGACCGCATATACCGCAAGACCGCGTCACTGTTTCGCACGGCATCGGAAACGGGAGCGGTGCTCAGTGCCGCCTCGGAGGATCAAGTGCAGGCGCTGAGCAGTTACGGTTATAACATCGGAATGGCTTTCCAGGTGGTGGACGACCTGCTGGACATTCTGGGAGACGAGGCGGAACTAGGCAAGCCGGTGGGGAACGACCTGCGACAGGGGGTGCTTACTCTCCCCAGCATTATGCTGTTGCAGCGCTACCCGGAGAATAACCCCATTCCCAGGCTGTTCCGTGAGCCGGGGCTTAACGGCGAACTGGAACGTACCCTAGAGATGGTTAGAAACTCGTCCATAGTGCCCGACTGCTTCGCGATAATCAGGGAATACTGCGATGCGGCCATCGGGTCCCTGGCTGCCCTGCCCCCTGGCCCCAGCAGGGACTCACTGGAGTCCATGGCCGCCTATGTCCGCGAACGCAGCCGCTAGCCGCTGCCGCAAACCAGGCGTTTGCCGGCCAGGTTAAATCTCCCCGTCGCCCCACTCAATTTTCCCGCCGACAATGGTCAGGCGGGACTTCGTCCTGAGAATACCCTCACCGCAAATCTCGTTCATGGGTCGGTCCAGCAACGCCAGGTCGGCCACCATGCCCTCCCGTATCATCCCTCTACTCCGCTGGGTGCCTTCGGACTCCGCCCCGGCCACGGTATGAGCCGCCAGGGCGCGGAGCAAGGCCGGGCCATTTGACTCCGGCAAAGTACCCTGGCTAACCGCAAAGGACCTGGAAAACCTGGCGCCGCCCCCGGTAAACCCGGTGACCGCGCTGTAGATTCCGGGCCAGGGATTAGGGTCTATTACCGGCGAATCTGAACCGAAAGCAACCGGTATCCCTAGTTTCATCATTTTGCCTATTGGATAAAGGTGGGGAAGCAGGTCGGGTTGTACCCGTTCCAGGTAGCCGTCACCCCGCCAGTAAATGAAACCTGGCTGGGTAACTACCATAGCCCCTGCGTGGGTCAGTTCTTGTATCAGCCGTGCGGGGCACTCGGCGCAATGCTCCACCCGATTTTTCACTGGCGAATGGAACGCTGGCCGATCACCTTTCCCCTTGGATGCTTCCCCGGGCGGGTTTTCCAGGGACATGACGCGGATGGCTTCCTCAACGGCCTCCTGTTCAATGGCGTGGACCGCGATGGGGAATCCCAAGTTTCCTGCCCGCAGGGCGCGTTCCGACAGGTCTTCCGGGGCTGGCATGAGCTGCCCCGTAGTGCAGGTGAGAATGATCTTGGCATGGCCCACCCTCAGTCTGTCGTCTCCACAACCCCAACTCAACCCGCACGCTGCCATCTCTTCCAGGTTCTCTACGCCTGCCATCATCGTAACCCGCGGTTGAAACAAACGCCTGTCCAAAAGCGACCGGAGGCTCTCCCATTGACATGGCCCGTTCTCCGGGCCTGCATCCTGGACAGAAGTAATACCATAGCTGAGCAAGGCCTTACTCAGGCAGGCAACTCCGGTTTCCATTTCCTCATCGGTGCGGGTCCGTCCAAGCCTCTCCCGCAGATAAGCGCCCATTTCCAGCAAAAGCCCGGTAGGAACTCCGTTTTCATCCCTGTCAATCACGCCATCGGGAGGGTCGGGAGTATCAGCATCAATACCGGCCATCGCCAGGGCTCGGCTGTTCAGGAGGGCCGCATGGCCGCTGGAATGCTCCAGCCGGACCGGGTGCTGGGGGGTTACCGAGTCCAGTTCCCAACGGGTGGGGTAACGCTCTTCCCGTAGCGCTTCAGGCTCCAGGCCATATCCCCGGATCCAATGTCCCGATGATAGGGCGGCTCTCCGTTTCCCGATGGCGGCAAGCAGTTTGCCCACGGAATCCAGGCCTGTGGAACGGCAGTCTAACCCCGACTGAGATGCCGCCGTAGCCATGATATGGGTATGGGCGTCGTGGATCCCGGGAATCAGGGGAAGGCCCCGACAGTCGATCACCACCGACTGTGAACCGCGGAAGCTTGAGACATAACGGGTACTTCCCACAGCCTCAATACGGTCACGGGCAACCGCGACTGCCTCGGCGCTGGGGTTCAGCGGGTCAAGGGTCAGGACCCTGGCATTAGCCAGTATAAGTTTGGCGCCATTCTCCATGAGGACTTGAACCTGACGTCCCGCCATCTGCGGAGACAGGCCTACTCGGGGGGCTAGACATTTAGGACTGCGGCATCATGCTGGACATCCGCATGGTAGGAGCTACGCACCAGCGGTCCCGAGGCGACGTGCCTGAAGCCCAATTCCTCGCCAATTCGTGCCAGATCGGCAAATTCCGACGGATGGTAGAACCGGTCGATGGCGATGTGCCTGGAGGAGGGCCTCAGGTATTGCCCGATGGTCAACAGGTCGCAGTCCACCTCCCGCAGGTCGCGCATTGTTTCCGTTACTTCGGCCACAGTCTCGCCCATGCCTACTATAATGCCGGACTTGGTGACTGCCGCGGAATCCAGTTCTTTCGCATTTGCCAATAGCTCCAGGGAACGCCGGTAGTCGCCCTTGGGCCGCACCCTGGGAAACACCCGCTTGGTGGACTCAATGTTGTGGTTAAGCACGTCCGGCCTGGCATCCATGACACGGGCCAGGGCTTCCCGGGAACCGCCAAAGTCGGGTATCAATACCTCGACCTTACAGTCGGGCACGTCCTTCCTGATGCGGTTAATGCAGGCGGCAAATATAAAGGCGCCCCCGTCGGCCAGGTCGTCCCGGTTAACCGAAGTTATCACGCAATAGCGCAGGCCCATCTTCTTCACGGTTTCCGCCAGGCGTCCGGGTTCCATCAAATCCACGCCCTGGGGGCGTCCCGTGGTCACTGCGCAGTAATGGCAGCGACGGGTGCATATATCGCCCAGGATCATGAAAGTTGCGGTGCCCCGGCCCCAGCACTCGCCAATGTTGGGACAGTGGGCTTCTTCGCAAACGGTGTTGAGCTTGTGCCCCCGCATCAACTGCCTGAGTTCCAGATACCGGGGACTGCCCGGCATGGAGACCTTCAGCCAGGGGGGGAGCTTGGGGCGAACTACAGTGGGAGCGTTTTCCCTGGAAACCACAGTCTGTTTGTCCTCTCTTGGGAAAATTGGGAAGCTCAGGTTATGGCCCGAATTCGGTTCAGCCGAGCTTAACCCTTCTGGGCGTTACCCTGCGTTTCTCGGCAACAATTATGGCCTCTATGTCGGCTGCGGCCTGCTCCAGCCTGCCATCGCGGTTGACCACGCAGTAATCATAGCGGTGCACTTGCGCCAGTTCCTGCCGGGCGATGTTGAGGCGTCGGGCCGTCTCATCATCGTTTTCGGTCCGGCGTTGACCCAGCCGCCCGGCCAGTTCTTCAAAGGAGGCGGGCGCTAGAAAGATCAGCACCGCTTCCGGGGCCAGGGCCCGGATGGACTCTGCGCCCTGCACTTCAATCTTCAGGAAAACGTCCTTGCCCTGTTCCAGAGCATCCCTGACCTGGCTGCGGGGCACTCCATACCAGCGGCCAGAATACTCAGCCGACTCCAGCAACTGGCCGGCATTCTTGAGTTCCAGGAAGGCTTCCGTGTCAAGAAAGATATAGTCCTTGCCGTCCTTTTCGCCAGGTCGGGGGGAACGAGTCGTAGCCGTTACGGTAAAGTGCCAGGCCCCATCTCTTTTCTTTAGCTCCTCGATGACGGAGTCTTTTCCTACGCCCGACGGGCCGCTTATGACCACCAGCAGCGGGGGCGCTTCAATGCCCAGGCTGCTGTCCGGAACAGGAATGTCCTGCTGCGAAGCCATCATCAGCGCCTGCGTTCCTCATCACGGCCGCCCCGAAAGAGCCGGCGCTGGGCGTCCAGCAGGCGACGACCCACGAACATATCGCCCATGCTCTGCGCAAAAGTGGGAAGTTCCGTGTGGGGGTTATATTGCCGGGCCTGGGCACCGTAATCGCCGGCCAGCCATTTAGCCCTGCTGTCCCTGGCATCTACAAACAGGTCCATAATGGCCTGGTTGTCCAGGTTTTCGGAGTCGTTCAGCAACTGCCTTACGGTGTAAAGTTCCCGGATAAAGCTGTCTATCCAGGAAACAATGGGCTCCGGGTTGGTGATACAAATGTCCCGGTGCATAACCGTGTCACCCGAGGCGAGACGGGTGAGGTCGTGGTAACCGCTGGAGGCAACCCGGGCGATGTCGTCCCAGTTGGGACTTCCCGAGGTACAGCCCACCAGGGCGACGGAAAGCAGGAAGGGAAGATGGCTGACCGCGGCTACGAAACTGTCATGTTCTTCGGCGCTGATGTAGTAGGGCGTGGCTTCCAGGGCCTCTACCATGGTAGTAATTTCCGCAGCCGCCCGCTCGGATGCCTTGGCGCTGGGCACGACGCAATAGGTCGCGCCCTTGAACATATTGGCATCGGCATTCTCCGGCCCTGGAGTTTCCCTGCCGGCCATCGGGTGGCCGCCCACGAAATGGACATTATCGGGCAGGTATTGGTCGGCCCAGTCAATAACGGCCTTCTTGCAACTGCCCACGTCGGTAACCACACAGCCATCGGGCAAGTGGGAGGCCACCACCTCCAGCAGTTCCTTCATCGCCAGAATGGGAGTCGCCAACACTACAATGTCCGCGCCTTCCACGGCATTCAACAGCCGGCTTTCGACCCGGTCGAAGGCGCCGGTTTTCTGGGCCCCCGAGCGGGCGCTGCCGCTGGAATCAGTACCTACCAGTTCCAGATTCAGGAGGGCCGAATTTCGCAAAGCCAGGGCCAGCGAGGCCCCCATGAGTCCGGTGCCAACGATCGAGATTCTAGGCATTTTGTCCCTCCACCTACCGGATGCACGGAGAAAGGGCTACTTTCCAAACCTTGTGGCCCATAATCTTACACCATTGCCCAACTTAGGCAAATGACACGCGGAGGCAGAACAAGGAAATTTGCAAAGTTCAGACAGCACCCGCCATCCCCCATTTCCTTAGCCCGTCCAGGGATATTCGAGCAATTGGGGAGCGGTTCGACGAGTTCACCATGATGGTTCGACAAGCTCACCAGGAAAGGGACAGGGAAGTCTCCGCAATTGTCACGGCCCCTGTAACGGCAGCGTTCCAATTCAGGTGGTATGGCCTTGAGACCAGGGCAGACACACAGGTCTGCCCCTACCATTCTCACGCATTCTCGCGTTTGGACCACCAGAACGGAAACTCCATCCCCTGTAGGCAACTGTTCACGATTAGGGGCAACAGGCTGACCCTGGATTTCTTTATACCGGCGAAAGCCGCTATCCAGGAGTGATCGCAACTTATACGCTGATTCGGGCCTAAAGCGACTCTGCCAAGCCGAACAGCTACCCCTGTAACGGGGGTATTGACACGAATTGGTCTGACTGGTAGCATTCCATACGGTTGAATGTACCGCTGTGATAGGGAGTAATAGGAGCGCTCTGTCTCCAGAGAGCCGGCGAATGGTGAAAGTCCGGCGACAGCAAGGCTCTGAACTCGCCCTGGAGCGGCCCGCCTGAACCCATTTGATAATGGAAAGTAGGGCGCGGCGGTTAACCCCGTTAAAGGTTGAAAAGAGATGTTCCGGCAGTTGCCAACTTGTCAGCGTTGCGGCAGGCCGGAAAAGAAGGGTGGTACCGCGGGTTAATGTGTCATTAAGCCCGTCCCTTCGGGGACGGGCTTTTTTTATTTGCGGCGTTCGAGGCGAAAATGGATTATACCGGCGCAGAAATTGTTTGCGAAAGCCTCCTCAAGGAGGGGGTGGATGTTATCTTCGGGCTGCCCGGCGGGGCGGTCCTTCCTTTCTATGGGGCCCTGAGCGGTTATCCCCAGTTGCGCCACATCCTGGTGCGGCACGAACAGGCAGCCGCCATGGCCGCCGACGGGTACGCCCGCGCCACCGGAAGAGTGGGTGTCTGCACCGCCACTTCCGGCCCCGGGGCAACCAACCTGGTAACGGGCATTGCCGGTGCAATGATGGATTCCGTGCCAATGGTGGCCATTACCGGCCAGGTGCCCCGCCCCGCTATCGGCAGGGACGCCTTCCAGGAAACTGATATCACCGGCATCACCCTGCCCGTAACCAAGCACAATATGCTGGTTATGGATGTGGACGACATCGCTCCGGCAATCAAGGAAGCATTTTACATAGCCCGCACCGGCCGCCCCGGTCCGGTGCTGCTGGACATTCCCAAGGATGTGCTGGCCGGGGACCGGCGGCCTTTCAACTGGCCCGAATCGGTCAATCTCCAAGGGTATGAACCGCCCGGAGATGCCGACCAGATCCAGCTGAACCAGGCGCTGGAACTGATAAACCAGGCGGAGCGGCCCATCATCCTGGCAGGGCACGGCGTCCTGATCTCCCACGCCTACGCCGAACTGCGGGAACTGGCAGAGAAGGCCCAGATACCTGTGATTACTACGCTGTTGGGGATCAGTTCATTTCCAACAGACCACTTCTTGCATGCCGGCATGCCGGGAATGCACGGTATGGCCTACGCCAGCCTGGCCATTGACCGGTCCGACTTGCTGATCTCGCTGGGAATGCGGTTCGACGACCGGGTTACGGGCCGGCTCTCCGACTTTGCGCCTAACGCCAAGGTGGTCCACGTGGACGTTGACCCATCGGAGTTTCACAAGAATGTGAAGGCGACGGTGCCGGTGCTGGGCGACCTGAAGAATGTGTTGAACCAGATGCTCCCCCTGGTTGAGCGGAAGACTCACGTGGAATGGCTCCAGTACATCGACACCCTGCGCGCGGAGCATCCGTCGCTCTACATCCGGCAGACCGACGAACTGCTGCCCCAGTACGTGATGAAACAGCTTTCGGACATCACCGAAGGCAATTCCATCATCGTGACCGGGGTTGGTCAACACCAGATGTGGGCTGCGCAGCATTATGCCTACAAGGAGCCCAATTCGCTGCTCACGTCCGGCGGGCTGGGAGCAATGGGCTTCGAGGTTCCAGCCGCCCTGGGCGCCAAGGTGGGCCGCCCGGACAAGACGGTCTGGTCCATAGCCGGTGACGGCGGCTTCCAGATGACCATGTGCGACCTGGCCACGGCAGTGGAAAACAATATCGACGTCAAGTTCGCCATACTGAATAACGGCACCCTGGGAATGGTGCACCAGTGGCAGGAGTTCTTCTACGACAAGGACTTTTTTGCCACCGTGTATTCGGGCAACCCGGACTTTGTGAAGCTGGCCGAGGCCTACGGCATAACGGGCATCAGAGTTACCGACAAGGCCCAGGTGGACGCTGCCATCCGCCAGGCCATGGAAACCCCGGGCCCGGTGGTGGTGGACTTTATCGTCAAGCAGGACGAGCAGGTGTACCCCATGATTCCGGCCGGCGAGTCGGTAAATGAAATGATGGAAGAACCCATTCCAGAGAGGATTTTCTAAATGAACGGTAACGGCCGTCACCACACTATTATCGCGCTGGTCCAGGACCGGCCGGGTGTCCTCACCCGGGTGGCCGGCCTGTTCCGGCGGCGTGGCTTCAACATCTCCAGCCTGGCAGTGGGCAACAGCGAGCAGAAGGGCTTGTCCCGCATGACTTTCGTTGTAGAGGGCGACCAGTACACCCTGGACCAGGCCACCAGGCAGCTGGACAAGCTGATCGAAGTAGTAAAAGTGGCCAACATATCCAGCGAGGATATGGTCTCCAGGGAACTGGCCCTGATCAAGGTGAAGGTAACCCCGGAAACCCGCGGCGAAATCCTGGAAATGGTCCACCCCTTCCGGGCGGAAATCGTTGACGTAGGCGCCAAGTCCATGGTTATCGAGGTTACCGGCAACGGCGATAAAATACAGGCGCTTTGTGGACTGCTGGAACCCTTCGGCGTGCTGGAACTGATGCGCACCGGCCGGGTGGCCATGGTGCGCGGCCAGGCCGATGCCCGGGTCAGCGACGAACTGGTGCTTGACTACCACGGCGACCACCTCAAGGTAAACGAAGCCTACGAAGTGGGCTCGTACTAACTGATTTGGATAAGCGTCCGGCAAGCGCCGGAGGCAGGAAAACGGAATCAACAACAAGGAAGGAATAATACGGCAATGGTAAATGTTTACTACGACCAGGACGCAGACCTGGGAGCGCTGGAAGGGAAGACAATCGGCATTATCGGTTACGGCAGCCAGGGCCACGCCCACGCCCTCAACCTGCGCGACAACGGACAGAAGGTGATGGTGGGACTCTATGCCGGCAGCCGAAGCAGGGAAACCGCCGCGGCTGAAGGCCTGGCTGTGGCCGATGTTTCCGAGGTTACGGCGGCTTCGGACGTGATAATGGTACTGATTCCCGACCACGTGCAGGGCGAGACTTACCGGAACGAGATCGCCCCTAATCTGCAGCCTGGCAACGCCCTGATGGTGGCCCACGGCTTCAGCATCCACTACCGTGAAATTTTACCGCCGGACAACGTGGACGTGATGATGGTGGCCCCCAAGGCTCCCGGCCACCGTATGCGCGAACTGTTCACTGAAGGTGTTGGCGTGCCCGGCCTGCTGGCAGTCCACCAGGACGCCACCGGCAGCGCCAAGCAGATTGGCCTGGCCTACGCCAAGGGTGTGGGTTGCACCGGCGCGGGCGTGCTGGAAACCACCATCAAGGACGAAACGGAAAGCGACCTTTTCGGGGAGCAGAGCATCCTTTGCGGAGGTGTTACGGCCCTGGTGAACGCGGCCTTTGAGACCCTGGTGGAGGCCGGGTATCCCCAGGAGATCGCCTACTTCGAGTGCCTGCACGAGTTGAAGATGATCGTGGACCTGATGTACCAGGGCGGTCATAACTACATGCACTTCTCCGTCAGTGACACGGCCGAGTATGGCTCCCTGAGCCGTCGGGAACGCATCATTGACGAGCATGTTCGCGAAAATATGCGGGCAGTATTGCGGGAAATCCAGGACGGCACCTTCGCCCGAGAGTGGATTACCGAAAACCACGAGGGGCGGCCCCGGTTCGGCCCCATGCGGGATGCGGCCCAGAACGCGCCCATCGAAAGCATCGGCAAGGAACTGCGTGCAATGATGCCGTGGATGGACCCGAAGTAGGTTCAGAGAGAATCTTAACAACGTCATTCCGGACTCGATCAAGAGTCCAATAGCCCGGGCCAAGGGCCCGGTCTTACTTGGGATTGACGGGCCAGAGAGATACGGCCAGCAGGGCCGTCAGGAGGTACAGATATGAATGCGGAGGTAACTTGCACAGCAGTTCACCATCGCACGCTGGTCTTGGCTGGGCTGGCTGCGGTGGACTGCGGGGACCTGGCCTCCCTTTCCATGGCGAACGCGTGACCCCATGTGCCAATTTACCAACTAATCGATAATAAGGAAGGGTAAGGTTATGGCTAACGAGGCAGTAAGGTTCCTGGACACTACCCTCCGGGATGGAGAACAGTCTGCCGGCATTGGAATGACGGTGGACGAGAAGGTTGAAATCGCCCGCCAACTGGGCAGGCTCAATGTCGACATAATTGAAGCAGGCTTTGCCGCCAGTTCCCCCGGCGACTTCCAGGCGGTAAGCACCATCGCCAAAGAGGTGAAGGGGCCGGTCATCTGCTCCCTGGCCCGGGCCCATCCCAATGATGTGGACCAGGCCTGGGGCGCAATTCAACACGCCGAGTCGCCCCGCATTCATGTTTTTCTTTCCTCATCGGACATTCACGTCCTCCACCAGCTCCGCAAGAACCGGGAGGAGGTCATTGAGATGGCCGTCTCCATGGTGGAACGCGCCAAGGGCTACTGCAGCGACGTGGAATTCTCGCCGATGGACGCGACCCGTACCAATCCCGAGTACCTCTACGAGATGCTGGAAGCGGTTATCCGTGCCGGCGCCACCACCGTCAATGTCGCCGACACCGTGGGTTACGCCATTCCGTCGGACTTTGCCCGCCTGCTGAAGGACATCCAGGAGAAAGTCACCGGGATGGACAAGGTAACCCTGAGCGTCCACTGTCACAACGACCTGGGCCTGGCCGTTTCCAACAGCCTGGCAGCGGTGGAAGCTGGCGCGCGCCAGGTGGAGGGTTGCATCAACGGCATCGGCGAGCGGGCCGGCAACGCCTCACTGGAAGAGATCATCATGGGCCTGGACACTCGCAAGGACCTGTTCGGCGTTGAAATCAATGTCGATACCACGCAGCTTTATCCCACCAGCCGCCTGGTCAGCCGCATAACCGGTATGTCCGTCCAGGCCAACAAGGCAGTGGTGGGCGAAAATGCGTTCCGCCATGCCTCCGGAATCCACCAGGATGGCGTCCTGAAGGACCGCTCAACCTACGAGGTGATGCAGCCCGAGCGTGTTGGCGTACCCGGCAGCACCCTGGTGCTGGGCAAGCTCAGCGGCCGCGCCGGCCTTCAGTCACGCCTGGAAGCCCTGGGCTACAGCCTGTCCCGGGAAGAGGTCTCCAACGTCTTTGAGTCCTTCAAGGACCTGGCGGACAAGAAGCGGGAGGTAACCGACCGGGACCTGGAAATCCTGATGGACGAAGAAAAGCGGAGCACAGCTGAGGCCATCAGCTACAACCTGGAGCACATCCAGTTTTCCAGCGGCGACCACGACATTCCCACCGCTACGGTGCGCCTGTCTGACGCGCAGGGTAACCTGGTTTCCGACGCCTCCACCGGCAATGGCCCGGTGGACGCGGCCTGCAAGGCCATCGACCGGGTGATTGGCTGCAGCGCCAAGCTGGTGGACTTCAATGTACAGTCCATCAGTGAAGGGTTGGACGCCATCGGCACGGTGACTATTCGGATAGAGAGCGACGGCAACACCTTCTTTGGCCGGGGCGCTTCCACGGACATCATCGTTGCCAGCGCCAAGGCCTACCTCAGCGCGGTCAACCGTATGCTGGCCGCCGACGAGGAAGCCGCCCTCCCCGCCGTGGGCACCACGCCGGATTAGTCTTGGGCAGAATCTCTAGGCAAGAAGAGGGGCGGGTGTTTCTGCACCCGCCCTTAACTTTCATGCTCGAACTGAGAATAGTGCTTACACTGATGGGTAAACCCGAGAGAGAATTGCACTGACTGCGTCCCAACATTTGTACCGCTCTTCAATAGTGTGAACTGTGTCTCTTGGAAGCTGAACGTGTGGCGGCAAGGTCATTTCTTCAAGAGAATCCCATTTGATGGAAAGAAAACTAGGATGCGGATTGATTGGTAAACCACACGTCCAATCGTCTCCCTTTTGCTTATCATAGTAGGGCTTTCCCATAACTGTTCCAATCCCTACAGTAACCTTCGTACCATATCTGGCAACAATGCGATCACCTGGATTGACATCGAGCCAAAAGCGCTGCAGGTTCAAATAGCCTTGTGTCCTTTCGCCCTTAAAAGTTTCTTCATAAACTTCTTTGATTTCAGCCCTTGTCTGGCCAGTTAGGTCACCTACTTGGTGCCATCCAATGGCGATGACGCCATTCCTGACACAAAAATCCCACGTTAAATCAAAGCTCTCGGGATGCCAGGTGCGAGGGCCTGGCAAAGTTCTCTGATTTCGATTAGGAGCTATGGCCCAATATCTCATTAATTCCTCTATACCAGCTTCATCTGGAACCCGCTGTCGTCCCCTTGCCTGTTCTTGCGGTCCAGATGCACCGCCGGGTATCCCAGACCCCGCAGGTGGGCGGCCAGGTCGGGGAAGCCGTTAACCGTATACACCCGCTGCGGTTTCACTTGCTTTACATAATTGACCAGGTCGTTGAAATCGGCATGGTCGCTGTAGGCCAGGCTGGCATCCCCCCGGCGCCCCCAGCGTCGGCCGCCCTTGCCCGATGCCCAGCCCGTCATTTCCATGTACCGTTTCCCCAGGGCCAGGTTCATCTCTGACGATTTGCGGAATCCGGGAGGACACACCAGCACCTGTCCTTCGGCCCAATGGCCGTTAAGGCAGGAAAACCGGCCGGGAAAAACGACGCCCGCCTCCTGGTAAGCTTCAGCGACCCGGTAGATGCTCTCCTCCACCAACAACTCGAACCCCTGCGCCAGCAGGTAGTGCATAATCTCCTGGGCCTTGCCCAGCCGCCATCCCTGAACCACCGGGCGTTCGCCCCTGGAAAGCCACATCCGCAGGGTCTGGTATGCGGTCTCCAGCACCGTTTCCTCGGCTGGGAAAACGTACTCCGGTTTCCCGTATGTGGCCTCGATTACCAGCGTATCGCATTCCACCGGGGTCAGGGGTTCGTTGATGGGGCTGGGGCGGGCTTTGAAGTCGCCGGTGTACAGCAGTCGCTCGCCGGTGGCCTTGCTGGTAACCAGGGCCTGCGCCGAACCCAGACAGTGGCCCGCCGCATACAATGTCAGCGTGTAGTCGCCCCGGTCTATTGGCTCGCCATATTCCAGGGTAATGGGATTGGACCGCTTCAAGTAATCCGCCAGCAGCAGGCGAGTGTTGGGAGTTAGCACCGGTTGCGCGTGGCGGGCGGTATGGTCCGAGTGGGCGTGAGATATAAGGCCAAAGTCTCTTTTACGCAAGGAGTCCAGCCACAAGTCCAGCTCGGGCAGAAAGACACCCCGGTCGAACATTACTTCCATTGGCATAATTTACCACAGAGGGGCGGAACTAAGGGCGACGAGTGCGTCCGAGTTCAGCGCACCATATTCTCATGTGTCCGTTTGACACCTCCCGGCCCAGTGCCTAGACTAGGGCCAGCCAACCCCTTTTAGCAATTCCCAGCTTTCTTTCAGCCCATTCAGGCAGAGGAGGTATTGTATGACTACCACCGCCGAAAACAGGTTCAACGTGGTGGGCACCCGCCCTGCGCGCCACGACGGTTTTGACAAGGTTACGGGCGCCGCCCGCTTCGGGGCCGATCTGAACCTGCCCAATATGCTTCACGGCAAGATTCTCCGCAGTCCCCATGCCCACGCGCGCATTCTCAGCATCGATACCAGCAAGGCCGAGGCCCTGCCCGGCGTCATGGCAGTAGCTACTGCCAAGGACTTTGCCATCGTCCAGCAGCGGCCCGGTATTGACTACGAAAACGCCAACCAGAACCCCCGCATCATCGCCGAGAACATCCTGGCCGACCGCAAGGCCCTTTACCGGGGGCACGCCGTGGCGGCCGTGGCGGCCACCAATCCCCACGTCGCCGAGCAGGCGCTCGACCTGATTGAGGTGGAGTACGAGGTGCTGCCGGTGGTGCTGGACCTGCACGATGCGCTGAAAGAGGACGCTCCCCTGTTGCACGACGATATGACCACTCGCTTTCGCGTGGAACGCTTCGGCCCGGGTGATGACACCGGCCAGCGCAGCAACATCGCCGGGCACTTGCAGCACAAGCTGGGCGACGTGGAAGTGGGCTTTGCCGAGGCCGACGTCATCCTTGAGAGGGAGTATGAGACTCAGACGGTCCACCAGGGCTACATTGAACCCCACGTCGCCACCTCCCAGTGGTCCACCGACGGCCGCCTGACAATCTGGACCAGCACCCAGGGGGCCTTCGCGGTAAGGAACACCACCGCCGCCATACTGGGTTTGCCCGAGTCCATGGTAAAGGTCATACCCATGGAGATTGGAGGCGGGTTCGGAGCCAAGGGAGTTACCTACCTGGCCCCCGTCACTGCGGTCCTGGCCAAAAAAACCGGCCGGCCCGTCAAAATAGCCATGAGCCGTACCGAGGTCTTTGTGGGCAGCGGCCCCGCATCCGCCACCTACATGAGGGTCAAGCTGGGCGCCAAACGGGACGGTAAAATCACCGCCGGCCAGGTTTACATGGTTTACGAAGCCGGCGCCTTTCCGGGCGCTCCCGTGGGCGGCGGCGCAATAACCAGCTTCGGCTCATACAACATCGAACACGTCCTGGTGGACGGATATGACGTGGTCTGCAACAAGCAGAAGGCCCAGTCCTACCGCGCCCCCGGTCAGCCCCAGGCAGCCTTCTCCGTGGAGTGCGCCATTGATGAACTGGCCGACGAACTGGGTATGGACCCCGTGGACCTGCGGCTGAAGAACGCCGTCAAGGAGGGCGACCGTATGCCCAACGGGGTGCCTCATTCCGTCTTCGGGTGCATTGAACTGGAAGAGGCCATGAAGAACCACCCCCATTACAACGCGCCGTTGGGCGGCCCCAACCGGGGCAGGGGAGTTGCAGTGGCCTTTCGCGCCCAGGGCGGCCAGACTTCCTCGGCCACCATCAACGTCAACAACAACGGTACCATCAATCTCATTACCGGGTCGGTAGACATAGGCGGTACCCGCACCGCCATCGCAATGCAGGCCGCCGAGGTGTTGGGCATTTCCTCCGAGGACGTGAACCCCTCGGTGGGCGATACTGACAGCGTGGGCTATACCGCCAATACCGGCGGCAGCCGCACCGCCTTCGACACGGGCCTGGCCGCCATTGCCGCCGCCGAAGAGGTCAAGGATAAAATGAAGCACCGGGCGGCCCTGCTGTGGGAAGTGGAGGACGAAGACGTGGATTTCGTTGATGGCGCCTTTGTCTGCACGAAGACCGAAGACCGTCTTACCTTCAAGGAACTGGCGGGCAGACTGATGCGAACCGGAGGTCCGGTAACGGCCTCATCTTCGGCCGCATCCACCGGCGTTGGCCCCATCTTTGCCGGCAACATTGTGGATGTAGAGGTGGACCCGGACACCGGCAAGGTGGACATCTTACGCTTCACTGCTTTCCTGGACGCCGGCCAGGCGGTACACCCCAGCTTCGTCGAGGGCCAGATCCAGGGAGCAACGGTGCAGGGCATCGGCTGGGCGCTCAACGAGGAGTATTTCTATACTCCCGACGGAACCATGGCCAACTCCAGCTTCCTGGACTACCGGATGCCCACGACGCTGGACCTGCCCATGATCGAGGCGGTCATCATCGAGGTGCCCAACCCGCGCCATCCTTTCGGCCTGCGGGGAGTGGGCGAAGGCCCCATTATCCCGCCCCTGGCCGCGGTTGCCAACGCCGTGTATCACGCCACCGGCGCAAGGGTCCGCAAGCTCCCCATCACCCCGGGCGCGGTGCTGGATGCCATGGGGGACAGGGAAGGAGATTAATCCAGTCCAGCGGCAAATAATGTCAAAAAAGCCTGGGGCGGGTCAGAAACCCGCCCCTTTTCGTTGTATGTTTTATCCGGGAAACTGCTGGCCTTTCCTACCCCACAGCCGCAGGCTCCATGGCCTCCACTTTGGCGATAAACTCCAGCAATTGGGCGGCGTAGAAGGTGGCCTTCATGTGGTAGCGGTTGGTGGCCGCTATCCCCTGGAAGGTGTGGTCGTGCTGGCCAACGATGTCCCACTCTTCGTGCGTCCAGGCCGAGGGCCGCAACTCGGAATTGGGTATCAGCCGGTGGGCCGCCTCCGCTGCAGACCTGTGATGCACTTCGTCCGGTGTGTTCCCCTCGAACATCACAACCGGACACTTGATTGACTTGAGCTGCTCCTCACTGAGGTCGCTTACCGGATTGGGCCTGGAGTATATCTCCTGCCAGCGGCTCATAACGGTAATGAACTCCGCCGGGTCCATAGACAGGAGCACCTCCCGGTTGGCTGGATTGTCCACAATTCTCTGGGCGAAATACTCGGTCTCCGCTACGGCCTGCATTCCGCCCTGCCGGGCCGCGTCAATGAACTGGCCATAGTAGTTGGGCGCAGTGGCCGCCGCACTGTTGGGGCCCCCGCTGACCTCCCAGATGAAGACTCCCTTCACCACTTCCGGTCTACGGGCGGCCAGGGTCAGGCTGGTACGTGAACCCGCAGACCCGCCCGCGGCATAGGCCGGGGCGCCGTCCAGTTTCAGCAACAGTTCGGCCATCTCCTCTCCCCAGTGGTGCTGTTCAGAGAGCTCCCCGCCGATGAGAATGTCCGATTTGCCGCAATTCCGGCGGTCGTGCAGGATTACCCGGCACTGGGCAGAAAGCAGGGCGGCAATGGGGCGCAGGCCATTGGTGTCATTGCGACCGCCGGGCGTGAGAATCACCGTGGGACCCGTCCTGGGACCGTGGTCTTCGTAATAGAGGTTAACTCCGTCCACTTTTTCGTAGGGCATAGCAGTCCTCCTAAGCGTGTCTTGAGGTCTCTTCGAAATTACCCGGAAACGTATGGGTTGCCGAAGCGTTCCCGGTGGGCGATTTCTTCCATAGGCTTGCGCGGTACGCTGGGGCGCCCGGAAGGCTGACCCGTGCGGTAACCGTAGGGCATCAGGGTAATGAGGTGGTGGTCCTCGGGAATACCCAGGATTTCCTTGACACCCACTTGCTGCTCTTCCGCGCGGACACCCACGAAGCAGGTGCCCAGGCCCTCTTCCCATGCCACCAGTTCCATCTGCTGCAGCGCCCGCCCGGCGTCAAGCTGGGGTCGCGGCGCATCGGGAGCCATTACTATGGCAAACACCAGCGGCGCCTGGGCAATGAAGGATCCTTGGGTGGCAACCTCCGCCAGCCTGGCGATTGTAGCGGCTTCCGTTACCACCACGAAATGCCAGGGCTGGGAGTTGCTGGAACTGGGGGACCACCGTCCCGCCCGCAGGATTTTTCGGATTACCGCCTCCGGCACCGGGTCGGGCTTGTACTGCCGCACCGTCCGGCGAGAGCGGATGCACTCATAGACGTCCATACCATCCTCCTCGAACCTTGGCTTCATTTGCTGGCCTGCATTATGGCATGGGGCCGTCTCTTTGGGTAGCGGTCCGACCTTCATCCCGGAGTTCTGACCTTCCGGTGGCCGTGTTCCGTGTCGCTGCTCCCTGGCAAGGGAAGTTTCCACCTCAAAGAAGCAGACAGCACAGAGTTGCATGGAGATGCGCTGCCTGGCTTTGTCTCTCCTGTGCCCCGGTGTGAAAAACCGGCCAGGGGTATATTCGCGTGGCTTTTATCCCTATACGGGATATTGATACTATTAGAATGCAGGGCGTTGATGGGGTATAATCGGCTTGCCTTTCCTGCAGGGGAGGCGAGGGAAATCAACGAAACAGAGGTGAGGTATGCCAGCAGAAATTGGCGACGTTGCGCCAGACTTTAAGCTGCCCTCAGTCAGCGAGGGTGACATTACTTTAAGCCAGTTCAAGGGCGAGAAGAGCGTTATACTCTCCTTCCACGTCTTTGACTTTACATCTGGTTGAACCACGCAAGCTACCGCCTTCCGGTCTTTCAACGACCGTTTCCAGGAGGCGAATGCCCAGGTGCTGGGCATCAGTTGCGACCACGTTGCCGCCCACCGGGCGTGGAGCACGGCTATGGGAGGCCTGCCGTATCCGGAGCTTTCCGACTTTCACCCCAAAGGCGAAGTTACCACCGCCTACGGACTTTGGAACGAGGAACGGGGCGCCGGTACTCGGGCCGTCATTATTGTGGATAAGGACGGGATCGTCCGCTTCCGCCAGACTTATGCTCCGGGAACGCTCCCCGAACCCGACAGGATACTCGAAGAACTGAATAACCTTGGCTAGGGTAGCCCCTGTCAAGTCAGGATAATGGGACCGATGGTCGAAAAAAGAGGGGTGAGCGAACGCTCACCCCTCAACTCTTGCATCGACACCTGACCGGTGCGGCGCACAGGGCCGCCCACGTCCTGACCCGGGTGGAATCAAGCTCCGATCTTTTCGATCAGGAAGCTCACCGTTCCCTTGGGTACGGTGATTTCCACCGTGTCGCCCACCGACTTGTCCAGCAGGGCCTGGCCCACCGGGGAAACAGTGGAAATCTTGCCGGACTTAACGTCGGCTTCCCGCTTGTCGACCAGCGTGTAGTTGATCACCTTGCCGGAGTCCACGTCCTTGATGGTAATGCTGCTGCCTACCACCACGCGCTTCCCTGAATTCGCAACGGCCTCCCCGGTAAGAATCTGGGCGCTGGCGACTTCGGACTCCAGCTCGCGAATCTTGGCTGCTACAAAGCCCTGGCGCTCCTTGGCGGCATCCAGAGGAGCATTCTCCCGGAAGTCCTTGCCGGCCATGGCCTCCCTGACTTCTTCGTCGGCCTTGACCTTCTCCACCTTGTATTTCTCCAGTTCCTCCACCAGTCGCTCGTAGCCCTCCTGGCTCAATCGGGGTCCGCTGGACTGGCCATCGGCTGCCGTAGTCTGCCGACCGGTCCCGGCCCGGCGGGAACGGGTGGCCCGGAGGTGGACCGAAAGGTTCGTATCGATCCAATCCATCTTCTTCAGGAATACGAAAAATTCTTTAACGGGGACCAGGCGTTTCTGGGCGTCCGCCCCCCTCTGGGAAAACTCCCGGGCGTACTCCTCCACTAGGCTGGGAGACAAGTCGGTAACCTTCCGGTCGCGCCCATACCAGTCTATAAAGCGGAGAATTTCCTGGTGCCCATCCATCGACTTCTTGGAGTTCTTCAAGTTCTTTTTTTCTATTACGAACAACCCAAGCGCGTCGTGCAGGTTGTCGGGCTTCGCCCGTTCCGGAGGTGGCGCCGCAACGACGGCAGAATCGGTGGCAGAATTATTGGGCGTAACCAAGACAAATACCTCCTGCGTACTTTTGGCCCGTCGACCGGATAGTCAAGCTGAACGCTGGGACCCGTATCTGGCGGCTGGAACCATGAGCATCCAACCTGGGCGCCTGCAGTTGCCGGGCTTCTCCACAACCGAGGTTCCCCCGGCAAAGGGTTCTTTCAGGCGAATACAAAAACATCAGGGAGTGGTCTGGAGCAATAGGGGGGAGGAAATCACGAGAAGAGACCGGGTTGAAAGCGCCAATTTGCAAAGGCCAAAACCTCTGCAAACCATACCTGTGAATCATCGGGAATTTTCTCACAACTTTGATTCCCCTTTCCGATGACGAGGCCAGGTTATGGGGAAATGATCGAGCCGCGTCCCGAATATGGTAACAGTATTCGCCAGCACTGGCAATCTGAACCAGTTCCTCGGTGGCGTTTCCTTTCGAGTGATGCCGCGTGCAAAACTCACGGGCACCTGCCAATGTGCCCTTCACTGCGGCACACAGGGAATTGCCGAAATCTCTACCCTGCCCGCAGGTTCGTGCAGACCTGCCGGGTACGGTTCGCACCTGTGCCTGAAGCGGAGAATAGTGGATTTGCCGGTTGGACGAAAATCCTCCGGCACCCCTGATGTTATACTAGCCCTGCGTCACCGGGTGGCGCTCTTAGCTTGCATCGAAATAAGGAGAATTTATGAAAGCGGTCCAAATTGACGAATTTGGCGGCCCGGAGGTTATGCAGTACAGGGAAGTCGCGGACCTTACACCCGGCGAATCCGATGCGCTGGTGGAAATCCAGGCCGTGGGCGTCAACTTCACCGACATTTACAGCCGCGCCGGAATTAACCCTGGCCCGCCCCTGCCCAGGACCATCGGAGTGGAGGGCGCCGGAGTTGTCCGCTCCGTGGGTCCGGCGGTTACCGACTTGAAGGAAGGAGACGTGGTAGCCTACAGCAGCAGCCAGGGCTCCTATGCAGAGCAGGCGGTGGTAGCCGCTTCCCGGCTGGTAAAAATGCCTGAAGGACTGGGCGCCCGCGACGGAGCGGCCGCCATGCTCCAGGGCATGACCGCCCACTACCTTTGCCATTCCACCTACCCGGTGCAGCCGGGCGACAAGGTGCTGGTACACGCCGGGGCCGGTGGAGTCGGACTCCTGCTTATCCAGATGATCAAGCGGCTGGGCGGCTACGTGTTTTCCACCGTTTCAACGGATGAAAAGGCAGAACTGGCCCGGGAAGCGGGAGCAGACCACGTGATCCTCTACACCCGCGAGGACTTCGGCGATGTGATCAAAGACGCCACCAACGGTGAGGGCCTGCGCGCGGTGTACGACGCCGTCGGCCTGACCACTTTCGACAAAAGCGTGAGCTGCCTGGGCCGCCGCGGCTATATGGTCCTGTACGGGCAGGCCAGCGGCGTGGTGCCTCCCATGGACCCCCGGATACTGGGCAACGGGTCGCTGTACCTGACCCGACCGGGACTGGGCGACTACACTGCTACCGCTGAAGAGTTGCGCCAAAGGGCCGGGGACGTGCTTGGCTGGGTGCTTTCCGGCGATTTGAAGCTGCGAGTTGAGCACGTTTTCTCCCTGTCCGAGGCGGCGGAAGCCCACCGGCAACTGGCGGGGCGGGCCACTACGGGCAAGCTGTTGCTGATACCCTAAAGCGTAGTTCCGGGACCCGGGTAAAGGCCCAAAGTCGGCCTGCCGGTGCTCGTAGTCTCTCTGCAGGCTCGGAGCAACGTAATCCCTCCGGACCGCCAGGATATCCCTTGGGCTCGGCAGGAGGGTCAGGATTCACGAGGGTTACGAATCACGATGGTTACGAATATCGTTGACCTGCCGGGCCACGTTACATATACTGAATGGAGTCCACAGGTATAAGGAGGCAGTATGCCCGCCGAAGTAACCAGTGAAGAAGTCTATCAGGCGTTGAAGACCGTCTATGACCCGGAAATTCCGGTTAACGTGGTGGATCTGGGATTGATTTACGATGTCCAGGTGTCGGACGACAACAACGTATTCGTCCAGATGACCCTCACCTTCCCCGGCTGCGGCATGGGCCCCCACATTGCCCAGCAGGCGGAGTGGGCGGTCCAGGACCTGGACGGGGTGGAAGAAGTGGAAATTGAGCTTACCTTCGACCCGCCATGGTCGCCGGAAATGATAAGTGAAGAAGCCCGCATGATGCTGGGCATCTAGTCAAACCGCTAACGAAATCGCGCCGCATTCGATTCACACATTCCTGGATGCGGCGCGCGCAGAGAGGAAATATGTCCACGCCCCAGGATAATCCCCGGCTGGAACAGATACGCCGAAGCTGGCAGCAGCGGCGCCAGATTACCGAAAGGCTGTCAACCATAAAGACCAAGATTGGCGTGTACAGTGGCAAGGGCGGTGTGGGCAAAACCACTGTGGCCGTCAACCTGGCCGCAGCCCTCGCCCAGGACGGTCACAAGATAGGTTTGCTGGACGTGGACATTGACTGCCCCAATGTCACCAAGGTTCTCGGCCTCACCGAGAAGGCCGACTACGTCAACGGCCAGATCATTCCGGCGGAAAAGTGGGGCGTGAAGGTCATTTCCATGTCCTTCTTCCAGGAGAACGAGGAGGAGGCCATAATCTGGCGCGGTCCCATGATCCACAACGCCATCAACCAGTTCCTGCAGTCCACCGACTGGGGTGAACTGGACTACCTTATCGTGGACATGCCCCCGGGTACTTCCGACTCTCCCCTGACCGTTATGCAAACGCTCCCCATGGACGGTTTCGTGGTGGTAAGCACGCCGCAGGAACTGGCAAACATTGACGCCAGGCGCTGCATCAACATGATCCGCAAGTTGAATCTGAATGTTATTGGCATCGTGGAAAACTATACCGGCGCCATTTTCGGGCAGGGCGGCGGCGAAAACCTGGCCAGGGAGGTGGATGCTCCATACCTGGGTTCCCTAGAGTTGAGGGAGGCCTACCGGGACAGCAGCAGGCCCACGGCCCTGCTGGATTCGGAGGTGGGCGAGGAATACGCCAATTTGATCGAAGGTATGAAGCAGAGTCTCAAGGCTTTGGGCAGGGATGCCCAGTGATTGGCAGGCTTCGCTGAAGGAATACCGGCGCAGGGCCGGCAGCCGGGAATCCGGCCTAGTCAACTTCCAACGGCACAACAGGGGCTTCAGGGGCGCTCTCCGAGGCCCGTTTCCTTTTGGTCCCGCCTGGATGAGGTGTACGGCGCGTGCCGGCCGTAATGCGAAGGAGCAACTCCACTTCCCTGTCCATGGCTTCCTGGGAATAGGCGCTGGTCTCCCCCATCTGGCGGAATTTCTTGTACCTTTCTCCCAGGAGCTTGCTCCTGGACACCTTGGAGACCTCTTTCAGATGCCGGTAAATTTCCGCCCTGAGCACTGCCGCTCCCTCTTTGGGATCGTTATGAGCCCCTTCCACCGGTTCAGGCACTATGGCATCTATGATGCCCAGTTCCAGGCAGTCCCTGGCGGTCAGCATCAAAGCCTCCGCCGCTTCCCGGTCCAGCTCAGGGTCAATGAAGGGGCCGCCGGGCGCGCGATTCAGGGTTATGGGAGAAAAGACTGCATACTGCTGCATTACTATGCGGTCCGAAATTCCAAGAGACAGGGCGCCCTCGTTGCCGCCTTCCCCGATGATGGCGGCGACGATGGGTACCGGCGCATCCAGCAGCAGGGAAAGAGTCGTCGCAATGGCGTGGCCCATGCCGTGCTCTTCCGCTTCCAGGCCCGGGTCAGCGCCCTGCGTGTCTATGCACGAAACCACAGGAAGTCGGAACCTGGCAGCCAGCTTTATCAGGCGCTGCGCCTTACGCAGTCCGTCCGGGTTCACGTGATACTTCGCACCATCCAGGGAATAGGGCCTCTGCTGCCCCACCACCGCCACGGGTTGGTCGTATAGATAACCAACGCCAATGACGATGGAGCCATCATCCCCGCTCAGGCGGTCGCCGTGCAGCTCGGAGAATTGCGTCAGCATATTGCGGATGTAATAGGTCGCCGAGGGCCGCTCGCCGTGACGGGTAACCGACACCGCATCCCAGATTTCCGGGTCGGGCCCCAGGGGGCGGCGGCTTCTGGGTAATGGGTCAAATTCGCCCTTGCTCAGCTTCTCGCCGGTCAGCAGCCGGATCAGCGCCGCCAGCCGGACCTTCAACGACTCCCGGTCCACCACGTTGTCCAGCAACCCGTGTTCCAGGTGCGACTCAGCGGTGTGGGCATCCAATGGCAGGGGAGTCGTCGACAACTCCCGCATGGCCCGGAGCGGCGAAAGCCCGATAAGAGATCCGGGTTCCGCCAGGATCACGTCAGCCAGGTTGGCGAAGCTGGCATAGGCCTGGCCGGTGGAGGGGTTGGCCAGCACCACGACAAAGGGAAGCCCCTTCTCCTTGAACCGATTGGCGGCCGTTACCGTTTTCGCCATCTGCATCAGGGACAGGACACCTTCCTGGATGCGGGCGCCTCCGCCGGTTACCACCGCCACCATTGGCAGTTCCTGGCGGGCCGCCTCTTCCAGCCCCAGGGCAATTTTCTCGCCCACGACGCTGCCCATGCTGCCCCCCATAAAGCCGAAGTCCAGGACCACCAGCATGGCGCGAACGCCATCGATGCGGCAGGTCCCCGTTACCGTCGCCTCGGTCAGGCCGGTACGGTTCTGGTCCTTGCTTACCAGGTTGCGGTATGAACCCCGCCGGGAAAAGGTGATGGGCGCTACGGAGTTGAGGTATTTGTGCGTCTCTTTGAAGGTCTTGCGGTCGGCTAGCAACTGAATCCGCTGGCGGGCGGACAAGGTGTAGTGAAAGCGGCAGAAAGGGCAGACCCTGTAGCTCTGGTAAGAAGTCGACTCCCGAATCTCCTCCTCGCAATAAAGGCAACGGTCATGGACCGACGAGGGGAAGATGCGGTCCATCCTGCCCTGGCGGCTGAACAAGTGAACGAGAAGGTTGCCCAGGTTCCTCAATTCTGCTCCCTGCCTTGGCAGGCGATTTCAAGCATTGCAGCGGTCGATTCACCCCTTCATTAAACGCGACTGTATTATGAAGGTAGTCTTCATAGATGATACTACTTCCCCGGCGCAAGGAAAAGGTATGGAAAGCGAACAACAATACTATTTGGGAACGGCCCTTCAAGAAAGTCCCCGAGCTGCACGTATTGGTCCGCAATGGCGACATTCAGGTTGCCTCCCACTCCTCTTCCGCCAAAACCCCGGGCCCGCCCCACGGGACGGCCCCGCAGTAGTTCCAGGGGTACCGGGTGAGGCACGATCATTGTATAATGGGCGGGCCTTGCCCCCAATGGTGGGCAGTCCAATCGTGCCTTGGAAAAAGGGGGCTCGAAGAAAGAGGAATCTCTATCGATTGGGAACCGGCGAGCCACAAGAGAACCCCTGGATTCTCCTGGAGGGCCAGCCTCCAACTCGATACTCGGGGTTCGCCAGGAAACGAGTGCCCCCAAAACTGGACTTCACCTCGTTTACACACGGCCGAGCTTCACGCCTGAACAGAACAATGGCTTGGCATCGGCCGGTAGAGCTTAATCGCTAAGGAGTGGAAAATGGCAGAAGCCGCCAAGATCATTTACACCGAAACGGATGAGGCTCCGTACCTGGCAACGCATTCGCTGTTGCCAATACTGCAGGCCTTCACCAAGGGTTCGGGCATAGAGCTGGAAACCTGGGATATCTCCCTGTCGGGGCGCATAATTGCGAATTTCCCCGACAACCTGACGGAAGAACAGAAGATACCCGACTATCTGCAAATGTGCGGCGAGTTGTGCCTGGAGCCGTCGGCCAACCTGGTAAAACTCCCCAACATCAGCGCTTCGATTCCCCAGTTGAAGTCGGCCATCGCCGAGTTGCGGGAAAAGGGATACGACATTCCCGATTACCCCGACCAGCCCGCCAACGACCAGGAGCGTGAAGTTCAGGCCCGCTATTCCAGGGTGCTGGGCAGCGCGGTCAACCCCGTCATTCGAGAAGGCAACTCCGACCGGCGCTCCTCCACGGCAGTAAAGCAACACGGCAGGCGTAATCCCCATCGCATGATGCAGGACTGGCCCGAAATTTCCAGGACCCGCGTTGGCTACATGAAGAGCGGGGACTTTTTCGGCAGCGAGCAGGCAGTAACCACCGCCGAATCCGGTTCGGCCACCATAGAGTTCGTAGCAACCGACGGGAGCACTACGGCCCTGAAGTCCGGCATTCCGCTGCAGGCCGGCGAGATCATTGACTGTGCCGTAATGAACGTCCGCGCTTTGCGCCAGTTCTACGCCGAAGAACTGGCCAGGGCCAAGGCGGACGACGTGCTGATTTCGCTCCACGTAAAGACCACCATGATGCGCGTCTCGGACCCCATCATTTTTGGCCACTTCGTCTATGTCTTCTTCCAGGATGTCTTCGACAAGTACGCGGCCGAACTGGCGCAGGTCGCGGTAGATCCGGACAACGGCGTTGCTGAACTGCTGACCAAGATCCAGGCCCTGCCCGAGGAAACCCGGGCCGCCATCGAGGCAGACATCCAGGCCACTTATGACAGCCGGCCGGGACTGTCCATGGTGAACTCCTACCGGGGCATCACCAACCTGCACGTTTCCAGCGATACCATTATCGACGCCTCCATGCCCGTAATCATTCGCGACGGCGGGCGCAGCTGGGGCCCCGACAACGAACTGCACGACACCATAGCGTTAATTCCTGACCGTTCCTATGCCACCATCTACCAGGCCGTTGTCGAAGACTGCCAGGAAAATGGAGCTCTGGATCCGGGCATCATCGGCAGCGTCGCCAACGTCGGCCTGATGGCCCAGGCCGCCGAAGAGTACGGCTCCCACGATAAGACCTTCGAGGCCCCGGGCAACGGCCGAATCCGGGTCGTCGACGCCTCTGGGGCCGCCCTGTTGGACCAGGCTGTGGAAGAAGGCGATATATTCCGGATGTGCCAGACCAAGGACGCGCCCATCCAGGATTGGGTCAGGCTTGGCGTGGCCCGCGCCAGGCTCACCGGCCAGGCGGCCATCTTTTGGCTGGACCCCAACCGGGGCCACGATGCCGAGCTGCTCAAGAAGGTGGAGCAATATCTGCCCAACCACGACACCACGGGCCTTGATATCAGCTCCATGGCGCCCCTGGAAGCAATGAAGGCCACCCTGGCCCGCAGCCGCAATGGCCAGGACACTATCGCTGTTACAGGCAACGTGCTTCGCGATTACCTGACCGACCTGTTCCCCATCCTGGAACTGGGCACCAGCGCGAAAATGCTGTCCGTAGTCCCCCTGCTTAACGGCGGCGGACTCTTCGAGACGGGCGCCGGCGGCTCCGCGCCCCGGCACGTGCAGCAGTTCCAGGAAGAGGGGCACCTGCGCTGGGACTCCCTGGGCGAATTCTGCGCCATGGTTGCTTCCTTCGAGCACTTTGGCGAAGTTTTCGACAACGATAAGGCTAGGCTCCTGGCTGATACCTTGGACCAGGGTATCGGGCAGCACCTGGAACACAACCGGGCGCCCTCCCGCCGCGTAAGCGAACTGGACACCCGGGGCAGCCACTTTTACCTGGCCCTGTATTGGGCGCAGGCGCTGGCCAGTCAGTCCAGCGACCCCGAGCTGCGAGATCGTTTCGCCGAGATTGCCCGCAGAATGTCGGAAAACGAGGAAAAGATTATTCAGGAATTGAATGAAGCCCAGGGCGCCCCTGTGGACATCGGGGGCTACTATCGCCCGGACGCGCAGATGGCAGTGCGCGCCATGCGACCCAGCGCCACTCTCAACGCCATCGTAGATTCCATCTAAAGCCTTCGAAGACCGGCCGGCGAATGGCCTGACCGGCGGAAATATACATAGGAGAACTATCCAGATGAGAAGCAAAGTAACCGTGGTTGGAGCCGGCAATGTGGGCGCCACTACCGTTCAACGAATACACCAGCTTGGTTATGCCGATGCCGTCCTGGTGGATGTGGTGGAGGACCTGCCCCAGGGAAAGGCCCTGGACATGCTGGAGTCCGGGCCGGTTATCGGGTCGGATGCCATGATCATCGGCAGCAACGATTACGAAGCCACCGCCGGTTCCGACGTAGTTGTGATCACCGCCGGCATCGCCCGCCGTCCCGGTATGAGCCGCGATGACCTGCTGCTCACCAACATGAACATCACCAATGCCGTTACCGAGCAGGTGGTCAAGTACTCTCCCGACTGCATCATCCTGGCAGTAACCAATCCACTGGACGCCATGTGCCAGAATATCCTGGAAAGCAGCGGGTTCCCTCGAAATCGGGTGTTTGGAATGGCGGGCGTACTGGACACGGCCAGGTTCCGCACCTTCATTGCCCAGGAGATGAACGTATCGGTCGAAGACGTGCAGGCCTACGTTTTGGGCGGCCACGGCGACGACATGGTGCCCCTGGTTCGTTACACCACCGTGGGCGGAATTCCCATCAGCGAACTCCTGCCGGCGGAAACGGTTGATGCCCTGGTCGAGCGCACCCGCCAGGGCGGAGGCGAAATCGTCGCCCTGCTCAAGGCAGGCAGCGCCTACTACGCTCCCTCCGCCTCCATCACTCAAATGGTAGAAGCCATCCTGCTGGACAAGAAGCGGATTCTCCCCGGCTGCGCTTACCTGGAAGGCGAATTTGGCATCAACGGCCTGTGTGTGGGCGTCCCCATAAAGGTGGGCGGCGGCGGCATGGAGCAGGTGATCGAAATCAAGCTCACGGACGAGGAGCAGAAGGCCCTGGAGGCCTCCGCGGCCAGCGTACAGGAGCTTATAGACGTGATGCGTAATTCCAAGGCCCAAAACTCGTAGCAATTGCCGGTCGCGACCCCGGGCACCAGGTGCGACGCTCTCGAGTTTAGCCAAAACCCCTGGAACCCTGGGCAAGCGCGCGGAGATCGCTACTCCGGACCACGAAACCGCGGCTTCGAACAGGAACCTGTTTGAAGCCGTTTCTCTTCACCAGTTCAAACGCATTCTCCCACTTGGCGGAATTCCCGGTGGTTAATTGAGAGTAACGAAATCGCTCGCCCCATTCGAGGTTCCCGCCTTCCCGGCAGAGGCGGACGTGCCGGCGCGGGAAGGACGGACTTCCCCGTAATTGGAATGCGTTGGCACTGTTCTCTTCACTCGGTTACGAAATCGAACCTGATATTGTAAAATATTATTGTGTGGGACAAATTCATTAAGTTGGAGAGGGTGGAAAAGTGGTGAATCGAAGTTCTCGGGAAATGGAACTACTGGAAAAAGCCTCCCGATACCTGCCCGGCGGTTCGGGCAATACGAACTTTCCAGACTCGGTCAATTTCCTCGTAAAGGAGGGGCGGGGTTCTCATGTCTGGGACGTTAGCGGCAATGAGTACGTGGATTGGCTGATGGGTTCCGGTCCCATGGTGCTGGGTCACGCCCATCCCGCCGTTGTTGAGGCGGTGCGGGAGGCAGTGGGACAGGGAAGCACCTTCTTTGCCACCAACGAAAAGGCGGTGCTACTGGCCGAGGAACTGGTTAACTCGGTGCCTTGCGCCGACAAGGTGCGCTTCACCACCAGCGGCACCGATGCCTGCTTCCAGTGCATGCGAGCCGCCCGGGCCTACCGGAAGCGGGAGAAGATTCTCAAGTTTGAAGGGGGCTTTCACGGCACCAGCGATTACGCGTTGATGAGTGTTACTCCGTCTGCCACCGAGGAGTTTCCCGTGGCCGTACCCAACAGCGGCGGCATCCCCCGGGCAATCCAGGACCTGATGCTTATAGCCCCCTATAACGACCTGGACACCACTGCTTCCATTATCGAAGCGCACCACGACGAACTGGCCGCCGTCATCGTGGAGCCAGTGCAGCGAATTATCGCCCCCGGCCCCGGCTTTCTTCAGGGGCTGCGGGATCTGACCCGGCGATACGACATCCCCTTGATTTTCGACGAGGTGGTCACCGGTTACCGACTGGCTTACGGCGGCGCCCAGGTGTACTACGGGGTTACTCCCGATCTGTCTTCCATGGGCAAGATCATGGGCGGCGGTTACCCCCTTGCCGCGGTTATGGGTCGCGAGGACATAATGTCGGTTTACAATCAGGCCCTGGTTGACTCCGACGACTACGTAAACCAGATTGGGACCCTGAACGGCAACCCGGTGGCCTGCGCCGCCGGACTGGCAACGCTGGCAGAGTTGCGCCAGGATGGCGCCTACGAGCGCTTGTGGAACACCGGGCGCAGGCTCCGGCAAGGGCTGGTGGAAATCTGCGCCGAAAACGGCCTGGCGGTGCACAGCAGCGGTGAAGACCCCATCTTCGACATCTACTTTACCGACAAGCCGGTCAACAACTACCGGGACGGCCTGGCGGCCAACGGAGGGTTGATGGCTCGCCTGAACCAGGGTCTGCTGGAGCGGGGCATTCTGAAGGGCTGGCCCCAGAAATACTATCCCTCGCTGGTACATACCGATGAGGACGTGGATCGAACTCTCGATGCCATTCGGGAGGTAGTCCCTTCCCTGGCATGAATCATCGGACACCTTTCAACCATTGGCTGAGACGAAGTGGGCCCCGCACCAGGTGTGCGGGCCCACTTCCAGGGCCAGGGCTTGGCAACAGTCTCAACAGTCCCTCCCCACCCTGACGGCGGATGGCCAGGATAGGGGTGATATATGGCGCAATGCCCTAGTTCCTTTCTAATTCAATAAACAAGGTCGGTCTTGAGATAGATTCTCGATTAAGGCATACCTCCTCCCCACTGTTCCTTAAACCAGAGTTTTGATTTCAGGGCAAATACTCCCCGGATGTGGTTAAATGAAGGCACCAGTCCTTTGCGAGTTGTTTGCAATAGCGGTTTCGACATTCCACTACAGTAGAATTTGTCAACGACCGGAATGAGACCTATGGAAGAGCCCCGGAATACAGGACACCAGGGCGCTGGAGCCAGCGACTTGGTTGTCCCCGGCATTTACGTGCCGGGCTACGAGAGAGCCCGCAAAATTGACCCATCGCTGGCCGAAAATTACATCCGACACGCCAATATCGGCGACCCCATAGCCGACGCCATGGTGGCTGACATTTCCCAGATGGAACCCGCCGAGGGCAGAAGGCTGATTCACGCCGTAATGGAAAGCGAAGAAGATGTGCTAGCCACCGCCCCTGCCTCGGTGCAAGCCCTCTATCACGATGCCAACATCAGTCCCCCTTGGCTTGACCGTTCAACATTCCCTCACGGCATTCGCGGCTTTCATTCCAACACTCCGGAAGTATTGGGCGGTATGGTTGCGGGCGTCCTGGTGGAAGGATTCTCCACCGCCATCTGCGAGTCTTTCCTGATTACCGGGCGCCTGCGAGACCAGGGTGTGCGCCGGCTCAAGCAGAACAACCGCCACATGCTCGAGATATTCCTGCCCGGCGGCCTTGAGAGGTACGGCGACGGCTGGAAGCTCTCGGTCCGCATCCGCATCGTTCACGCCCGTATCCGGCATCTGCTCAACGAAGCTCCCCGGGACTGGGACATCAGCGAAATGGGTACGCCCATCAGCGCGGCCCACATGGGCTTCGCCATATCTTCCTTCTCCGCCAGGCTCCTCCATCATGCCACCGCCCTGGGCGCATCCTTCAAGAAGGAAGAAAAGGTCGGTTTCATGCAGGTCTGGCGCTATTCCGGGTACCTTATGGGCGTTCCCGATACAATCCTGTATTCGGATGAAGAGGACGCTCTCAGAATTCGGGAGGTAGCAGTGGCCTGTGAGCCGGAACCCAGCTTCAGCTCCATCATCATGGCCAA
Organism: uncultured Dehalococcoidia bacterium; assembly: GCA_964587795.1. GTDB lineage: Bacteria > Chloroflexota > Dehalococcoidia > Lucifugimonadales > UBA3495 > Bin22. The sequence continues at coordinate 160,477 of CAZPMU010000001.1, read as the reverse complement.
CGCCCTCATCAACTCCGCTCCCCTGGTAATCGGCATCCAGGACCCGGAATCCAGGAGAGACCTGGTCAGGTACGTCTATACGGTTTCCGCGGCGCTGATTGGAAGGGATTTAGCCGACGCCCTTCATTACCCGAAAACCAGGACTACGGGCATTCTGCCCCTTTACCGATTGAAAGTAAGGACAAAGCGCCTGTTGAATAACCTCTCCTTCAAGCGGGCACGCGCCGCCGACTTTCAGGCGTTAATTGACGCCTCCATGTTCGACCACCGCATTTCCTACGACCTTCCCGACCATGCCCACGCCGAACAGTCCAGGCAGTGGTAGCGCACTGACGCCTTTCACAAAGGCCAGTATGCGGCAGCGGTCCGCAGGCCATTCCTGCAGATATGCCAACGCCTAGCCCCAGGGTTCATTGATCAGCACCAGTTCCGCCCGCACTCCGTGTTGGCAACCAAGCGCACGGCCCGACTCTTCCGCGTGGGCGGTCAGCATGCGATAGGTCTGTTCTGCAGACGTCTCCAGGTTGTCCAGGTACGCCCGGTGTTGTCGCAGAGAGTCCAGGCCACGTTCCAGGAACCCGGTAACGTCAATGCCGTGGCGCGAGTCTGGGCCAGCACCCAGCACAGCCACGAAACGCACTCCGTTCCAGGGCTCCAGCCCCTCTTCCGCCAGATCGGTGAAAATCCAGCGGTTGCCGGCATCCCGAGCGGCGTCGAGAATCGCCAGTCCCACGTGCCGGTGATCGGCCATGTTCAGGTGTCCCGAAGAGAACTTCAACCCGTAGTTGATGGTTAGCAGGACCTCGGGACGGTGCCGCCGAATGGCGCGGCTCAAGTCCCTGCGCAGGGGCAGTCCATATTCGATAACTCCATCCTGGTGGTCCAGAAACTCCACCAGGTTTACGCCGACAACGGCAGCGGCGTTGATTTCTTCCTGGGAACGCAGCGGCCCCACAACGGAAGGGTCCATGCTGTCTATGCCAGCCTCGCCCCTGGACACCATCAGGTAGATTACCTCTTTGCCCTGGGCTGTCCATTTTGCGACGGCGCTGGCCCCGCCGTATTCCAGGTCGTCTGGGTGGGCCACAATGGCCAGGGCCCTTTGCCAGTCCTCCGGAACTCCGGGGAATGGTTGCTCTGGTTGCTGCAAGGGTTCTATTAGCCTCCATCAATAATGCCGCGAATTTCGACCGGTCTATAGAAAAGGCGGCGCACTTTGGCGCCGCCAAGTATTCCTTTATCCCTGAAAGGCAGGGCCGGAGCAGCCGCTTACCGCCGCGCGCCCAGCTTCACCGTCAAAGGTTGGGTGCTCATAATGTGCTTCTGGAGCCCCAGTTCCTGCGGGGAAATGCCCATGGCCAGCCCAATGGCCTGGGGTAGATGCAAAATGGGCAGGTCAACGTTGCGCTTGAGCTGGGCGGAAGCCTTGGGTTGGTAGCCGTCCAGGTTCAGGTGGCAGAGAGGACAGGGCGTAACCATGGCATCGGCTCCCAGATCCTTTGCCTCGGAGGTATGCTTGCCCACCATGGCCATGGAGTTCTTCTCGTTGATAGTGAGGATGGGGAAGCCGCAGCACCGGGTCTTGCCCTCAAAATCCACCACTGTCGCGCCCAGGGTCTCAATCAGGGTCTCCAGCGAAGTCTGCCGCTCCGGGTGTTCCTCGATATCCAGAGCCTCAGTGGGACGGACAATGTAGCAACCATAGAAAGGCGCCATGCGAATGCCTGCCAATGGGCGGGTAACCAGTTCCGTAACCTTGTCCAGGCCAATATCCTCGATCAATATCCAGAGCAGATGCTTGGGCTCGGCAGTGCCCTTGTACTCCAGGCCCTCCTCCGCCAGGTGGCTGTTAATCTCAGCCAGGTATTCGGGGTCCCGGGTCATTCGCTTGTTGGCCTGGCTCATAACGCCCTGGCAGGTGCTGCAGATGGTCAGGATGGGCAACCCCATCTGCTCGGCCTTGGCGAAATTACGGGCATTGAGTGTGTCCGCAAAGAACTGGTTGCGCTCCTGCATAACGCCGGCGCCGGTGCAGGTCCAGCCCGGGATCTCCTCCAATTCAATGCCCATGCGCTGGCAGATCATTACGGCGGCGGGATACAGTTCCGGCGCGGCCCCCTGGGAGACGCAGCCGGGGAAAAAAGCATACTTCACTGTTAAGTTCCTCCTGTTTTTGCTCCCCTCAACAAAGGGGAGCGGCCCAATGGTTCAAGTTTTTCTCCAAGGACTAGCCGAAGGGAGAGTTTCTTCCGATTTGCGACCCGGCCAGTTCCGGTTCCAGCTTGCGGAACAGGCGGCGGACGTTTTCGACGTTTTCAACATTCTTGTGCCGGATGGGAGGCATCTTGCCGTGAGTAAGGGCCCGCCAGCCCACCGGAGCGTAGCTGATCATGGCTGCCACGTTGGTCACGCCGCCGACGGATTTGATGGGAAGGCGCAGTTCGTCCAGCCGGCCGCTGTGGCCCACCGACTCGGTAAATGCGCCGGTGTGGCGGGCGCCGTTATTGTTGGTGAAGCCAGCCTGGAGGGCCTGTTCCCGCAGGCCCATGATGCGGTCCATAGGGGCAACACCCTTGGGGCAGGCCTGCACGCATTCGTTGCATCGGGTGCAGTCCCACATACCCGTGGCCTCGCTCAGGTTGCGCAGCCGCTCACGGGACACGCCTTCTCGATTGCCGTCCCGCGGGTCTGCGGTGAAGCGGTATGCCTTGGCCAGGGCCGCCGGGCCCAGGAAGGTCGGGTCCACTTCCAGAACAGTGCAGTCGGAAACGCAGGCGCCGCACATAATGCAGGCAGTAACGCCCGAAAGGTGGAGCATGGACTCGTTGGAAGCGATGTACTCGCCCTCGGGTTCCGCCCCGGAAGGCTGCAGGTAAGGCTCAACTGCCCGGATCTTGTCCCAGAACAGCTCGAAATCCACTACCAGGTCCTTGATGACCCTCATCACGCCAGCGGGCTCAATGGTAACGGAGTTGTTTTCGTCCACCGCCAGGGCCAGGGCCGTCTTGCAGGCCAGGCCGGCGTGGCCATTGATGCGCATGGCGCAGGAACCACAGATGGCGCTGCGGCAGGAGCAACGGAGCGTCAAAGTGCCGTCCATCTCCTCCCGTATCTTGATCAGCGCGTCCAAAACCGTCGCGTTGTCTGCCACGGAGACGTCAAAGCTCTCCCAGTAGCTGCCAGGCTGTTCTGCCTCCGGGTCGTAGCGTCTGATGTTGATGGTAACGTCCATTGGCTAATACTTCCTCTCTTCAGGGGTCCACTTGGTGATGGTTACGGGCAGGTAAGACAGTTCAGGCCCCACCTCTCCCTTTCTGGCGACTATGTGCTTCAGCCAGTTTTCGTCGTCCCGCTCTGGGAAATCTGTGCGGGAATTGGCGCCCCGGCTCTCCCGGCGTTCCAGAGCGCTGAAGGCTATGGTGTCGGCCACGTCCAGCATATACCCCAGTTCCAGGGCGAAAACCAGGTCGGTATTAAAGGTGCGCCGCTTGTTTTCAACGGGAACCGTATTGTACCGCTCGCGCAGTTCGGAGAAGTCCCGTATGGCTTCGCTGATGGTCTGCTCGTCTCGGAAGACGGCCACGTTTCGCACCATGGACTCACCCATGGCCTGCCGGATAGCGCCCCAACGGTCACCATTGTCCGGGCGTTCCAGCAAATCGGCGATGCGCCGTTCCTCCCTGGCCACCACCTCGTCCTCGCTGAAGTCCAGGAAATCCATGCCGCGGCAGGCGTCGGCGGCATGGTTGCCCGAACGCTCACCGAAAACTATGGTATCCAGCAGGGAGTTGGCGCCCAGGCGGTTCCCGCCGTGGACGCTGACGTTGGCGCACTCCCCGGCGGCGTACACGCCGGGTATGCTGGTCAGGCCGTCAATGTCGGTCTTGATGCCGCCCATTATGTAGTGCATTCCCGGGCGGATGGGTACCGGCTCCTTGATCATATCCACGCCGGCCAGGTCAATGCCGATCTCGCGTATCTGGCTCAGTTTCTCCATGATCAGGGCCTCGCCCAGGTGGGTGCAGTCCAGGAATACACAGCCATTCACCCCGTTGCCGGCGTTGATTTCGGTCTGCTCGGCCCGGGACACCACGTCGCGGGATGCAAGCTCCATCATGTTGGGGGCATAGCGCTCCATGAAGCGGTTGCCGTCTTTGTCCCGCAGGTACGCCCCCTCGCCGCGCGCCGCCTCAGAAAGCAGCACACCGCTGCCGGCCAAAGTGGTGGGATGGTACTGGACCATCTCCATGTCCATAAGTCCCGCCCCCGCGTTGTACGCCAGGGCCATGCCGTCGCCGGTGACGATCAGGGCATTGGTGGAGGGCTCAAAAATTCGGCCGCAACCGCCGGTAGCCAGGATGATCGTCTTGGCGCGGATGGCGTGAAGCTGCCCGGTGCGAATCTCCAGGGCGGTAACGCCGCCCACCTGGCCGTCCTCGATGATCAGGGACGTTACGAACCATTCCTCGTAGCTGCGCACCTGGGACTTGATCAACTGCTCGAACATAACATGGAGCAGGGCCTGCCCGGTGAAGTCGCCCACAAAGAAGGTGCGGGCCCGCCGCTGGCCACCGAAGGCCCGGGTGCCCAGCTTGCCCTCGTCATCCCGGTTGAAAGTTACGCCCATGTGTTCCATGTCGATCAGGGCGCGGCCGGCGGAGCGGCACATAATCTCGATGGCGTCCTGATCCCCCAGAAAGTCGCTGCCTTTGATAGTGTCGTAGGCGTGGTCCTCCCAATCGTCTCCCCGGTCCAGCAGGGCGGCGTTGATGCCCCCCTGGGCGGCGTTGGAATGGCTGCGCACCGGATGGACCTTGCTGATAATGGCAGTGTTGGCGCCGTTCGCGCTGGCGGCAATGGCAGCTCTCATGCCCGCCAACCCGGCCCCAATTACCAGGACATCATGCTCAAGCATATATTTCCGTTTTCTCCCCAAATTTCCGGCGAAGGCCAGGGCCCCAGCCGATTTTCTCGCCTAATTATCCACAGAACCGGAGTCGCCAACAACGCGCATGGCCTGCAGCAGGGACGCAATGCTCTTGGCGTCCTGAATCACTCCCTCTTCAATCAGTTGAAGGGTCTCTGTCAGGGGGACGCGACGGGTCTCCACCATTTCGTCAAAGTCCTGCTCCAGGTCGGAAGGCCGCAGGTCAGTAGCCAGGAAGGCATACATATACTCGTCGCACCAGCCTGGGGCCAGCCAGAACCCGGCCAGGGGCGTCAATGCACCGGCGACGTGAGACACTTCCTCCTGCAGTTCACGCATGGCCGCCTGTTCGGGGGTTTCACCCTCGTCAATGCCGCCCGCCGGAACCTCCAGCAGGACGGACTCCGTGGGCTTGCGGTATTGGCGCACCAGCAGAACATTGCCGTCGGTATCCAGGGGTACCATGCAGACCGAATCCGAGTGCTCCACCACTTCGCGCACCGTTAAGCGGCCGTTTGGCATTCGCACCCGGTCCTTCCGCAGGGTCAGGATAGTTCCCTGGTAGTGGGTTGCCGACGCGATGGTGGATTCAGTGAGGTCTTGTTCCATTGCTCCCCGGGTGTGTCGTTCCTTTATGATTGTCGCAGGAATTTCCGGTCACAGACCGACGGCTCCGATTACTGTCCCCGAATGCTGAAACCCAGGCGGCGGGTCAGGGTAGCGTAAAAGTGGTTGCTGGGATAGGCCCGAAGGAACCTGGCCTTCAGGGGACTTTGCTCAACCTCCACCCGGTCCCCGGGCTGCAATTCGCGCTCAATGTAGCCGTCCACGCTCAGCACCCCGTCTTGGGAACCCTCCAGGTACAGACCCACCTTGGTCCCTGGCCGCAGTACCAGCGCCGCCGACATCCCGACGTGCGCCGCCACGGGCTTCACAATCAAGTCTTCCGACAGCGGGTCCAGAATTGGCCCCCCCACGGCCAGGCTGTAGCCGGTGCTGCCCGTGGCGGTGGACAGGATGATGCCATCGGCCCGCAGCGACGCCACCTCGGCGCCGTCAATAGTCGTGCGGATGGTCACCACCCTCGACACTGACCCACGGGAGATAACGACGTCGTTCAGGGCATGATAGGGGCCTTCAACCTTGGGCAGAGAAGAATCGGCGCGACGTACAACCCGGGCGCTGATCATATTATGCTCGTCAACCCGGGCGTGGCCGTTGTAGTAGGATGGAAGTTTTTCCAGCGCGTCGTGTACCTGCAGTTCGGTCATAAAGCCCAGGCGACCCATATTTATGCCCACCATGGGAACTCCTATGGGAGCGGTAACCTGTACCGCTCTCAGCATAGTCCCGTCTCCGCCCGCCGTTACCACCAGGTCAGTGTCTTTAACCTGTTCTCGTAAATCCTCGGGGTTTTCCGCCGGTGAAATCCAACTGCTCTGCACCAGGGAGAGTTCATTAACTATGGCGTTGCTCAAATCCAGAGCCTCGGGAATCCGGGCGTTGTAAATGATGCCAACGGTTCTAATTTGGCTGGACAAGTTGACCGACCCTAAAAGCGGTTTTGGTGGTTACCGGGCCAGGATACAGCAGTCTAGCATTGCTCCAATTTAGTGTCAATTGACGCCGAATTACGTAACCAAGTTGACGACTTCACACTCTCTATCGAAATGGCCGCTCCGACCGTGGGGCGCTCTTTGGCGCCAGGATGTCCCATTCCGTGGATCGTCGCCTTCTCACCTTGCCAACGCGAGACCGGCGCCGGTCCGTCGCATCCACTACTACGGAGCCAGGATACCCGGCAGGGCCGAAACCGCGCCCTCGGCAGCCTGCACCACCGGTCCGAACAGGATACCCAGAAAGACAGTTGCCGCCAGGCTCATCGCCACCGCCGCCAGGGTAAGAGGCGAAACGCGTGCGGTTCTGGACTGGATTCCGCCCATGCCCACGGCGGACACCGCCTCCGACTCGGGAGCCAGGAACATTACCCGGATAATCCTCACGTAATAATAGGCGGAAATGACGCTGTTGACTGCCCCCACCGCCGCCAGCCAGGCCAGGTCGCTGTTCACGGCTGCCAGGAAAAGGTAAATCTTGCCTACGAAAATGCCCGTGGGCGGCACACCGATCAGCGCCACCACCGCCACGGCCAGGGCAATGGCCAGGAAGGGGAAGCGCCGGAACACGCCGCCGTAGTCCTCAATCAGGTCGCTGCCGATTCGGGAATGGACCGCCAGGATGGCAAAGAAGGCGGTCAGGTTAGCCGCGGCGTAGGCCACCAGGTAGAACAGCACGCTGCTGGGGCCGAAGGTCATAAATCCACCGCCCGAAGCGCCGGGATCGGCGGCCCGGCTTACTGCCGCTACTCCCACCAGGATGTATCCGGCATGGGCGATGGTGCTGTAACCCAGGAGGCGACGGATGTTGCTCTGGGCCAGGGCTATCAGATTGCCTGCAGTCATGGAAACGGCGGCCAATATCGCCAGCAGAATGCCCCAGTCGGCGTCGAACAGCAGGAAGCCGCTGTACAGGAAGCGAAGGAGCAGCGCAAAGGCCACCGCTTTGCTGGCCACCGAAAGGAAAGCCACCATCGGTATGGGCGCGCCCTCATAAACATCGGGCACCCACATCTGGGAAGGTATGGCGGACAGCTTGAAGGCAATGCCCACGGTCAGCACAACTATGCCTACCAGCACCGCGTAGCTGCCAAAAGGTACGTCGTCGCGCAGGGGGCCGCCCAGGGCCAGGGCGATACCCTCCAGGGTGGTGCTGCCGCTGAAGCCGTAGAGCAACGCCATTCCATACAGGGTGAGGGCGGAACTGATGGCCCCGATGACCAGGAATTTCATTCCGGCCTCGCTGGACCTGGCGTTGGGCAGGAAGGCGGCAATGGCAACCAGGGGCAGGGTAGTCAATTCCAGGGCCACGTAGATGGTGATTAACTCCTGGGCAGAGGCCAGGAGCATCATTCCACTGGCGGACAGAAGCATCAGGCCGTAGAACTCCCCCCGCAGCCGGGGCAGTTCCAGAACGTAGCTGACGGAGGCAAGGAAAACCAGGGCCAGGACCGCCACCACCAGCAGGTTGAAAAACACGCTGAACCGGTCCACGGCCAGGCTGTCGCTCAAGATTCCCGAAGCAGGGACCAGGTTTGCCGCTCCCCAACCCAGGATCCCGCCCGGCAGTCCAGACAACTGGACCAGGACGAAAGCCAGGGGCGCCGCCAGTCCCACCAGGGCCAGGGCGCTGACCCATCCCTTACGCGGCGTCACCAGGTCTGCCAGAATCACCAGCACGGCCAGGGCAGCCATGCTCAGTTGCGGCGATATTAGGTACAGGTCGTTAAGCGACATCAGGCCGAGATTCCTGCTACCTGACTTCAGCCAGCCCCGCGGCTTCGACGTTAATCACGTCAACCATGGGGGTTATGGCCGTGTCAAAGACTTCGGTAAGAAAGGCGGGGTAAATTCCCACCAGGATAATGCTGGCGACCAGCAGGACCAGTGGTACTGCTTCCAGCGGAGAAGCGTCGGTCAAGCCCGCAAACCTCTCCCTCTGGGGGCCGAACAGGGAGCGTTCCAGCATCCAGAGAATGTAGCCGGCCGCCAGGATTATCCCCAGCACCGACAGGATTGTCATAACCGGGAAAGCGCGGAAGGCTCCAAAGAAAACGAGGATTTCGGAGACAAACCCGCTGAGCCCCGGCAGGCCCAGCGACGCGAAACCGGCCATCGCCAACGCCGCGGCGGCCACCGGCATACGGGCAGCCAGACCCCCCAGGTCGGGAATGTACCGGGTATGGGCCTTCTCGTAAATCAGGCCTACGCCCACAAACAGGAGGCCGGTAATGGTGCCGTGAGTGAACAACTGCATCGCTGCGCCGTTCAGCCCTGTGCCGGTAACCTGTCCGGCGGCGGCTCCCACCGAGCCGATGCCCACCAGCACCAGGCCCATGTGGCTGACGCTGGAATAGGCAATCAGCCGTTTCAGGTCCGTCTGCCGGATAGTGATTACCGCACCGTACAGGACGCTTATCACACCCAGCAAAATCAGCAGCCACGCGAAGGCGGAAACTTCTACGGGGAACATTCCCACGTTCACCCGCAGCAGGCCGTAGCCCCCCATCTTCAGCATCACCCCGGCCAGCATTACGCTGGCGGCGGTGGGGGCGTCGGTATGGGCGTCGGGCAGCCAGGTATGGACCGGCCAGGTCGGCAGCTTGACTGCAAAGGCCGCGAAGAACAGCCAGAACAGGAGCGACAAGGGCAGCGCCGCAGATGCCCCGTTCAACATGGAACCCGGCTCCAGGAGCAGGGTCATGTCGAAGGAGCCGGCGGTGTGACTGACCGCCACCGCCACAATGGCCACCAGCATGAACGCGCTGCCCAGGATGGTGAAAATCAGGAACTTCATCGCCGAGTAGGTCTTGCGTCCGGTGCCCCAGTTGGCGATGAGCATGTACATGGGCAGCAGTTCCAGTTCCCAGAAAAGGAAGAACAGCAGAAAGTCCAGGGAGGTGAAGACGCCCATCACTGCCGTCTGCAGCAGCAGCAGCCAGATGAAATACTCCCTGACCCGTTCCCGTATGGACCAGGAAGCGATAACGGCGCAAAAACCCAGCAGTCCCGTCAGCAGCACCATGGGCGCGCTGAGACCGTCCACGCCCAGGAAGTAGCTGGCATTGAAGGTTTCCGCCGAAATCCAGGTGATCCGGTCCACCAGCTGGAACCTGGCGGAGCCTTCTCCCCGGTCGAAGGACAGAAATACGGCGGCGGAGAGCAGCAGGTCGGCCAGCCCCACCAGCAGGGCAAAGCCGCGCACAACCCGGTCGCCCCGGAGGACGATCAGGATGGCTAACGCCCCCAAAGCCGGCAGGAAGACGGTTAATGTCAGCAGTCCCGGAAAAGACGACACGCGACTACTCCCCTATCCCTGCGCCAAAGGCGAGGTAACCCACCAGGATGAGCACCGCGCCCAGGACAATTACCGCGCCATAAAACTGGACCTGACCTGTCTGCAGCTGGGCGAACAGTCGCCCGAACTGCCTGGTCAGCCAGGCGCTCAAGTCCACAATTCCGTCCACAATGTTCCGGTCCAGCCAGTCGGTCAACCCGGCGAAATAGCGGTAGAAAACACGCCGTACGACCAGTCCTTCATACAGTTCGTCGATAAAGTACTTCCGGTACAGAAGCGTATGGACTGGGCCAGCCTTGGCCAGTGGTTCCGAACGCAGTGAAGCCACTGCCGCCGGGGCATGTCCGTGCGCAGGTTCCGCGGCATGCTCCCCAGTTTCGCCGACCATTCCAGGCTCCCCGTCTCCGGCAGTTGCCGTCGCTTCATCCGGCAAACCGGCTTGCGCCGATTTTCTTCCGGCGTACACCACCCAGGCCAAACCGATGCCAGCCAGGGCCACCACCGTGGAAATGATCGCCACCGGCCAGTTAAAGGGCGCTGTACCGGCCTGCTCGAATATCAGGGCAGACTCAACATAATAAGAGAACCAGTGACCGGGGATGCCCACCAACCCCTTTACCCACTGCGGATTGGCCACGTAACCGGCCGCCACCGCCGCAATCCCCAATACCAGCATGGGCACCACCATAACCCTGGGCGACTCGGCCAGGTGCGCTTCGTCGGATACGGCAGTCGGCGCCGGAAGCCCGGCGGCTTCGGCATCATGCAACTCCCTGGCTCCACCGCCCCGAAAATCACCGTGGAAGGTCAGGAATATCATACGGAACGTATAGAAGGCCGTCAGCAAAGCGGCCGCAACCAGCAGAACAAAAACTGCCGAGGCGACCCACGATTCTACCGGCCCTTCTCCCAGCCAGGCGGCGGTGATGATTTCATCCTTGCTCCAGAAACCCGCCAGTGGAACGATGCCCACCAGGCTCAGGCCGCCCACCAAGAGCAGCGCGTAAGTCCAGGGCATGTGCCGGCGCATGCCGCCCATGTAGCGCATGTTGAAGGTGCCGGTGGCGTGATTGACGCTGCCGGCGCCCAGGAAAAGCAGGGCCTTGAAGAAAGCGTGGGTAAACAGGTGGAACAGGGCCGGACCGAAGGCCCCCAACCCCAGCGCGGCCATCATGTACCCCAGTTGGCTGATGGTGGAATAGGCCATCACCCGCTTGATGTCGTCCATCACCAGGCCCAGGGTAGCGGCTGCAAAGGCGGTGAAGCCGCCCACCAGGGCAACCACCATCATCGCGTCCCTCGCCTCCTGGAACAGGGGGAAGAATCGGGCCACCAGGAACACGCCGGCGGCAACCATGGTCGCCGCGTGAATCAGCGCGCTGACCGGCGTGGGACCCTCCATCGCATCGGGCAGCCAGGAATGCAAGGGGAACTGGCCCGACTTGCCGGCCGCGCCGGCAAATATGCCCAGGCAGACCAGGGTAAGCGCCGTCCCGCCCAGGACCGCTCCCCCGGTAGCCAGCGGCTGGGCCGCCTGCCAGATGTCGGGTATGTGCAGCGGATTCAGCCCCTGCGCGGCAAATTGGGGTCCGTGGTAGAACAGGTAAATGATGGCCAGCAGGAAACCCACATCGCCGATTCGGGTGATGATGAATGCCTTCTTGGCCGCGGCGGCTGCCGATGGTCGGTCGTGCCAGAATCCGATAAGCAGATAGGACGAGAGGCCCACCAGTTCCCAGAAGGCGTACAGTTGGACAATGTTGGCCGACAGCACCAGTCCCAGCATGGAGGCCGTGAACAGGGACATATAGGCAAAGTAACGGGCAATACCAGGGTCATCCTTCATGTAACCCAGGGAGTAAATCTGGACCAGAAGGCTGACGCCGGTCACAACCACCAGCATAATACAGGTTACCGGGTCCAGCAGCAGACCTATCTCAATGGCGGCATCGCCCAGGTCCAGCCAGGTGTGCGCGGCAAAGGCCAGGTCAGCTCCCTCATTGCTCCGCACCAAAACCAGCAGCGACAGCGCCAGGGCAACGGCCAGTGCCGCTATCAGCAGGTACCCGCTCAGCTGGGCAATACGGTTCAGGAACGGTCTTACCACCAGGGAAATCAGCAGGAAGGATAACAGGGGCAGAAGGAAAATTGCCCAAGCCAGTGATTCGGTGACCATCTAAAGCTTCCTCAGTATCTCTTCGGCCACGTGCTCACGGCCCTTGGGTACGTACACGGAAAAGGGGACCCTTTCTCCCCAGTCGCGGATGTCGCCATCGGGGAGAATACGAGCCGGAAGCCCCTCTCCCTCCAGGACTTCCTTCCACATCTCCGCCATCATCAGGTTTGGCGTTTTCTTGAATGCAACCCACATCTTATGCGTCTTTTATCTTCAGCCGCGCGTCGCTCATTGCTGCCTAGTGCCGCAGCAGGTTTGCCTCGGTTACGCTAACGGACTCGGTATGCCGGTACATGGCGAACACTATTCCCAGGCCCAGGGCTATCTCCGCCGCTGCCACAGTTATTACGAAAATCGCGAAGACCTGGCCGGTAAGGACGCTGCCTATTTCCTCCCGCAGGGCCAGGGGCGCCACGTACCTGGCAAAGGCCACTACCGTCAGGTTTACGGCGTTGAACATAATCTCAATGGACATCAGCACTGCGATGACGTTGCTGCGGGCCAGCGCACCATACAGGCCAATGGCGAACAGGATGGCCGCCACAATGAGCATTGCTTCCAGCGACATTGTGACTACGCCTCCCGGGAACGGGCCAGGGCAAGCCCGCCAATCAATGCTGCCAGGAGCAGCAGCGAAACGGCCTCAAAGGGAAGGACAAACGCGCCAATCAGCAGGTCGGCAATCCCGGTTGACCCCGCGTCGCTTCCTGCCTGGGCTCCGCCGCTTACCGCCTGGGTCTGCGCCGCGTCCACCATCTCCACCGCCGCCGCCGGTATGGGCCGCCAATCGGTATTGACGGCGGCGACAATCATGCCCACCAGCAGCAGCGCCGACACTGAAATGGCCGGTATCTGCAAACGGTTTGGCAGATTGCCCTCCCTCACATTTCGCGTCAACATAATAGCGAATATAAAAAGCACCGAAACAGCGCCCACGTAAATCAACACCTGCACTACCGCCAGGAACTCGGCGCTCAACAGCACAAAAAAGCCTGCCACGGCGATAAACACCACGGCCAGCAGCAGCGCCGACCGGAAAAGGTCCTTCACCACCACCACGCCCAGGGCGGCAACGATGGAGACTACCGCCAGGACCCAGAACACTATGTCCTGCGCGCCTACCATCGGCTCTCACCACTCAAGTCGGCGCAGGCTCCCATTGGGGCCAAATCCAAGCTCAAGGCTCTACTAGTCATCCGCTCTCGGCTCCGAAACCATCTCGCCGGCGGATTCCGGGGATTCAGGAATCTGCTCCAGGCGCATGCCTGCCTTTTCCTTCTGATGCCAGCGCCAGGCTTCGCGGCCAACCTCACGCCATCCCAGCGGCGGACCTCCCCGGGGGTCGTAGGTAAATCGGGAGTCACCCTGGGCGATGGTGGGCGTCCCCCGTCGGACGCTGGTATCTCCCTCGTAGCCTTCCAGCTGGGGCCGGAACCAGGTGCTGGGGTGCTTTTCCGCATTGCGAAGCTGGTCTATGGTGATAACCATATTCTTCCGGCTGTACTGTCCCTGCTCAAATCCGCTGCCCATGAACAGGGCGTCGTAGGGACACGCCTCCACGCAAAGGCCGCAGAACATGCACCTCTGCAGCTCGATGTCGAAAACTTCCAGGCGGTATTTGTCTCCCTGCGGTATCGCGCTGCCGCTGGGCGACGTTTCAATCCTGATAATGCCCAGGGGACAGTACTTGGCGCAGGAAGCGCAGCCGGTGCACCTCTCCTCGTACCAGACAAATTCCTCCCCACGAAACCGGGGATGCTGCCGGGCCCGCTCCTCCGGGTATTGTATGGTGAAGGGCTTTTTGGTCAGGTTTTTCAGGGTAACCATCAGCCCCTTGACCATCGCCAGTCCGTACATACTAGCTCACCTCTATGGTCGACACGCCGGTCGCCGCTGCATGTTGGGGCTGCCCTGCCCGGAAAGTAACCCGGTCCCGTATCAAATTTCCGAACACCACAACCGAAACCACAGTAACCACCACGTTGATTGTGGCCATTAAACCCAGATCCGCCGTAGTCAGGGAACCGTCGTCTCCCCGCAGGAAGAACACTTCCAGCGTCACCGCCACCAGGTTGATCATGCTGAGGGGAAGCAGGAACTTCCACGAAAAGGCCATTATCTGGTCAATGCGAAGGCGGGGGTAGGTGGCTCGGAACCAGATGAAAAGGAACACCACGACACCCGTTTTCAGCAGGAACCACAGCCAGCCCAGGTACTCGGACCAGGGACCCGACCAGCCCCCCAGGAACAGGGTGGCCGCGATGGCCGCAACTACGCCCACGCCCCCAAACTCGGCCGCCTGGATCAGAGCGAACTTTACGCCGCTGTATTCCGTGTGGTAACCGGCGATTATCTCCGACTCGGCTTCCGCCACGTCAAATGGCGACCTGTTCAGCTCCGCCGACATTCCCGCCAAAAAGACAAAGAAGGCCATGGGCATCACAACGATGAAAGGCAACGCCTGAGCTTCAACAATACTGCCCAGGGACATTGATGCCGCCACCATCACCACTCCCAGCAGCGAAAGCACTACCGGCACCTCATAGCTGATCAGCACCGCCACTGCCCGAGCAGCCCCGAACATGGCGTACCGGTTGTTGGACGACCACCCCGCCATGAAAATGGCCACGGAAGAAATCGAACTGACCGCCAGTATGTAAAGGACTCCCACGTTCAGATTGGCCAGCGCCGTGCCTTTGGCGAACGGTATTACGGCCGTCAGCAATATCAGCGGAGCGACCATCAGGATGGGTACCAGGCCGAACACGATCCGGTCCGCTCCCTGGGGCCGCAGGTCTTCCTTTGTCAAGAGCTTCAGCAGGTCCGCTATGGGCTGGAATGTTCCAAAGGGACCCCACCGGTTGGGGCCCACCCGGTTCTGAAACCTGCCCAGCACCCGCCGTTCTCCCCAGGTGATAACCGCCGCGCCCAGCAGGACGGCATTGACCAGGATGAACACGATAACCAGGCCGGCGATAACGTACGCCATCCAGCACGGCAGGAAGCTGCCGGCCAGATTGTAAATGACCCGGTACAATCCGTTGGCGTACAGTACGCTGTCTTGTGCCAACTGGCAGTTCACCGGTCTACCTCGCCCATGTTGATGTCAATGCTGCCCAGGGACACGATCATATCCGCCAGCTTCCAGCCCACCAGCAAATGCTCGATTATGGTCAGGTTTATCAAGGATGGCGACCTTATCTTACATCGGTACGGCGAAATGCCGCCATCGCTCACCAGGTAAAAGGCCAGCTCGCCTTTGGATGCTTCCACCCGGCCGTAAGCCTCCCGCCCCGCCTCGGGTCTCAGTACCAGCGGCAGGTCAAGGCGTACGGGGCCAGGTTCAATCTGGGCGATGCACTGACGGACGATTCTCAGGCTCTGGTGAATTTCCTGCATCCGCACCCAGAAACGGTCGTAATTGTCTCCGTTGGAACCCAGGGGTACGTCGAACTCCACCTGGTCGTACGCGTCGTAGGGCGCCTGCTTCCGCCAGTCCCAGTTAATGCCGCTGGCCCGCAGCACGGGGCCACTGACGGAACAGTTAATGGCCACGTCGGCCGGTATGGGACTGACTCCCCTCGTGCGCACCATCAGAATCTCGTTTTTCACCAGCAACTGTTCCATCTCGGCCAGTTCTTCCTCGAAATCTTCCAAAAAACGGTCCAGGGCTGGCCAGAAGTCCCGCGGGGCGTCGGCAAAAACGCCGCCCGGCCGCATGTAGCTCACCGTAACTCGGGCGCCGCAGAGCATTTCAAACAGGTCCAGGATACGCTCGCGGCTGCGGAAGCTGTACATCAGGGGCGTGCCAAAGGCCCCCAGTTCCTGCACAAAGAAGCCCACGGCAATCAGGTGGCTGGCGATGCGCTGCAGTTCGGCGGTCAGGGTACGCAGGTACTTTGCCCGGGGTGGCGGCTCTACGCCCAGCAATTGCTCCACGGCCATGCAATAGGCCTGGTTGTTGATCATCGAGGAAGTGTAGTCAAGCCGGTCGGTAAGTGTAACGACCTGGACGTAATTCCGCTCCTCTGCCAGCTTTTCCGTCCCACGGTGAAGGTAACCGAACACCGGCTCCACCTGGACGATATCCTCGCCGTCAAAGGTAATCCGCACCCGAAACACCCCGTGAGTGCTCGGGTGCTGGGGACCCACGTTGACGGTCATTGGCTCAGTGCGGATGGTCATTGGAGCAGGCTTCCGATCAATTTGGACGATACAGGGAGTGTAGCTGCATTTTTATCTTTGCTGCCGTGTAACAGGAATGAGGCGTCAATAACTACAGGAAATCCTTACGCAAAGGGTGGCCCTCAAAGCCCTCCCAGAGCATTATTCGTTTCATATTGGGGTGGCCGGTGAAATGAATGCCCATCAAATCCCAAATCTCTCGCTCCTGGTAGTCAGCCCCCCGCCACACTCCGTACACCGAAGGCGCCCTTAGCTCGCTGCGCCCGTAAACCCGGGTTTTGAAAACCGCGGTGCTAAGCAGGCGCAGGGAAGTAAGGTGGTACACCAGGTCGAAGTACTCTACGTAATCCACCGCGCTGATGGAGTTAAGAAACTGGAAGTCGTGGGAAGGGTCGTCGCGGAGATACTTAGCCACCGCACTTACCTGCGATGGCCGGACCCACACAGCCCTGTCGTCAAAACCCTGCACCGCCCCGGGCAGCGCCCCGTTAAGGGCGTCGGCAAGCTCCTCTCCTGTAGCCTCTCTCAAAGCCATCAGTAGTCCCTCGCCTCGCCCGTCTTGCGCAGGTGGTGGTACTTCTTGATCTTATCGTGCAGTTCCATAATTCCGTAGAGCAGGGCGTCGGGTCGCGGGGGACAGCCGGGAACATAAACGTCCACGGGGATGATGTGGTCCACGCCCGGCACCACGCTATAGGAACCGTAATAAGGCCCCCCGCTGGTGGCGCACACGCCCATGGAAATCACCCACCTGGGTTCGGCCATCTGGTCGTATATGCGGCGTATGGGCGGGGCCATCTTCCAGGTAACGGTACCGGCCACAATCATCAGATCGGCCTGCCGGGGCGAGGCGCGAAAGGCTTCCATGCCAAAGCGGGCAATGTCAAAGCGGCCCATGGCAGTGGCCATCATTTCAAAGGCGCAGCAGGCCAGGCCGAAGGAAACGGGCCAAAGGGCCGATTTCCGGCCCCAGTTCACCAGGGCATCCACCGACGTGACCAGCAGGTTGTTTTTCAGGTCGTCAGGAACTTCAATAGAAGGGACCTCGATGGGTTCCGTGGAAACGGAGATAAGGTCGTTGACAATCTGGCCCTCCTCCCGGTCGATCCCCCAGGTTCGCTCGTGCAGTGGGCCCTGTCCTCCCGAAAGCTGCATGACTTAATTCCCCCACTCCAGGTCCCGCTTGCGCCACGCGTAGGCAAGCCCCACCATCAGGATGCCGACAAAGATTGCCATCTCGATCATGGCGAACAATTCAAAGCTGATGAACTTGGTGGCCCAGGGGTATAGAAACACCACCTCCACGTCAAAAATGACGAAGAGAATTGCGTAAAGGTAATATCGAAAGTTGAACTGGTTCCAGGGGCCGCCAATGGTCTGAACGCCGCACTCGTAAGGCTCAAGCTTAACCGGCGTAGGGTTGCTGGGGCGAATCCTGAAGCGGGAAAGGAGCCAGGATGCAAGAATCAGGCTGGTTGGAACCGCGAACGCCACCACAGCAAAAATGGCAATTAGTCCGTATTGCCGAAAGTAGTCGTCAAGCATATAGCCCAGCGGCACCTCGAATCTGTCCGTCCCGGCGATTATAGCATAAGCCTGGCATGGCCGATAGTGAAAATCTGCACAAACGAAATTTCCGCGGTCCCCTGCCCTTCCTCCGCAAGGTGGATAAGCCAGGTAACTGCCGTTAGAATAGCCCCAGCGCATGACTCAGCCAACCTTGGGCTGTTCGCAGTTACTGCCAATTGACCACGGGAAGAACATTGACCTGTTTCGACCGCTACGTTTACGCCAACGGCATAACCCACCATTACCTGGAGTGGGGGAGTGACGCTCACCCCCCTCTGATAATGGTTCACGCCACTGGCCTGTCGTCCCACACCTGGCTTTCCATCGCCGGTAAACTGGCGTCAGACTACCACGTCCTGGCGTTGGACCAGCGGGGCCACGGCGACACTGACCCTTCCGACTGCGGCTATTCTTTTGAGCTTGTGGGAAGGGACCTGGCGGCGGTGATTGACACCCTGGGACTGGAAGAGGTCAGTGTGGTGGGGCACTCTTCGGGCGGCCTGGCTACTCTGATGGCCGCCTCCCTTTTGCCCGGGCGTATCCGGCAGGCCTGCCTGGTGGAGACGCGGGTGGGAGAAAGGCCGGCCAACGCCCTGCCGGGCGAACTGCGCCAGCGGGCCCAGCGAACCCGGCAGAAACGCAGGATTTGGGAAAGTCGGGAGGCGATGTACCAGGCGTACCGGCAGAGGTCCGCCTTTCGCGACTGGGACGAAAGCACCTTTCGTGCCTTCATCGAAGGCGGCGCCAGGCTCCTCCCCGATGGCCGCGTCGAACTGAAGTGTTCGCCCGAGGTGGAGGCCACCTTTTATGAGGAAAGGGAGGCGCTGCAGGTGTCTCCTTACCTTGAAGCCCTGGAGGGCAGGTTCCTGCTCCTGCTGGGCTGCTACCCCGAAGAGCAGACCCTGCAAGACGATGGGGTCAGGCAATTCCTTAAGCTGGTCAAAGGGGCAACGGTGAAGCCCATGGGCATCGGCTCCCACTTCCTCCCCATGGAACACCCCGCAATGGTCCTGCGGGAAATACAATCCTTCTTCCAGGACGGGCGATAAATTGACGAACGAACAATCTTGCTCTGGCGACGGCGGCGGGCGCCGCTCAGGCCCATTGCAGGGCCTGAAGGTGCTGGACCTCTCCATAATAGTCGCCGGCGGCACTGCCAGCAGCCTCCTGGCAGACTTCGGCGCCGATGTTGTGAAGGTGGAAAGGCCCGGCTCCGGCGACCCCCTTCGTAACTGGGGACCCTTTGCCAACGGAGTCTCCCTGTGGTGGAAGGTTCATTCCCGCAACAAGCGGTCGCTGACCCTGGACTTGGGAAACCCCGAAGGGCAGGCCCTCCTGCTGGAACTGGCCGGGCAGGCCGACATGCTGATTGAAGGCTTCCGCCCGGGCACGCTGGAACGGTGGAACATCGGTCCCGAGCAGTTGCACGAGAAAAACCCCGGTCTGGTTATCCTCCGGTATTCGGGCTTCGGGCAAACGGGCCCCTACCGGGACCGGCCCGGCTTTGGCACCATCGCCGAATGTATGAGCGGCTACATTGCCATGACCGGGTTTCCCGAAACACCGCCCGTGCTGCCGCCCATTCCCCTTGCCGACGAAATTGCCGGAGTATTCGGAGCCATGGCTGGAATGATGGCCCTCTATCGGCGCGAGGCGGTCCGGGCGTCCTATCAGGAAGGAGAAGATGCAAAGGCTGGGCAGGTGATAGACCTGAGCCTGTTTGAACCCCTCTTCCGCCTGTGCATTCCCCACATTCCCATGTACGACCTGCTGGGCATCGTGCGGGAACGGGTGGGCAACGACTTCCCCGACGCCGCGCCCCGCAGCCTCTACCAGACCGCCGATGACCGCTGGCTGGGCCTGTCCGCCACTTCCCAGAGCACCTGGGAGGCCCTGGCCCACGCCATGGGGCTGTCCGACTATATCAGCGACCCGCGGTTCACCGACAACGCTTCCCGCCTGGAAAACAAGGACGCTTTGAACGAAGTCCTCCAGCAGTGGTTGGGGAGCCGGCCCCTGGATGAAATACTGGACAACCTGGTGCCGGCAGGCGGTGTCGTGGGGCCGGTCTACGGCAGCGGCCAGATCGTGGCCGACCCCCATTACCGGGAACGGGACGACTTGATTGAGGTGGAAGACCCGGAAATCGGCGCCACCCTTATGCCGGGGATTATTCCAAAATTCAGCGCCACGCCTGGGGCGGTAGAACACGCCGGGCCCAGCCTGGGTGAACATAACGAACAGGTTTTAGCTTCCTGGCTGGGCTATGATGCAGGAACCGTGGCAGATTTAACTGGCAAGGGTGTCATCTGATTTTCGGGGTTGAAACCTGAGTTTCGGGGGCGGTTGCCCGCTTTAAGCCGGCCACATCAGTCACCCGGTACCAGCTGAAGGAGGATTTGTTGAGTCGGAAACAGCTTCTCGTTGCAACCCACAACCCTGGCAAGGTCCGCGAGTACCAGTACTTGTTGCGCGAACTTCCGGTGGACCTGGTCTCTCTCGATGACCTGGGAATCACCCATGACGTTGACGAAACCGGCGCCACCTTCCACGAAAATGCCTGGCTCAAGGCCCGCGCCTATAGCGCCCTGGGAAAAATCCTCACCCTGTCCGACGACTCAGGCCTGGAAGTGGACGCCTTGGGCGGCGAACCCGGTATTCATTCCGCCCGCTATGGCGGCGACCGGTGCCACTCGGACCAGGATCGGGTTTCCCTGCTCCTGTCCAACCTGGCAGGGGTACCCTGGGAGAAGAGAACCGCCCGTTTCCGCTGCGTTATCGCCATCTGCGGCCCCGACGAATTGGAAGTGTCGGTGGTAGGTTCAGTGGCGGGGATGATACAATACCAACCAAATGGTAACGAAGGATTCGGCTACGATCCGGTCTTCTATCTTCCCTCCTTTCGGCGCACCCTGGCCCAGATTTCCATGGAAGACAAGAACCGGATCAGCCACCGAGGCGATGCGGCCAGCCGCGCTGTGACAGTGCTTCGCAGGTTGGTTGCCGCAGGCTAATATTCTCCTACATGACCAGAAGCTAGTTATAGGGTTAGATCCATTGGCAATACAGGACTTGTTTAACCGACCACTGCGAGACTTGCGGATATCCGTAACCGACAGGTGCAACTTCCGCTGTACCTATTGTATGCCGGCCGAGATCTTTGGCGAGAGCTACCAATTCCTCCCAAAGAGTGAGATTCTCAGCTTCGAGGAAATTGCCCGCCTGGCGCGGGTATTCGTGGGCCTGGGGGTGAACAAGCTGCGGATAACCGGCGGGGAACCTTTGCTCCGTACCGACCTGCACCAACTTATTGCCCTGCTATCCAGCATCGATCCCGCTGTTGACCTCACCCTCACCACCAACGCCTACCTTCTGCCCCAGCAGGCCCAGGCCCTCAAGGATGCAGGCCTGCAGCGCATCACCATCAGCCTTGACACCCTTGACGACGAGATATTCAAGCAAATGAACGGCCGCGGCTTCCCGGTACAGCGGGTTCTTGACGGCATCGAAAAAGCTGCCGAAGTAGGTCTGGCCCCCATCAAAATCAACGCCGTAGTACAGAAGGGCGTCAACGACCACACTGTGGTGGACCTGGCCCGCTACTTTAAGGGCACCGGCCATATTGTCCGGTTCATAGAATATATGGATGTGGGAAACCGCAACGGCTGGAGGTGGGACCACGTCGTTTCCGCCACCGAAATCGTTCAACAGATTGATTCGGAGTTACCCCTGGAACCCGCGGAGAGCAACTACCGGGGTGAAGTCGCCAACCGTTATCGCTACCGGGATGGCTCAGGCGAAATCGGCGTCATCGCCTCGGTCACCATGCCCTTCTGCGGCGATTGCACCAGGGCTCGCCTGTCCACAGACGGCAAACTCTATACCTGCCTCTTCGCTTCCGACGGCCTTGACCTGCGGGACCACTTGCGGGCCGGCGCCACAAACGAGGAACTTGAACGCCGCGTTGAGGGTATCTGGTCCAGGCGATCAGACCGCTACTCCGAGGAGAGAACGGAACTCGCCCCCCTCCAGAATGGTCGCCAGAAAGTTGAGATGTACCATATCGGCGGATAACCGGAGAAGGCCGGAACTGTATGCCCGACTTCGCGCCGGTTGTTATCTGGGGCCGGAAAGCCACCAGCAAGCCCGCCGGCTGAATACGACGACAAAAGGTCTCCGGAGGTTTCAGGATGATTCAGGACCGTGTAGTTCAGGACTTGTGGGGTGCGGTTGCGGAAATCCGGAGCAGAGTGGAAGCGCTGGAGCAATCGGCGACGGAGGATTGTACGGAGTTTGCCTACGTTGCCAGCGCGACATCCAACCGCAAGACCTTCCACTTGCGCGGCTGCAAGTTCACCCGGGGCTTCATGAAAGTGGCTGACGGCTACAGCGAATACCGCACCCACGAGGAGGCCGTATCCGCCGGCTATATCCCTTGCAAGAACTGTTTTGGCTGACGGCCGTTGCTGTACCTGCCCAGGCCTCTGTAATAGCCCGGAACTATCTCAGCACGGGAACCCCGTGCAAACCGCCGCAACCAGGAGCTGATTGATGCCCGAGACCAGCGGAAAGCCCATCGCACCTGCAGCCTCCACCCTGACCCACCTCGACGAGCAGGGCAGGGCAAAGATGGTGGACGTGGGGTGGAAACCCGTTACCGACCGGGAAGCCGTGGCCCGGGGGGCGGTGCGGATGCAGCCCGAAACCCTGCGCCTCATTGTCGAGGGCCAGGTTAAGAAGGGCGATGTTTTTACCATTGCCCAGCTGGCCGGAATCATGGGCGCCAAGAAGACTTCCGACCTTATCCCCCTCTGTCATCCCCTTCCGTTGAACAAGGTCGACGTGGAATTGGAAGCCGATGAGACCAACAGCGCGGTCAACATAACCGCCATTGCCAGCACCTCGGGCAAAACGGGGGTGGAAATGGAAGCCTTGACTGCCGTTTCTGTGGCCGCTCTCACCATTTATGATATGTGCAAGGCTGTGGACCGGGGTATGCAGATTGGTTCCGTCCGCCTGGTAAGCAAACGGGGCGGCCAGAGCGGGGACATCACCCTGGAGTAACCTGGAAGATCCTGGCGGTCAGCCGCCACGCCTACTCAACTCCCCGGCAAGCAACTCAATAGCCGCGCTGGCATATACGATGTACTCCAGGGGAGCCAGGTCCAGGGGTTGAAATTCCTCAATCTGGTCTGCTTCGGCGATTCCTGCTATCCCCGAAATGGCAGTGATGTCGAACCGGCACAGCCGCCCGTCCGGATCTACCACCACGCAGCCCAGGTCCCGGTTGACGGCCAGGGGCGGGTTAACTTCCACCGCCTGCACCGATGTCATACCCAGGAAGGAAGGGAATGGCCTGAGCCTGCCCGCCAGTTCGGTGAGCGCAGCTTCCAGCCGCTCTGCGGCCCCCGCCAGCGTGGCATACTCCTCTTCTTCGTATTTGCTGCTCTCGTACTCGGTCATAGCTCTGGAATCCGGTAATTTGCTTTTAGCCCAGTCCCCTATAGCGTCCAATTCAGGTGGTCCGAACACGAGAATGGTAGGGGCAGGCTTGTGTCTCTGCCTTTCCACCTGTGTCTCTGCCCTTTCCCTATGGTGAAATTGCCTGAATTGGAACACCCCCACCGTCCGCCGGCCAATTGACAGCTACACTGGCACGCCTTTAATATTATTTCCCCAGGCATCACTTGGCGGCTGGTCGGTATGCCTGTCCGGTGGCGACGTAGCTCAGTGGCAGAGCGGGCGCTTCATAAGCGCTAGGTCGTTGGTTCGAATCCATCCGTCGCCACCAATTGCCCCTTCCATTTTAGGACTCATCTTTCCCCTTGTTTCCTCACACTCACACCGCCACGGAGACCAGTAATGGCTTCTTTTCTTGCCCCGGGCCTTTCCTCCCGGGAAGCCGGTCACATTTGCATGAACGTGTGCCGGGCCATGTGCTGCCAGGGACCGCTGGTTTTGGAACTTGCCCCCAGCGAGGTGGCGACTTTCATAGCCGCCGGCGCCAGGCTCCAGGTTCAAGTGACGGTGAGTGCGGGACTGGAGGGCCAGGGTTGGGTCAAGTTCGCTGACCACCCTGGGGAAAGGTGCCCAATGCTGGACCCGACATCCTCTGCCTGCCGGATTTATGAAACCAGGCCCCACCGTTGCCGCGAATTTCCGACCCGCCCCACGCCCGGCTGCGCCATTTCCGGCGGCTGACACTTCTTCACCGTTTCCCCTGTGGGGACAAGCAAAAGGGAACCAGAATTCCGGTTCCCTTTAGTGTCAACCTGCTTTTGGTTACTGTGTTACTCTTCGTTCTCCATCTGCTGCCCCAGCTCGCTCAGGAACCGTTCGATCTCCGGAGAAAGGTTTACCTCCGTTGGAGTCTCCTTGTCCGAAGACTCTTCCTCATCCTGTTGGGCGTCGTAATAAGCTTCCATCTGCTGGATGAGCGACTTCAACTCCGAATTGCGCTCCACTGCCGAACTCAGTTCCCGGTACTGCCTCTGCCCCCGGCGCACCGGCGCTATGTCCGACGGAATGTTCGGATACACTGAACTCAGGCACTCGATCATTCTGGAAGTGCCGGTATAGTCCTCTTCCAACTGGAGGTACTGGGGCAAATGGACCATAAAGTTAATGGTCTCAATGCCCAGTCGGTCTATGCCTTCCGAAACCAGGTTCATAATTGTTGTCGGGCCCTGGTAGTTGCTGCTGCGCAATTTCAGGTTTGGCACCGGCTTGTTCTGGGTTACATTGCCCAGCGAACCGGTAACCAGCAAAGGCCTGGTGTGAGGCACCGCGTCGTACATCGCCCCCAGTCGGCAATAACGCGTTACGCCGAAGTGCTTCACTACTTCAAGTATGGAATCCGTGTAGTCCTCGCTGCTGGCGTGGGGTTCCATCATGTGCAGGAACAGGTAGTCCGGCCCCTCATCGGACGTGGCATAGCGCAGGTGGCTGTTTGGTATGGTAACCCGCCGCTCACCCTGCACCAGCCGGATGTTGGGCCGGTAGCGAGTAAAGTCGAAGAAATTCCCGGGGCGGGCCAGCTTGCCCAGCTCCTTGGATCCCAGGTAGCGCTCCAAGCGGCTGAGAGTCAGGGTACCTACGCTACCCACATCCACCCAGGGGCGAATCATGGCGAAAGCGTGGGGTTCCCGCAGCTCAGGAACGGGTTCTACAATTTCAAAAGCTCCAATTCTCATGGGTTCATATTGCCAGAAATGGGCCGCCAATTCAACCCGCAGTGGCCGCGACACCTTGCGGATTCCGCATATCCAGATACGGTCACTCACGTGAATATGGATTCGCCCAGCCTCCCGGCGGCGTAACCCACGCAGTCCGGCTTGCCCCACTTTGCTTCCGGGCGTATTCTTTGCTCCAGTCCTGTCTTCCCTCGCGCCCATTCCATACCGCCATAGGACCGATCCCCATTGACCACGCCACCGCTGTCCGATAGCCGCCGCAGAAGACGAAGACTGCGCTCACCCGTGGTCAGGATGGCCATCGCCCTGCGCTACGCCGACTTCCGCGTGCTTTGGATTTCGACGGTGTCCAACCAGTTGGGCTGGGGTATGCAGCAGGTGCTGCTGGGGTGGCTGGTATACGATATGACCGGCAACGCCGGAATGGTGGGGGCCATATTTGCCGCCCGCTCGGCCCCCAACCTGGTCGTGGGGCTGGTGGCCGGCTCCATAACTGATCGCTTCGACCGCCGCGTCATCATGCGCATCTCTTGCGCCATCATGCTTTCCCTTTCGCTCCTGGCTTCCTGGCTCCTGTTTGCCGGGCTCCTGAATATCTGGCTCCTGATGCTGATAACCTTCCTGCTGGGAGCCGCCCAGGCCTTTTATATGACCTCCCGCCAGGTGTACGTTTACGACATCGTCGGCGGCCACCGGGCCATTAACGGCATCGCCCTCGTCTCCCTGGCCCAGTGGATTGGCGGAATTATTGGTTCCCTGGTCACCGGCGCCCTAATTGCCTGGCAGGGGCCGGGGTCAGCCTTCCTCGTTATGGGCCTGACCTACGGAGCCGGTCTTGTCATAATGCACTGGCTTCGCCACGCCGGCGGAGCGGCCCCCCTGGTGCGTGAACCCATACTCGAAAACCTGGTCAACTATTTCCGGGCGCTTAAGAATAATCGGGCCATGCTCAGCCTGATTATTTCCACCGCCGGAGCGGAGATACTGGGTTTCTCCCACCAGGTTATGCTGCCCATCCTGGCCAGGGAGGTTTTGGGCGTGGACGCCTTCGGACTGGGCCTGCTGACCGCCTTCCGGTTCCTGGGCAGCGCCATCGGCGTGTTCACCGTGGCGGCCATGGAGCGGGTGCGCCGCAAGGGCGTGCTGCTCCTCTGCATCATCGGTATGTTCGGCGTCGGGGAAATCCTGCTGGGCCAGGCCCCCTTCTTCTGGGTGGCCGTGGCCTGCGTAATGTTCATCAACCTCCTGGCTTCTGCCACCGACATTCTCCACCACACACTGTTGCAGCTCAGCGTTTCCAACGAGCAGCGGGGCCGCGCCATGGGTTCGTGGATCTTCGGCATCGGCATGGCGCCCGTGGGACAGCTGGAAGTGGGCTTCCTGGCCGGCGAAACCAATTCCCGCACTGCCCTGCTGGTCAACGGCGCGGCCCTCATTGTCCTGGCCGTCACCATGGGCGTCCTGATGCCCCGTCTGCGGCGCCTGTAGCCGGGGACACGGCGTTACCTTCTCCAGTCGCCGAATGCGAGGAGTTTCTCAGGATAATTCTATGCATCTCTGCGCCTCTGTGTATTAGCGAGTCCGGCATGCTCGAGTGTTCTGGACTGCGGCAATCCCGCCTTTCCCATTCCTGGCCAATAATCTATAATCCCGCTAACGCAATCCAAAAAGGAGGCGCCACATGATTACCAAGTTCGACAGCCTTTATGCCGGCCACGTGGACATGGATGACGTTGGCTACGGCGGCATTGCGGTGAACGACCGTTCCTTTTCCGATGAATACCTGGCCACCGTATTCGACAAAGCCACGGCCATCGCCCAGACCATGGACCGCCTTGGTTACGACACCATGTGGATGGCGGAGCATCACTTCCAGCCCGAAGGCTACGAGTGCATCCCCAACCTCCTGATGCTGAACGTCCACCTGGCCCACCTGACCAAGAACCTGAAATTTGGTTGCGGCTTCAACATCGCCCCCATGTGGAACCCCCTGCGGCTGGCCGAAGACTTCGCAACCGCCGACATCCTCACCAGGGGTCGCGTCATCTTTGGCGTGGGGCGGGGCTACCATACCCGCGAGGTCGAAACCTTCGGCGCTCCCCTGCTGGACCAGCCTGCCAACCGGGACCTCTTCGAAGAGCAGGTGGAGATCATCCTCAAGTCCTTCAACGAACGGGCCTTCTCCCACCAGGGCCAGTACTACACCATTCCACCGCGGGTCCCCTACCGGGGCTACGAACTGGAGGAAATCACCCTGGTGCCCCGCCCGCTGACCCTGCCGGTGGAGACCTGGCAGCCCATCCAGAGTGCCACTCCCCGAGCCCTGGAATTCATGGCAAAGCACGGCATCAAGGGCATGATCGGCGGCGGAGTTTCAGAGGGCGGAGCCATCTACGACGTTATCGCCGCCTATCGCGATGCCCTGGTGAATGCGGGACGGGAGGATGCCCAGTTGGGTGAAAACCTCGCCATCGGCTTCCACTTCTTCCTGGCCGATACGCAGGAAGAGGCAATCCGGGAAGCGGCCAGGTACTACGAGGAAAACCTCAAGATGTTCGGTCCCTTGCGCCTGGTCCGCTCCCTCACCGACGAGCAGATTGAAGCTATGGGCGACCCTTCCCGCGCCCCCTCCGCCGGGTTGCCCACCATCGAGCGGGCCGTGGAGCGCCAGGGCTTCCTGTGCGGACCGCCCGAACTGATCATTCAACAGCTCAAGGAGCTGGAAGAACAGTACCCAGGCCTGGAGCGGGTTGGAATGAGCCATCCCGTAGGTACGCCGGAAAAGGTGATCCTGGAACAGCTGGAATGGCTGGCCCGGGACGTTATGCCCGCCTTCACAGGCCAGGTTGCTGAACCGGTACTGGCCGACAATTAGCAGCCAACCGGCTATGCATTGCCTGAAACCGAAGGCAGGGAAGGGACGGCCGAGGCAAAACCGGCCATCCCTTCCCTGCGTAATTCCAGCCAGTAAGAGAAGAAAGGAATTTAACGGTAGTGACTCCCGAATCGCGTCCCGGAATAATGCGGTGGCTGCCTTTGACTGCGGCGGCGGCCGTCATTGTTATCCTGGTAGGTGTCTTCTGGGTCGCATCCTCTCCGGCCGCCGATCAGGAAAGCACCGTTTCGGCCGAAGTAACAGAGCCCAACCGGGTTCAGCCTCGCCCGGCGGCGACACCCGCCCCAACTCCCACGCCTGCCATCATCACCCCTGCAGGCACGGAACAGGCCCCCGAATTTCGCGGAATAGTAAAGTGGCTGAACAGCGAGCCGCTTGCTATAGAGGAACAGCAAGGCAAGGTAGTCCTCATAGACTTCTGGACCTACACTTGAATTAACTGCAAGCGTACCCTGCCGTATGTAAGGGACTGGTATCAGAAGTACACCGACTATGGCTTGGTGGTGGTGGGTGTTCACTCGCCCGAGTTCGAGTTCGAAAAGGACGAGGCCAACGTGCGCGAGGCACTGCCCCGGCTCGATGTTATCTGGCCCGTTGCCATGGACAACGATTTCCGGACCTGGCGCGCTTACAAGAACCGCTACTGGCCTCGCAAGTACCTCATTGACCAGGACGGCATCATCCGCTTCGACCACATCGGCGAGGGCGCCTACCTGGAAACCGAGCTTCACATCAGAAATTTGCTGGTGGAGGCCGGCGCCGACGTGTCGGATATCTCCGTCGGCGGGGTCCAGTCCCAGTAACTTCCGTAACCCGATGACAGGGATACCCATTGGCCGCTTTCAACAAAAACTGTTAAGCGGCTTTCTTTAATTTTCAGATACAGCATTCAGGAGGAAAAGTCCCAATGGCACAGCACTCATCCGCAGACTCCCCAGACCTGATCCCCCGCAGGGTCTTCTTCGGTAACCCCGATAAAGCGTCTCCGCAGGTCAGCCCCGACGGTACCCACCTCAGCTTTCTCGCCCCCGTGGACGGTATTCTCAATGTCTGGGTCGCACCGGCCGACAATCCTTCCTCGGCCCGGCCTGTAACCCACGACACTGGTCGGGGCATTCGCCGTTACGGTTGGACCTACTCCCCCAACCGCATCATTTACCTGCAGGACAACGGCGGGGACGAGAACTGGCGTCTTTACACGGTGGACGTGGCAACCGGAGATACCCACGACCTTACCCCGTTGGAAGGGGTTCAGGCCCAAATTCAGCGGGAAAGCCACAAGCATCCCGGTCAAATCCAGGTTGGCCTCAACGATCGCGAGGCCCAGTTCCACGACCTCTACCTGGTTGACCTGAATACGGGGAAACGGGAATTGGTTCAGCAGAACGACGGGTTTGCTTTCTTCGTCACCGACGATGATTTCGCAGTGCGCTTTGCCGCTCGCCTCACGGAAGATGGCGGCACAGAGTTCTTGCATCCCGCCTCGGACGGGCAGTGGGAACACGCCTTTATTGTTGGCTCGGAAGACTCCGTCACCACCAACCCTGTCGAATTCAGCGAAGACGGCCACCTGCTCTACATGACCGACAGCCGTGGCCGGGACACCGCCGCCCTCACTTCCCTGAACCTGGATACCGGAGACGTTGCTCATATTGCCTGGGATGACCGCGCGGACGTGGCCGACGTTCTGCTGCATCCAACGGGAAGGACGGTGCAGGCGGTGGCGTTCAACTACGACCGCAAGTCCTGGCAGGTGCAGGACGACGCCGTGGCCGCCGACCTGGAATTCTTGGCAACTGTATCGGCCGGCGATATCGAAATCGTCAGCCGCACCCTGGACGACAGCTGCTGGATTGTGGCTTACCTGCTGGACGATGGCCCGGTGCGTTATTACCGATACCTGCGCCCCAATAAGGATGCCCAGTTCCTCTTCACCAACCGCGAGGCCCTGGAAGGTTTACCCCTGGTCAAGGTCCACCCCGCCGTGATTCCGGCGCGCGACGGCATGGACCTGGTCTGCTACTACTCCTTGCCCCTGAAAGCCGACCCGGAGCAGGGCGGCAGCGTGTCGGAACCCCTTCCTATGGCCCTGCTGGTGCATGGCGGCCCCTGGGCGAGGGACTCCTGGGGCTACAATCCCCTTTTCCAGTTGCTGGCGAACCGGGGCTACGCCGTCCTCAGCGTCAACTTTCGCGGCTCCACCGGCTTCGGCAAAAATTTCATCAACGCCGGCAACCTGGAATGGGGCGGAAGGATGCACGACGACCTGTTGGACGCGGTCAACTGGACCATCGAGCAAGGCATAGCCGACCCGCAGCGGATCGCCATTATGGGCGGCAGCTACGGCGGCTACGCCACTCTGGTGGGCATGACCTTCACCCCGGAGGTATTCGCCTGCGGCGTGGACATAGTCGGCCCCTCCAACCTGATTACCCTGATGGAGACTGTCCCACCCTACTGGCAGCCCATGATTCAACTTTTCACCAGCCGCGTTGGCGACTATCGCACCGAGGAGGGCCGCGAGTTCCTGATGCAACGCTCACCCTTGTCCTTAGTCGACAACATTCAGAAGCCCCTGCTCATCGGTCAGGGGGCCAACGACCCCCGCGTCAAGCAGTCCGAGTCCGACCAGATAGTCAGGGCAATGCGGGACAAGGAGATTCCGGTAACCTACGTCCTTTATCCGGACGAGGGCCACGGCTTCGCCCGTCCCGAAAACAACCTATCCTTCTTCGCCGTCGCCGAGGCCTTCCTGGCTCAGTGCGTGGGCGGTCGCTGCGAACCCATCGGCGACGCCCTGGCCGGCGCGTCTATCACCGTACCGGAAGGGGCGGAAATCGTGCCGGGCTTGGGAGAAGCGTTGGCACGGTTGGAAAAGTAGCACAAGGAAAGAGGGGCAGGTTGTGGCCTGCCCCTCTTTGTCTTGCCGTAACCTTCTACTAACGGGCTACAGGTTTATCGCCGCCTCCGCGTAGTCCCGCTCCTTGGTGTAAACCTGGATGCGGTGGCGGACGGCTTCCGCAACGTACAGCCTGTCCTCGGCGTCCAGGCCTACCGCGATGGGGCGGTTGAACCGCCATTCTACTTCCATGTTGGTGCGGCGGCGGGCCTTGGCCACGTCCGGATTGGCGTCTATATAGTCCTGTACCCAAGGCGAAGGAGTTTCCGCGTCGCCCACCAGGGACGCGATGAATTTGCCGTCGGGTTCGTAGATCTTCACCTGGTGGTTGCCCCAGTCGGCCACGTATACGTCGCCGTCCGAGTCCACTGCAACGCCGGTGGGACGGTTCAGTCCGCCCACGCCACCCGGAGTCTCCTTGAACTCCAGCAGGAACCGGCCATCGGCGGAGAACTTCTGCACCCGGTCGTTCTTCCAGTCGGCCACGTACACGTTGCCTTCTTTGTCCAGGCACAGGCCCCAGGGCTTGTTGAACTGGCCCGGGCCGCTTCCCTCGCTGCCCCAGCCGGCCAGAAATTGCCCGTCCCTGGTGAATTTCTGGACCCGGTGGTTCTGGCTATCCACCACGACCACGTTGCCGTCGCCGTCAATGGCAATGCCGGCAGGGCCGCGCAGTTGGCCCTCGTCGCTGCCGGCTTCACCCCATTTGGCGATGAACTCGCCGTCCTCGTCCATTACAGTGATTTTGTGGGTGTTCTCGTCGGTTACGTAGATGTTATCGTTGCTGTCCAGGGCAATGGCTATGGGCCAGACAAATTGGCCGTCGCCCATGCCGTACCGCCCAATGTCGGTGATAAAGTGATGGTCCAGGGTACACTTGCTAATGCGCAGGGTGATTTCGTCCACGCCCCGGTTCAGCACGTAGAGGGTGTTGTTGCTACCCAGGGCAAAGTCCATGGGCACCAGGAACCCGATGCCGGAAGTGGAGTACATCCCTATGCAGTGGCTGTAATCGAAAACTCGCCCGGCGGCGACAGTGGTAAGCATTGCTGCCTCCTTTATAGCGTCAAAGGAATAATGCCAGGCAACGCTGGCTGGCTATCCCTGTAGGGGCGGGTTTTGAAACCCGCCCCTACACTAATCTACTTGGCTTGGCCGCTGCGGCCTAAAGGAAGTCCAGTTGTTCGTATTCGCCGCCGACTATGGGCTTGGCGTCCAGGCCCAGCCACCGCTCGGCGAAGGTGGAGTAGAAGCCCCGGAAGTCGTAGCTGGGGACCAAGTCCCCTTCGAACAGGTCCTCGGCCTTCATGGACGGGTATTCTCCGTACATGCCGGGGTTAACCGCATCGCCCAGGGCAAAGGCAACGCCGCCACGACCGTGGTCGCAGCCGGTACCGTTGTCGTGTACCCGCCGGCCAAACTCCGTGAATACCAGCATTACCACGTTATCCGAAGCGTCGTGCTCCCGCAGGTCGGCAAAGAAGTCGTTGACCGCGCCGGACACGTCCGTCCACAGCTTGGCGTGGGCGGGAAGCTGGTTGAAGTGGGTGTCAAAGCTGCCGTACTGGGTGTAGAAAATCTGGGTGCCGAGGTTGGCCAGGTGCACCTGCGCCACGCTCTTCAGGCTTTTGGCAATGGGGTTGTCGGCATACTCTATGGAGGACGAGTACTGCTCCGGGGCCACCTTGATGACGTCGGCGCCCTTGAGGGCGTCCCGACCCGTCTGGCCCAGGTAGTCCATGGTCATTCCGGTGCCAATGGCCGGCGAATACACCCGGGAGAATAGCTCCAGCATCTGCTCCCGTTCATCGCCAGCGCCAATGGCGGGAATGTCGGTCAGTACACCGTAGGAAGCCAGGTCGGAGACGGAAGTAACCGGTACGCCGCGCAGAGCCATGGCCCGGGGCAGACCCTGGCCAAAGTTCACGCCCTTCAGCACGTTCTCGCCGGCGGGGTCCAGGTCGCGGATAACGCGGCCCAGCCAACCCTCGGTGCCAACCTTGTCCGGCTCGCAGGTATGCCAAATGTCCATGGACCGGAAGTGGGAACGGGATGAATTCTCGTAGCCGATGCCGTGAATGATGGCCATCTGGCCCTGGTCCCAAAGGTCCTTGACGGGGCCCATGCTGGGATGGAAGGCCAGGTCATCGGTGAACTTGATCAACTGACCTTCAGGCAGCCCCAGATTGGGTCGATTCTCCCAGTACAGGGGGTTTGTAAACGGTACCACCGTATTCAGATAGTCGTTGGCGCCGGAAAGCTGCAACACCACCAGCACCGGGTCTTTCTTGGTTGATGCCATATCCTTGTCCTCCCGATTTGGCTTATGTGGCCGGTCCAACTGGTCCGGCTTAGGCAAACTGAAACTCCCGGGTTGCGGCGATCAACGCCAGCATTACGCCGGTGCGCTTTTCCGATTTTGCAGCCGCGTCTTCCGTGTCCCAGTTGACGTCGCCGCCCTCCTGGGCGTGGGTCAGCAGTTCCTGGAAGGTGCCCTCGTCCACCTCCACCGGACCAACCAGGTCCAGGCAGGCGCGGACGAATTCGGCCGGACTCAGAGTGCCCCGTTCCTTCAAACCCGCCACAATGGACTTCACGCCGGGCAGGGAAGTGTCGGACAGCAGCTTGGCGGCAAAGTTGACCCGCCGCACCAGGGCGCCGCCGTCAATCCACTCTGAACCGGTGTGCCAGCTTTCCACGCTGGGAGGATTCATCAACTCCTGGCCCTGCCAGCCACACTCGAAGGCCAGCAGCGGGAAACCGGTCCGGGGCTGGTTGTAGTTGCCGGCCATGCGCACGGTGCTGACCACCAGTTCGGCCGGACTCTTCACGTGCTGGAAGCGGGCGTTCTTGAAAAAATCGGAGTTGAACAGGGCCCGCAGGATCGACTTGATGTCTGCGTCGGAGTCCATGTAGGCCTTGACTAGGGTGTCTATGGCCTCCGGGTTGTTTGGCGGAGTGATGTTCCACGCCGGCACCTGCGGCTCGTCGGCCACGAAGAAGTTATACAGGTGGCGGGCCAGGAACCGGGCCGTGTCCTCCTGCTTCACAATGATGTCGATGATATCGTCGCCATCAAAGTTGCCGGTTTGGCCCAGGAACTCCTTCTCGCCGTAATCATGGTCCTCGGGCTTGAACTCAAAGCTCCAGTAGAAACGGCCCACGGGCTGGCGGGGCGGCTTGGTACCCAGCGTCCACCCGGTAAACGCCCGGGACGCTTCCTTGATATCCTCTTCAGAATAGTGGCCCACGCCCATGGAGAACAGTTCCAGCAACTCGCGGCCCCAGTTCTCGTTGATTGAGCCGTAGTGATTGCCGTTATTGTCCAGCCAGTAAATCATGGCCGGGTTCTGGGCCAGCTTTACCAGCAGATTCGGGAAGTCGGTCAGCCCCTCCCGGCGGAACATGCCGATCTGGGCCAGCAGTTCCGGCGGGTTGTCCACCTTGGAATTGCCGGTAGCGAAAAGCTGGTGCCAGAACAGCGCAATCTTTTCCTTCAGTGGCCACCTGGTATTGACCATGCGGTACACCCACTCGGTCTGGGCCGCCACCGGAGCCAAAGAGCTTTCAAATTGCGGGAAATAACGGTAAAGCTCATCCTCGTCAATGCCGGAATCGTCACCGGGGTTAAGCAGTTCTTCCACGGTGGCCTCGTAGCCACGGGCGCACCGCTCTTCCAGTTCAGCGCGGCTGGCGCCGAAACCGGCCCGACGCATCAGATGAGCCATCAAGGCAATGTCTTCCTGGCTCGGCATACCTTCTCCTCCAATAGGTTGAAGTATCGTTACTGGTTTGGTTGTGCGACGGCCCCGCCTAGCGCGCGGCAGCGGCGGCCTGCTGGGCTGCCATTTCCTCGTCCCAGGGACCAGGGAACTGGCCGGACATGCGTCCCTCACCCATGAAAATGTTCTCTTCCCGGTTCCACTGGCTCCGCGGCAACTCGTAGGAGACCTCGATGCCGTTGCCGTCGGGGTCGTTGAAATAAATGCCGATGGAAATGCCGTGGTCGGAAATATGGCCGATGGGGACGTTCTTCTCCTTCAGTCGGTGGTACATTTCCTTCAGGTCGTCCAGGCTCTCCATCATCCACGCCATGTGGTTCAGCCCCACCTGCCGGTTCTGGATGCCAGGGGCTTCCTCTCCAACCTCGATCAGCGCAATTTCGTGGGACTGTTCGATGTCGGCGGACATAAACGCAGCCCGACCCGGCTTGAAGTCATAGGTGTGCAGGCCCAGGATGTCTTCGTACCATTTCTGGGAACGTTCGGCATTACGTACAAACATATTGACGTGACCCAGGTACTTGGGCTTGTAGCTCATAACATTACCTCTCCGTTAGCATTATGCCTACGGGTATCTAGCCTAAAATTACCACAAAGGCAAGTAGGGCGCAAGAAATCCGTATCTGGTTACCACAGACACCTGACCGCAGCGTTGGGGACACCCAGTTGTTCCGTCGCAGGCGGAAAATCGCAAACCTGTTCGTTCAAGGATGGCCTCTTGTCCAAACCTTCAAATCACGATCCTCCAACAAAATGAGCTGTTTCTGGGTTCAGTAACGCTTGGCCTCCACCGGTATCAGCTCGTTATGCACTGGGTCAAAGGCCAATAGAGCTTCCTCCAGCGTAATTACACCCAATAAGCTGGGTTCACCCTCTTCGGCGAAAACCACAATGGTTGTGAACTCCTTGCCCCGCAGCCTGATTCTGGTTTCCCCAATTTCCAACATCTGTGACTGCCGTCAGCCAGCCTTGCCGGCACGGATGTGTCAACCGGCACGCCCAGTGACTCCAGCACCTGCCTGGGCAGCGCGGTATAGGTTGAGCCGGTATCCACTTCCAATTCCACTCCCTGGAGATTCCGACCTTGAGGGTCGCCCACTTCTATTTTCGCGATTACTGTTCCAATTTTCAGACTTCCTCAGCTTCCTTTTACCCTTGATAGATAGATGGTTAGAGTTTTCCTTCCTCCTTAGCCCTCACGCCGGGTAATTCTCCAGCCACCACCTGGCAATATCCACCCGCCGCGCGAACCACACCCCCTCAAACCCGCTGGCGTACTCGATGAACCGCTCCACCGCCTGCGAGCGGGACGGCCTCCCCGTTATCCGGCAGTGCAGTCCCACCGACATCATTTTGGGGTGAGTCGCCCCTTCGCGGTACAGGCAGTCAAAGGAGTCCTTAAGGTACTCGAAAAAGTCGCCGGTGCTGACCAGCCCTCCCCGCCAGAAGCGGGCATCGTTGGTCTCGAAGCTGTAGGGAATGACCAGCCATGGACGGTCCCCCACGGTAACGTAGTAAGGCAAATCGTCGTTGGTGGCCAGGCTGTCGTAGATCAACCCGCCCTCGGCCGCCGCCAGTTCTCGGGTGTTGATGCTGGGCCCGTAGCGCGTAAACCAACCCAAAGGCCGCTCCCCGGTGGTGGATTCGATGGCCGCCACAGTCTTGCGCATGTCCTCCGTCTCTTCGTCGCGGGTCATTCTATGCACTTCAGCCCAACGGTAGCCGTGACCGCAAGGTTCGTGTCCCCGGGCCGTAATTTCCCGGGCCAGTTCCGGGTTGCGCTCCAGGGCCTGGGCGCAACAGTAGAAGGTGGACTTGACCTGGTGCCGGTCAAACATATCCAGCAATCGCCAAACACCCACCCGGCTGCCGTATTCAAAGAATGATTCGTTATACAGGTCCCGCTGCCCTGGCGGTATGGGCGAGGGCACCTCATTATTGCTCTCGTGGTGGTCGTCTCCGTCCAGCAGCGAATACTCGGACCCCTCCTCGTAGTTGACCACCAGGGACACCGCAATCCTGGCCCCACCGGGCCACTGAATCCGGGGCACGTTGCGCCCGTAACCAACAAAGTCTCGTTGCATTTCACATATCCGCAGGTAAGATTCCCTGCATTATAGCCTTGTTCTCACGAATAGACACAGAGACACCAACAGCCTCTGCGACTCTCCCCTTCTCTGCGCTTCCTTGTTCAGCACGCTCCGGTAGAGAGAACACGAGCACGCGTTGACACTCTCCAGTTGCCTGTTTACACTCGCCAAAATTCAATGCTGAAGGGGAGGATGTAATGCCCAATCTGCAGGAACTTTTCGACCAGGTTGACGCTTCCCTGGACGACATCATTTCTTTGGAACAGGCCCTGGTGCGGATTCCCTCGGTCAACACCGGCTTCATGCCCACCGGAGATGAGACTCCCGTCTGCGAACTGGCCCGCGACTTCCTGGCCGAAGACGGAATCTCCTCGGAAATCCTGGAATCCGCCCCCAACCGCGGCAACCTCATGGCCCGCATGGAGGGACGCTCGGGCAAGGCGGGCCTGATGTTCATGTCCCACACTGACGTTGTGCCGGTGGAGGACGAATCCAAGTGGCAGTTCCCGCCCTTCAGCGCCACCATCCACGACGGCCGCATATTCGGCCGCGGCGCTTCCGACTGCAAGGGCCTGCTCACCTGCCAGCTTATGGCCGTCCGACTGCTCAAGCGCAACGGCATAGAACTGGAAGACGGCTTGATCCTGGCCGCCGGCGCCGACGAGGAGCACGGCGGCCGTTACGGCTTCGGCTGGCTGGCCGATAACCACCCCGACAAGCTGGCAGCGCCCTTTGCCGTCAATGAAGGCGGTGGTACACCTGTCCGGGCCGCCGGAGCCCTCACCTACATCCTGGGCGTCGGCGAAAAGGGCCGCCTGCAGGTGGAAATCGACTTGAAAGGCACCAGCTCTCACGCCTCGGTGCCCTGGCAGGGAACCAACGCCCTTTACCGCCTCAGCCAGGCCCTTAACTCCATCGAGGGCTACGACGCGGAGCGCGACACCTCCACCGTCATTTTCGACCACCTCTCCACCTTCGCCATCGAAGACAGGCCCTCGCCGGCCAACGTGGACGCCATCATCTCCGACATCGAGGCTGACAACCCCCGCTTCGCCTCCATGCTCCGCGCCCTGTCCCGAATGACCCTGACACCCACCATGGTGCAGGGCGGCATCAAGTCCAACAGCGTTCCCGAGTCCATCCGCCTTACCTGCGACGTTCGCACCTTGCCCCACCAGGACGATGAGTACGTGCGCCGCCAGCTGGACGAGGTGCTGGCCGGCGTCCCGGGAGTGTCCTATGAGATCGACTACATGGCCCGTCCCAATTCATCGCCCTTCGAGTCGCCCCTGGCCACCAGCATCCGGCTGGTCACGGCCCAGGCCCTGGAGCGGGACGACATCCAGTGGGTTCCCGCCATCAGCAACGGATTTACCGACTCGCGTTTCACCCGTCCCCTGGGCACGGTTACCTACGGATTCAGTGGTTCCCATCCGGACGACGACCCCATGTTGAACTTCACCCACGGCACCAATGAGTCCATCGGCATCAAGAGCCTGGTCAGCGGCACCAAGATTATGCTTGGCCTGGCCTGCGACATGCTGGCCGCCCAATAACCTTTGGCCATCCGGGCAACCCCGTGCAACCTGGATTTTGTTGACAAAGGTTGGGGCGTTGTATAGAGTCTGCTAAACTTCCGTACCATTCCATCCAGGTTTCGACGGCATTAGTTCTCATACTTGACGATGGTGGCCACTAATGGCAGCTGCAGAATCGGACGGCGAACTGGTCCTGGAGGTGGAAGACCTCCGCACTTACTTCAGCACCCGTTGGGGTACCGTCAAGGCTGTGGACGGCGTCAGCTTTGACCTGCGCCGCGGCGAGACCCTGGGAATCGTGGGCGAATCGGGCTGCGGGAAGTCCGTGACCATGCTTTCCCTGATGCGGCTCATCCCGACACCGCCCGGTGAAATCGTAAGCGGCAGGATCGTCCTCCAGGGCCAGGATATCCTGCAACTGACCGAGAACGAGATGAGCAGGGTTCGCGGCAGTCAGATCGCCCTGATTATCCAGGACCCCATGACCTCCCTGAATCCGGTTTTCACCATCGGCAACCAGGTCAATGAGGCCATTCAGATTCACCAGGACATTCCCAAGCGCAGCATCATGCAGCACACCCTGGAGGTGCTCCGCAAGGTAAACATCCCTGCCGCCGAGTCCCGCGTGAAAGACTACCCCCACCAGTTGAGCGGCGGAATGCGCCAGCGCGTGGTGGGAGCCATTGGCATTTCCTGCGAGCCGGCCGTGCTCATAGCCGATGAGCCCACCACCTCCCTTGACGTCACCATTCAGGCCCAGTACCTGAAGCTGCTCAAGGATCTTCAACAGCAGCAGAACCTGGCCTTGATATTCATTACCCACGACTTCGGCGTGGTCGCCAAAATGTGCGACCGGGTGGCGGTGATGTACGCCGGCAAGATCGTGGAAATGGGCAATGTCCGGGAGATTTTTAACTCTCCTTCCCACCCTTACACTGAAGCCCTTCTCGCCTCTGTGCCCAAGCTGGAAGAGGACGTTGACCGCCTGTACGCCATTGAAGGCCAGCCGCCGGCGTTGCACGACCTGCCGCCAGGCTGCCCCTTCGCCGACCGCTGTCCCTATGTTATGGACCGGTGCAGGGAAGAGTATCCAACCGTCTTCCAGGTTTCCGAGACCCACAGAGCAGCCTGCTGGAGGTTGTCATGACCACCACGCCGCAACCCGCCGCATCTACCGGACAGGATACGACCCTGCTGGAAGTCGTCGACCTAAAGAAGCATTTCCCCGTAACCAAGGGGCTGCTTTTCTCCAAAACCACCGGCTTCCTTAAGGCGGTGGACGGAATTTCCTTCCAGATTGAACGAGGCAAGACCCTGGGCATTGTGGGCGAGTCGGGCTGTGGCAAAAGCACCACCGCCAAGCTGATGCTGATGCTGGAGGAACCCACCGAGGGCCGGATCCTCTTTGAGGGTGAAGACATTCACCACACCGACGCCAGCCATCGCCGGGCCTATCGCAGCAACGTCCAGGCGGTATTCCAGGACCCCTGGAGTTCCCTGAATCCCCGTATGCGCGTGAGGGACCTGATCGGCGAACCCATGGTGATCAACTGGGATGTGCCCAAACGGGAAATCGAAGAGAGGGTGCAGAAGCTTCTCAGCGACGTGGGCCTCAGCTCCTACCACGCCAATCTGTATCCCCACGAGTTCAGCGGCGGCCAGCGGCAGCGTCTGGCCATCGCCCGGGGCATGTCCCTGAACCCCAAGATGATCGTGCTGGATGAACCCGTGTCCGCCCTGGACGTTTCCATCCGCGCCCAGATCATGAACCTGCTGAAAGACTTGCAGAACGAGTACGAAGTCAGCTACATGCTGATTGCACACCATTTGGCCACGGTGCGATACATGTGCGATTGGGTTGCCGTGATGTACCTCGGCCAAATAGTGGAATATGCGGAAGTTAAGGAGTTGTTCAACAACCCCCTGCACCCTTACACCAAGGCCCTGATGTCGGCTGCCCTTCCCTCCCACCCGGACATTGAACAGGATGAGATTATTCTCACCGGGGAAGTGCCTTCACCCCTCAACCCGCCCGAGGGCTGCCGGTTCCATACCCGCTGCCCCTTCGCCATGGACCGGTGCGCCGTGGAGGTGCCCGAAACCAGGGAAATAGCGCCAGGCCACACGACCTCCTGCCACCTGTACTAAACCTCTTTCGTTGGTCCCGTCGGCTTCAGTGGCCTGCTCTACGGCCGACGGGCAGCCTGGTTTCCACCTAAGGGCCTTCGGCGTATATCCCGAAGGTAAAGGCATATACGCCAAGCCCACTGGAGTTGACGCTCAGTTCCAGCTTTCTCCGCTGGCCATACTCCGGGCTTTCCACCACCTGGTACATCCATGAATCTTCCACCAGCAGGTAACTCTCTCCGTCGGGCGCTATGACTACGTCGGCTCCCCGGTTCTCTTCGGTCAGGTACTGACCATCCAGCCTTACCCTGACCTTTACCGGTCTGTCCCCCTCCCTGGACATCACCACGTTGACGGTTCTGGCCGAGTACACCGTGGCCACGTAATCATGGAAGTCCGTTGCGTCGGAGGCATGCAGGGCGCGCTGCTCCTCGTTTCGCCACGTACCCTCCAAGTACAACTGGTCCGGTTCCAGGTATTCCGGAACCTCCAGTTCCAGCGTCCTGTTCGGAGCGGCGTAGTATTCGTGATGATTGACGAACCCCTGGCCGTAATATTCCCGCTCGAAGTCCCCTCGCGCGTATCCCAAGTACAACTCGCGGGTGACGTGCTTGTCGGGAGCCTCCTCGAACCTGGCGTCCGGCACGTGATCCCTGGCCCGGGTAGGCGGGTCGTCGGACAAGTCACTTCCAGCTTCCACCAGCAACTCCCGCATCTCTTCTTCAAAGGTCTGGTAGTTCCCCTCGCCGACCCGGTAATACCGCAGCCTGCCCCGGTGATCAATCAGGTACTTGGTGGGCCAGAACAAGTTCTCGAAGTTATCCCACGTAACAAAGTCGTTATCCATGGCTACCGGCCAGGTTACGCCCTGAGCCGCCACAGCGTCAGTGACGTTAGCCGGGTCCTTCTCAAACTCAAACTCGGGCGTATGCACACCGATGATATTCAACCCGTCGTCGGCGTAGAGTTCGTGCCAGGCCCGCAGCTGGGGAATAGTCCTGAGGCAGTTGACGCAGGTGTAAGTCCAGAAGTCCACCAGCACGACGCTGCCCTTCAGGTCGGAGATGGCAGTGGGCTCGCTGTTCACCCAGTGGGAGATGCCTTCAAGCTCAGGCGCCGCCTCAAACTGGTTGCCCGTTCGCAATTCAGCCAGCGTTGGCGCTTCGGCGCCCAGGCGACTCGCCAACGCCAGGATAATCCCCACGACGAATAGCAACACCAGGCCGCACAGGAAGGCAGCCGCAGGTGTTTCGGCCCTGCCTCGGTGGACGGCC
Source organism: uncultured Dehalococcoidia bacterium (assembly GCA_964587795.1). GTDB lineage: Bacteria > Chloroflexota > Dehalococcoidia > Lucifugimonadales > UBA3495 > Bin22. Next base: position 118,907 of record CAZPMU010000001.1, on the reverse strand, counting down.
GATTCCGGTTGATTGGAAGGATGAATCGAAGCCATAAATACAGAAACCGGGCTGGCCCACGGAAGGCCAACCCGGAATTCGATCGGAGTCTGGTGCGGCGCTTATCTGGGTACCAGATTGGGGGTGGCGGGACCGTCCATGACTTCCACTTCGGCGCCGGGCTGCAGTTCGCGAGCCTTGGCTTCCAGGGAGGGCAGGATCGAGTCGATCAGGTCCTGGTCCAGGTCGGCGGCCACGCCGGGATATCCGGCACGGGCGATCATGTCGCGCAGGTCCTTGTTCTTGAACCGGTCCAGCGTCCATTCCAGGGTGTCAGGAACGAGAGTCCTGTCCCAGAAGATCCGGTGGTTCTTGTTCCGGGGGCCATAGTGGTAGTGGGGAGCGTCCCGGAAGCAGTCAAAGGCCAGAAGCTCGGTCTCTTCGGTGTAGGTGCGGCCAGGAGTTCCGGCCAGGTCTGCCAGAACGTGAATGGCCAGGCCGCCGTCGCCGCCGGCCTGCTTGCGCAGTTCCAGCCCGAAGCGGATGTTACCAGCCTCGAAGATGTCGTGGCCGCGGTTGTGCTTAACAGTGTTGCGACCGGTGGCGTAGGTCTCGCGAGCGCATCCCTCGACCTCGCCCAGAACGGCCTCGACCTCGCCCATGTTGACCTTGCTGGCTACGTCTTCATAGCCTGCCTCCTTCAACATGGTGGTGAGGTTGTTGCGGATCTGCTTGACCGACCACATGATGGGGTTGCCATCCACGGTGGGGTCCATCCGGCAAAGACGGTTCTTGCCTTCCGGTCCATATACGTAGCTCTTCTCGATGTCGAAGCAGTTGAACCGAAGCAAAGTGGTGTCATTGGCTTCCACCAGGATTACCACGCCCTGGTCGGAGTGGTCCTGAAGGTTGCCGTCCCAAAGCTCGTGCTGTATGACAAAGCTAACAGCGCCGGCGTCGATCTTGGTCCTTGCAGCCTGCTGCATAACGGGGAGTACCTCCTTATTATATTCTTCCTCAGGGTCCAAGGATGCGCCAACAGAATACAACACCACCGCAATTTCCGGCAAGTCAGCCCCTAAATGGCCGGATTCCAGTAATCCGCAGCGTTTTATGGCCAGTGAAGCCTCTACCTGTCGTTGCACCTGTTCCCATTGCGCCAGATTATAACACGCAATATAAGAGGGATTGCAATATTCTCCAAATACCAAGGGAAACGCCTTTCGGAGGTATTGGTCAAGTATGATCTCAGGTCCAAGACTCCTAACTCCACTTTACGTCGTCCCCCCGAATGTGGTGACCTCCATGGCTTGGTCCAAGGTTCCTGTCGGTACAGGAAGAACAGCCCAGTTGACGACAATCCCTGTCCTCGGAGGGGTCAAAAAGCCCGTCAAACCCCTGTGCTATACTTCGCCAAACACACCTCGACCCTTGGTGAACATAAGATGACTACTCTGCTTGAGGCCACCACCAACCCCTTTGGCGGAATCCTGCCCAATCCTTCCTCCCTGCCCGTGGACCCAGAGGAATTCCGGTCCAGGCTGGCCGACTCCCTGGGTTCCTGGCGACAGGAAGGGTACAAGGTTGTGTGGCTGGAGGTACCTATCGGTCTTTCCGCCCTGGTGCCTGTCGCGGTCTCCGCCGGTTTCGCTTTCCACCACTCCGGAGAACGCCCCAGCCTCTACTCGCCGGGCATGGAGGACGACCAGTACCTGATGATGACCCTGCAACTGGAGGCAGGCGCCTTCATCCCGCCCTTCGCAACCCACTACATCGGCATAGGCGGAGTGGTGCTGAACGATGAACGCGAGCTTCTGGTAGTGTGCGAACGGCACCGCAACCCCGGCCAGCCTCCCTTCTACAAGCTGCCCGGCGGCGCCGTCCACCCCGGGGAACACCTGGTGGACGCGGCGATACGCGAAGTGCTGGAGGAAACCGGCATACATACCCAGTTCGAGGCCCTGGCCTGCTTCCGCCACTGGCACGGCTACCGCTACGGCAAGTCTGACATCTACTTCGTCGCCCGTTTAAGCCCGTTGAGCGCCGAAATCACCATGCAGGAAGAGGAAATTGAAGAGTGCCTGTGGATGCCGGTGGAAGACTACCTGGATTCCCAGGCCACCAGCATCTTCAACCGCCGCATCGTCAAGGCGGCCCTGGACCACCCCGGCATCAAAACCGAAACACTCCAGGGCTTCGACGACCGCGAGCGGGAGTTCTTCATGCCGCCCTTGCTTTAGGACCGCCGTAAAGAGGACCTTCCCTCTTGACGAGGGATGTCAGGATGGACCCGGCAGGAACCGCAAGCCACCCCTCCAATACGAGCGATAACCGCGTAAAGTCTATGCGCCGCTGCTTACCAGGGGATGTAGGTCCAGCAGTTCCCACCCACACAGGTTAGTCGCCTTGTTGTTCCGTTCAAGACCACCTCTGCGCCGACTAACACCTGGATAAGGTAGACCTCATTCGCCCTAATTGTGGCCAGAGTGCTTTCGTCTTCCAGCCCAGGGGCATAGAAGTACCATGCCTTCATCCTGTTGTCGAAGTGCCAAACGCTGACCAAGTTGTTGGCATTGATCAGAGGTTCCAAGGCATCGGCCACAGGCATATTTCGGGCGGATATGTTGAAGCCGGGCTGAATCTTGCCAAACTCCCAGTTGCCAAGACTTTCGGAGGCGCTGACGCCGTCTACCGTAAATGTCACTACCCCGCCACCGGGGGGGCGACTTACCAGTAAGGTGAATTTTCCGCCGGCCCTGGTCAGGGTAGACCCCAGTATGGTGCCGCCCGCCAAGGCCACGATTTCGGTGCCCACTGGCGGTATCTCACCTTCTAGCATCGCCGTGCCCAACAGTACGTGCGGTGGTTCCCGATGAGCCGAAGCCGAGTCGGTGGCAGTCAATTTGAAGCCACTTGATACTTTTCCTAGCTCCCAGTCGGCAAGGGTCTCATTGGCGTCGACGCCGTCCACCTTGAACCTTATGGCCCCGGCACCGCTGGGTTGCATCACTCCAAGGACAAATCGGCCGGCGGTCGTGGTCATGGCCGAACCCAACTTGGTATCACCCGCTATGGCCACTATCTCCGTGCCCGGAGGCGGTATCGCCCCGTTCAACGTAGCCGTCCCAATCAGTACGTGAGGCGGGCTTTGCTGCGCCATCACAGCAAACGGCAACGCAGACAACAACGCCACCAACGCAAGCAGGCCAAAGATCCTGATTGCTCTCGTCACTGATCCCATCCTGAGGTATTGCAGTTAACTACCACGCTGCGGCGTGGCCGTCCCCCCTCGGGTCTGAAGCCCCTTTCAGCACGCCCGTCTGCGGGTCCCGGATGATCAACTGCACAATGCCGTCGGTTACTCCCTCCTGCCGCCGCACTACCTTGTGCCCCAGGCCTTCCAGTTCCTGGCCCACCGACTCGGGCATCCCCGCCTCCAGCCTGAGTTCAAATGGCGTCTTTATGCTGGCCGGATCAGTGCCAGGGAAACTCCACCAGCGGGGCGCTTCCACCGCCGCCTGGGGGTCCATTTCGTAGTTAATCAGGTTGGCCAGCACTTGCAGGCCGCATTGGGGCTGGTAATCGCCGCCCGGCGTGCCCCCAACAATGACAGGTTCCCCATCCTTGAAAGCCATGTAGCAGTTCAGCGTGTGCATGGTGCGTTTGCCCGGCTCAATGACGTTGGGGTGCCCGTCTCTCAGGCTGAACCCCCGCCCGCCCCGGTTGTTGAACAGCACCCCGGTGCCGGCGGCCACGAACCCGGAGCCGAACCCGTTGGACAAGCTGTGAATCCACGAAACGCAATTCCCGGCGCCATCCGCTACGCAGAAGTAGGTAGTGTTGCCATCGCCATCTTCAGCAAAAGCCACCGCGCCATTGTTGGCCCGGGCTGCGTCAATCTCCGGCCGCCGTCGCGCCGCATACTGCTTGGAAATCAGTTCTTGCAAAGGCCACTCCACGAACCTGGGGTCGCCGGCCAGGCGGTTGCGGTCGCCATAAGCAATCTTCTTGGCCTCCGTCATCAGGTGGATAGCCTGGGCCGAATTGTGGCCCATGTCGCCCAGGTCAAAATCCTCCACCAGGTTCAACATTTCCAGCAGCAGAAAGCCCTGGGTGGGTGGCTGAGTCTGGTACACCGTGTAGCCGTGGTAGCTCGTGGAAATGGGGTCGTACACGTCCGGCCGGTGGTCCGCGAAGTCCGACTCGGTGAAAAGGCCGCCGGCATCTCGCAGTTCCTTCACCATCCGGCGGGCCAGGTCGCCCCGGTAAAACTCATCGGCCCCTCCCTGGGCCACTTGCTGCAGGCTTCTTGCCAGGTCCGGATTGGCCAGGATTTCGCCTTCCTTCTTCATTCCGCCGTTGGATGAATAGATGGCGGCGCTGGCGGGAAATTGTCCCAATTTCGCCACGGCGCCGGCAAAGCTGCGACCAATGCGGGGCGACACCGGGAAGCCCTCCTCGGCGTACCCAATGCCTGTATCCAGCAGCGTCGAGAAGGGCATGGTGCAAAACCGGCGGTGCATCTCCTCCCACGCCGCCACCTCGCCCGGTACGGAAATGGCGTGAGGACCCTCCAGCGGCATCTCATCGTAGCCCCGCGAACGGTAATAGTCTGCCGTCGCCCCGGTGGGGGCCGTACCGCTGCTGTTGATGCCGGTCAACTGCCCGGTGGCCGCCTCGTAGGCCAGGATGAAAGAATCGCCGCCCATGCCACACAGGGGTACCAGGGTTACCGCCTCCGTGGCGGCAACCGCCAGCGCGGCATCGAAGGCGTTCCCGCCCTCCTGCATTACCCGGACGCCTGCGGATGCGGCCAAGGGAGAGTTGGAACAGACAATTCCCCGGTTGCCGTACACCAGGCTCCTGGAAAGGTTTCCGTTGACCATATTGCCTCCCTGGCGCCCTCCTCAACCGGGCGCTTTCATCCGAATTTCCCGTACATCGGGGTTCCGCGCAGGGCGCCCCTCCTTACTCTTCCTTGAAGGCGTTGCAGGCCGTGGTCAGTGCCGCCGTGCCACCCATAACGAAGGCCACGCCAACCGTCTCGGCAATCTCCTCCTCCGTAGCGCCCACGGCCCGGGCTCGGTTGGCGATGTTCCGGACCCCGTCCGGGTGGGCCATTATGGCGTCGCAGAGCATGGTCATCAGAACCTTCACCTTCAAGGGAAGCGCGCCATCCGTCAACACGTGGTTCCGGACGTCCATAATTTCCTTGTAAAGCTCCGGTGAGTTGCTTTCCAGCTTGGCCTGCCACGCACCAGGGTTGGGTAGCGTCATGTTTCACTCTCCGTCTCGGGATTGAACAGAACGATTATCTCGAGGCTAGATGGGCGGCTTGCGGTGGCGCCAGGGCGTCGCCTGCTCGTAAGCGTAGGCCACGTTAAGCACCGTTGCTTCGGCATAGGGCCGACCGGCAATCTGCAAAGCCAGCGGCAGGGCGCCGTCACCTTCCGTGGTGTAACCGCATGGTATGGAAAGGGCCGGCGCGCCGCTAAGGCTGTAGGGGCCGCGATAGCTTCCCTCCACCAGCGCCTGGGCCGCCGACTCCTTGCTGGCCACACCCGTGGTAAAGTCCAGCTTCCCCGCCGGCCCAGATGAGGTGGGCTGCACCAGCACATCCACATCTTCCAGCAGGTCCAGCACTTGCCGCCTTACTACCGCCCGCAGCTTCTGGGCCTTGTAGTAAACCTGGCCCGGTATCAAGTTGCCCGTCATGAACGCAATGCGGGTGTTGACGTGGTAGTCCTCCGGCCGCTCCCGCAGCCATTCGGGGCGCAGGCTCACTCGCTCGGTATGGGTGATAGTGCGCACAATGGCGCCCGTGTGCTGCGCCAGGGGCAGGGAAACTTCGCTTACCTCCGCGCCCAGTTCCGCCAGCACCTGTATCGCAGCCTCCACCGCCTCCCGGGTCTGGCCGTCCAGGCCCAGGCCCGGGTCCATCAACTCTTTGATCACGCCCACCCTGAGTCCCCGGACATTTCCCGTCAGTGACGCCTGGTAGTCGGGTACCGGAACCCTTCCGGTGTAGGGGTCATTGGGGTCATATCCGGCAATGGCGCCGATGGTGGCGGCGCAGTCGGTTACCGTGCGGGAAATAGGGCCAATGGTATCTATGGACCAGCACGCTCCGTCCACGCCGAACCGGCTTACCCTGCCCCAGGTCGGCCGAATTCCCACCAGGCCGCAGTTGGCCGCCGGCCCGCGGATGGACCCCCCGGTATCTTCGCCCAGGGATGTGGAGCACAGGAAGCCGGCAGTAGCCGCGCCAGAACCCGTGCTGGACGTGCCCGGGTTCCGCTCCAGGTCCCACGGATTGTGCGCCGCGCCATAGTAGGAACTGATGGGGTCGCCCATGGCAAATTCGCTCATGTTCAGCTTGCCCAAAATGATCGCCCCCGCCCGCCGCAGGTTAGTTACCACTGTGGCGTCGAATTCGGGCACAAAGTCATCCCGTATCCTGGAACCGTCGGAGTTGCGGACTCCCTTGACGTAAATCTGGTCCTTAACTCCCACCGGCACCCCGTGCAGAGGGCCACGGTATTCGCCGCGGGCAATCTCCTCGCCGGCCTGCTGCGCCTCTTGCCTGGCCTGGTCTCCACAGACGGTAATGTAGGCGTTCAGCTTCGAGTCCACTTGGTCAATGCGGGCCAGGTAAGCTTCAACTGCTTCCAGTGGACTTATCTCCCTGGCAGCGATCCGTGTACCGAGTTCCGTGGCAGACAGGAAGGGTATCTCATTAGGATTCATCCTGAACCTCCTGGCTGCTGAGTATCAGGGGCAGGGGCTCAACGGCGTTGACACCCGGAACGTCTATTTCTGCCATGGCTTCCAGAATGGCGTTTAGGCCGTAGCCCACCTGGGTTAGTTCCGGTTCCTGGATTTCCAGGCCCACCGACCTTCCCAGGGCGTATATTTCTTCGTTGGACAGGCCCGGCATGGTTACCTCCTTTCAGTCTCTCCAAGGGCTGGTCTACCAAGTAATCGCAATGTTAACATACGCCGGAACTTTTGGGCGCGCCATTCGCCTCAACCGCCGTTCTGGTAGAGGCGAGAGCTTTCGGCACTAAGCCCCCATCCCTGCCAAAATTAGTTTGTACCCAATGTCCAAACTGCGGCAGGATCAGGGATTTTCGCGTCCAAAACGGGGGAGGCAGGTCTTGATCGACCAGGTCATTCAACCAAGAAATTATCTTTCCCGGGTGCGGGGCGTGGCCCTCCTGCCGGAGGAGAGGGTGGCGCGGGTCTTTTCACTGGATGAGGGTTTGCTGGATGAACCCTCGGGCAGCGGCCAGTTGCTCATCGCGACAACCCAGCGAATTCTGTTCTTTCGGGACGATGGCAGGGCACGGGAAGCTACCATGCTGCCCGTGGAAGAGTTGAAGGGCATAGTGGTGGACACTGCGCCCAAGGGTACCCTGTCTCTTATTCGCGGCATTCTGACCCTGCTGGCGGCCCTTGCCTTCTATCTGCTGGTGGCCTACTGGATGGCAGGGCAATTTGAGGGTCCGGGCATCCCGGGGATAAACATGGACTTTGTGCCCTTTGTCTTGCTGGCCGGCGTGCTGGTGGCTGCCTGGCTTTACTGGAGACACAATGTGCGGCGGGCAGGCGGAAAGGTCACCTTGCAGGGTTCCAACTGGAATCTTTCCTTCAGTGTCCTTGGCGCGGAGAGAATACCCGACATTGACGACGTAACTGAATGCCTGTTCAGGTGCCGGCAGGACCGCTGGGATGAACTGCTCAGGCCCCGTACCTGGACGGGTAGCTTTCCGGTAGCAGATTAACACCCGCGGGTCCTGCCCTCTCTTTTTTTCGAATCGGCTAACCCAACGGCAGCGCCGGGTCAATATCCAGCTGCAAACCAAATTCTTCGCCCCGTTGGTACTGGAAGTAGGCGCAAGCCGCAATCATGGCTCCGTTATCGGTGCAAAGGACCGGGGGTGGAATGATCACCGGCAGGGTGGATGCCCTCGCAATCTCCGCCCGCAATCTGGCGTTGGCCGTTACCCCTCCTCCCAGGACTATCCCCTTGGCCTTATATCGGCGGGCCATCTCCAGGGTTTTGATCACCATTACCTCAACAACCGCATCCTGGAAATTGGCCGCCATTTCCCCCACCAGCCGGTCTATTTTCTCCTGCGCTTCCCTGGTCTTTTCCGCCTCTGGGTCTCCCGGGTAGAGCCCTTCAGCCTGAGCCAGGTGCAGCAGCGCCGTTTTCACCCCGCTGAAGCTGAAGTCCAGGGTATCCCGCATCCACGCCCGGGGCAGTGGATTGAACTCGGTTCCATCATGACCCTGGGAAGCCTTCTGAATCTCGGGGCCCCCCGGAAAGCCAAGTCCCAGAATGCGGGCCGCCTTGTCGAAAGCCTCCCCCGCCGCGTCGTCGCGAGTTCGCCCTACCAGCCTGTAGATGCCGTGCCCCTCCATCAGGATCAGGTCGGTATGGCCTCCGGACGCCACCAGGCAGGCCAGCGGAAACCCCGGGGAGTCCTCCGGATGGTCTTCATCTCCCCTGGCCAGCCACGAAGCATAAATGTGCCCCTCCAGGTGGTTGACTCCCACGAGAGGTTTCCCCAGAGAAAGGGACAGCGCCTTTGCCGTATTCAGGCCCGTAATCAGCGACCCGGCCAATCCCGGGCCGTATGTTGCAGCGACGACGTCTATGTCGCCAAGGTCCGAACCGCTGTCTGCCAGGCTCTTCTCCAGGGCTGGAGCCATATCCCTGATATGCTGCCTCGAAGCCACCTCCGGAACTACGCCGCCATAGGGTGCGTGCAGTTCAACTTGTGAAGACACTATGTTGGAAAGAAGCCGGCGCCCGTCTTCCACTACCCCCACCGCGGTTTCGTCGCAAGAAGTCTCAATTCCCAGAACCTTTAACGCCATATTCCTTACCTTTCACATCAATCTTTGCAGCTTTAGCCTGATGATTTGCGCCAGGTTCCGCTGGCAGGCCCCCTGCGCCTGGCACGTAGCAAATGGGTACGCCGGCTGGCTGGACCAAATCATACTAAGATCGCCGTTGGCAGCGGTCAACTTTACAGCGAAATTGCGCCAATGCTATCATCCCTCTTGTGCAGGCCGCAGCCCGTATCAAAACGGCGGAGCACAATTCTTAATTTTTCAGGAGGCCAAGAGGTTTCAAAATGGAGTCTGAGGATTTAGGCAAGTTAGCTCTCCTCGCCCTTTGCCTGGTTTTATCCGCATTCTTCTCCTCATCGGAGACCGCCTTTATCGCCCTTTCCCGGGCCAGACTGCTGCACCTGATCAGCATCGGCCGGCGCAACGCCAAACTGGTGGAACGCCTGGTATCCCGCCCCGAACGCCTGCTCGCTACGGTTTTGCTCAGCAATAACCTGGTAAACACCGCCGCCGCCGCCCTGGGTACTGCTGTTGCCCTGAATGTAATTCAGAATGAGGGCGTGGCGGTCATCGTCTCCACTGTAGGAGTAACCCTGCTTCTGCTCATATTCAGCGAAACACTGCCCAAGACCGTCGCGTGGAACCGGGCGGAAACTTTGGCCTTCGCCTACGCCAGGCCCCTCACGATGGCCGAGTTCATCCTGTCCCCCGGCGTGAAAATACTCCAGATAATCACCAACACCTTTACCCGCCTGATGGGCATCACCAACTCTGCCAATGAGGTCAGCGAGGGCGAAATTCGCACCCTGATAGACGTGGGAGCGCAGACGGGCGCGGTGGAACAGACCGAGGCCGAACTGCTCAACAAGGTCTTCAGGTTCGGCGACCAGAAGGTCCAGGAGATAATGACCCCCAGGACCGAGATAGTCTGGGTGGAGCAGGGCACAACCCTGCAAGCCTTCCTGGCCCTTTACGCCCAGCGTAACCACACCCGTTTCCCTGTCTATGCGGGCGACACGGAAAACGTTGTGGGCGTCCTGTCCAACAAAGACGTGCTCCTGGCGCTGGGCAAGGACGAGATGGAACTGCAAGACAGTGTTACCAACCTGGTGCGCGATGCCTATTTCGTCCCGGAAACCAAATCCGTAGCCGACACCTTCTCTGAAATGCAGCAGGGTGGGTACGGTCTGGTTCTGACTGTGGACGAGTTTGGCGGTATCGCGGGCCTGTTAACCCTGAAGCAGATGCTGGGGGTAATTGTCGGCCAGGTTGAAGAGGAGCGCGATGAAGACGGCCCCGAGGAATATTCCGAGATCGATGAGAACACTTACCGCCTCAACGCCAGCATGACCGTCATTCTTGCCAATGAGCGGCTCAACCTCGGCCTGCCTGAAGGCGACTACCAGACCGTGGCCGGCTTCATCCTCGACAGGCTGGGTTACATTCCCGAGGCCGGTGAAATCGTTGAATACGGCGCCCTCAAGCTTACGGTCCGCTCCATGAACGGCGTGAGAATTGAAGAGGTCCTGGCCCAGCGGGTACCAAGTCTCACCACCGGAGACACCCCGTGAAGTTCTACCTGGTGCGGCACGGCGAGACCGAATGGAACAAGCTGGGCCGTTTCCAGGGCCAATACGACACGCGGCTGAACGATGCCGGCCTGGAGCAGGCCAGGGTAATTGCCCTGGCCGCCAGGGAGTGGGACCTGTCCGCCATCTACGCCAGTCCCCTGTCACGCACCATGCAAGTGGCCAGCGAAATAGGCGGCCCCCTGGGGCTGCCCATTAACACTCGCGAAGGGCTGATGGAGCTGGGATTGGGCGAACTGGAAGGCGTAACGGGCGAGGAGATGCGCGCCGGCTGGCCCCAAGTGTTTGATACCTGGAACAGCACTCCGGAACTCGTGGCAATGCCAGGCGGAGAATCGCTGGCAACTCTCGAGGAACGGTCCTGGCAGGTTATTCTTGAACTTCAAGGTGCCCACAGCCCCGAGGATAACCTGGCCGTAATCTCCCACAACTTCACCATCCGTGCCATCTGCGGCAAGGTCCTGGGAATCCCCCTGGCCAACTTTCACCGGCTGCGCCTCTCCCTGGGTTCCGTCAGCGTCTTTGAAATGGACACCAGGGGCCCCCGCCTGCTCACCTACAACTCCACCTGCCACCTGCAGCGGCAGGGTTCCTCCCACGACTGACGGTTAGGCGCCATGCCCATCGTTGCCCAAGTCGACCGGAAGGTGGCCGCCGCCCTGCATCGGGCAGGCCTTGCCGGCCAGGGCGTTACCCTGGTCGCGGGCGTATCCGGCGGCGCAGATTCCACCGCGCTTCTCTACAGCCTGAATCGCCTTAGCGAGCCCCTCGGATTCTCGCTGCACGTGGCCCACCTTAACCATGACTTTCGCGGAGAGGAGGCGGAAGAGGACGCCCGTTTCGTTGAAGCCCTGGCTCAGGAACTTAACCTCCCCTTCAGCGTGGAAAAGCAGGACCCGATCGCCTACCAGCGCGAGCATCGCATTTCCTCCTTCGAGCAGGGCGCGAGAGAGATGCGATACCGGTTCCTGGCTGAAGTGGCTCACCGCATTGGAGCGCCGGCCGTTGCCGTCGGCCACACCTCCGATGACCTTGCTGAGACGGTGCTGCTTCACATAATTCGGGGCAGCGGGCTGCACGGCCTCCGGGGTATGACCGAAACCGCTCCCTGGCCCTGGCCTGTGGGACTCCAAACGCCGGTGATCTTTCGTCCTCTCCTTGATACCTCCAAGGCGGAGACGGTCGACTACTGCAACGACCTGGACCGCTCCTACCGGCAGGACAGTGGAAATTTGCTCTTCCGTTTTACCCGCAACCGGGTACGGCAGCAGTTATTTCCTCTCCTGGCCAGCGACTTCAACCCGCGGGTGCAGGATGCACTGGTCCGCCTGGCGAATTCCGCATCTCTGGACCTGGATTATATCGAGTCTGAACTGGACCGCATTTGGGGAAACTTGCTGGCTCCGATGCAAGATTCCGCCGGGCCGCTCGGGAGAAAGCCCTCGGTGGCGCTGCTCCGGCAAACCTTTAATTCGCTGCACCCGGCATTGCGGCGTCTGGCCCTGCGACGGGCTTATGTTGCCGTCAAGGGCGACGCAACTCGCTTGGCGGAGAGCCACCTGAGAGCCATGTCCGAGTTCACAACCACCGACCGGGCCGCTGGAATGCTGGACCTCCCCGGCGGCATTTCCATGCGGTTGACGTCCACCGTCATCTCTCTCGTCACCGCCGAATCAGTCATTTCCTGCCCCTTCCCCGAACTGGCGCGCTTACACTCCATCCCGCTGACCAACATTGGCGTTTCCAATGTTGTTCATTTCGCAGGTGGATGGCAAGTAACTTTGGAAGGTCTGGTTTCGTCTCAAATTCCGGACCTCCGTCAACCCGACGACTTTACTGCCTATCTTGACCCCATGACACTCCAATCACGCCTGGAAGTTCGGAAAAGGGACGATGGTGATCGTTTTCAGGCGCTGGGGATGAAGGAAATGAAGCGATTACACAATTTTTTTATCGACGAAAAGGTACCCCGGGAGTGGCGAGACAGGGTACCCCTGCTGGTGAGTGAGAGAGGAATTGCCTGGGTGGTGGGTTATCGCATTGCCGAATGGGCAAAAGTACCCGAAAACAGGACACCCGATACTCCCGTGCTCCGGGTCCGTTTCAACCTGATAAACGAATAAAAGGCAGGGCTTGTTATTCGATCAGGGCGCCAGAAATTTCTCAGAATTGCCATCACCTTTTTGGGGAGGTAAGGCAAGGATTGGGGGCTATGGCGTTCCGTTGGGAGATTCCTCTTCACCCTGAACATCTCTTTCGGGCGAAGGGGAGACCTGGGTGGCGCCACCTCAGGAATCCAGTTGTTCCGCCAGCGCTTCGGGGTCGGTGACCGGCAACCGGCAAACATAATTCTGGCAAACGTATGCGGTGGGTTTACCGTCAACCATCCCCCGGTCGGCCAGCAACGGCATTTCGTAAGCGGAAGAAGCGCCGCCACTTTCACCATATTCCCCGGCGCCGGCAGCCCCCACCAAAACCCTGTTGGGAAGGTACCGGCGGTGGACGACATCGAGCAGCGCCCCCGTTTCCGCGTTCTCCGTGTCGCCAATTATTGCAATTTCCTTGGGCAGGGAAACGTACAAGTCCAGCACTCCCAGCCAATAGGCAGCGCCCCCCGGGGCCTGGGTCATAAGGCGGCTCAGGGCCCGCAGGGGTCGAGAGGCCTTAAGGTTATAGTCTTCTTCGCCGGTGATAATGGCCAGCTTCAACAGAACTTCAGACGCCACCGAACCGCCGCAGGGCTGGGCGTTGTCAAATACGTCCCGGGGCCGAGTCACCAGGGCTTCGTGCTCCGTCCCTGTGTCATAAAAGCCCCCTACTCCTTCGTCCCAGAAAAGCTCGATCATCCGGTTGGCCAGGGCCACTGCCCGGTCCAGCCATTCCGGCCGGAAGGAAGCCTCGTAGAGCGCGAGATAACCGTCGGCAACACAGGCGTAGTCCTCCAGGTAACCCGGAATCTTGGCCTGCCCATCCCGGAAGGTGCGGAGCAGGCTTCCGTCCCGCGTCATCTCCTGGTGAAGAAAGCGGGCGTTGGCTTCCGCTGCCGCCTGGTAGTCGGGCCGCTTCCACGCCGCGCCTGCCTCCGCAAACGCCCTGAGCATCAGCCCATTCCAGGAAGATATGACCTTGTCATCGCGGAAGGGATGTATTCGCTTCTCCCGCTCCTCCAGCAGCCTCGGCTTGCCATTGGCAATCAGCGCCGCCAGTTCCTCCTCGCTTATGCCATGCTCCAGGGCAAAACCCGCCGGGCCTTGTGGAATGTTCAGGATATTCGCCCCTTCAAAATTGCCGGCCTCGGTAACACCGTAGAATCCGCCCAGCATATTGCCGTCGGACTCGCCCAGGACGTTTCTGATTTCTTCCGGCGTCCAAACGAAAAACTTGCCTTCGACCCCTTCACTGTCCGCATCCTGCGCCGAGTAGAAGCCGCCCAGCGGGTCGGTCATTTCCCGCAGCACGTAGTCCAGGGTCTCCTCCGTAATCCGACGGTACAGGTCCCGGCCGGTAATCTGCCATGCGTGAAGGTACAGTCTGGCCAGCAACCCATTGTCGTACAACATCTTTTCAAAGTGGGGAACCAGCCAGAAGGCATCGGTGGAATAGCGGTGAAACCCGCCTCCCAGTTGGTCGTACATCCCGCCGTAGGCCATCTTCTCCAGCGTCATTTCCACCATTTCCAGGGCCCGGGGACTGTACCCCTGGTGGTAATAGCGCAGTAGAAACTCTGGCGTCATCGGTTGGGGAAACTTGGGCGCCGCCCCAAAGCCGCCATTCTGGTAGTCGAAGTTTGCCGCCAGGCGCGAGTAAGCTTCGTGCAGAATGTCGGCCGACAGCAGGCCGTTTCCCGGTGGCAATTGCCCGGAGCGGCCCATCTGCTCCGCCAGTTGATTCGTAACCCGCTCAACCTCGCCCCGGTTGGTGCGGTAGGCTTCGGTTACCGCCAGCAGTAGCCGGGGAAACCCCGGCATATTCATCCGGTCCGTGGGCGGGAAATAGGTGCCGCCGTAGAATGGCTTCCCCTCCGGAGTGAGAAATACTGTCATGGGCCAGCCGCCGCTGCCTGTCAGCATCTGGACCGCTTCCATGTACACGGCGTCCAGGTCCGGCCGTTCCTCCCGGTCCACCTTCACGTTGACGAAGTTGGCGTTCATCAGGCTGGCAATTGCCTCGTCCTCGAACGATTCCCGTTCCATCACATGGCACCAGTGGCAGGCGGAGTAGCCGATGCTCAGCAGTATGGGCTTGTCTTCATCCCTGGAGCGCGACAACGCCTCTTCCCCCCATGGGTACCAGTCCACAGGATTGTGGGCGTGCTGCAGCAGGTAGGGGCTGGTTTCGTCAATTAAGCGGTTGGGCATGTCGCCTTCCTTTATGAGAGTGCTATCCAAAAGAGGACGGGCTGTGAAGCACGGAACCTAACAGCAAATACTCTCTTTCAATCGGCCTCTTGGCTAGCCTCTCGCTGGTGTGGTGGGTAAAGTCTGATTGAAGGTGAGACACCCCGACCGTCTCGTCTCTTCGTTTCCGAGAAGGCCGCAATCTCGATCCACATCCGATGGAGATCAAAGCGTCCCCGATCTGCCGCTAAGGCCGACGCAGGATGAACCTGGCGAATGTGCCGACATCCCTGGGCAACATGACCCGGACGCCAGTCTAAATCAGTCCTGGTCGCCGCAGGTCCTCCTCCGCCCATTCCGTTCCGGTTAAAACGTCCCCGAGGGTCTTCCTCGTTAGCACATCGCTTCCAGGGTTGTAGTGAATCTCGGTTCTCCTGCCATCGGGAAGCTTGTAAAAGTTCCCACCGGCGCGCCTGGACCTGGTTTGAACGAAACAATCACGCAACAGGGCGCGACCCAATTCCCGGACCGGTACATTCCTTAACAAATGGGCCGGACTAACCCGGTTCATCGCACGGTTATCTCAAGCATCTCTGAATTTATGCCCCTTCCAGCATTCTTTACCCAAGGGGCGGGTTCGCCAGATTCCTGCAAGCCTTCCAGGCGCATTTCGGCGTTGTCCCGAATTGCAGCCAGAATATCTTCCTTGGTATATCCCCAAGAATTGCAGCCACGCAACGCCGGTACTATTGCGCTCCACCCCCCGGCTTCCTCATGTTCAATTTCTACCTCTGGCGCCTAAGCCTTCACTGCCGGACCTCATCCGCCAGCCTCGCCAGCAAATCCCCCACTGCCATGGCCCCCAGGTTGCCGCCCTCCCGGGTGCGGACGGCCACTGCGCCGTCCTCCTGTTCCCGGTCGCCCACCACCAGCATATAGGGGACCTTCTGAAGCTGGGCATTGCGGATCTTCAGGTTCATCCGTTCGCTGCGCCCGTCCACCTCTACCCGGAAACCCTGGGCCTCAAGCTGGACTTTTACCGATTCCGCGTATGCCTGGTGCCGGTCCGCTATGGGAATGACCGTGGCCTGCACCGGGGCCAGCCACAGGGGAAAGGCGCCGGCATAATGCTCAATCAGCACGCCCAGGAAACGTTCCAGGGAACCCAATATTGCCCGGTGTACCATGTAGGGCCGACTGCGTCCGCCCTCCGCATCCATGAAGGTCAGGTCAAACCGTTCCGGCAGGTTGAAGTCGAACTGCACCGTGGTGCACTGCCATTCCCGTCCCAGGGCATCCTGAATCTTGATATCCACTTTGGGCCCGTAGAAGGCGCCGCCGCCTTCGTCAATGTCATACTTCAGACTTCGCTGTTCCAGGGCTCGCCGCAGCGACTCCGTAGAATGTTCCCACATATCCAGTTCCCCGGCGTAGCTATCCGGCCTGGTGGACAGGAAGATGGAATAGTCGCTGAATCCAAAGGCATCCAGCAATTCAAAGGTCAGGTCCAGCACACCGCCCACCTCTTCTTCCACCTGCTCGGGCAGACAAAAGATGTGAGCATCGTCCTGGGTGAACCCTCTAACCCGCATCAGGCCGTGCAGTACGCCGCTGCGCTCATATCGGTACACCGTCCCCAGTTCAGCGATGCGCAAGGGCAGTTCCCGGTAGCTGCGCAGGGCGGACCGGTATACCATAATGTGGAATGGACAGTTCATGGGCTTCAGGAAGTACTCCTGCTCGTCCACCTCCAGCGGCGCGTACATGCTGTCCCGGTAGTGGGCCAAGTGACCGCTGGTCTGCCATAGCTGAGCCCGCCCGATGTGCGGCGAATATACGATGCTGTAATCGTGGCGATAATGAATGTCGCGCCAGTAGTCTTCTACCAGGCCGCGCACAACCCCGCCCTTGGGGTGCCACACTATCAAACCAGGCCCGATCTCCTCGTGGATGGAATACAACCCCAGTTGGCGGCCCAGGGTGCGATGATCCCGCCGCTCCGCCTCCTCCAACCGGTTCAGGTAGTCGTCCAGGGCATCCTGCGATTCCCAGGCCGTACCGTAAATCCGCTGCAGCATGGGGCGGTGTTCATCTCCCCGCCAATAGGCGCCGGCGATGTTCAGCAACTTCACCGCCTGGATATCCGCGGTACCGTCAACATGAGGGCCCTGGCACAGGTCCACAAACTCCCCGTGCCTGTAAACGCTAAGAATAGTCTCATCGGGCAGGTCGCTGATAATCTCCAGCTTGTAGGGCTGGTCCGAGAAGAGAGCCTCCGCCTCACTCCGGCTTATTTCCTCCCGGACAAAGGGTTGGCGTCCCGAAATGGTCTCCCGCATCAGCGCTTCAATCTCCTCCAGGTCCTCCGGAGTAAAAGGGCGCGATACTTCGAAGTCGTAGTAAAAGCCGTCCTGGGTGGGCGGCCCAATGCCCATCTTCGCCTCGGGAAATATCTGAAGCACGGCATCGGCCATTACGTGGGCCGCCGAATGGCGCATTCGGTGCCGCAGGGCCTCCGTGGAGTTGGCATTTGCGTGGTCTATAGCTCCGTGGTCCAGCATAGCATTGTCCTGCAATGATTAGGCTTAACGATCGTGGATGTGCTCGAGTTGCCCCGGCCAACATGGCCGCAACGCACAATTATAACCAACCTGGGTTGGGAAAGATAACGGGGACACCCCAGCCTTCCCACTCCGCACTGACACAGGTGGAAAAAGGGTTCAGGAACCGTAGAACGCCCGCCTGACGCTCCTCTGCCTGTAGGCTTCCAGCAACTGGGCCCGGATCGATATGCTGTAAACCACCGCGACGAACAGGGTCAGTACCAGGCAAAGCACGAACTGCTGCCACCCCGGAGACAGTACCAGCCATTCCAGGTTTAACAGCCAGGCCACCAGGTAAAGTAAATTGGCCAGGGCGAATCCTGCCACCAGCGCCACAATAGCGTTCTTGCACAGGAACAGCACAACCACCCCGGGCAAAATTGCTATCATCGTCGCGGAAGGCGCCACGGCCAGGCAAATCCCGATCAGGCAGGCAGCTCCCTTTCCGCCCCGGAACCTCAGCAACACCGTCCAGTTGTGCCCCACTATCACCAGGGGCGCTGTTACCATAACGGCCCACTCCGGCAGGCCCACCCACATAGGCAGCAGCGCAGCTACCGCCCCCTTGCCCGCATCAACCACAAACACCAGAATCGCCCACCACGCCCCCAACTGGTGATAGCTGTTTAACGTGCCGGCGTTACGGCTGCCCACCTCCCTGATGTCGATATCTTTCAGGTAGTGCACCAGGGTGTAAGAGGGGGAGATGGAACCAATAAAATAGGCGGCAATTCCGAGCAGAGCAATGGATAGCAGTTCCAAGTGACGCCTCGTTGTGCCTGGGGAAAATGCCCTTCGGCTCGCCAGGGGATGCGAATTGGGATATGGCTTTGTCTAAGCCATTCTATCAACCCCCTATTTTGAAGGCAATGCACTCATGCAATTGCTGGAACTTCCGGCCAATTGGCAAACCCCTGTCGGCATCCGTATAATAATCTGCAGGAAATCGTAACCATAACCCCGAGCGCGCCTGTCAAGCCTGTCGCGCCGGATTGGAGATGATATATGGATGACATCAGGCAGGAACTGAGCGTACTTGTGCAGAAAATTGATTCCGTCGTGGAGCGTCTTTGACCTCCCCGCCAAGGAAACCGACATTGCCCGTCTCGAGCGGGAAGCCTCCCAGCCGGGCTTCTGGGATGACCCCCGCCGTGCCCAGCAGGAAATGCGCACCCTGGGCCGGCTCAAGGACACCGTAACTCTCTGGCGTGACATGGCGTCGCAGGCCAATACCCTGCTTGAACTTGCCGACCTCGCCACCGAGGACGGCGACGACTCCATGTTGGAGCAGATTGAGAACGACGTGGTCCAGCTATCCCGCACCCTGTCCCGCCAGGAAACTGCCCTCACCCTGGCCGGCCCCTACGACGACCGTCCCGCCATCGTTTCCGTCTATTCCGGCGCCGGCGGCACCGACTCCCAGGACTGGGCGGAAATGCTCCTGAAAATGTACGCACGGTGGGCCGAAGTGCAAAATCGCCCCGCCCAGGTAATGGACCTGGCCTACGGCGATGAGGCCGGTCTCCGCAGTGCCACCCTGGAGATTGGCGGGCCCTTCGCCTATGGCTACCTCAACGCCGAGCGTGGCGTTCATCGCCTTGTACGTCTATCTCCCTACGACCCCAACAATCTCCGACACACCTCTTTTGCCCAGGTGGAGGTCCTGCCCGCCGCCGCAGAGGAAGAGGAAATTGTCGTCCGTTCGGAAGACCTTAAAATGGACACCTTCCGATCCAGCGGCCCGGGCGGACAGAATGTCCAGAAAGTGGCTTCGGCAGTGCGCCTGACCCACGTTCCGTCCGGTATCGTAGTCTCCTGCCAGACCGAGCGGTCCCAGCACCAGAACCGCGAATACGCCATGCGCATCCTCACCGCCCGCCTTCTGGCCCGCCAGAACGAGCAGCGCGCCGAGGAACTGGCCAAACTGCGTGGAGAACGCATCGCCGCCGAATGGGGCAACCAGATTCGCAGTTACGTCCTCCACCCTTACAAGTCCGTCAAGGACCACCGCACCAACTTCCAGTGCACCAACCCCGACGCGGTTCTCGATGGGGCGCTGGACGACTTCATCGAGGCCTATCTCATCTCCCGGGTCAATTAGCAATTACCACAGCGGGCACAGGAAAGGGGCAGCCCCCAATCGGTCTGCCCCTTGAACAATGCTCTTGGCCCGGTCTGCTTACGAACAGGAACCCAGGATGTGCCCCATTTTCAATCGCTTGGTTTCCAGGTAACCTCGGTTCTCCTCGTTGGGCGGCACTTCCACATGCACCCTCTCTACCACTTCCACATCCGAACCCGCCAGCCCAATCAGCTTCTTCGGGTTATTGGTGAGCAACCTGACCCGCCTGATGCCCAGGTCCGCCAGAATTTTGGCGCCTACACCGTAGTGGCGGGTGTCCGGGTCAAACCCCAGCATTTTGTTGGCCTCAACGGTGTCCACACCCTCATCCTGGATAGAATAGGCCCGAATCTTGTTGTGCAGGCCAATCCCGCGGCCCTCCTGCCGCATATACAAGAGGACGCCCTTGCCTTCTTCACTCAATCGTTTCAAGGCCAATTCTAACTGTTCGCCGCAGTCGCACCGCATACTGCCAAACACATCGCCTGTCAGGCACTCGCTGTGAATACGGGTAAGCACCGGTTCATCGGGCTCCCATTCCCCCATGGTCAGCGCTATATGCTCCCCCGGGTCGTATGGGCTCTCGTAGGCGTACGCCTTAAACTCTCCATACTTGGTGGGCATTCGCGCCTCGGCCACCAGGCTAATCTCCACCTGGTAGCGGCGCCGGTAAGCGACAATCTGGGCAATGCTCAGAATCTTCAGCCCATGCTCGGCGGCGAAAACCTCCAGGTCGGGCAGGCGCGACATGGAGCCGTCGTCATTCATTATTTCGCACACCACGCCGGCCGGGTACATCCCCGCGATGTTGCAAAGGTCAACTATCGCTTCCGTGTGCCCTGGGCGGACCATTACGCCGCCAGGATGGTACTGCAAGGGGAAAAGGTGCCCGGGCCGCGAGAATTCCTCGGGTCTGGCTTCCGGGTCAATAAGGGCCTGAATCGTGGCCGCCCGGTCGTCGGCGGAAATGCCGGTGGTGGTCCCCACCTTGAAGTCCACCGACATTGTGAAGGCGGTGGGCATGTCATGGACAGCGTTTTCGCTGTCTATCAGCTTTATTCCCAGTTCACTCAGCCGGTCTTCCTTCATGGGCATGCAAAGTAGACCGCGCCCGTGGGTAACCAGAAAGTTGACGGCTTCGGGAGTTACCATCTCGGCGGCCATCACCAGGTCGCCTTCGTTTTCCCGCTTCTCGTCGTCGACGACTATTAGAATCTTGCCAGCCTTGAGGTCTTCCAGGGCCTCTTCCATGCTAGATAGAGGCATAACGTCTGTAAGTCTCCTCTGAATTTCTGCGTCTGAAACCGGCCCTGCCCCTGCCCCTGCCCCGTCCTACGCTGAGATTACCTGTTGGGACATCAAACTCTCCACGTACTTGGCCAGGATGTCCACTTCCAGGTTAACTCTGTCCCCCACCGACTTCTCCCTCAAATTGGTATGAGAGAACGTGTATGGTATCACAGAAATGGTGAAGGATGCAGCCCCGCGCTTCACCACGGTAAGGCTGATTCCGTCCACGGCGATAAACCCCTTCTCCACCACGTAGGGCATCAGGCGCTTGGGTACGCGCACCCGGTAGATGTAGCAATCGGCCTCCGGCCTGACGGACATTATGCGGCCCGTCGCGTCCACGTGCCCCTGCACGATGTGGCCCCCAAGGCGGTCGCCAGCCGCCAGCGGCCGTTCCAGGTTGGCGACGCTGCCCACCGACAGTTCTCCCAGCGAAGTGCGGCGCAGGGTCTCCGGCGCCAGGTCCAGCCGGAAAGTCCCCCCCGCCATCTCGACCACCGTCAGGCACGTTCCGTTCACGGCGATGCTGTCGCCCAGCTTCAAGTCTTCCATTACCCGGCCTGCCGCCAAGGTAAGGCCATACTCGCTGCAATCCGCCACAGTCCCTACTTCTTCCACTATTCCAGTAAACATTATCTCAACCAACTTGGTTCAAATCTCGTGACTTCCTGACTATAAAAACGAGCGCCAAGAGTCCCCTTCCGTTTTACGGGGGAGGGCAGGGATGGGGGTAAATTCCTTGTCATTTTTACCCCTTTTGCGGTCCGCCTGAGGCGGGCCACGGCGAATCCCCCAAAGGCGGGAACTTCGACGGGATGGGTTGTGTTCCCGCCGATTCAATGAGCGCTCAACCCGTTTGGCGTCATTCCCGTCAGCCTGGCTGACATAATCTAACCGGCGCCGGAACTCCTGCCCGGATAACCCGTTATCAACCAGTCCGGCCCAATCTGCCGAATTGCCGTTCTTTCCACCCGCCAGGCCTGGGCCATAGACTCCGGTCCGTAACCTTCAACGGGGGAAGCTGCCAACATCCCGCCGATTATAACCGGCGCAACGAAGACCTTCACCTTGTCCACCAACCCGTCGTCAAACAACGAACCCAGCGTAATCCCCCCGCCTTCTACCAGCAGGCTCACCACTCCCCGTTGGCCCAGCTCCACCAGGATTTCTCCCATCTCCAGCATTCCCGGCTCGTGCAAGGGACTGGTCCAGGTTTCCGCCCCTGCCTGCCGCAGCCGCTCAATCTCGCTGCCCGGCGCTTCACTGGAAGTGACTATCAACGTCTTTCCCGGCTCTCCCAGCATCCTGGCCGACGAAGGAGTACGGCCGTGGCTGTCCAGCACCACCCGCAGGGGCTGCCGTTCCAGGGGGAGGCCTTCGTCACCCCGGGCCGTAAGTTGCGGATCATCCGCCAGCACCGTGTTGATTCCTACCATGATGGCGTCGCACTCCCGGCGCATTCGCTGGACTTCAGCCCTGGCCAGCGGCCCGGTAACCCACTTGGAATCTCCGGTGTAAGTGGCTATCTTCCCGTCCAGGCTCATGGCGTATTTGGCGGTTACGAAGGGCAGGCCGGTGATTATGTGCTTGCCGAAAGCCTCGTAGAGTTCTTCCGCCCCCTGGACCGATTCTAACCGGGTCGCGACTCCCGCTTCCCGCAGCCTTTCCATACCTTTGCCCGCTACCAGCGGATTGGGGTCCACGACGCCGACTACCACCTCTGCCACCCCCGCAGCCACGATAGCTTCCGTGCAGGGAGGTGTCCTCCCGTAGTGGCAGCAAGGCTCCAGCGTAGTGTAGAGAATGGAACCCACGGCAAGACTGCCCGCCTGCTCCAGGGCGCCGATCTCGGCGTGTCGCTGCCCCGGCGGCAGCGTGTACCCTTCCCCTACCACAGCGCCGTCCTTGAGTACTACTGCACCCACCGCCGGATTGGGGCTGGTGCTGCCCAGGGCCATGCGCGCCAGTTCAACCGCCCGCTGCATGGGAGAAGTCTCGCTCATCGTAAGTCAGCAACTCCCTTGTCTTAGTGGCACAAAACGTCGCTTCAGCCGCCCGGCCCGAAGTCCCGGTGAAAGCGACTGGCCGTGGGTTCTGCCTGACCCTGGTACTTGCTGCCCAGAGACTCAGAGCCGTAAAGGCGTTCGGCCGGCGTGGTTAGGGTCAAAAAGGAAATCTGGCCGATTTTCATGCCATAGTAAAGGGTTATGGGCAAGCGAGCCAGGTTGCTCAGCTCCAGCGTCAGGTTTCCCTTCCAGCCCGGGTCAACGAACCCGGCCGTGGAGTGGATGACCAGGCCGATACGGCCCAGGGAACTCTTGCCTTCCAGCCGCGCCACCAGGTCCTCCGGCAGCTCGATATGCTCCACGGTGCTGCCCAGCACAAAGTCGCCCGGATGCAGAATAAAGGGCTTGTCTCCTTCAATTTCCACCAATTCACTCAGGCTTTCCATGCTAGCCTTGACGTCGATGAAGGGCTTTTGGTGGTTGCTGAAGACGAGAATCTTCCCGTCCAGGTGCAGGTCAACGCTGGCCGGCTGAATATCTTCCGGGTCAACCGGGTCGATGACAATCCGCCCTTCCCCCAGCGCCTCTTTAATTGATCGGTCGCTCAATACCACCGCGTGGCCCATCCTACGAAAACAGGTTCTTGACCGTCATTCCCCACTGCTGCCAAAACGTCACTTCAGCCTGGGGCGCCATTTCATCCGCTAAGGGCGCCCGAACTCCCCAACTGCTCATCTGAGTGAGGATCGGAATCCAAAATTCTCTGGGGAATTCAAAAATCCTGTTGGCAAGAATCTCGGATTCTTCATCCACCTCAGGCGGACTCACAATGGCAGTTTCGATGTCTCAATGTAAGTCCATCCCTGGCTGCTAGTTTAGTCTAATCCCGCTGGCCCAGGCGACTGAGGCGGCGCCTTTTCATGTCCTTCCATGCAACAGGGTGCCCCGGCAGTTTCCGGGGCACCCTGATTCTAAAGCTACCTGGTGGCGATGACAACCATGGGGGCTGTCAACCACCTTGGGCCAGTCCCGTCACTCTCCATCGCCAATAAGGTACTGACCCACAACATTCACCTCGATGGATACCTCGCCCGGCGATATGGGAGTTGAAACGCCCCCGGACGAATCTGCGGCCGCCCGGGCAAAGGCAAATTCCGCTCTGACTATGGGCGGTTGGAACCCGCCCGTTTCCGTCAGGTACACCAGGTCGCCCAGTTCCACCCCGGCCAGGCTGGCCAGTTCGCCTGCCTTGGATTCCAGCTCTGCCACGGCTGCGCTGCGGGCTTCCATTTCCAACTCCGTGGTGTCTTCCATGGAGAAGTTCAGCCCGTTGAACCGGATGTTGTCTCCTCCGGCGTCCACCGCCCCGTCAATCACGTCATCCACCGAGGCCAGGTCCCGCACCTTAACCGTCAGGTTGTTGCGGACCTCATAACCTGTAATCACCGAACGGTACTCCTGGAAGCACTCTTGCCCCTTGGGTTCAGTAACCATGCTCATCAGGTCCGGGCCTTCCTGCATGGGGCCGTCCTTGGCCTCCGCTTCTTCAGGGACCTCAGCTGCGACGCACCGGGTTACTTCCCTGCCCGTGTAGCGAGGTTGAATGCTGAAGTATCCGGTCTGGACATCCTTAGCCTCAACGCCGTCTTCACTGACCGACGCCATGACCGACGCCATGGACTCGGCAGCGGCCATTCGTGCCTCTCCCACGGTGGCTTCGATGGATTCTACTCCCAGCCGCAGGGTTGCCAGGTCCGGCACCCCGCTGGCCCTGCCCGAACCGGACACCACGATGCCGGCGCCACCGGCTCCTTCCTTACCTGCCACCTGCGCCTGGAACCCTTCGCCGTCGCCGCCACCCGTCACGTCAGCCTCGCCTCCGGCTCCGCTCGTGTCGGTTTCCACGGGCTCCGCCATTACCGGCTCGGCCACGGCCACGGAAGTCTCTGACCCCGCAACTTCTGGGGTGACCACTGACGGGGCTTCCCGGTTCGGAGCACTGTCACCCGGCTCTTCCTGAATCGCTGCAGCCGTCTCCCTTACTACTTCTGCCGTTTCCTCGCCAACCTGGGCGCCGCCGACCGTGGTGCTGACCGGTACCTGGGACGAACACGCCAGCGTCAGCAGGCTGACGATTCCCAGCAACAAACATACAAAAAAGTGCTTTGCTTTCAACCTTGGCATTATTCCGTGCCTCCTTAGTTTTCCAGTTTAGGACGGTTCACTAGAGTAGACGTATCCGGCTCCTGATTTGTTCCCGGACTTCCCCTGTTCCGCCGGGTGGTCCGATAACGCAACGCCACAATAAACGCCGCTGCGATAAATCCCGTCGCAATAGCGACTCCGACCAAGACCACTGAAGCGGAGCTTTCCCACCACGTCCGTACTTCTCCAGGGCTTGCATTCTCCTCGAGGGCAGCTTCGACGGCATCCCTTGGAACGCCCCGTGAACCGTCCAAGCTCCCAACCTGCGCCGCCCCTTCAGGGACCCCAGGAGCTGCCACCTCCGAAGCGCCCTGCGGCCCCGCCGCCCCCCTGGGCCCTTCCGATCCATCGGAGCCGGCCGGACCGACAGGGTCAGCGAGTCCAGGGACTCCGGTTGACCCTGATGCACTTCGGGGTCCTTCTTCCTCCGTGGAAACTCCGGGCCCGGCCCCATTTCGTTCTAACCCCAGGCCAAGACCCTCGGTGGGCCGGGGATCCGCCTCGATCATCGCACTTGTCGCGGTTGTTGCCGTAGGTTCGGGGGGCAGCCTGGTCGCCCTCGAAGCCACCACCGAAGCGGTCGGCTCTGACGTGGGAACCGCTGCAGTCGATTCCGGCGTTGCCGCCCCAACCGACTCCCGCGACACCGGCGTGGCATCGGCCTGTTTTGGCGCGTTCGCGGTATCCGGCGCTCCCACCGAAGGAGGCGGCGCCACCAGTGAAGGCGCCGCCAACTCCCCCTTTCGGACCGCCGGAGCCGGCGTACCTTCCGCCTCGGCTGCCTCCGAAGGCTCGCTGCCTGAAGGCAGATGGGGAAGGACCTCGCCCTCCACCAACACCGCCGGACCGGGTGTTTCGCCGGCAGCTTGGCCAACAGTTGGGTGCAATTCCCTTGCCCCGGTTTCCCCTGGTGACTCTCCCTGGACTTCTCTTGAGCTCGCCACCGGTGCCGATGCCGCCGCCGGCGGCGCAGTCGGCCTGGCCCGCGTGGTCGGAGCGGCATCTGCCATCATTTCAGCAACCCGGGGCGCCTGGGCCGCCACTGGCGGGGACGTAGGTGCAGTTACGGCCTGCGCTTCCATTATCCCCTCAGCAACGGCCTCCCTCGCCACCTCGACTTCTCTCAATACTCCCACATCCCCTGCCACCCTCGCTTCCCCGTCGGCCTCCAGGTCTTCCGCCGGGGCCTCCACCGGAACCGGCGCCGAAGACGCCGCGCTTTGCTCGGCGGCCATTGATTGCGCCATGGCAGGTTCAGCCTGCGTCGCCGGCGCCGCTTCCATGGCTTCACGGGCAGCAGGTGGGAAGGGTGCGCTTTCAGCCTGCGCCATTTCCGGCGCCGCCTCCATGGGGGCGGAAGAAGCCATTGTTCCAAACTCACCCTCTCCTCCCTGCGGCAGCCACGTTCCCGCCGCCCCGCTAAGCACAAGAACCAGCGCCGCCACCCCGGCCACCGCCGCCGCCCCGGCATAGACCCGCCCCGGAATACGGAACCGCCAGGCCGGTACCGGACGATAATCTCCGCCCCCTCTCGCAGCCGGCGCACTTTCCGGAGCCTGGGCGAACACAAAACTGCGCGGCAATTGCTCCTGGGGCAAGGCCTGCAGTAACGACCGGGTCCCCTCCAGCGACTGCAGCTCTTCCCGGCATTGGGCACACCCGGCAGCAACCCATTCCACCCGCTCCCGCTGTTCCGGCGAAAGACGCCCGCTGACGTAGTCGTTCAGCAGGTCCTCGTTCAAATGTCTATGTCCGCCAAAAAACCTCATATCCCTGTTATTCCTGACGGAACCCGGAAGGTAGAAGTTCCCCCGCGCTTCTCAGGAAGTCCCGCAACTCTCTCCTGCCCCTGCTGATACGGGACTTGACGGTCCCCACCGAGCAGTCCATCGCGGTCGCGGCCTCCTCGTAACTGAACCCCTCCACGTCCACCAGCATAATCGCCAGCTTTCGCTCCTCGGGCAGCGAGTCCAGCCCCGCCTCTATTATGCGGCGTAGCTCCCGGCGTTCTGCGAAGTCTTCAGGGGATTCCAGTTCAGAGGGCAGGTTGGCGGCCGTCATGATTCCCGCATCCGATTCCGGGTCGGCGGCCACCGGGTCCAGGGGAACCGAGGGACGGGAACGGCTGGCGCGCAGCATATCCCGGCAGTTGTTGGTAACTATGCGCATCAGCCAGCCCCGCAGGTTAACGCCGCGGAACCGGCCGAACGACCGGTATGCGGAGGCCAGGCTCTCCTGCACGGCGTCCTCCGCCAGGTGCCGGTCGTTCAGGATGCGGCAGGCCACGCTGTACGCCTGTCCCTGGAAGGCCGTCACAATGCAGTTGAAGCAGTAGAAACCGCCATTACGGTCACTGATGGGAAGTGTGGGATGGTCTGGACAGGTTTGAGAGGTATCTTGCAGCCGGAAGTCTGTACTCGCCATCTATCCGCTAATTAGGTCGCAGACCTCTCCACCCTTCCCGCAAGTACCTTGAATGCTGGCTGACCGCGCCCGATGAGTCCAATGCAGAAACGAATGCCTATCCCTGGAAGGATACCCGGCCATCCAGCAGTCCCCGTGCCATCACGAACTTGTGAATCTCCGAGGTTCCCCCGCCGATGCGGGCATGGCGCAACAGGTGGTACCAGTGGGGAATCGGCATATCCAGCGTTTCGCCCATTCCGCCAAATACCTGCATTATCTTGTCTATGCTCCGGCAGCCCCACTCTCCCGCGCAGTACTTGATCATCGACGCTTCAACCCGCACGTCTTCGCCCTGGTCTGCCCGTGCGGCTGTCTCCCGGGTCACCGCCCGCAGATTCATAATGTCAATGTACACGTCCGTCAACATATACTGTATTGCCTGCCGGTCGCTAATGGGACGCCCGTAGGTTACCCTTTGCTTCGACCATTCTATGGCCATTTCCAGGGCGCGGGTCAGGATGCCCAGGGCCATGGAACCCCGCAGCAGCCGGTCGTGGTGGACCAGCCACTTCTGGCCCAGCGTGAACCCCATTCCCACCTCTCCCAGAACCTGGGTCTGCGGCACCCGCACTTCATCCAGGTTGACCATGTATTGCTGGGCACGCGTGGGAACAATCCACACTCTAATCGGGTCGAAACTGAGTCCCGGCGTCGGGTTGTCCACGATGAACATGGTTATGCCGCCCCGCTGCCGTTTCTCCGGGTCCGTGACCGCCTGCACCAGCAGAAAGTCTGCGGTGGCCGCACCTGAGATAAACATCTTCGTGCCCGTAATGACCCAGTCATCCCCGTCCCGCACCGCCCGGGTCTGCATCATTCCCCCCGGGTCCGAGCCTGCCTGTGGTTCCGTCTGGCCGAAGGCGTAGTTCAGGTCTCCCTGAATCGCCGGATAGAGGTACTTTTCCTCCTGCTCCGGCGTGCAGGAACCGACCATCATCATCGGCACCGGGGAAGTGGGCAGCTGGACGATACTCTTGTGAATTTCCTCGTCCATCACCACGTGCCCCAGGGCTCCCATGCCCCCGCCGCCATACTCTTCCGGTACGAAGGACGTGTAAATGCCGGTATCCTTGGAAATCCGGTTAAGCCTTCCCCACTTTTCGTGGTCCAGGGTTCCAACAATCCCCATCACCGTCTCGGCTATACCCTTCGGACCGCCGTCGTCAACTCCTTCCTGGGGCGGATTTGCCAGGTATTCGGTTTCCAGGGGAACGCATTCGTCTCGTACGATTTGACGGACCATGTTCTTGAGGCCGTCAAGTTCGGGGGGAAGTCCTGGTTGCATTGGAAAGCTCCGACAGAGTGAATGTAGGCAGGGAGGCGAGGCTCGCCGTATTTCTCAAAAAGTCCCTTTTCCCTCATTTGGGGGATGCTGTAATGGGGGAGAGGCCCCCAGTTCTGTTTCGCGTGGTCTGGGACGCCTGCCGGCAACGGCGAGCTACACTACCTTACCTTGACGATAGCTTGCTCACTATGTCGTTGGACGACAACCATTGTGGCTTGGCAACAGGGCAAATGCGAAGCCCCCACACGGGGGGCGAAAAACTAGTGGAAGGGTCAAACGTAGGTGAATGCGCGGTACACCCCGCTTTGCTCCTCGTTGTTCGCCAACCCGGGCAGAGTCTCCATCTGCGGGACTGCCATCGAGTTAACGCCACCCGGGGCTGTCCCGGTATACGTCTGGGTCACGGCCCCTACCGCCGCCAGACTTACGGCAACTGACAGCATCACGAATACCGAAACTCCAATCAATGTCCCTTTCATATCGACCCTCCGTAGGGTCTCCCAAATAATAACCCGGCCTGCCGTAGCCGCCTCTTAGCCTTTCTCCACGCATTCTAATACTTTCCCGCCAATTTTGACAATTCAACCGTATATTTACCACCTCCCGCCACTGTCTTTTCCTCCAACCCGTTTCGTTCCGCAGAGACTCGCAGATCGCAGATCAGCGCCGAGAATCTCTGCCATTTGTGGCGTCAGCGAGGTCATGGCAGTTCCGGCAGCGGCGGAAACCTCGAGATGACAATTCCTCCCTTGCCATTCTGCATAACCCATCTCCATCATGAGATCATTACCCCACAACAACCCTTACCCATAGCAGGCGCGGCCCTTCCCGAGCGTCCAACTTTGGCAAGCCGGCCGCCTTGTACGGGGAGGGTCGGACATCTTCGTACCCTCTCAGCCGGAGCAGGCCGAAGGACCTGTCCTTCGCGGAAAAATGTCCCAAAATGGGTCGAAATGGAACCAAATGGAACTATTTTCGAAATTTACCACCTTCACGGCCTTCGGCGGAATTCTCGTGCTCAGTGGGAGCCCTCTCAGGGCAATCGCGTGTTAAGAGATCGCTATCCTGAAGCGCCGAGACTGTCATTCTGAACGGAGTGAAGAATCTGTAATCCCGACTGCAAGCAAACTTTCGCGCACGCAACCGTGCTTTGGGGAAAGGACTCCATGCCCTTCGGCAAGTTCAGGCCGTCATTGACTTCCTGATTGAGAGGCCATCGAAATTAAGACGCGATAGCCCTGGGAGCCCTCTCGTTTCGTGTCAATCCGGCTTTCTTTCGTGATAAAATCGGTAGCTGATTCCGGGAGCGTGGCCCATGTCTTTGGTCAAGGCTCTTAAGTACCATCGGCAGTTCGGTGGGCCCCATATTTCTAGTGAGGATTTAGGAATTGACCCAGCTACGGAACATCCCCAGCGTGGAACGGGTGCTCTCTTCTGAAATCCTGGCCTGGGAAATGAAGGCCTACCGCCGCGAGTGGATACTGTCCCTGGTGCGCCGGGAACTGGATCGCGCCAGGGCCTCTGTAATGGGCGGCGCCGACGCTCCGTCCGTTGACGAGGTGGCGCAGGCTGCGCAGAAGGCCATAGAGGCCATGAACCGCCCCGCTCCACAACCGGTAATCAACGCCACCGGGGTGGTTATCCACACAAATCTTGGCCGCGCTCCCTTGAGCCGGGCCGCCACGGAGGCTGCCATCAATGCTGCCCAGGGCTACTCCAACCTGGAGTTTGACCTGGACAATGGACGGCGCGGGTCCCGTCAGGCCCACCTCCAGAATCTTCTCCAGGAAGTTACCGGCGCCGAAGCCGGCCTGGTTGTCAACAACAACGCCTCCGCCGTTTTGCTGGGCCTTTCCGCCCTGGCTGCCGGCAAGGAGGTGATTGTGTCCCGCGGCGAAGCGGTGGAGATCGGAGGCGGGTTCCGGGTGCCCGACGTTCTCTCCCAGAGTGGGGCTGTACTGGTGGACGTTGGCACTACCAACCGCACCTACGTGCGCGATTACGAAGCCGCCATTTCCCCGGAAACCGGCGCCTTCCTGAAGGCCCATGCCAGCAACTTTCGGGTCGAGGGCTTCACCGCCTTCGTGGAACCCGCTGAGTTGGTTTCCCTGGGCGCCAAAAGCGGCATTCCCGTCCTCCACGACGTGGGCAGTGGCGCCCTTCTTTCCACCGACGACTACGGCCTTGCCCACGAACCTACTCCCCAGGAAAGCGTTGACGCCGGGGTGGGGTTGACCTTCTTCTCCGGCGACAAGCTCCTGGGCGGCCCCCAGGCCGGTATCGTCGTTGGTTCCCGCGACCTGGTAAACCGTCTCGAACGGCATCCCCTGGCCCGCGCCTTCCGTATCGACAAGATGAGCCTTGCATCCCTTATTGCCACCCTGATGCACTATGTGCGGGGCGAGGCGGAGAGGGAAATCCCCATTTGGCGGATGATTTCCGCCCCGACGCAGCTGCTTGAGGAACGGGCCGAGACCTGGAAAAAGGCGGTTTCCGACCGGGGCATCGCCGGCTCCAGGGTTGTCGCCAGCCGGTCCGCCATCGGCGGTGGAAGCCTCCCCGGTGAAACCCTGCCCACCAGGGTCCTTTCCCTGGACTGCGGTTCCACCCCGGGTGGGCCGGAAGGTTTGATGCAGCGTTTGCGTGCCGCCGACCCGCCCGTCATCGGCCGCATTGAAGATGACCGGGTCCTGCTGGACCCCCGTACCGTGCTGCCTGAGCAGGAAGACCGGTTCCTGGACGGGCTGCTCAAGTCCCTGGGTTAAGAGGCGCCCGAAGCGGGCGGTTGACTGTAGAACTGGTCAACGGGGTCACGGGAGTTCCACCTGCCCTGTTTGGCCGTTAACCCTTCCCTGGAGAATACTACACTCGAATGACCGACTTTCTGATAGTGCACGACGTGGGCCAGGGGGCCTGGTTCTGGAACAAAGTCTGGGGAAGCGTTACCGCGCCCACCGACCATCCCCCCAGGCTTTATACCCCTCGCTACTCCAGCCAGTTTTACATTCTCAATCTGCCCGGCCACGGCGACGACGAGGAGGGCGATACGGCAGATGTCCGCCTTGACGAGTGTGTCCAGGCCATCGCCCGGGCCGTTGAACGCCGTGGGATGAAGGACCTGGTCCTGGTGGGCCACGGCGTCGGCGGAATGATCGCTGCCCAGGCGGCCCCCCTGCTGCCCGATCCCCCCAAGAGGCTGGCGATGATTGCCGGCGTTGTCCCCGAGAGCAACAAGACTCCTCTTTCCCGTATGCCCGGCGCCGTCCGGAACCGCTTCTCTCCCGGAACAAGCTTGAGCAGCATGTTGGGCAAAGACGTCAAACTGACCCCTTCCGTAATCTCCAGGTACCTGTGCAACGGCATGGAACCCAGGGAAATCAACCGCGCCCTGGGCTACTTTGGCCCCCTGCCCACCAGGCTGATGAAAACCCGGGTTGACCTGGCCTTCCCCGACCTGCCCTGTCCGGTCACCTACGTCATTCTGGATCAGGACCGATTGCTTTCGCCCACCCTCCAGGTGGCCATGGCCAGGTTAATACCCAATGTGGATATTCAGCACCTGGATTCCTGCCACCAGGCTCCCCTCCACGTACCCGGCAAGACGGGCGAGCTACTGTTGGCCCTTCCTTCCTAGACCGATGCCCAGCGCTCCTCGACCGGCGGTCCCGGCCCTTGCTGCTGGCCCGGCTGTGCAGCCCTTCGCCCGGCCCGTTCGCGTGCCCCGGCTGTGCTAGACTGACGCATGTCCTTCGTAGCCGACCTTCACCTCCACTCCGCCTACGCCTACGCCACCAGTTCAGCCCTCACCCTGGACGGCCTGGCGGCCTGGGCCAAGTTCAAGGGCATACAACTCCTTGCCACCGCCGACTTCACCCATCCCGACTGGTTCAGGCAGCTGAAGGAAAGCCTCACCGAAGGCCCCGACGGCTCCTACCAGTATGCCGGCGTCAACTTCATCCTGGGCACCGAGGTCAGCTGCGTTTTCAAGCAGGATGGCCGAGGCCGAAGGGTCCACCTGCTCATCTACGCTCCCGACATGGACACAGCCGAGGCTCTAACCGCCAGGTACGCCGAGTACGGCAACCTCCAGTCCGACGGCCGGCCCACCCTGGCCCTCTCCGCTAGGGACACGGTCGAGCTGACCCTGGAAACCAGCCCCGAGTGCCTGGTTGTACCCGCTCACGTCTGGACGCCCTGGTACGGCGTGTTCGGCTCCAGGTCCGGCTTCGACAGCCTTTCCGAAGCCTTCCGCGATATGGTTCACCACGTCCCTGCCATAGAGACCGGCCTATCCAGCGACCCCCAGATGAACTGGCAGGTACCCGACCTGGCGGACAAGGCCATCGTCTCCTTCTCCGATGCCCATTCCCTGCCCCGACTGGGCCGCGAGTTGACCGTCTTCTCTGGTGAACCGACCTTCCAGGGCCTTCAGCAGGGTCTGAAGCCCGATGGCGTCGAATACACCGTGGAGATGCACCCGGAAGAGGGCAAGTACCACTTCGATGGCCACCGCAAGTGTGGCGTCAGTTGGCACCCCGAACAGACCCTTAGACAGGGAGATGCCTGCCCGATATGTGGCCGAACGCTGACTCTGGGCGTACTCCACCGAACCCTTGACCTGGCTTCCGTCCACGGCAACCCGAACACCGGTAAGGCGCCGGCGGCCGAATGGCACCGCCCTCTGCCAATTCCTTCCAACTCAGTTGCTTCCCTGAGTGGCCGTCCCCCCTTCGTGCGAACCGTTCCTCTCATAGACATAATCTCAGCTGTTACGGGTCGCGGCCCGAACACCAAGGGCGTGCTGCGCCTTTACTCCGACATTGTTTCCGCCACAGGTTCCGAGCTTTGCGCCCTGCTCTGGGCAACTGAATCGGAACTGGCAGCCGCCGGTAACAGCGCCCTGGCGTCGGCAATTGTCCAGGTCAGGGGAGGCGACATTCATGTCGAGCCGGGGTACGACGGCATATACGGCAAGGTGACCATCCCACCTTCATCCTGACTGCATGGGAAAGAGTAGAGTCCGGCTACCCAAATGCAAGCGCCGCAGAGTCGCCCTCCCAGCACCTGTCGGGAGAACAATCCGCCTCTTTTGGCCCGCTATGAAGCTGTCCGCACCAATTGCAATCACAGGTTCCTATGCTACAATTCGGCAGACCTAAGGTTCAGGATTACGTGCCATTTAGGTGGAAAGGTCAGTTGCAAAGATGGACGTAGAACTCCGAAGGATGACAGCCACAGACATCGACCAGGTGCTGGAGATAGAGCGCGAGGCTTTCGCCCCCCTGTTCATGGGAGCTTCGCTGAAGCGCGATTTGAACAACAAGTACGCCCGGTACCTGGTGGCGCACCAACCGGATGCTTTAGACCCTGAACCGGATCAGGCTCCCCCTGACGGGCCACAATCGGGCAGTGAAGCGGCGGACGTATCGCTATGGGGCCGCATGGTCAAGGGAGTAATAGGGATGGTTGGCCGGCAACCTGACGCCGACCCGTCGCCGCGAGACATTGCCGGTTACGTTGGCCTCTGGTTTCAGGGCAACGAGACCCATATAACCGAGATAGCCGTACGCGAAGAGTTAAGGGGCAATGGAATCGGCGAACTATTGCTCATCGGGTCGGTGCGAGTCGCCATAGAACATGGTTCATCGGTGCTTACCCTGGAGGCCAGGGTCTCCAATTTCATAGCCCAACGCCTGTATGAGAAGTATGGATTCAAGGAGGTCGGAATCCGCAAGAACTACTACTCGGACAACCGGGAGGATGCGGTAATAATGACCACCAGTCCCATCCACACCGACGATTACCAGGAGAAATTCCGCCAACTCCAGCGGTCCTACCTTGAGCGCTGGGGAGAATTGAGAATTGAGCTGTGATTCCGCTTTCCTTCTTTAGCCAGGTTCTCCCAATAATTGTCTTGTCTTGGGTGGGAGATCGTCGACACATACGCCGCAATTCCACTGGAATTTTATAAGAGAGAACATCCTTTAGACGGGCAATATCAGAGGTTCATCTCTCCACCGCGCTGATGTTCCCCCAAGGTCTCCTTGCTTAGAGTTAGTTTTCCAAGGTTGACCCATAGTTACCCCCTTGTTAGAATTGCCGGAGTGTTTTCGAAAGTGGGGCCTGAATGTTAGTCATTGGCCTGACCGGCGGAATTGGCACCGGTAAGACCGAAGTATCCAGCCTGCTTGAGCAACTGGGAGCAACGGTCATTAACGCGGACCAGGTTGGACACGAGGCCTATACTCCCCATTCCGAGGCCTGGAAGGAAGTGGTCAACGCTTTCGGCGATGGTATTCTCCAGGAAACAGGCGAAATCGACCGTCGCAAGTTGGGAAGCATAGTATTTGCCGATCCCGACAAGTTAGCGACACTGAACGGAATAATGCATCCCCGGATGGCTTCCATCGTCAGGGAGAAGCTTGGGATACTGGAAAAACAGGGTGCGAAAGTAGCGGTGGTCGAGGCCGCGGTGCTGTTTGAGGCCGGATGGGATGCCCTGGTCGGCGAAGTCTGGACCACCGAGTCCGCAGTTGATGTGGTGGTAGCCAGGCTTCAACAACGGAACGGTTTCGCTCCAGAGGAGATTCGCAAGCGAATCGCCTCTCAGATGTCGTCCGAGGAACGAGCACGCCGGGCTAGTGAAGTCATCCTGAATGATGGAGAACTGGAAGACCTGGAAACTGCGGTCCGGGAAGTTTGGAAACGCAGAGTCGAAGGAAGGATTGAACGAAAATAATGGTAGAAGCGGTTGAGTCCGAACAGAATGAACCCCAATACAAGGAATATGCCATCGAAGAGTTCCTGGTTCGCAGCGAGCCCTATTACCGCCCAGTGGGCGATGAACTGGAACTTTTTACGGCCGCCTATAACCAGCACATTCCGGTGCTGTTGAAAGGACCCACGGGTTGTGGCAAGACCCGTTTTGTGGAATACATGGCGTGGAAACTTGGACGACCGATGACGGTGGTCCGGCCCATGGATGGCGGGCGGCCTGCCCAGGATTTGCGGGAAGGCGAAGTCCGCGTACCCCTGGTCACCATCGCCTGCCACGAAGACCTTACGGCCAGCGACCTGGTGGGGCGGTATCTCCTGGACTCGGAAGGAACCCGGTGGATTGATGGCCCCATGACGAGGGCAGTTAAGGCTGGCGCAATTCTCTACCTGGACGAAGTGGTAGAGGCCCGAAAGGACACTACGGTGCTGATTCACCCCCTGACGGACCACCGCCGGATATTGCCGGTGGAAAAGACGGGGCAGATAATCGAAGCCGACGACCGATTCCTTCTTTGCATTTCTTATAATCCCCACTACCAGAGCGCGCTGAAAGACCTTAAGCACAGCACTCGACAGCGTTTCATTTCCGTGGAGTTTGACTATCCTCCGGCGGAGATTGAGGCGGAGATTGTGCGAAAGGAAAGCGGTTGCACGGAAGAGCAGGCCAATGCCCTGGCCAAGTTGGGCGAAAAGGTACGGAATCTCCGCGACCATGGGCTTGCGGAGGGCGCCAGCACCCGTCTCTTGATTTACGCAGGGCGGTTAATGCGAGAAGGCATTCCCGCGCGCCGCGCCTGCCAGGTCGCCATAGTCTGGACTCTTACCGATGAGGCCGAACTGCAACGCAGCGTTGAAGAGGTGGTTTCTTCCATCTTCGAGTAGTAGGTTGCCATGGGCGCATCCATCCCCGACCTGGTCAAGCAGGCATTGGCGCGGCGGTCCAAGTGGAGTTTGACCGACGACAGCTTGATGCCTGCTGCCGTTTTGATCACCCTGTATCCCAAGGATGGGGAATACTGTGTTCTGCTTAACAAGCGCTCTGAACTGGTTGAGCATCACAAGGGGGAGATTTCCTTTCCCGGCGGGGCCAGGGATCCGGAAGACGATGATTTCCTTGCAACCGCCCTGCGGGAAGCCGACGAAGAGATGGGAATAAGACCCTCGGATGTGTCCATTCTGGGGGAACTTGACGATGCGATAACCCGAAGCGGGTTTGGGGTCAGGGTTTTCGTGGGCGAGATTCCCCCTTCCTATCCCTTTCAACCCAGCGACCTGGAAATCGCCGAAGTCCTGGAAGTTCCCATCCTGAGCCTGTATAACCCGGAAAATGTCCGGTGGGAAACCCGCTGGAATGGTGAGGGACTAAACACGGTCTATTCCTATGTCCATCAAGAGCACGTGGTGTTCGGCGCCACCGCCAAGATTCTGCAACAGTTCCTGGACATAATGGAAGAGCCTTTGAAAAAGGAGGGGCTGACGTCTTGAGCAACGCTCCCTTTAATGAACTGGAAACCGAACTGGCTAAATTCCCCCCTGCGGTACTCGATGCCTACCGTGAAGCCCTTGAGGCTATGGAATCGTCATTTTCTTCCGAAGAACTCCTCCTGTGGGCCAAGGAGGGCTCCGCCATCGCTGCCCAGACCGTCCGTTCCTGGGAATCGGCGGTGGAATACTACCGGGTCTGCCCCCTGGTGGCCCGTTCCCTGGCTTTCCCTTCATTCATGCAGTGGGCCAGGTGCGGGACCTACTTGTCCCAGGATTCCCCGGCCTTGGCCGTCTCTTTCTTCAAGGCCAGCCCGTCCATAGTTTCCAACCTGCGCCCACAGTACATTCCCCGGTGGGCAGGCCTTGGCCGCAGCCTCTACAAGGGCACCTGGAAGTCCAGTACCCTGTCCAGCCGCTTCTTCGAGGTCAGCCCCGACTTGATTCGCAGCCTGCCCTTCTGGGACGTTGAGGTATTCGCCTCCCTGGTTGAGGCCCTTTCCTATAAGTCCTACGACATTGCAGTGGAATGCCTGACCCTGGGGAAGGACGTTTTGCCGGCAATGGGTCGAGAACGGGAAGCTTTCCTGGCCATGTGCCGCGCTCTGTCCGATGGTAACTGGCGCGAGGTCAAGAGTTGCTTCGAGGTGGCGCCCAAGGCCCTTCAGCAGGTTGACGAGGGCCAGACCAGTCGATTTTTGAAACTGGGAGAGCGCCTGACCAAAGTCGGGATTCGGGATACCGCGCGTTTCCTGACCGATGGCAGCCAGGCTCTCAGTCAGATACCCACCGGGTCTCAGGCCCACATTCTGGACCTTTGCGAAGGTCTGCTGGCCGTAACCCCCGAAGCGGTTCCATGCTTTTTGAAGAGCCTTGACAGCGTAACCCACCGGGTTACCCTGAACCAGTTGGATACCTGGTTCCACCACGGCGTCCAGCTGCTCAAAGACAATCCTGAAAGCGGCATCGCCTTCTTCAAAGTGGAATCCAACACATCCGAGTCCCTGCTGGAAACCCTTTCATCCAGTCTGGAGCTTGATCGTGTAAAAGGCGTGGTGCGTCTCTATTGCCGCGCCCTGTCCGGCTCTCCCATTGAAGCGTTGAGCACCCAGGAACTTGTTCGCCGAAACATCGGCTGGGTGGACCAGGATACCGCTACTACCGACGGCACCAAGGTTTTTCTTCCGCCGGTGGTGGACCACTACCAGAACAAGGAGCAGAACTTCTCCTGGTTCAAGGTCGTAGCTACCCACCAGGTCGCACACCTGGAGTTTGGTAGCTTCGCCTACGATTTCAGCCGGCCGGCCCTTCTCTTCGAAGAGGAGCGCCGCTACAGCCTGGAGCGGGAAAGGGGTGCCCAGCAGATCAGCGACGACGTTCTGGTGGGGGACCTGGAACCCGATGGCCAGATGCGCGCCTACACCGATATTGGCCGATTCCTCAGCCTGTTCGATGATCGCCGCCTGGCCTTCGACCTGTTCACCGTTCTTGAAGACGTGCGCCTGGATTACCGGATCAAGGCAGAGTACCCGGGCATTCGCCAGGCCGCCATAGACGTTCAGGCCGAAGCGCTGGCCACCAGGCCTGAGGTGGAAGACCTCCCCCTTCAGGAAGCCTTGATCGAATTATTGATTCGAATGAGCCTGGACCAGTTCAATAACCTGCCAATTCCCGTGGACTTTAGGGAAGAGGCCACTATGCTGGCCCAGATTCTCTATGTGCTGCGTAACGTCGCCGCCAACGTGGAAGACACGGCGGAGGCAACCCTGCGGGCCTACGAAATCATCTCCCGTCTGCAGAACGAGACTCAACCTGAAGACCAGTGGGAACCCGAGGACATGGAAGAACCCGGTGATTTCTCGGAAGAGGAGTTTCAATCCATGCTGGACAAACTCCAGGCTTCCCAAGACTCTTCCGGAGACGCTGGTGAGGGTGACCCGTATGACTCGCCGGAACCGGTTGACTACCGCGGCGATTTCAAGCCCGAGATGGTTCAACTGCTTACCAAGCTGCAGATGGACCAGAACCAGCAGGGGGAGGGGGAGCCCCTGTCCCAGGAAATGCTTGAACAGCTTTTGCAGGACAGCGCCGAGCTGGAGTTGGACGCAGAGCAGGGTGACATAAACAACAGTACCAGCACCTTTGCCCAGAACATTATGAAGGAGGCCGGTGTCCCGCCTCCCAACTCCCAGCCTGGTCAGGGCTACGGGCCCCTGCTCCACGACGACGACCAGGGCGGAGAGTTGGAAGCCCGGGAACCGAAAACCTACGTTTACGACGAGTGGGATTTCCGAGCCAACGATTACAAGCCGCGCTGGTGCGTGGTCAAGGAGAAGTCGCTGGACGAGGGAGACACCAACTTCTACAACGACTCCCTGAAGAACTACTCGACACTGCTGAGCCACATCAAGCGGCAGTTCGAGTTGATTATGCCCGAGACTTTCCGGAAGATTTACCGAATGGTTGACGGCGAGGATATTGATCTCAACGCAGCGCTTGAGGCGGCCGCCGATATCCGGATGAAGGTGCCGCCCGACGAGAAGATTTACTGGCGCCGCAACAAGATTGAGCGGAACGTGTCGGTAGTATTCCTGCTGGACATGAGCGCTTCCACCGCCGAGGCTATCGACGAAGGCCGCCACACAGTGGACGACCGGGATGCCCCTGACGACCCCGTGGAATACATGGTCTGGCTCCGCCGCCGGCGGGAAGGCCTGGTGCGCCGCCACTATAAGCGCATCATAGACTTGGAAAAGGAAAGCACCGCGCTGCTGATCCACGCCCTGGAGTCTATCGGCGATAACTATGGCATTTACGGTTTCTCCGGCTATGGCCGCGAAAACGTAGAATTCTACGTAATCAAGGACATTGAGGAGAACTTCAGCGAACGCATCAAGCGGCGCATCGACAAGATAACACCGCTTCACGCCACCCGCATGGGCAGCGCCATTCGCCACGCCATAACCAAGCTGGAAAACCAGGACTCGCCGACCAAGATCATGTTTCTGATTAGTGACGGCCGGCCCCAGGACCGCGGGTACAGCAGGGAAGGCGTGGAGAAGGAATACGCGGTCCACGACACCCACATGGCCCTGCTGGAAGCCAAGCGGAAAGACATTACCCCCTTCTGCCTTACGGTGGACAAGGCTGGGCACGATTACCTGCAGGAAATGTGCGGGGACATGGGTTACGAGGTGCTGGGCGACATCTGGGCGCTGCCGGAAAGGTTGCCGATGCTCTATCGACAGCTGACCGCATAGGATTCCGGCTGAGAATCAGATTGCCGAAATCGGGGCAGGCTTATCGCCTGCCCCGCACTTTTTTGCGCAACCCTGATAGTATTGGCCTGTCTCTCCAGACTGAGGGGTGTCGTCAAATGCGCCGTCTCCTTGTTGTACCGGCATCCGCCTGGAGCGGATTGTCCCAGCCCGTCGAGGTTCCCGCCTTCCCGCCTGGGGCGGACGTGCCGGCGCGGGAACGACGAAACAGGACGCTGGGAGACTTTGACCTTTATTCTGACGAAAGCCCCTGGCTACTGTTTTCCATCACAATCAGCTTACGCAATTCAGTCAGGGCGGTGTTTGCTACCCTTCGCTTAATTACGATACGGCGCGGTGGAGCACGAAACTGCAACTCTCGGGTGACCTTGCGGCCCACAATTGCCACGAACACTTGCCCAGGAGGCTGGCCTTCCACCGGTTCCGGGCCAATGACGCCGGAGATTGCAATGGCGTAATCTGCGGCCATTCTGTCCCGGGCGGCCAAGGCCATGGCCTTGGTCGTCTCCGCGCTCACCATGCCGTGTTCTTCCAGAACGTGGGTTGGAACACCGCTGGCCATCAGCATTTCCGAGTCGAGGGCTATAGTGCCTCCCTTGTAATACGTGGAGCTATACGGAATGTCAGTAATGCTGTTGGCGAGAAAGCCACCGCTGCAGGATTCCATAGTCGCCAAGGTCAATCCAAACTCGCTCAAAGCCTGTCCCGCTGCTTGCTCAGGAGTATCGGCATCGTATCCCCAAATGTATGGACCCAACCGCTCGGTTATGGCAGCTTCCACTGGCTTGATCATCTGCCTTGCTACGTCTTCGTCCCTGGCGCGGGCTATTATCCTGAGGTGTATTCCGTCTGCCTTGGAGTAAATCCCCAAGTAGGGATTTTCTTTGCCAAAAAACTCGGCAATTTCTTCGTCTATCGCAGCCTCTGACATTCCCAGAGTCTTGATGTTCCTGGTAATGGTTACTTCGTCGTCCACCAGTTCCCTGAGTCGTGGCGCAATTTCCTCGTGCCAGATGGGCTGCATTTCCCCTGGGGGCCCGGGCATGCAGACAATAATCTTGCCACGGCATTCTACCCACCAGCCAGGGGCG
Organism: uncultured Dehalococcoidia bacterium; assembly: GCA_964587795.1. GTDB lineage: Bacteria > Chloroflexota > Dehalococcoidia > Lucifugimonadales > UBA3495 > Bin22. Next base: position 77,535 of record CAZPMU010000001.1, on the reverse strand, counting down.
GTGCCATTCCGATTGCGGACGAACTGGGCAGAGGGAATGAGGTGGGCTTGCTTGATGTTATGGGCGGGCATTGCCATCCCTCTGCCGGCGAAATAACGTTCCAGGCCTTCAACTACTTCCTTTTGGACGACGGGAGTTTCTCCCAGGGCGGCAGCCACGCCTTCCCGAGTGAGATCATCCTGGGTTGGACCCAATCCGCCGGTGGTGAAGATGAAGTCCGATCGCTGCAATCCCCGATCAAAAGCCTCGGTCAGGGCAGTCAGGTCGTCCCCAACTATAGAGATTCTCTGGAGTTGAATTCCAAGGGGCGGCAGTTGGGTGGCTATCCATGAACCGTTAGTGTCTGTCAGTTCGCCCATCAGCAATTCCGTGCCAATGGAAAGGATTTCAGCCTTCAAGGTTTGTCCTCCTCAGGCAGTTTGCCAGGAAAACAAGGCGCCGGACAATTGGCTCCGTTGAAGAAGGTTTTCGCTCTGACCTATGTTCCTTCATCTGTGGAGACCAGAGGTTCGGTAGCCAGCTTTTCTATAGAGTCAGCCCAATCGGCCGGAACGGTGAACAGCTCAGCTTGCCCTGAAGTTACCGCGTACCGATGTTGCCCGTCCGGCGTGGGGTCGCCAATGTAGAATTCGTGGGTTCTCTCAGCAGCCGTAGCCAGCCAAACGCTGGTCCCGGCGGGGTCCAGGCCGTAGTTTTCGGGATCTCTCAGGTCTTCCGAAACCGTATCAATAACCTCGGGATTCTCGAGCAGCAAGTCTGCATCCGTCCACACGTCGGCAGGGATGGCAATTTCCCTGTCCTCGCCGGTGGCTTCATCCACTTCGATGATGAACCAGTTGTCATCCAGGTCTGCGCCATAAATGACCTGTTCCCCGTCTACGGTAACTTCAAAATAAATGACGTCTTGCTTGCCGACATTCAATAGCTCCCGGTCCTCAATGTCGGTGTCATAGAGGCGGGGATAGGGTGGCTGAAAAACCAGCCTGTTAACCACCCTCGCCCAGATCTGGGGAACACTGAAGAGCTTTGGGGAACCCACCAACCGGGCGTACTGATTCTGACCATCGGGGGTTTCTATTCCCAGGTGGGCCTCATATTGTCTTCCTGTTCTTTCAGTAAGCCGCACGACAGTTATGGGCGGATCCAGGCCGTACTGGGCAGGATTGTCCATCTCGTCGGCCAGAGTACGATTCACCCGGGGGCCGCTTAGCAACAATGGAGTACCGCTCCACTTGTCCTGGTACACCTGGCGCTCACGGTCTTCCTCCACGATAAACCAGCGGACGCCACCTTCTTTCTTGCGGTATTCGATAGTTTCTCCCTCGTAGGTTACCAGTATGTTAACCAGGGAGTTATCGTCCACCCGCCAAAGCCACGCCTGCTCCTGCCGAGGTTCAGGGTCCCTCGTCAAGATAACGCCGGCAAATGTTCCACCGAAGAGAAGGAGTACGATTATCAGGAGTATGGTGAGCCGTATGTTCATCGAATGTTAACCCGCTGCTGGAACCGGAAGTAATTCGCAAGGACTTTATTGAGTCGTAATAAGACAATGGCTGGGCTTCTATCAGCCTGTGGCCTGGCCATGGAGGCTTCCGAACAGGTCCCTGGTGATGAGCACGCCCCCAAGTTTAGCGGCGCACCCACCACACCATCGCGGCCATCAGACCCATCAACCCGGGCAAGAGCAACCAGGATGTGAATTTCACAAAGTTCTCCTGGTTCCGGTCCACGTTGAACTCTCTTACGGTCAGAACCTTGGGCCGCAGCGAAACCAGGGAATGGTCACCCACCAGGTAGTTTACCGAATTAAGGAATAGGTCCGCTCCTCCGCCCCGTTCATAAAAGCTGTTGGCCAGAAAGTCGGAGTCACCGATCACGAACATCTGGGAAATCTGATTCTCAGCCAGGCCAGCAGGGCCAGCCGCGGCATCATCCCGCAGCGCGCCGGGGCTGCGGTGGAACACCATCAATGGGAAGGGACCCTGGGGATCAGCGATTCCCCCATTATTTCCCGAGCCTTCCTGAATCTCCGAATCTCCCTTTCTTACTTCCTCTCGGTCCAGGTCATCAATCAGGTAGCTGGACTGGGAGCTGATTGCCAGAGGTACGACCTGCCGCTGGGGATTACCGTCATGCCGAATGTCCAGCGCGGTGGTGCCAGGCATGGTTACCTGGCCCAGGGCCCTCCCCTTGGGCGCAGTAATCCCCAGCAGGGCCTTCCAAAGCTCCTGGTAACTCCTGGCGTCCGAAATCTGCTGGCTGATGAAGAAGGATAGCTGGGGCGGCATATTGGTATCGTCAAATACCGTGAACTGAAGATTCTCGGGGCTGTCTAGCAGTGAACCCTCCTCATCGTATATGTACCCATTCCGGAGGATCACACCCCAGAGCGCTATCAATTCTCGGAAGCTGTCTGGGGTATCGGGTTCTCCCAGGAAGATAAGCCTGCCCGCCTGCTGACGGTCGGTGCCGTCCGGATTCTTGCCCTGCAGATACAGGTGCAGCACCTCGGCATGGGCTTCGGGCAACTCATTGGTAGGTCGAGCGATGACCAGGACAGCCGCATCATCGGGGACACTCACATCCTGCTCGTTGCTGGCCCAGCGAAGGGACGCCACCCTGTAGTTGTCCCGCTCCAGACCCGCGCGGACTTCACCATAACCGTCGGCGCCTGTGTTGTTGACACTTCTCTCACCGTGCCCTGAGAGGAAATAGACGGCCTTCTGTTCCTGTCCAGTCACCAACAGAATGCTGGTCACCAGGTCTTGCTCCAGGTGACTGTAGCTGGCATCCCTCGGCTGAATAACGTTCTGCGCGTCTCCGTCCTTCAGCTTCACCACAATGGACTCGTTCACGAAGGCAATTGGAGTTGTACCAAAATATTGATTTACCCGTTGGGGATTAACGTCCGGATCAACCAGGGAGGTCTCGATCCTGGTGGGGCGCGCCGCCCTGAACTCGCGAAAGGTTTCAACTACCTTGGCTTCTCTATTCAGCAATTGGTAGGCCGCGTCTGGATTTCCCTGGGGACCCAGGGAGACCTCGCCCTTGTAAAAGGCGATTATCTCTATGTCCTGGCCCAGGTTGTCCAATAGTTGCTCGGTGCGCTCGGCCAGGCTGTACTGGTTAGTCGCGGTAACGTCTACCCTGGCGTTATTGCCGAATGAGACTGCATTAGCCACGATTACAATGCCCAGGAATGCGGCTAACATAATCAACGAGTTGACGCCGTAGCGTCCGGTACGGCTAATAAAGGCAGCCACCACGGAGCTAAGGGATATGAGGCCAACAAGGACAAGCAGCGCCACGCCGAATCCAAGGCTGATGTAGCCATAAAGGCGCATGGAGCTGACGAAGGCCACCAAAACGGCCCCTGCCACGATTGCCACTATTCCAGCAATAACCAGTGGGGCGCCGAAGGAACCTATTGAATTGAGCGAAGGCTCCAGGAAGCTGAACAAGGTCCTGGACCTGAGCTCTTCCTCACCCGATTCTTCGTCGTCAACAGCTTGCAGGTCCGGTGATTCGGATTCCGCCGGGCGGGATTCACGGCCGCGCTGCCTTCGTCGACGCCAGTCCCCTCCGGCATCTGTCGGTTGTTCGCTCATTCTATCTCCATCGTCGGAATTCCAGGGCCCTGATCGCCAGGAACAAAAAAACTGCGGTCACACTAAGAAAATACACCACGTGCTTTGTGTCGATTACTCCCCGGCCAAAGTCCTCGTAGTGGGACTGGAACCCGATTTCACTGATCAGTACAGAAGCCAGCCCTCCTACTATGTCGGTACTGAAATGGACGACATACAAGGCCCCAATCACACCAATACCTACGATCAGCGCGACTATCTGGTTGCTGGTAATGGTAGATGTCAGCGTCCCGATTGCCAGGGCCGCGGCGCCGTACAGAATCAGCCCGAGATAACCTGCATAGAGAGGCCCCGGGTCGGGTTCGGCGAAGATGTAGAGGAGTAGCGGGTAGTAAAGAGTCAGAGCAAGCATCGCCAGCAGGAAAGCAAAGCTGGCCAGGTACTTCCCCAGGATTATCTCCCAGTCCCTGACCGGCGAAGTCAGCAGCAACTCAATAGTTCCAAGCTTTTGCTCCTCCGCCAGGAGACGCATGGTCAGAGCCGGAGGAAGGAAAATCAGGAAGAGGGAAGTCCAGGTGAAGAAGGTATCCAAAGTGGCTTCTGGGAAGGGATTGTTCTCGCTGGGCACCACTCCAAAGGCAAACACAATCCCGGTAAGCGCCAGGAAAATCATGCCAACTATGTACGCAGTGGGCGTGCCGAAATAGACTTGAATCTCCTTCCAGGCCACCGCCTGGATTGTGCGCATTTTACAGCTCCTCGTGGGTAGTTAGCCTCAGGAATATGTCCTCCAGGCTCATGCTAACCAACTGCATGCTCAGCAGGCTCCAGCCATTGCTAACGATAGCTCGCGAAATCTCGTCCCGCAGGTCACGGCCCTGCTGCACCTGGACAACGAAGACGTTGCGGCCCTGGTTGTAACGCTGGGTCACTTCAGTTACCCCTGGAACACGGCGCAGCGTTGACAGGACCTCCTGCGCCGGGCCGCCAACCTCCACCTGAAGCTGGTCCACACCCTGAAGCCTTTGTGCCAGGTTGCCGGGAGTGTCTTCGGCCACAATGTGCCCTTCGTGAATGATGAGTACCCTTTCGCAGATCATATTCACTTCGGGGAGTATATGACTGCTCAACACAACCGTTTGTTCTCGGCCCAATTCCTGGATCAGACGCCTGGTCTCCACCACCTGAATGGGGTCAATGCCAATGGTTGGCTCGTCCAGTACCAGCACTTCGGGTTCGTGAAGTATGGCCTGAGCAATTCCTACCCTTTGCCGGAAGCCCTTGGACAGCTTGCCAATTATCGTCTTGTGATAGTCCTGCAGCCGGCAAACATCAATCACTTCGCCCACCCGACGCTTAATCTGCCGGCTTGGCATGGCACGCAGGGTTCCCATGTATTTCAGATAATTGGTTACCTGCATCTCTGTGTGCAGCGGCACCGTTTCAGGAAGGTATCCAATGCGTTTGCGGATCTCCAGGGATTGCTCAACCACATCGTAGCCTGCAAGGGTTACTTTGCCTTCGGTGGGCGGCATAAACCCCGTCAAAATCCGCATGGTTGTAGTCTTGCCCGCCCCGTTGGGGCCCAGGAACCCGAGAATCTCGCCACGCTTTACGCCAAAGTTCACCTCTTCAATGGCGGGCTGCGGCCCATAGAAGTGAGTAAGATCCGTGGCCTGGATCATAATATCGTTGGTGTTTTGGTCTTCCATATCGCTAAGGGTGAAAGGACAGCCTTGCCATCAAGCGGCCAATCGTGAATCAGGCTCCCCCGAATCCCCTGTTCGCTCCCAATCTACAGCGTTGAAGAAAAGCATTAGTGATGATATTCTATAGTTCGCTGTTTGCCAAGACATAGACCGGGGGACAGAAGTGTCCCCCGCTTGATTTTTAGCTACCGGAGGCGAAAGACAGGAAAAATGCACCTGGTTATTGACGGATACGCCGGCGACACCGGAAAAATGTGGGACGTAGAACTGGTAAGGAACTTCTTGACACACTATCCTGACAACCTCGGTATGACCAGGATAACTGAGCCCAATGTGCTGGAATACAATGGTCCCAAGATCGAGGACGCCGGAGTATCGGGATTTGTGATCATTGCGGAGAGCCATATCAGCATCCATACCTTCCCTTACCGGAACTACGTCAATATCGATATCTTTTCCTGCAAGTCTTTCGACAACGATCAGGCCACGCGGGATGCCAAAGATCTCTTTGACTTGACCGAAGTCAAAACCTGGTTGCTGGACCGAGGCCTGGAATGGCTGAACAAAGACCAGGGACTCAGCGAAACCCAGGAACAGCGTTCGGCCCTGCGGTCATAAGAGAGTTTTACAGAATATGGCTGGGAGAAAGGACAGCGCTTTGCCCTGGATCCCGGCTAATTTTTTGGCTTTGCCACCGCATCAAAGCGACCTTTCAACTGCCGGGGCCGTGCTTATCCCCGTGCCATGCGACAGCACCACTTCCGTTCGCAGCGGCGCCCGCCTGGGCCCTGCGGCAATAATAGAAGCCTCCTATGCGCTGGAAGATTACGACTGGGAACTGGACCAGGATGTATCGCAGGTAGGCATTTATACCACCCCCGCCCTGGAACCACACACGGGCGACCCCAAGAAAATGACGGAAAGGGTCAGGCAGGCAGTTGAGCAGTACCTTTCTCCTAACCGCCTGTTGGGCGTAATTGGTGGAGACCACTCCGTCTGCATAGGATCGGCCCTGGCCCACCTGGCGCAATATCCCCAAATGTCAGTGCTATATCTGGATGCCCATGCGGACCTGAAGGACGAGTACCTGGGCACTTCCTGGGGCCATGCGTCGGGTGCACGCCGCTTAACCGAAAGGTGCCCTGTTACCCTGGCCGGCGTGCGCACTATGGCCCCCGACGAAAGGGACTATCTCAAGGAAAAGTCTATCCCCGTATTCGGCTGGCCCCCTACTGCCGGCGAACAGGCAAATGTATTTGCGGAACGGGTAGTTGCGAGCCTGAACCAGGAAGTTTACATAAGCCTGGACCTGGACGTTATGGACCCTTCCCTGATGGCAGCCGTGGGTACCCCTGAACCGGGCGGTATGTTCTGGAGCGACGTAATGGCCCTGCTGGCTCGCGTGGCCGCAACCCGCCGAATCGTGGGCTTCGATGTGAATGAACTGTCTCCCCGCGATGGTCCTCCTGCATGTTCTTACATTGCCGCCAAATTGATCTACAAGATAATTGGCCTGACTGCGGCATCCCGAAATTCGCCTGTTTCTGCGAGTCTAACCTGAACCCCTGCGCCGGATGAGGCGCCCCTCTCCCTTCCCACTGTCGTTCCGCCATGCAACTTGACCAACCGGGACTAGCCGCATCTGTAGCCGGGCAAACCATCGTATGATTTAATGAGAGTAAGGTCCTGTTCTTTTTTCCACCTGAGGTGATTGTTACAACGACATGGATTCGTCAATCCGATTAGGCAGGATTTTCGGCATTCCACTGGGTATAAACTACAGTTGGCTGATCGTTTTCGCCCTGGTAATCTTCCTCATGTCCTCCAACTTTCAGGACATGTACCCAAGGTGGACTGCAGAATCACGATGGGCGGTGGCCGTGCTTGCCACGGCGCTCTTTTTCCTGTCGGTCCTGCTGCACGAACTATCTCACAGTCTGGTAGCGTTGGCCTGGGGCATACCAGTAAAGGGAATTACTCTCTTCATCTTTGGCGGTGTTTCCCAGCTGGGGCACGATGCCGAGAGGCCTTTAACGGAATTCCTGATCTCCGTTGTAGGCCCGGTGACCAGCCTGGCCCTGGCATTTGCTCTCTGGCTGGCATGGGATCTGGCTGGAGGGTACAACTCGCATCTGAATGCCGTCCTGGTAACCCTTTTTGCCATTAATCTTTCCCTGGGCGTTTTCAACATGCTGCCTGGCTTTCCCCTGGATGGCGGGCGTGTACTCCGCGCCTGCATCTGGGGGGCCACGGGCAATTATTGGCTGGCTACCAGGGTAGCGCTGCACGCCGGCCAGGGGATCGGCCTAATCATGGTGGCCGGCGGAATATTCTGGGCCATGTCGGGGAACTTCCAGGCCATTTGGCTGGCCCTGGTGGGGGGCTTCCTGCTTTACGTCGCGACGTCCAACTACCGGCAGGAGTCAGCCAGGCAGTCTCTCCGGTCTCGCCGAGTGGAGGAAGCCCTTTCCGGTGTCTGGCAAAGGTTGCCAGGCCACTTGCCGGCCATGTCCCCCGAGGCGCTTATGGCGCTGTTTGTGACCGGTTACACGGGTATTCTGGTGGATGGGCCCCCTTATGGGGTTGTGACAGGCAGACAGCTTATCTACGTCGGCCGTGAGAAGCTCGAAAATGCCAAGTTGGCGGAATTGATGATCCCACTGTCATCCTTCCCTACAATTGATGTGGCGACGCCGGTCTTCGATGCCCTGGAGAAAATGGAAGAAACGGGAGAGCAGGTGATAGCCCTGGTAAGAGATGGTCAGCCTGTCGGGTTGCTGAACCGGATCGAGATTGTGGAGTTTATCAAGTCGAGTCGGCTTCGGCGGTAGACCGCCTTACGCGCCGTTTGCCAGGGCGCCTGAATCCACTAGCGAAGGATTTCGTCAGGCAGCCAAATCAATACCCACTTCCCCAAGGTCACTGTGCTAAAATGTTGGGCAGGCCAAATCCGAGGTTGCTATGTCATCTCCGGGCTTCATTTACCTGGACCACGCGGGTACCACGCCCACCGACCCTCGCGTACTGGAGGCCATGCTTCCCTACTTCACTCAGCTGTATGGGAACCCCTCCAGCATCCACACTGTAGGGCAGGAGGCGCGGCACGCGTTGGACAACTCCCGTGAGAGGGTGGCAAAGGTGTTGGGCTGCCGGAGCAGCGAGGTAGTATTTACCAGCGGCGGTACTGAGTCCGATAACGCCGCTATTATTGGGGCCGCTACAGCCCTGCGCGAAACCGGAAACCACATCATTACCTCCAGCGTAGAACATCATGCCGTGCTGCACACCTGTCAGTACCTGGAAAACCTGGGCTACGAAGTCACTTACCTGCCAGTTGACCAGTTCGGCGCAGTTAGCCCGGAGAAGGTGTACAATGCCACGGGCGCAAGAACCACGGTAGTCTCTCTGATGTACGCCAATAACGAAATTGGCACGATCAATCCAATAACGGAGATTTCACAGGCGGTACAGAAACGCGGTAGGGAACTGGACCGTACTATAGTCATGCACACGGATGCGGTACAGGCAGCAGGGTTTCTGGACCTGAATGTTCGCAGCCTTGGCGTGGACATGATGAGTTTGTCCGGTCACAAGTTTTACGGCCCGAAAGGGACGGGCGCCCTGTTTGTCAAAAGGGGTACACCCTTCCTGCCCCTCTTGCTGGGAGGCGGCCAGGAACGCGAAAGGAGATCAGGCACTGAGAATATCGCCGGTATTGTTGGCCTGACCGCAGCCTTGGAACTGGCTGATGCAGGCAGAGAATCGGCCAGCGATCGTTGCGCCCTGTTGCGGGACAGGATCATCGGCGACGTTTCCGCGACCATACCGGACGCAAGCCTGAACGGGCACCCCTCGGAACGTCTGCCTAACAATGTAAACCTGTCCTTTGACGGAGTAGAAGGAGAATCCATACTCCTTGGTTTGGACATGGCAGGAATAGCGGCATCCAGCGGCAGCGCGTGCAGTTCCGGGTCGCTTGAACCTTCCCACGTTTTGCTGGCGCTGGGACAAACCGCAGAGCAGGCTCGCAGCAGCCTGCGTATCACACTGGGCAAGGACAATACGGACGAAGAGGTGGAATATTTGCTGGGGGTGCTGCAGGACCTGGTAGCACGCTTGAGGCAGCTGCCCACATTGACCACCACCGGTTTCTAGAGAGGATATGAGCAGGCTTTCCGAACCAACCGCAAAACTCTTTCGGCCCTTGATTTTGGTAGCCCTAGTGGCCCTACTATTGGCGGCGATGGCGTGCGACGATGTTTCGCCGGCCCTGGGCAAGTACTATACCGGCCGTACACTCCACCTCAGCGTAGTGGCTATGGAAAGGGAGCCTGAGTTAATCTACACGCTGCCGCGCACGGGCGAGGCGCCAAAGTACTATCGAATCACCCCTACGGAGGAAGATCAGGAACTTCTGATGCTTCGGGTAAAGGTGGAAAACCACAAGGCAACCAGCGCCATTGTGGACATAGATCAGGGGGCCGCCGAAGTGCGCGACTTCTTCCACGACAAGTACTTCCCCATTGATGTAAAGGAACGGCCCGAGGAAATTGATGCCCCCGAAAATATCTCTGGTCAAAGGGTCGCCAGGTGCCCCTTCCAGAATCCGGCAGACCTCTGCTTTCTCTGGAACGCTACTTACGTTGATGGTTCAACCAGGGCCTTTGAATTGCAGCAGGGATTCGGCGTTGACGGCTGGCTGATCTTTGAAGTGCCGAAGGACGCAGAGATTCGAGAGTTGCGGTGGCGGGCCGGCGACGGGCTGACTATTGAATTCTAGAACCCTTGCTGACTCCTGAACCCTCAGATGACTCGTCAGGATCAAACTGGGGGGCGTTGTTCCAAAAGTAATCGGCCGTTATTGGGAAGCGAGGCCCATTGTTGACCGTAGATGTGAGCAAAGGGCCACCCTGGCCTAGAAGGCTGTTTCATGCCGCGGTTGGAACGGCGATCCCGGTTGTAGCCCTTTTCCTCCCGGAACCGCTCCCCGCTCTCTTGATAGGGATAATGGCAGCGGTTAGCCTGGCGCTGGATCTTATAAGATTCCGAATCCCCTGGCTCAACCGCTTGTTCCTGTATTGGTTAAGCTTGCTGCTAAAAAAGGAAGAGGAGGCTCGAATTACCGGGGCTACCTACCTCCTGATTGCCGCCTGTATTTCGTTCCTGATCTTTGACAAGGAAATTGCGGTGGCGGTATTGCTCTTTCTTTCCCTCGGTGACCCTGCCGCCGCCTTAATAGGCAGGCCGACTCCAGGCCCCAGAATTCTGGGAAAGTCCCCTGTAGGCACTGTGGCGTTCGTCGCGGCGTCTCTTCTTGTGGTTGGCGTCCTGGAGGTCACTGGCGTCCTGGAATTCCACTGGGTTCTGGTAACCGCAGCAGTAGTCGCCGGATTGGTTGAACTTGCTCCCCTGCCCTTCGATGACAATCTTACGGTTCCCCTGATTTCAGGCGCCTGTGCCCAATACCTGCCAATCCTGTGGGAGTCGCCGGGCCTGTTCTAGGGTCCGCGGCAAACAAAGAAAGGGCCGCCCGTCATAGGGCGACCCTTGGCAATCTTCACCGTTTCCCGTGGGCTACTGGGAGCCGTCAAACTCTATCACTTCGGCCCGTTGCCGCTGGAACCGCAAGTAGGCGTCTTTCTTCATAACTGGCCGGTGAGAACTCATTACCTCTTTGGCCTTCTTTGCGTCCTCGGCTAACAGGTCTATTACCACCATGGCCATAATCTTGGCGGGATTGATGACGGCGGTTTCATAATCTCTTACCAAATATTCCTTACTATGGCCGGAACCGACTGCGCCGGCGGCATAGGGGTGGCAGACGGGGATCAGGTGGCTCAAGTCGCCCATGTCAGTCGAACCGCCCCGGTTGCGCCGGCCGGGAATCACAAGCGTACGAGACTCGCCCACCAGAGTAGAAGCGTTCTGGCGGAACAACTCCTGCAGGTGGGTGTCGTGCTTCATCGGTAAGTAGCCAGGAATATTGGTTATATTCACCTGCGCGCCTACTGCCAGCGCGCCAGCCTTGAAGCACCGGTCAACTATGGCTGAATTGCGGACCACAGCCTTGGGGGTGGCAGAACGCACCCTCCATTCCAGACGCACGTCAGCAGGCACAGCGTTGACCGCCTCCCCACCCTTGGTCATTATTCCGTGTACCCGCACCGTATCCTCGCCCCGGAATACTTCTCGGTTATTGTGTATGGCCTGGAGAGCAAAGGAGGCAGCGTTAAGGGCGTTGATTCCCATGTGGGGAGCGCTGCCGGCATGCGCGCCTCGCCCCAGGAACTGAACGTACTTAACCACGTGGCCATTGCTGGTACCGCCAACAGCAAACTTGTAATCACCCATATCGCTGGCGGTATGGCACATCATCGCCATATCCACGTCGTCGAATTCACCAAGTCGAATAAGCTCCTGCTTCCCACCCATAAACTCCAGCTTACCTTCTTCACGAAGCTGCAGTCTCCTGGCTACCTCTATAAATTCCTCGGCAGGCACAGCGAAGGGAACCAGTTCGCCGGACAACTCGGGCAGCACGTCGGGTTGAGTAAGGCCCCGTACCGCTCCCAGCATCATCCCGATCTGGCAGTGATGACCGCAGGCGTGGGCAGCCCCAGTCACCCCATCAGCATGCGGGTGGTCGTTGACAATGAGCGAGTCCAACTCACCGATCACTGCGACTCTTGGTCCTGCTCCACCGCCGGCTGCTATGTGTCCCTTAACACCGGTAATGGCCAGGCCACTCCGATAGCCGACACCCATTTCGTCGAACTTGTGCGCCACGAGTTGAGCCGTCTTGTACTCGCTGAAACCGGGTTCCGGGTTCTCCAGGATTTTGCGGGACACCCCGATAAGGTCGTCCCGGTACCGATCAATGGCGGCACAAGCCCGTCTTTTTAGTTCTTCTCTAGTCGACATTGTTATCCGCCTCGAAGGTCTGTTCGCTGGCCAGAGACCGCATAAATTTCAGGTATTCGGATCGGGTCATTTCCGGGCGGTGTTCCGCTACCACCTTGTTGCCGGCGCTGGCTCCGTCTCCCAGCAGGTCTACAACCGTGGCGGCCATGGCCTTGGCAGCCGTGATAACCGCCAGTTGGTAGTCCTGCACCACGTAGTCTGCGCCATGGCCCAGGCCGGTGGCGCCCCCCACATAGGGATGTATCGCCGGCATTATCTGGCTGATGTCCCCCATGTCAGTAGACCCGGTTCGGTGGGCAACATGCCCTACACCATCGTCCCCCACCAGTTGCGCCGCTATCGGTCGAAAAATCTCGTTCATCTGGCCGTTCTGCGCCAGGGGCATATATCCGGGGATGGTCTGAATTCTCACTCCCGCGCCCACCGCCATGGCCCCGGCTCGCAGGGCGCGGTCGACCTTCCTGTTGGCGTCCATTATGGCGTCAAGGGTTTTGCCACGAACAAAGGTCTCCATTCGCACTTCGGCGGGAACCGCGCTCACGGCCTCCCCGCCCTTGGTAATGATTGGATGAACCCTGACCGTATCAGCATCACGGAAAGTTTCGCGGTTGTAGTGAATGGCAGACAAAGCCAGGGTGGCCGCATTAAGCGCGTTGATGCCGAGATGAGGGGACCCGCCGGCGTGGGAACCCTTTCCCAAAAACTGGATCTTCTTTGCGACCGTACCGTTATTGGTGCCGCTAATGCACAGTTTGCCTTCCTCAACCGTGCTGGTAGTATGGACCATCATGGCCAGGTCCACGTCGTCGAATTCACCCAGTTTGATCAGTTCCGGCTTGCCCCCCAGAAATTCGATCTTGCCTTCTCGGCGAAGCGAGTCTCTAAACTCAATCTCGATGTACTCTTCAGCAGGTACCGCAATCAGCGAAACACGGCCGCTCAACTCGGAAAGGACCGAAGGTTGATTCAACCCCACAGCCGCCCCCAGCAGCATGCCAATCTGGCAGTGGTGCCCACAGGCATGTGCAGCGCCTGTGGCAGCGTCAGCGTAAGGATGCTCGTTGACAATGAGTGAATCCAGTTCGCCCAACAAAGCCATCGTTGGTCCAGGACTACCGCCCAAGAGATCAGCGCGTACGCCGGTCATGCCCAAGCCGCTGCGGAATGGCAGACCCATTTCCGCAAGGGTGGTACATACCAGATTGGATGTCTTCACTTCCCTGAATCCGGGCTCCGGATTATTGAGGATGGTTTGCGACAGGTTGACCAACTCGTCGGCGCGCGCGTCGATGGCGTCAAACACCTTGAGCTTGAGCTCTTCCTTGGATGGCAAAAGGTCCACCTCCCACTTGATCACTTAGCGGCAACGTGAGCCGATTTTAGCAGAGAGGGGCTAAAATAAACATAGCACTCGTTAGCAGGTGGAGAACAACGATGAAGATAGTTATTGCCCCCCAGAGTTTTAAGTCCAGCGTTTCAGCCTTGACCGCAGCCCAGGCCATCGAAAGGGGTGTCAAGAGAGCCTTGCCCGAGTGCGAGACTTTTCTGGTGCCAGTAGCAGATGGCGGAGACGGCACTCTCGAAGTGCTGGTAAACAGCACTAGCGGAAAAATCTTCCGCACCATGGTTACCGGCCCGCTGGGTCAGGCAGTGGAAGCCGACTGGGGTGTTATGGGAGACGGCCAAACCGCCGTAATTGAGATGGCTCGAGCTTCAGGCCTTGCGATGGTGCCGCACCGCCGCCGCAATCCCAGGACAACCACTACCTTCGGGACCGGGGAGCTCATCAAAAATGCGCTGGACCGTGGGTTTGACCGTATAGTGGTGGGAATGGGCGGCAGCGCAACCAACGATGCAGGCATGGGCATGGCTTCCGCGCTGGGAGCAAGGTTTCTGGACGATCAGGGCAGGACGCTTCCCAAGGGCGGCGCCTCCCTGGCCAGGTTGAACCGAATTGACATAAATGGACTGGACAAGAGGCTTGCAGAAGTAACCGTAATTGGGGCGACAGACGTTACCAACCCCCTGTGCGGGGATACCGGAGCATCGGCTATTTACGGCCCACAGAAGGGGGCTACTCCGGAAATCGTTGCAGAACTGGACAGCGCACTGGCCAACTTCGCCAGGGTAGCCCAGCGAGACCTGGGCATCGACTTCATGAACGAAGAACATCCCGGAGCCGGGGCGGCCGGCGGCCTGGGAGCAGGCCTGATGGCCTTCACCAACTGCCTGCTTCAGTCGGGCATAGACCTGGTCTGCGAGGTGCTGAATTTCGAGGAGCACATTATTGGAGCAGACCTGGTGTTAACGGGAGAAGGAAGGGCAGACCTGTCGTCAATTTACGACAAAGCGCCCGTTGGCGTGGCCAGAAAGGCGGCGCCCCACGGGGTCCCTACGGTGATTCTGGCAGGCAGCCTGGGGGACGGTTACAGAGAGCTGTACGGTCACGGCATAGCCGGGATAGTTTGCATCGCCGACAGGCCCATGAGCTTTGAACGAAGCCTGGCCCGCACGGAAGAGCTACTGGAGGATACTGCCGAGCGTACAGTTCGCTTGCTGCGACACGGAAAAACTGCTGACTTCTAACCCAGCCGCTCCCTGACAAAGTCCACGACAGTGGTACCGAGGAAAAGGGCTCGCTCCGCGTCGGCATCCTCGAAGGCCTCCGAGCAGATTCCGCCTGGCAAATACCCTGGGTAGCGGGTGATTTCGTAGTATTTGTCCAACTGCCTGGCCTCGCTCTTGACTGTGTCAAAGAACATTTCGAAAATCTTCGCGTCCTCGCAAAGGTCGATCAGCGAGTGGCCCCAGACGTCCTCCGCCCCGCGGTGGTACAGGTAGGCCTTAACTGCCTTTTCCGCAGCCTGCTGACACAGGAAACAAGCAAGATTGTAGCGTTGACCTTCCCGGTTGAATTGGGCATCCAGCAGGTCCTGCTCGGCTTGCCGGAGCCACCTCGACCCTTCGACCAGATTATTCGGCACTGTAAATCACCCTTCCGTGCTTCACCGCCGCCACCAGCGCAGGCAGCGTGTTATGCAATTCTTCAAATTCCCGGGGCGTGTATACCTGGCAATCCACCGCCACCATGCTGCTTAAATGGTATGAAAAGAAATCGGCCCTCCGCGCATAAGCGCCGTCCGTATCGTGAACTACGATCAGGTCAATGCGGCTATCCGGCGAAATATCGCCCGTCACCATATCTCCCGTTACATACACTTTTTCCACACCCAATTGTGGCAGCAGGCTAATGATGTTCTCCATTTCCTTTTCCAGCATCTGCTTGCGAAACTGGGTAAAGCCAATCCTTACAGGCATTCTGGCCTCCGGAACAGGTTCGGAATCAACAACTGCTATGCCAGCAGCACCAGGTGGACTTCTTTGGGGCCGTGTACGCCGACAACCAGCTTCATCTCAATGTCTGCGGTCCGGCTAGGCCCCGTAATGAAATTCAGGTAGCTTCCCATGTCGCCGCCATTCTGAAGGTACTCCCGTCTACGGAACAGAAACACGTCATCCAGGCTCTCAACAACATCCTGGGCACGTACGACCGCAAGATGCACGGGGGGCACCAGCGAAACCAGCCTGCTCAATCCTTTCCTGGGCAGCACCACCACCGAACCCGTCTCCGCTACGGCGTAGTCGGCGCCGGTAATCCCCAATCCCGAGTCAATTATTTCCGCCCGCACCCGGGGCCGACCGGTCAATTCGGTCTGGGCTGCTACAAACAACTCGACACCGGCGTTCTGCAAAGCAGCGCCGATTTCCAACTCGTCGAAAACGGGTTGGTCGGCCCGGGCGGCCTTCGCAACTCCCAACCTGCCAGCCAGGTCTGCGATGTAACCGGCGGCTTCTTCAACGTTGTTTGTCCTGAAGACGTTCCAATTTCGGACCCTGGCAGTGGCCTCAAATCGATTTATCAGTTCTTCCCTGTTCTCTTCTATGCGCCGCCAGGCGGAAGCCGCTCTTGCTTCCAGATCAGCCAAATTTTCCCCCAGAGGGTGGTGATCGGGCGCCATTTCAAGGGTTTGGGAACGGCCAAGACTCTTTCTGACGTGGTCCAGGAAGTCGTCCTTGGGTACCCCCATGGTAGATAGATTTTGTTTTTCGACCATAATGAGGCCTAATCTCGTAATCCAGATTCGTTTTCCAGGTCCCTGGCCCATATCTCGCGGAACGTCCGGCGGGGCATTGCCGGCAGATCACGACTCTCTGTCCACTGGGAAACCAGCGGTAGGGGTACCCTTTTATTGACCTTTCCGCCCGAAACAAAGGGCTTCTGAACCGCTCTTCCCACTTTTGCCGCGGCGGTAAGGGCAGTCGGGCTGCTCATTAACCAGGAATAGGCGTGCGCGGCCTGCCGCTCCCCCGTGGTAGCCGCGTTTTCAGACTCCTGCGGGCTTTCCGCAAGGCGGTGGCGCAGGTGCAACAGCATCCGCGGAATGTCGATCTTGATGGGGCAAACCTCTCGGCACGCCCCGCAAAGGCTGGAAGCGTGGGGAAGGTCCTTGGCCTCTTTCAGACCAACCAGCGTGGGTGAGACTATGGCGCCGATGGGGCCCGGATAAACCCACCCGTAGGCGTGGCCGCCAATTTTGCCGTATACCGGGCAGATGTTCAGGCACGCTCCACAACGGATGCAATAAAGGGCCTCCCGAAGCTCCGGATCCGCCAATAACCGCGACCGGCCGTTGTCCACCAGAACCAGGTGGAATTCTTCCGGACCATCCTCGTCTTCGCTTCTGCGGGGACCAGTCACCATGCTGACGTAACTGGTAAGCCGCTGACCGGTAGCTGAGCGAGGCAGCAAACGCAGGAACACTGCCAGGTCCTGGAGTGACGGTATGACCTTTTCCATTCCGGTGATTCCGACGTGGATGCGCGGCGCTGAAGTACACAGCCGGCCGTTGCCCTCGTTGGTTATTATCACCAGTGAACCCGTTTCGGCCACCAGGAAGTTGGCGCCGCTGATTCCCAGGTCAGCGCTTAAAAACTTCTCTCGAAGTACCTGCCTCGCTACTCTGGCCATTTCTTCAATGTCATCGGTTAAGGGGACACCAAGCTCCTGGTGAAAGAGTTCAGACACCTGCTCTTTGGTCTTGTGCAGGGCAGGCGCCACGAGATGAGAAGGGGATTCTCCGGCCAACTGGACTATGTACTCACCCAGGTCCGTCTCGTAAACGTCAACTCCATTTGATTCCAGGGTATGGTTCAGGTCGAGTTCCTCCGAGACCATGGACTTGCTCTTGGTCGCAATTTTCACCCCCCTGGAACGGGCAATTTCGGCTACAATTGCGTTGGCCTGGGCGGCATCCCGGGCAAAGTGGACTTGACCTCCAGCTTCCGTAACCCGGTCGTGGAGCAGTTCAAGATAATAGTCCAGGTTCTCCAGGGCGTGAATCTTGATGCGCCTCGCCTCTTCCCGCCACTGCTCCCAGGCTTCCCAACTCACTTCTTCAATGGCTTCCAGCCTGGCCTCATTGAATCCCCCTCCAACCTGGAGCAGGGCGCGCCTCAAAGTGGCATCCTGCATGGCGGCGCCTGAAGCGGCGACAAATTCACGGGTCTTCACTTCAGCCACTAGAATCAACTCCTTCTTCAGGCTGCCCTTCCAAGACCTCGGCAATGTGCCTGACATCAACCCGATGTCCCTGGCGACTCAGGCCACCGCCAATATGCATCAGGCAGCTCATATCGCAGGACATAAGCGTATCTGCCCCAGTGGAAAGGACGTTGCTCACTTTGTCTTCCATCATGCCCTGCGAGATATGAGGATACTTGACCGAAAAGGTGCCTCCGAACCCGCAGCAAGTCTCGGCCTGCGGAAGCGGAACCAACTCAAGATTCTGAACCTGTTCCAATAGCTTCCTGGGCTCCTCTCGTACCTCCATCTCCCGCAGCAGGTGGCACCCGGAGTGGTAAGTAGCCCTGGCGGGAAAGTGAGACTTCACATCTTCAATATTAAGCACCTTTACCAGGAACTCGGAAAATTCGTAGACCTTTTCCGCCAGTTGGGCGGCTCGCTCCTCCATCACAGGGTCCCCTGCAAATAGATCGCGGTAAAACACCTTGAGCATTGCCGCGCAAGAACCCGAGGGAACTACCACGTAGTCACTTAGAGAAAAACTGTGAAGAACTCTGCGGGCTAGTTGGCGGGCCCTTTGGGTGAAGCCTGAGTTGTAGAGGGGTTGCCCACAGCAGGTCTGGTCCTGCGGAAAGTCCACCACAACACCGTGCTTTCGCAGAACCCTAACGGCGCTCACTCCCACCTGGGGATAAAGCTGGTCAACAATGCAGGTTACGAAAAGGGAAGCGTGGACTTCGTCGCGTCGGGTCAATTCCATCCTCAAATAAGACCAGGAACTGGCAAGTTCTCAGGAAGGAGATACTTCAAAGAGTGGAAGAGCTCTTGGCCAATGTAGGGGTAGAGTAACAGACCCCAAAACTGCGGGCAAGCTGAGAATTCGAGGGGATGGGCACTTGCAACACTGATATGGCGGAAATCGGGGCATGGGCAGGCCCACAAAGGTCAGGCCCGGCCACTCAAAGGCCGGGCCACTAAATCGATGTCAACAAACGCATAAAAATGGCGGGAGTGCGAGGGAGTCGAACCCACCTACCCCGCTCTTCACGAGGCACAACGGATTTGAAGTCCGCAAGAGCCACCGGGCCCCTTCCACTCCCCAGATACCCCTTCTGAATGGGTGAGGAGGCCGGTGCTAGCTTCCCAGGACCGAATCTATCTTGCGCTTCAATGCTCCCTTGGGTACTGCTCCAACTACCTGGTCCACGGGCTGGCCGTCCTTAAAGAATATCAGCGCCGGAATGCTGCGGACGCCGTACTTCATCGCAATGCTGGGATTGTTGTCCACATCCAGCTTCGCCACGTTGAGTTTTCCGTCATATTCCAGGGCGAGGTCGTGGACTGCGGGCGCTATCATCTTGCAGGGGCCGCACCACTCGGCCCAGAAATCCACCAATACGGGCAATTCGGAACCCTCAACTTGGTCCACCCAGGTGCTTTCGGTTACGTCCACTGGTTCCGGCATCTGTTCCTCCGGGGAATTCTCATTCCCCCATTAAGTTGCATTAATCCTATCGCCCATCCCGCTAATTTACCCATCGCCAGGATGGGGCAGTTGGATTTGTTCCAGTTTAGCTTTTGCCTGCCTTCCCGGTCAACCTGACTGACTCCACTTAGACTCAGGTCACCATCCCACGATTAGGGGGTGTCGTCAAATCTACTCAACATTCCGACCTTACACCGGAATCAAGACTACCTGCGATGGATACCTGACTAAAGGGCGGCGATGCTGTATTCCGGCTTTCGCCGGAATGACGTAAAAACCAGTTTGACCACATGGCTTAGTATGTCCTAGCAAGGTTCAGGCCTTAGCACGAGGCGTCCCTTCCTTGGATAAAATCGGTCCCTTGGTTTATAGTGTGAACAGGTGATTAATTGGTCCAGCAGAAACTCAGCATAGGTCAAGAGATAGAGCTGACCCTGGAGTCTTGGGGCCGGCTGGGCGAAGCGATGGCCTGTTACGAAGGCCAGGATGTCTTCGTTCTCGGCGGAATACCTGGAGAGACTGTATGGGCGGAAGTTGTGCGAATACGTAGGAAATACGTGGCCGCCCGCGTAACCAAGGTATTGGCCGCCTCTCCCCACCGGGTGGAGCCACCATGCCAGTATTATGGCGAATGCACCGGCTGCCAGTGGCAACACCTTGGCTACCAGGCCCAATTGACGAACAAACGGGACAAAGTGGTGGACGCCCTGCATCGTGTGGGAGACCTTGAGAGCATCAATGTCCTGGACACCCTGCCCTCCCCTGCCGAATACGGATACCGCAATCATGCCAGGTTCACGGTAGGTAAAGCCGGCGATCTGGGTTTTGTGAACCGGGAGACCCGTCGGTTCGTCCACATTGACCGGTGCATGCTAATGCACGACGGGATTAACCACATATTGGATGAGCTTCAGGACCGGTGCGGCGAGACCACCCAACTGGCCATCCGAGCAGGCCGGAATACGCAGGATTTCCTGGTGCAACCACCATTGAAAAACCCGGAGATCGCCATTCCCACGGGACAGAAACACTACCGTGAGTCGGTGGGCGACCGGCAGTTTCGTGTGGCTTCACCCTCATTCTTTCAGGTCAACATAGACCAGGCTTCCCGCCTGATCCAGGTTGTACGAGAAGCGGCCAGCCTGTCGGGTGAGGAAATATTGCTCGATGCATACACAGGCGTAGGGACTTTTGCGGTCCTGTTGGCTCCCTTCGTCCAACGTGTTTATGCCATCGAAGAATCATCGGCGGCGGTTGAGGACGCGCGACAAAATGCCTTGGGCCTTGATAACGTGGAGTTCCTGCTGGGTAAAACCGAGGATGTCCTGGGCCATCTACCGCAACCTCCGGACGTAATAATCCTGGATCCTCCCCGGGCAGGCTGCCAGCCATCAGCCCTGAACAGCCTGTTAGCTTTGCGGGCTCCCCAGCTGGTTTACGTTTCATGTGACCCGGAGACGCTGGCCAGAGATCTAAGAGTGCTCTGCCAGGACCACTACGTCATAGAGCATATACAACCCTTGGACATGTTTCCCCAGACTCATCATGTGGAATGTGTGGCCGTGCTGAAGTTGAAACAGGAAGTGCAGCCCCTGGTGCTCGCCTCCGGGTCCCCCAGGCGGCGGGAGTTATTGTCTGAATTGGGCCTGGATTTCCGGGTTGAACCATCCAACGCGCCGGAGGAACAACTCGATGGCGAAACAGCCGAGGACATGGTCCGCAGACTGTCCCGTGACAAGGCTATGGTAATAGCGGCACAGTTGAGCGACGGGTATGTCATCGGGGCAGATAGTACGGTTGTACTGGCTGGACGGTCCATTGGAAAACCTGATGACGAAGAAGACGCCCGACGGATGCTGCGCGAATTGCGAGGCACCGAGCACCAGGTTACAACGGGCCTTACGGTGGTAAACGTCGCCACGGGACAGCGATTGATCGACCACATGACAGCCGAAGTCACCATGCGAGAGTTCACCGATGAGGAGATGGAGCTTTCTATCGCCTCCGGAACACCCATGGACAAAGCCGGCGCCTACGCAGTTCAGGATACCGTCTTTCGCCCGGCAACCTTGAAGGGAGGCTGCTACACCAACGTCGTGGGCCTTCCCCTTTGCCGTTTGTTGGAAATGTTGCGGGAACTGGGCTACCAGCCGCCCACCGGCATCTCCGAATCGGCGGGCAGCCGGTGCTTGGGTTTTTGCCCGGTAAGAGACGGCAAGGGGGTGGCGCGGTGAACGTCTTTGGCGTCGGGATGATGGAACTGGCGGTGATCTTCCTCATCGCGTTTCTGGTAATGGGGCCAGCCAAGGCTATTGAAATGGCCCGCACCGCCGGAAAGTTGATTGGAGACGTAAAGCGCAGCGTCAATGAAATGACCGCAGCAGCAGACTTAAACGAGCAGCAGCGCCCGGCCCCAACGCAGGCCGCAGAACAACCTGCGCAACCCCCCTTGCAGCACCCCGCTGGGGCAGTACCAACCACGGGAACCGGAGAAGGAAATGAGCAGCAGTCGTGAACTGACGCTCATTGAACACCTCAGCGAACTGCGTCGTCGCGTCTTCATCTGCCTCATAGCCCTGATCATGGGAGCAATGGTAGCCTTCCTTTTCTGGACGGACATTGTGGAGTTGCTGAAGCTCCCGGCCCAGGAAGTCAACGATGGCCAAGGCGTAAACCTAATTGCCACCCAGGTAGCCGAACTGCTCTCAACCAGCGTCAAAGTCTCCCTTGTGGGCGGATTCGTGCTGGCGTTACCCGTAATTCTCTACCAGGTCATCCGGTTCGTAGCGCCGGGGCTGACGCCTTCCGAACGCCGGTACCTTGTGCTTTTCATGCCCGGCGCGTTCTTGGCTTTCTGCTGTGGCCTGGCCTTTGCCTATTACGTGCTAACCCCGCGGGCTCTACCATTCCTGTTGACCTTCGGCGGCGGTGTGGCCGATCCCTTGATTAGGATAAGCAACTATGTGGACGTAATGCTCCGCCTGCACTTCTGGATGGGCCTGTCCTTCGAGACTCCAGTGATTATGTACCTGCTAGGACAACTGGGCATAGTAACCGCCAGAATGTTCTCCAGATTCAGGAAATACTGGGTAGTAATTGCCTTTATCCTGGGCGCCATCATCACACCTACCTTTGATCCTCTCAATCAAACGCTGGTGGCAGCGCCCCTTCTGGCCCTTTACGAGATGGGAATACTGCTGGCCTGGCTGGCAGGGCGAGCGCGGCAGAGAGCCCGAAGGGAAATGGCATCGCTTACGGAAGGGCAATAAAAAAGGACGGCCTGAGGCCGCCCTGGCTAATAGAGTTGCCGGCTGGCAAGCTTATTTCTTGTCATCCACCGGGTCGACGGACTCACTGCTGACAGTTGTGGGTTTGGCCTCTTCCTCGCCTGTAACCGAACTCTTGAAACTTCTGATGCCCTTGCCCAGTGACGACCCAATTTCGGGTAACCTCTTCGCTCCGAAAATCAGCAGCACTATCAACAGTATGATTAGAATCTGGGGCAATCCAATAGGCCCGAATCCCATGTGTCCCCCTGATCACAGATTTGTGCATCAATCATAGCACGTCTAAAGGTTGCTTAATAGTTTTGTCGAGACCTTGGCGCGCTTTCAGCTTGGGTAGCGCAGTTACATGGCAACGGAATTGAAACTCGCCTATATCCTGCGCCGGAACCACGGAGCCAAGCCTCGCCGCCTGACTGCGAACTCTGTCCGAATGCGGGCAGGAAATCGGTTTATCGCCAGGGCATTGAACTCTTGCAGAGTCCCGGCCCCACTGTCGGCGACGGCTTGCAATCCACCGCAACCTTGTTTGCCGGTATCTGGCTGGTTATAATCGGGCCATTCTTGCCGTTAAGCAGGTGGTGATGGACAGGGAATACGACCTGGTTGTGATCGGAGCGGGTCCGGGCGGTTATGTAGCCGCCATCAGGGCCGCGCAGTTGGGCTTGAAATGCGCCGTGGTGGAAAGGGACTCCCTGGGCGGAGTGTGCCTCAACTGGGGCTGCATTCCCAGCAAAGCGCTGCTCAGGAATGCCGAGGTGGTATCTTACTTCCGGCGGGCAGAAGAGTTCGGGCTCAGGTTCGACAACTTCTCCGCCGATTTCTCCGCAGCCATCGACCGCAGCCGCAAGGTGGTAGATCGTAATGTTCGGGGCGTCTCTTACCTGCTGCGAAAAAACGAGGTGGACCACTTAACCGGCGAAGCCGTTTTGCGGGGCAACGGCGTTGTTGAAGTGGCACCCGAAGGTCGGAAGCTCCAGGCAAAGAACATCATCATAGCCACCGGCGCAAGGCCCCGCTCCATTCCCGCGCTGCCGGTAGACGGAGACAAGATTATAACCAGCAAGGAAGCCATTGTTCTGGCCGATTTACCGGAGTCCATCGTCATTGTAGGCGGTGGGGCCATTGGCCTGGAGTTCGCCTACCTCTACCGCATGTACGGGATAGAGGTCACCATGGTGGAATTACTTCCCCGGCTGGCTCCGGGAGAGGACCAGGAGATCAGCAGGCAAGTTGAGCGGTCCTTCGGCAGGCACGGCATTAACATAATCACGGGAGCTGGCGTAACCGGTGTTGCGGATGTCGCTGGAAGGCTCCAGGTTAGCGTGTCCAAAAACGAAAACGAACAAGTCATCACCTGCGACAAGGTACTGGCAGCCATCGGCGTCCAGCCCAACAGCGAGAACCTGGGCCTGGAGTCCCTGGGCGTGGCCACCGAAGGCGGTTACGTTCAGGTGGACGGCTCCATGTTAACAAACGTGCCTGGAGTTTATGCGATTGGCGACGTTACCGGAAAGCTGGCCCTGGCGCACGTGGCGTCGGCCCAGGCAACCGTGGCGGCCGAAGCCATCGCCGGCCAGGAACCTCAGCCACTGGATTACACTATGATGCCGCGGGCGACCTACTGCCAGCCCCAGGTTGCGAGTTTTGGGCTGACCGAAGACCAGGCGGTGGCAGCAGGCCACGACGTCAAGATCGGTAAATTCAACGTCCAGGCCAATGGCAAGGCTATGGGTATGGGCGAGTCCGACGGCATGATTAAACTGGTGGTAGACTCCAGGTATGGCGAAATTCTTGGAGCCCACCTGGTCGGCCCGGAAGTTACCGAACTGCTCGGTGAGCTTGCTTTGACCCGTCTGCTGGAAGGTACTACCCTGGAATTGGGGTGGCTGGTACACGCGCATCCCACAATCTCGGAAATAATCAAGGAGGCGGCGCTGGCTGCGGAAGGTCGTGCCGTCCACATGTAGCGGCGTTCCATTCGCCGGAACTGGCAGGAGGCTGAATTGGCAACCACCATTGTAATGCCCAAGATGGGCTACGACATGCGGGAAGGCACGGTAGTACGCTGGTACAAGCATGAAGGCGAAGAGGTGGCCAGGGGCGAAGTTATAGCCGACATCGAGACCGATAAGGCCACGGTCGAATTTGAAGCTTATACCGGCGGCGTCCTTCACCGCAGGGTGGCCCGGGAAGGCATTCCCGTGGCGGTGGGCGACGCCATTGCGATTATCGCTGACCCCGGCGAAACGCTGGACGAAGAACCCGGCGAAGCCTCCGGGACGCCCCAGGAGATGCCGGCCCCTGAAATGGAACCCGTTGCCGCCCGGGTTGCTCCCGACGCGGCAGCCAGGGAGGATGGAGAAGTCCGCGCTTCTCCCATTGCCCGCCGGCTGGCCCGGGAGAGAGGCATTGACCTGACACTGGTCATGGGCACCGGGCCTGGTGGCAGAGTCGTAGAAAAGGACGTGCTGGAGTTTGTCTCTTCGGGCGAGGGCGCCCAGTCTGACGCCTGGGTTAAGGCATCTCCGCTGGCGCGCAGGCTGGCACGGGAACGGGGGATTGAGTTGGGCCGGGTCAGCGGCACCGGTCCCGGTGGCAGAGTCGTCGAACAAGACGTTCTGTCGTTCACGGAGCTTGCTGAAGAGGTCGAAGCCCCCGTTAGCCCAATTGCTCCCGCTGCAGTTGTGGATACCGTACCGGAGGACGTTGAGGCGGGGCGGGCGGAAGCGGCGCCCACTACCGGCGCCGAAAGGGTAGAGCTTTCGCGAATGCGCCAGGCAATCGCCCGGGTCACGGTCGACAGCAAACGGCAGGCCCCCCATTTCTACGTCACTGCAGACATTGACATGGGCAGGGCGATGGCGTTGCGCGGCGAGATTAACGATGCCCTTCCATCTGAGGCTCGCGTTAGCGTCAATGACCTGGTGGTACGGGCCTGCGCCATTGCCCTGGGACGGCATCCCAAATTCAATGCCTTCTATCAGGAAGACCATCTTCAGTTTAATAACTCCATCAACATCGGCATCGCCATTTCCCTGGAATCGGGCATGATAGTGCCCGGCATTAGCGGCTGCGGCAATAAGTCCCTCGTGGAGATTGCTGCGGCCAGCAAGGATCTGATAGAGCGGGCCAACAGCGGGTCGCTGCGCAACGAGGAGTACAGCGGCACTACCTTCAGCATCAGTAACCTGGGAATGTTTGACGTGGACAGTTTTGCCGCCATCATCTTTCCGCCTCACGCGGCAGTACTTGCCGTGGGCACCGTGAAGGAACAGCCGGTAGTCAGGGACGGACAATTGGCAGTGGGCCAGCTGATGAAAGCCACCCTCTCCACCGACCACCGGGTAGCCGATGGAGCGGAAGCGGCCCGTTTCCTGGTCGAGGTTAAAGGGCTGCTGGAAAAACCGGTGAGCCTGCTGCTATAGGTTGCCACCGGATTTGTGAGCATCATCGAGTCACTGGGCCTTAAACCAAGGCCCCTGATAATGTGTGCCACATTACACTGACGTTAGGACCCTGACCCAATGACCATTCCACCAGCGGCTGCTTACTCCCCCCGCGTTTATCCTCTGGATGCCCATGACCTGACTGAGGAAGAGATCGCGGTCACTTTCGCGATGACTTCTCGGCGGGAAGAGCCCTTCGACGAAATCGCCGAGCAGGTAAGCCGGGAAAAAGCCGCCGACTTCCACGAACGTTGGGTGCTGGGCTACGGCCATGCTTCGGTGGCCGAACACGCGGTGGTACACCTGGCGGTGGAGAACATTTCCCGCCTGGCCTGCGACTCACTGGAAGATAACCGCCTGGCGTCATACACAGAGAAGTCCTCCCGGTACCAGGTCATGCCCCATGATTACTTTCACGTTCCCCGGGAACTGGAAGGCTATCCCCAGGCGAGAAACGCCTACCTTGCTACCTGCCAGGGCCTGTTCGCCAGCTATCACAGTATGCTGGAAGGCTGCATGGAATACCTGCGCGGCGTCCGTCCCCAGCGGGAAGGGGAGCGTAACGCCGCCTACAGCCTCAGGCTCCGGCGCCTGGCGACCGACGCTTGCCGGTCAGCCTTGCCGGCTGCCACCCTGACCAACGTGGGGGTAACGGCAAACGCCCGGGTGCTGGAGCACGCCATTTCCAAGCTAATGTCGTCCGGGTTGTCCGAAGAGCGGCTAATGGGAGAAGCGATACGGGAGCAGGGGCGTCTCATAACCCCAACGCTAATCAAATATGCGGACCGAAGCGCTTTCCTGGCGGGCGCTATACAACGGGACTGGCAACTGGGGCTTCCCGCGGTCGATATGCCGTCCGTTTCACCAGCTAACGTGCGGCTGGTGGACTACGACGCAAGTGCCGAGGATAAAGTAACTGCCGCTATCCTATTTCGGCAGATGGGGGGCAGCTACGCCAGCGCATGGCAACAGGCTGTGGAATTGAGCCAGGATGAAAAGTCCCAGCTACTAAATGCGTTGATGGAAAATCTGGGGGAGCACGACTCCCCAATAAGGGAGTTCGAGTTGGTGGACTACACCTTCGAACTCGTCATGGATTACGGGGCTTATCGTGAATTCAAGCGACACAGGATGCAGTCCTACTTTCCTCAGAACCTTACAGTCAGCCTCGGTTACAAGGTCCCCGCATTGGTTATAGAGGCAGGGCTGGAGGACGAGTTCCGTTTCGCAATGCACCTGTCGGAAAGCGGGTTTGAAGAGGTCAACCAGGTCTGGCCCGTTGCCGCCCAATACCTGGTGACCCACGGTCACTACAGGCGCATCTTGTCAAAGATGAACCTGAGAGAGTGTTACCACCTCTTCAAACTGCGCTCATCCCAGCAGGCTCACGAGTCCATACGCGAACCCATCCTGGAGGCCATGCGCCAGGCAGTGGAGACGCACCCACAGCTTTTCCGCTGGCTGCGGCTGCGCAATTACCCGGACTGGTGGCCGTTCAAGGGGTAGCATTTATCAACTTTTGGCAAAACTGACGGGCCCCTCAAATTGAGGGGCCCGTGTCGCGACAATTATTCAATTGGTTCGATTACCGCCTAGACTTCTACACCCCGTTGGGTGCGCATGAAGTCTTCCAGGTCCTCCAGGTAGTCAGGGCTGGGGAAGCGTTCACCGTTCCTGACCTTCATGCCATCGGTGAAAATCTCCAGCCGGTTGCCATCCGGGTCATTGAAATAAAAGGAACGGCTGCCGCTGCCGTAAATGTTATTGTCGCTTTCAATGCCGTGGGTAGTCGGCCCGTTGACTATCTTGACCCCGTTACTGTGCAGGTGAGCCAGGGCGCGCATGAATTCGTCCCGGTCTTCCACTAGGAAAGCAATCTGTTGCACCAGGCGGGCATTGGCCGGAACGGCTTCAGAAACGTCCACACCTTCAGGGGCGCTGGCAATCACGACGTCGTGATGAGTCTCGTCGAAGCGAAGGAATGCAGTTTCGGCGCCGTTGGGGCGCTTGCGGTGATTGGTGACCTTCAGGCCCAGTACCTCGGTATAAAACTTGAAAGACCGTTCAAAGTCGGAAACCAGGATACCGACATGGCCGATTCCCTTGATGTTGATACCCATAGTGTCACACTCCCCTAGAAAGTATTAGGCCTCCCCGATTCGCATCTCAGGCAGGACGGACCCGGATGCCTGCGTGCTAAAACGGGGGACTGATGAGCCAAGTATAGCAGACCTGCCGAAGCCGGCAAGACACCAAGCTTGCCAATGCGGAGCAGGAACCCTTAGGCGCAGGCTAAGGGTCAGAGCAGTCGCGAGTAAATCCGCAGTTTGGGCATCTGATCTTGCACTGACGCTGCACCATCTGGGCGCCACAGATTTCGCAGGTCAGGTCGCTTGCGCCCATGGCCCACCCAACAGGCGGGAATAATAGAAGCAAGGCACTGTCCAGCAATCTCATTTGTAAATCCCCTTTAGGTAAGAATTACCGGTCAGCGGGCGAGATTATCCTGGTTTGCAACACCATTTCGCTCCCACTTCCTGCCTCGGCATCCGGTTGGTCCACTGTCAAGTTCATCCAATCGTAACCGTAAAGGGATTCCGGAGGGTTCAAGGCCATAGTTCCCCAGCCGGCGGAGTCTACCGTAATGCGGCCCACAGGGAGGTGCTGGCCATTGCGCGCCAACCAGACCTGGTAAGCCTGCGATGGCTGGGGCTGCTCCATGTTGGCCAGCATTAGGATGGCTTTCTTCCCGTCATTGGTGACCAGCAGCACCCCCTCGGAATCACTGCCGCCATCGGTTGGCTGCAACAGCAAGGGCTGGGTGAACGGCCTGGCCATCAAATAACTTGTCTCCATCACCTGCTTCAACGCTGAATCTGCTTCGTGGTTTTCGACTGCCAACTGGGCTATCCCCGCATTGGCCGAAGCATGACCCATCTCCAGCCCTTCCAGCCTGGCATTTGTTTCTACGCGTTCCTGTTCCAGGGAATTGAGTCGCGAGGTGGTGACAACATTCATGATAAGGGATGCCGAGAGCAGGCCAATAACCAAAGTTGCGGCCAACGGCATCGCAAAGGTGCTGAAAGTAAACCGGCCGGCCGATTCCGGCTGAGACTTCCCGTTGCCTGCTGGGGGGTTGCTTGCGGGGGGTACGAACACCTGCGGCAGCGAGTCTACAGCTTCCATCAGCCTAGATTGCAGGTAGGGCGGGGGCATCACCTGGGGAACCGCTCCCGCCAAAAGAACCGAAGCACCCTCAAAGTCTGCAACCACGCTGGAGCAGCGCGGACAGGCTATCAGATGTCCCTCTACCTCTTCTCGTTCCCCTTCATCCAGGGTACCAAGGGCGAAGGCCTCCAAAAGGTCTTCCGGGTGGTCCGGTGGAAATGGCATTGGCTGCTTATTCATCGTCATCTTGCCGCAATTCTTCCCGTAGTTTCTGCAGGGCCAGCCTCGCCCGGGTCTTTACCGTGCCCAGGGGTTGCCCAAGCCTGGCAGCAATTTCCGACTGGGACAGGCCGCTGAAGTATGCCAGTTGAACAACCTCCTGCTGAGCGGCAGGCAGGCGCTCCAGGGCCTGGTGCACCCGTTCGGCTTCCAGGTTTCTCTCGACAGCCTCATCAGTTCCGATTTGCCCTGACGGAAGGAGGTCCAGCGTCTCGTACTCCTTGGGGTCTGAAATGGCCTCAGCCCTTCGCCTGGATCTAATCACGTCAATAATCTTGTGGTGAGCCACGCTCATTATCCAGGTTTTGGGCTGACCCCTGGAGGAGTTATAACTGGCGGCTTTAAGCCAGATGTTCAGAAACACGTCCTGGGTCGCTTCTTCCGCCACCGCTTCCGAGCGAAGCATATACCTGGCAAGAGAGTAAACCGGCGACGAATACCGCTCGTAAATGGCCTCGAGGGCATCCTTTTCTCCGGCAGCGATTCGAACTAGCAGTTCCTGGTCCTCCAGGACCTGGTAGTCAGTCACCGTTACTCTCCCGTTGCCTGGAGTCGGCAGGTCGTACGCTCTGGAATACGAAACACCGCGCCAACCGGATTTCGGTCAGGGAGGATCGCCCGGCTACCCATCACGAAGGATGCTCTCAATAAACTTGCGGGCCACCGCTGAATCTTCCTCGCTGGTGGAATTTTTGATGAATTCCTCCAGTGCCTTCACCGCAGATGTATTATCGCCCTGCTCAATATAGCAATGCGCCAAATTTCGGCTGATAGCCCCGTTTGTCGGGTCGATCAGCAACATTCGCTCCAGCGCTCCGGCCAACCGGTAAAGGTCTCTCCGCTGGGAATAGATCATTCTGAGATTGTTGAGCATTCGGAAGAGGACTGAAATATCGGGAGTGGGCGAAAGAAAATGCTCGTTCCATGCCAAATTGGCCCCAAACAGTTGCTCGGCCAGTCGGCGGCAGTCGCCGGCGGAAAGAAGTTGCCCGCCATTAAAGGGGTCAACGTAAAGGTCCAGTTCTTCATTCTTGACCAGAAAATGCGCGGGCATCCCTACGCCATGACAGTTCATTCCCAGCCGGGCGGCCAATCCCATGTAGAGTACTGACAGAGTTATGGGAATGCCAATGCCCGTATCCATAACTCGATTCAGGAAACTGTTGGCCGGATCGTAATAGTCTCCAGCATTGCCGGAAAACCCTTTCACATCGAACAGGTAACTGTGAAGGGCCCTGGCCAGGACATCCGGCGCGGCGTGACCATTGGCCAGTGACTCGATCTCGGCTGCCATGTCGTCCATTCGACGGATATAACTGTCGGCGTCCAGTTCCGGGTATTCTTCGCCCGCCAAATACAGGGCTGCAAGCTGCAGATCAATTTTTCCTTCGGCAAGGCGGACCTGGCTGGCAAACAGGGAACGAAAGTTGCAGCCGGCGTTGGATGTCATTCCGCAACCACTCCCAGCCGGCCCCTAGACTTCCACCGCTTCCAGCAACAACGCCAGACTGGGGGCGTTTTCTATCCGCCAGAGAATCCCCAATGCCTCTGAACATTGCTGCTCGGACAGGACGGCACTGGCCAGGCTGGTGAATTTCTGGTCAATTTCCTGGTCGCTCAGGGGATTATTCTTGTGGCCCTTGGGATATGGAGTGCTGGCTTCGTACCTTTCTCCGTTGAAGGTGGTCACCCGAATGCGGCAGTTATACTGCTGGGGGTATTTCTCGGTAAAACCAGGACCCTCCGTCATGGTCATCCTGGACATCAAGGCGCGCAGGGTAGGGTCTGCAATGCGCTGGGGAGTGAAGCTGCCAGGACCTACCGCGCCGTCCCGAAGGGCCATGGCCACCAGGAAAGGGATGCTGTGGTCTGCGGTTTCCCTGGTTTGCGGATTCCATTTCTCCGGTTCGGTATCCGGACTGCTAACTCCTGAACGGTAAGTCTCTATGGATATGGACTCTATCTCCTGGGCGTTAACCTTCGGGTGGAGGTCCACAGCTAGACCTATAGGGGCTTGAGTATGTATCTGGGAAGGGTAGAACTTAAACGTCGTATCATTTATCAAAAATTGATGGCCGTCTCCGCCAAACTCATCAAGGGTAACCTTTTCAGTAACCCCTACCTGTTCCCAAAGACCGCGCCGGCCCTCAAAGGGTTCTCCGGGCCCGGACATACCCTGGGAAGCCAATTGGGCGGCAAAGACACCGGCGCGAGTGGCGGCGGCGGTGGCGCAGCCCTTCCACATGGAAAGCTCGCCGGTCCGCGTAACCCCCAGGGGCAAGTTGGGAGCCATCGCCAGGGAAATGGCGTGCCCCATCCGCTCCCGGTCCAGGCGCATCAGGGCTCCGGCAGCGCAGGCGGCCCCCACGATACTGAACATTCCCTGGTCCCAACCGTAGTCGCCGGTAACGACCTGGTCGGAGAGTCTGCAGAAAACTTCATAAGCCAGGACGATGGAAGTAATAATGTCCCGCCCATCGCGACCATAAGCGTCTGCTACGGCCAACACTGCGGCAATCATGTCGCTGGGGTGACCACCGCCTGGCGAAAAGTAAGAATCGTTGCAGTCCAGGTAGCGGATCATGCACCCGTTGGCGAATGCAGCCATATCCAGAGAACTGTGGCCCCCTGTCCCCAGCGCCCGGGCCGGAGGGTTGCCGCTAACCGAACCCGCCAGAGAGCGAGCTATTTTGGCCGGCTCGGACAGGTAACCACCCATGGCACAGCCAACCGTATCTACCAGAGTCCGCTTTACCTGGTGAATGGTAGCCGAATCCAGGTCCTCGTACCCCAGGCTGCATGAGTATTCGCTCAGTAAACTGGTGGTCTTGTCCATTGAACTCTCACTGACTTGGGCGCTTAGCCCTTAGATCCTAGTTGTCCGCAGCCTGGGCTTCAGGAACCCTGCTGGTCAGTTCCACATAATGGTCCGACGCCTGGGCTACAAGCAATTCCACGTCCTCCGCGAGAACGTATCCCTGGCTGACCAGTTCCTCAGCAGCCGACCGTACTTGCTCCAGATAGGCTTCCCTGGAAGAGTACCGCTCTTCAATGGACAGTCGGGGGTCTCCCTTGGCCTCTCTTTCGGCTCGAGTGGCGGCGAATGGTATGGTGGAACCAGCCAGGGTTCCGCCGGTAGCGCCTCCCGATGACAGGATCTGACCTTC
Source organism: uncultured Dehalococcoidia bacterium (assembly GCA_964587795.1). Taxonomy (GTDB): domain Bacteria; phylum Chloroflexota; class Dehalococcoidia; order Lucifugimonadales; family UBA3495; genus Bin22. The sequence continues at coordinate 44,901 of CAZPMU010000001.1, read as the reverse complement.
ACCACCGATGTCTGCGTGGCGCAGATTCCACCCCGTGTGGGTGGCCAGCGGAACCGTAGTCAAGGGCAGTCGGATTCCCGCCTGCTCGTTGCCATCCTCGTCCACGGAGGGCACCAGCAGTGGAAAGGGTTCACCCATGACGGCCGGTACGTTGGTGGCTACTCCGGCCTGAAACCCGAAGTCCATGCGGCTGAAAACACGATAGGGATTGGGCGTGTTCACGCCAGGTATACGCCGGAGGGATTCCGACACCGTATCCGGGTCGGCAGCGGTGCCGTTATCCAGGCGCGGGTGCTGGCCCGCCGGGGCGGGGGTACCTTCTGTCACCCAGCGGTCCAGGTTTACCAGGGCCGCGCGGAGCAAAGGCCGGTAATCCAGGCAGTTGAAGGGCTGCTGGCCCTTGCTGCCATTAGCAGGGTCATTGTCTCTCAGGTAAGGAGTGCCCAGGGGATGCTGGGCGCCGCCAAAGTGATAGACACGCACCTCTTCAGGGACCTCCAGGTCGCGAGACCCGGAAATGTCTATGTGGACCATGGCCCCACCACCGCCCCAGTATTCCGAAGAAGTATAGGTGTACATGACCTTGGGCAAGGGACCCTGGGCAGCTGAGCGGGTCAGTACCCCGTCCGCCTGGCCCGTCACCGGGTCGGTTTGTTCCACGTCGCTGAATGGAAACAGGTTATTGGGGCTGCGGCTGGCCTGGCTGGAGGGCTGGGCAAATCGCTGGTTGAACTCGCCGTGCTTGGCCCCGGCGACATGGGGAATCAAACCGTCAAATACCCGTCGTCCCTGCTCATCGTAGTTCAGCCCGTAATAGAGCAGGTCGCGCAGGAAACGGCCGCTCTGCGAGGAGCCGAAGCTGTAAGCAAATTCCAGGGAGTTTGCACAGGGATTTCCCTCTTCAGCGGTCCCGTGGCGAAGGAATGAGGCCAATTCCCGCGTAGCCAGCAAGCCGGTTCCCACAATCGGCGCGCCGGTGGTTGAGTAAATTACCTGGTAAACCTTGCCGGGCTCAAAGCCGGATTCCTTGTAAACATAATTCGCATCCGGGACAACCTGACCATCGGTCATTCGGGCGAAGCGCCACTGCTCGCGAGGAATCACCGTCTCCGGCCCGTCCTCGTGGTCCTGAACGGTCATGTACGAGTCCCAATCCTCCAGGTTGTTGGCGGGATAGGGCCTGTGATTGCGGTCCGAAACGAACACCTCGTTAATGGGTTCGTTGGGCACGAAGGTGACCACCAGTTTCCCGTTTATGCGGGAGCCGTCAGTGTTCCGGGCTTCGGGGGGGTAGAGCCGCAGGACTCCCGGGACATCGGGGGCATCGTGCTGCCAGCCGCACCAGGCTACCGTGTATCCCTGGCGCATCAGGAATCCGTTGCCTGCCTCGAGAGGAACATCGGGGGCCAGGTCCGGAGCGTTGTTGAAGTTGCGCAGGCACGGGCCACGGCCCCGGTTAAGAATGTCGAAAAACAGCCTGCCATTCCCTTTGCCATGGTCTACTGGCTTGAGAATCCGAAAGTCCGAGTAGAAGTGGACCTCACCAGTGTTGCTGCGAGGCGCCAATCTCAGGTCGGTAACCGTTTCGTTGAAGGGACTCACCGGGTCCACGGTGAAATAAACCGTGCCGTCCAATTGCTCATACGGGCCCACGTCCCCGAACGACTCACCGTTGGCAAAAGGTTGACGGGAGGTAATTTCGATTCTGCCTACTGCCATTTCCTGCCTCCTGATTTGAACACAATGGGGGAAGTCCGTTTGCAAAGTTTGATCTATATCCTGCCAACCCTGGAGACTTAACGTCGAGTGAAGTTGCCCTCCAGGTTTACGCTTTGGAATGAAGCCTAGAGAATTCCGCTGGCATCCACATCCAGGTCGGTTGGGGCTTCGTCGCCGGTAAAATCCAACCACCAGCGGGCAAAGTTGTCCACTCCGTACTTGTCCCGCAGGCGGGAAAGGTGGGCCTTTACCTGAACCAACACCGGCAGTTCGTACTCCGTGACCAGGTAGTAGGTACGAGCCGTCCACTCCAGCGCTCCGGTGATGTTGTCGGTCTCTTCAGCAACCATTCCCAGCTGGCCGTAGGTCCTGGCCACCCGCTGAACATCGCCCATCTCCTCGAATATCTCCCTGGCCTGGTGGTACCAGTCCTGCGCCTGATCGTACATCTTCTGTTCGTGGAACAGGACGCCCAACTGACGACATTCATCACCAGCCCCCCGGCGGTCCCCCAATTCCTCCCTGCGTTCCAGGGCGGCCAGATACCATTCCTCCGCCTCTTCGTAGACGATCCCTCGGTCCTGCTCCAGAAGCCCCAGGAAGTGCAATTCAGTGGCCATCTGCGCCTGATTGCCCAGACGATCACTCAAACCCAAAGCCTGCTGGTACCAGGACTTGGCTTCGTCGAAGTTGTACTGTGCGTGGCAGACGGTTCCCAACTCGTGGTAAACCAGCAGAGCGGTATCCTCATCGCGGTGCTCTTCAACCATATCGCGAGCGCGGTGATACCAGCTTTCCGCCTCCTTGTGCTCGAACTTGAGCTGGGTCACCAGGCCCAGCGCCCGGTAGTCCTTTACCATCTCCTCCTCATCCGGGAGGCGCTGGTGAATATCCAGGGCCTTGCTGTACCATTCCTTGGCCTCGGTATAAAACCGCTGGTACTGGCGGACCTGGCCCAGGGCAAAGTAATCGTCGGCCACTGCCGACCGATCCTCGCCGCTCTCAATTATCGCCAGGGAGCGCTGGAACCACCCCCCAGCCTCGTCCAGCCTGCGATAGAGCAGGGCGATGGCGCCGAATTGATGGTAAACAGACGCAACCCTTGGATCGGTCTCTGCTTCCGGCTGGGCGGTCAAATAGTCGGAAAGCTGCTGGTTCAATTCCTGCGCCCGAACCACGTCACCCTGCTCCACAGATTCGCTGACGTCGGTGCCCAACAGGTAAAGCCAAAGGTCAATGGCTCCCAAACTCGCAGCATCCTCCGCTGTCCCGCCTATCGCCTCAAGCAGTTGACCGCGCAAGCGCCGCAATTCGGGAATGCGCCTTTGCATCCGGTACACCTGGGCCAGCGGTTGCAGAATTAGCTGAGCGTTATCCCATTGTTTGGCTTCCAATGCCAACCCAAGACTCTGGTTCAGGTTCCCTTCCTCCGCCAAAACGGCGGTGGCGCCAGTGTCCTGGTTTTCGTAAAGAGTCTCCATGAAATAGTCGGCGGTGTCAGCATAGACTCGGACAAATTCGGCCTCCAGGCGACCGATGGCATCGGCCCGCAACTGCCGACCCAGCTTGGACCCCAGAAAGCGAGGAAGGGCAGGGTGAATCTGGTACACACTTGGGGAAATTGGCTCAAGAAACCCCGCTGCCAGACCGGACCGTAAAAGAGTTCTGCAAGCGCCCCAGCCCAGTTCCTCCCCCATAGTGCCCCGGTATTCCGTTTCCTGGGTTATGTGGGTAAGAATGTCCATCATGACCCGGCGCTGGAAAAGCGACAGGAAAGGGAGGTGGGTGCGGCTGCGGTGGGACATCTTGGTCCAGGAGTATTCCATCAGGGCCGTCAGGAAGTTGTCCCTGCCCTCTTCCAGGGCCGATTCGGACAATTCAGCCATACCCCTTTGCAATTCTCCCCGTATTACCGAAGCGGGCACTTCTCCAAGCAACGGCAGAGCAATCTGACAAGCCAGCGGGTGGCCCTGTATATCGTCCAGCAACGCCACAACCTCTTCATTGACCCGGTCGGGAGCGGCCCCGGCCTTGGCAAGGATGGCTGCGGCCAAATCGTTCCTGTCAAAACGGTCCAGTCCATTCAATGCTATCCGACCGTATGGTACATCCAGCCACTCCTCGCTGGTGTTCCTGCTGGTCAACAGGACATTGCTGGGGCCGGAGATCGCTACCTCCTCGAGGAAATTGGCCAATTCGGCCCGCTCACCTTCCTCCAGCAGGCCGGGTGATCCGGCAGGAAAACCGGCTATGTTCTCGGCGGCATCCAATATCAGCAGGGAGGGCTGCTCTCTCAGGTATTCAACCACCCACCCGCGCTGCCGTTCGGGGTTCAAGTCTGCGAACCTCAACCCCAGAATAGCCGTTCCAATTTCGTGGATAACCCGCTCCAGGCTGGCAGAGTGAGCCGCTTCAAAGGGTGTGTAGAAAATGCCCCCGGGGTAAACTGCCCGCGCAGTCTTGTCTAACCACCTCGCCAGGCCAAGGGCTATTTCCGTCTTGCCGACTCCCGTGCTCCCGGACAACAAGACAATGGAATCTCTGTGCAGTTCCCTTTCCAGTTTCGCCATTTCGGCCTGCCGGCCTACAAGGCCGTACTGACCGGCAGCCGGAAACTGTCCCTCGGCTTCCTGTTCAGGCTGAGCCTGTATCACCGGAGCCGCCAGAGGATTGGGACGTTCGACTTCGATAACCGGTGGGATATAGGAACGACACTGGTAAATGACTGGCGTAATCCAGTCCCACGAAACCAGCGGCCCCGCAACAGTGGGCCGGTGGGGTTCCGCCATCATCCAGGTCCGGGCTGCCGCCAGGGCTGCTTCAGCTTCGGTACCGGCCACCAAAGCCTGGTAGAAACGGCGCAAAAAACCTTCGGCCGCCGCGGTTCCCCGCAAAACGTGAGGCAAGACAATGGCGACCGGTACTCCCGCCGTTACCAGCGCCGAACCCAGGTGTTCCCAGCCTCGGCTTCGGGTTTCGGGACGCGCTCCTCGGTCACCGGCCGAGAGGACAACTACCGGGACACCTGATTCTGCAATAACTTCGGCCAAGCGGGATGGCGCCACCGACGAGGGAGAAGAGCCAAACTCTTCCAGCAGGATATTCCCTTCGTCGTCGAGCAGGAGGCCGTCCAAGTGGAGGAGGTGGTAATGGGATGGCGCAGAATTCAGGGCCAGGGTGAGACCATTGAAGGCAGGCGGACGTAGAAAATCAAGCTCCACCTGCACATCCAGCGATTCCATCACCGGCACCAGCGACTGCGCCAGGCCACCCGAGAGATTGCCGTCATCACTTCCGGTCAGGGGCGTTACCGCCAGTATGTTCAGTTGTTGGCTGCTGAGGGAAGTTTCACCGGTTTCCGGAGCCATTTCCACGTTCCGCCTGACGACCGAACGCAATGCGGAGGATAAATACCCGGTTTCCGGACTGTTCAAGAGTTCCCAGGGGAGTGAGAGGAACTCCACACGGCTTGAAACCACCGCCAATTCACAATCGGCTAATCCGTCCGCTGCCGCAGAGTCGAGCAGTTCTCTGGACAGTTCGGCGCTGAATACGATCTCAAAAAGAAGACGCCCAAGGTTGCGAAAGCCGTTTTCTACGGCTTCCCCCCGAACCCTGGCCGGGCCAAAGGGAAATTCGGCGTATTCCTGGAAGTACCACGCTATTTCCGACCGGTCGGCAGCTTCCAGGGGGTTGCGAAAGGTTACGGCCGGAGCAGTCCTTAATTCTTCATCGGTCCTTAAGGCAAGCTGCAATTGACCGGATTCGGGCAATTCGCGGATTTCCAGGCATTTAACCAAGGATTGACTCCCGCAAGTACAGGGTTGAGCGGTGAAACTTCAGGGCAAATCGCCTTGCGTTCATTTCACCTGCAAAAAATCTCGATTTCGACCTCTTGGCAATTGGCCACATTATACTATATTTGTACCTGTTCAGACTTACTTCCCTGTATTGGAGCAGGGCAAACGCGTTCTTCCACTTGGCGGGATTCCCGATGGTTAAATGAGAGCTGCGAAATCACTCGCCCCGTCGTGGTTCCCGCCTTCGAGGGAACTAAGGACTTTCCCATAATCAGAATGCGTTGGCCCTGTGCATTGGAGCTCCAGGCCCGCGGACGAAACCGAGCACAAAGGTTGGTGACTAAATGATCTACCTGGACGACCGGATGAGGGAACTGTTGTACAGCGCGATGGATGACCGCTGTACCTGTCTGCTGGGAACGGCCACGGCAGACGGACGACCCCAGATCAGCATGAAAGGCAGTGTGATGGTCTTTGATCGGGAAACTCTGGCTTACTGGGAAAGGGCAAAAAGATCGGCCCTCGAAAACGTGGCCGCAAACCCCAACGTCGTGGTCTTCTACCGCAACTCAGCCCTTCGCATTACATGGCGTTTTCATGGCACGGCCACCGTTTACGAGTCCGGAGCGATACGGAACAACGTGATGCACCGCACGGTGCAGGCAGAGCTGGACCGGGATCCGGACCGCCTGGGGGCCGCCGTCCTGATCAATGTTGACCACATTACGGACCTGGCAGGAAACATATTGCAGCAGAAGGACTGACTGCCAGCGTTCCGCAGCGACGACGGGGTGCGACAGATTCCACATCCCCACACTCTGGCGGGGCAGATGTCCCGTTGTCTATCACGCTTGATGTGCCCGTAGTTATTCTCTAAGCAGGGCCAGGGCATCCACTGCCTTCACCCCCTGGCCTGCGGGCAATACCATCAACGGGTTGATGTCCATTTCGGACAGAGTGCCCTCCAGTTGGGCCGCCATTTGCGATACCCCAACCAGGACGTCGGCCAGGGCATCCACGTCGGCAGCGGGAGCGCCCCTGAATCCCTTGAGCAAGCGGGATCCCTTAACCTGGTTAATCATTTCCAAGGCTTGGGACCTGTTTATGGGACAATGGCGAAGGGCAACGTCATTATAGACTTCCACCATAACGCCTCCGGTACCAAACAAGAGCACCGGTCCCAGTTGATCATCGTAAGAAACTCCGACAATCACCTCCACCCCGCCAGCCACCATTTCCTGTACCAGCGCGCCGTTAATTTGCGCGCCAGGGTGGGCACGACCTGCGCTTGACATAATCTCGTCATAGGCCGAGGTTACCTGGGCAGCATCGCTCAGACCCAGGCGAATCACCCCCGCCTCCGTTTTGTGAAGGATGTCCGGTGAGTCCACTTTCAGGGCCACCGGATAGCCGATTTCCTCTGCGGCAAGCACCGCGCCGGACGCATCCTGCGCTAATTTTTCGCGGGTAATGGGTACCCCCCAGCCAGAAATCAGCTGTTTACTTTTGTATTCCGATAAACTTAAGCCCTTTTCTTGCCCTAAAGCCTCAATTAATTGCCTTTGCTCTTCAGTAATCGCAGTATTTGAGGCAAAACCTTCTGAAACACGGTTGTTTTGCCACTCGTGGTAGCCAAGTAGGGTTTTCAGGCCCAGCGCCAGCTTATCAGGCACATAGAATATGGGTATCCTCGCTTCTTTCAGCTTGGATAGGCCAGCGCTGGCAGACCTGGTTCCGGTCCAGAGAAAGGCCAGTCCCCGTTCGCTGTTGTCCCGCTGGGCAATGACCTGTTCAGCCTGGGTATCGGAGCCGGCGCTGGCCACCACAAGGGTCCCGATCTGCGGCTGTTCGCTCATGTAGCGCATGATCTCGGGGAAGGAGTCGCTGTTGGCAAAGCCTGTAACGTCGGAAGGATTTGCCGCCCAGCCAAAGCCCTTCAAAACCTCGTTAATGCCGTCTCGGGCCTCATCGGTAAGCGGAGGGAGGTCCAGGCCGGCCTGCCCGCACATATCCGCGGTCAATGAACTAATGCCGCCGGAGTGCGATACCACCGCAACGCCCGGCTGGGCCGGTTTGCCAGTGTGGGCCAGCAACTGTGACACCTCCAGCAGTTCGTCGTAATCTTGTACCCTGGTAATTCCATATTGGGCGAAAATTTCATCGTATAGAGCGTCAGATCCGGTCAGGGCTGCAGTGTGAGAACGGGCAGCCCGCGAACCCAAATCGGAGCGGCCAATCTTGATCAGAACTATGGGCTTGCCTCTTTCCGCGGCAACCTTCGCCACTTCCACCAGTTTCCTGGCGTCCTTGAATCCTTCTACAAAGCCGGCAATTACCTTTACCGAATCCTGGTCCAGCAAATATCGGGCAAAGTCGCAAAAGTCCAGGTCTGCCTCGTTCCCGGTAGATATGATGTGACTGAGGCCGATACCTTCCTCTACTGCGCGGGTAAGAAAGGGGCCAAAGGCGGAAGCGCCGCTTTGGCAGACAAGGCCAATGGGCCCGCTCAAACCGTCTGAACCCCTGGAAGAGGCGGAGGGCCATATATCAGCCTGGACATTGGCGACGCCAAGACAGTTGGGGCCACATATTCGCAAGCCCGATTCCCGAGCAAAGGCCCCCACCTCGCCCTGAAGGTCGCGGCGGTCATCAACGTCGCGCTCGGAAAATCCCGCCGAAATCACGATGGCTGACCTGGCGCCCTTGGCGTGACTTTCCTGCAGGATACTCAGCACCTGGTGATAGGGAACTACTATTCCCACCAGGTCCGGCGACTCAGGAAGATCGGAGACACTGGGATAGGACTGGATGCCCATGATTTCATCGTATCTCGGGTTTACGGGGTAAATGTTCACCCGGTCCCGGGCCTTCAACATTGCGTTCAGGAAGCGCCCGCCATACTGCATGCGGGGCGTCGCTCCGACCACAGCGACTGACTTAGGATTCAACATACTATCTATGGAAGACATCTGAGCATCTGACCAGGTTGCCATCGGAATACTCTCCAATTGAAGATTTAACATAAGAATGGAAGCAAGGGCCGCGCCAGGTTGCGCGCAAGGGAAATATACCCAAATTTGTCCAGGGCCTCAATCTTCAGTCTCCCCCGGGGGACCCCATTACCGAGATACGCTCCCCACGGAAGTAATTTCCGGGGCAGCGCCACTGTCTAATGGCGGCGCCTTCTTGCCTTCTGGCTTGGCGCCTCGCTAACCTGAAACTGGGCAACGGGAAAATCCCGCTTTCCTTGGCTCCTCAATGGCAGCCCGCCTCGCTAAAGCCATAAACCACCGGGGAAAACTATCAAATGCCGCGAAACTGGGAATAAGCGGTATTGAGCGGAAATGAGCGGAAAATCAGGAATTTTCTTCCCCCGCAAATGGAATTCAGGCTGTGTCTTGAGGTTGCCTGGAGCACATTAGTGGGGCAGGCGCCGGGCCTGCCCCACACATGGGCATTAGTCTCCGTTCTACGCCCCAGGAATCTTCACCTAAGTCTCCCCAGCTGTCCTGAGGTCGGCCCGCCAGTCGTCCGGCGAGGGGCCGCGGTCGATGATCACGTCTATGACCGCCGGCAATCCCGAAGCCTGGGCGTCTCGTAAGGCCCCGGGAAGGTCGCGGGAGTCGCTGACCTGAACCCCGAAGCAGCCAAAACCGCGCGCCACCGCAGCATTGTCAGTCTCCATGAACTCGGAGGCAATCCGCCTGCCTTCAGGCTGGTGGTGGCGTACCATGCCCAGGGCATTATCATTAAATACTATGCAGATGAGCGGTAGCTGGTACTGCATGGCGGTGGAGAGGGCGTTGACCGTCATCATGTATCCGCCGTCGCCGGTTACCCCCACCACCGGGCGGTCCGGGTACACCAGCTTCAAGGCAACGGCCGCCGGCAAGCCCCAGCCCATGCCTGCGGTACCGCCCGGCGCAAAGAAAGTATTAGCCTGGGCAGATTGATAGAAGTGGGCCATCCACGTCCGGTTATTGCCGGCATCCAGGGCATAAACCGTATTGTCGGGCATCGTCTCCCGCAGCAGGGCTACCAAACGCTGGGGCATCACGGGAGCGGAGTCCACGTGCATAGCGGGGTCTTCGTAGTAACCGGCCTCGTCCTTTCGCCTGGGCAGGCTGCCGGTCCAATCCTCACGATTGCCGGCAGTGGCCTGAGCGGCTTCGCTGGAAGCTTCTACCAACTGACCGAGGATGCTCCCCGCGTCGCCAATGAGGCCCAGTTCCACGGGAAAGGTCCATCCTGCATTGCGATCATCTATATCAATTTGAATGATCCGTTGCCGGTGGGGATCAAAAACAGAGGGTCGTTCCCGCACCGTGTCCTGTGGGCTGAGCTTGGCTCCCACAATTATCACCGTATCAGCTTCCCCCACGGCGCGGCTGGCCGCTTCCTGGCCGTACACCCCCGCCATCCCCACGGACAGCGGGTGGGTCTCGGCGATGGCGCTTTTTCCCTTGTAGCTGGTTGCTACCGGCGCTCCCCACATTTCCGCTAACTGCTGCAACTGTGCATGAGCCTTGGCCTGGTGTACGCCGTTGCCGGCCATGATCACCGGCCGGCGGGAAGCAGAGAGTATATCAATGGCTTTCTCAATGTCCTGGGGGGCGCTCTGGGGCTTGGCGGTATTCAGGTAACCGGCGGTGTTGTGAATGAAAGGAGGCGATTCCACGTCCACTTCACCGGCGATAGAAGCAGAACGCATGACCACTGCCGCCGGGCCGGGCCGCCCGCTGGTAGCGTGTTTTATGGCCAACTGGGTGCCAAGGGCCGCCTCCTTGGGGCTGGTGGCCAGGGTAGTGTACTTGGTCATGGATTTCATAATGGTAGGCAAGTCAATGCTGCCGTATTCGCCTGCCCCCGATTGGTTGGCCGGATGCTGGGCCGAGCCCCCATCGGATGTATCGGTCAGAACCAGCATGGGTGAACTGCTCAGCATGGACTCCATGATTCCAAAACTGGCGTTGGACCCGATGAAAAGCCCCTGTCCCATTACAACCGCCGGCTTGCCTGTAGCGCGGGCATAGGCATCCGCCATGATGGCGGCGGTCTGCTCGTGCCGGCAAAGGATGGCCTTTACCCGGTCTTCCTTCCCTACCAAGAGATTGTAGATTTGGCCCGTACCCCCGCCGGGAATTCCAAACACATACTCGATTCCTGCCTCTTCGAGGAACTGGACAATCAATTCGTGCGCTTGCGGCATAGGCCCTCCATCTTCACGAGAATAAGGTGGGAATTGGAGTAGGGAAGCAGGGGACTGGGCCCGCAAACAAGTCGCAGACCGGCGCTTCCCTTCCCAACGATTGCTGGGATGATAACCTTGCCCCATATGAGGGTCAAGCTGAACAGCGGCCCGACCCAGGGACAAGACCCGACACGAGATGCCACCACGATGCGGCACGGCACGGCCCCTGGGTCGAGATACCTTTCTCCCTTTCCGCCGTTGACCATTAGACAGACTACACATAGAATCCTTCCATCCTTGCACCCATTACATAAGGCGGTAGGCAACATGCAAAGCGTTGAGATAGACCGCAGCAAACGACTCAAGGAAGAACCGGACAAGGGGCACAACCGCTGGCATCCCGACATTCCGCCAATCAGGGAAGTGGACGAAGGAGAGGAGATTTTACTGGAAACCAGGGACGCTTCGGATTGTCAAATTCAACCCGGAATGACGGAGGCAGATCTGGCAGGGCTGGACGCCAAGGTAGCTCATCCTCTCACCGGCCCAATCTACATCAAGGGCGCGGAACCCGGTGACTTGCTGGAGGTTGAGTACATGGACATTGTGGCTCAACCCAACGGGTGGACGCGAAGCCGCCCCGGGGCGGGGTTCCTTAGGGACATCTTTACTGAGCCATTCCTGGCCCACTGGCAGATTAACGATGGATGGGCTACTTCACCCCAAATTCCGGGGGTCCGAATAATAGACGGTTCATTCATGGGCACCGCCGGAATTGCCCCTTCCCACGAACAACTGAGATCGTGGGCGGAGCGGGAGGCTGACCTGGTCAGGAGAGGTGGCGCCGCGGCCCCACCCGATCGGGAAGATGCTGTACCTGCCGGAGGCATTATCGCCGAAACTGGGCTCAGGACCTTGCCGCCCAGGGAAAACTGCGGCAACGTGGACGCCAAGCAGTTAACCAAGGGGTCCCGTCTGTTGATTCCGGTCAATGTGGACGGGGCCCTCTATTCCGCGGGCGACGGCCACTTTGCCCAGGGTGATTCGGAGTGCTGTATCACCGCCATTGAAATGGGGGCCACCGTGGCGGTGAAATTCAGGTTGCTGAAGGGTGAAGCCGCTCGGCACAACATCCGATTCCCCAGGTACGCGCACCCGGGGTACTTTCTTCCCCCAGAATGGGCGGCCCCACGAAACTTCATTGCCACCATGGGAATGCCCATTCGCGCTGACGGCACCCAGGAAGGAGAGGACCACTTGACACTGGCAGCCAGGAACGCCCTGGTAAATATGATTGAGCTGCTCCAGGAAAGGGGGTGGAGCAAGGAGCAAGCCTACATCATTTGCAGTGTTGCGGTGGACCTGAAAATAAGCAACATCGTTGACCTGCCCAACGTCACAGTTTCGGCTTTTTTGCCCGAGGACATCTTCCAGGGGTAGGAAAACAAAAGGCCAAGGCACCCATTAAACGCAAAAGAGTAAACATAAATGTAGTGATTTGCGCCAGGAAGCGCGTAGAGCCCATTTCTGGTTGCAAGGAGTATTGCAGTATGCCCAGGAGCCGCAATTCAAGCCCTGGAGTGTACCGTTCCGGCCGCATGAATTGACATAAAGCTAAATAAATTTCAAAATTCCAACCACTATCAGCCTGTTCCACACTGCACAATGAGAAAGCCGCCCGAGTAAAACTTCGGGCGGCTTTCTTCTGTTGGTTGCCAGTCTATACAACCCTTCTCATCACATCCACCACCTGGGCATATTGGGACCTTCCCATTTCGGCCGTATGCCAGGCCGGAGAGCAATTAGCTTACCCGCTTTACCTCCAGGGTTTCACCGGGCGCAAGAGCTACACGCCGGACGCTGATCCCAAGCTTGAGCAGCCAGTAACCAAGAGTGGCTTTGCTTACACCAAGTTCCTCGGCAGTACTCGAAAGTCCCTTTTCGTTAACCATTTCGGGAAGCAACTTTTCTAGCGGGCGCTGGTGTTCCTTTTCTACACGCTGCATCAGTTTCGTCTTCCTGGCCATGGTACCCCTCCTCTTTAGATGGCGATGTAGTGCTGAGTAGTGCGATGTACTAGATTGTAAGGAGTGTTCCTGCCTTTGTCAATACTTGGCTATACTATATTTTATACTTTTTTAAGAAACAAACAGAACGCCTTTTTAGCTACGGAAATGGAGCCTTTGGGGGGTTGCAGGACAGTGGAGGGCCACAAAAGGCCCTGAAAACGGCTCTCAGACCGCCAACTTTTCCAGCCACATTTGCGTTCTCGCCGGTTGGAATGGGTCAGGGACGTTACATTCTGCTCATGCCTCGGCCTGAAGCAGACACAAAGCTGGGGGACGTGCCTATGCCAGCGGTACACGGCAGGAGTTCCCAAGTTCGGGCGTTGTCGCCCGTCCACCTGCCGCAACACGACCCGTTGCATTTTGTTCGACCCCTCGCTGTCACCACTCCATCCCCGTACTCGTGGACCCTGTCGCGGGAGAAGCGATTACTCGCGGGCGGACCTGGTACTCAGGCGATACCTTTTTGCAGGAACCTCGCGTGCCAGGCATGTGGAGAAATTTCGGCCACGATGAACGACGCAGGGGTTTGACCACCCTGATGGCCTTTGTTAGGCTGGCGGCATGTCAAACCGCCAGTGACCGGTGCACCTGGTGTACGCGAAAAGAGAGGAGTGATGATTCAGCCACCAACTTTGAAGGACGTTTATGAAGCGCGGAGGACCATCGCCCCTTATTTGGTCAGAACGCCTCTCCATTACTCCGCCGCACTGAGCCAGATTTTCGGGGCAGAAATATATTTGAAGCACGAGGAATATCACCCCTTGGGAGCCTTTAAGGTGCGAGGCGGCATCAACTTCCTGGCCCACTTGAGTGATGAAGAACGCCAACGGGGAGTTATCACTGCATCTACAGGCAACCACGGCCAATCCATCGCCAACGCCTGTAGGGTTTTTGGCTCCCGGGCACTGATAGCTCTGCCTGCCAAGGACCCCAATCCCCTTAAAGTTGCAGCCATGGAGTCGCTTGGGGCGGAGCTCGTTTTCTACGGGGATAATTTCGACGAAGCCAAGGCCCATGCTGAAGGGTTGGCAAGGGAAGAGGGTTATCGGTACGTACACCCAACCGACGAGCCTTTGCTGATTGCGGGGGTGGCCACACAGGCATTGGAGATAATCGAAGACTTGCCCGGCGTCGAGGTAATGTATCTGCCGCTGGGCGGTGGCAGCGGGGTTTCAGGCGCTTGTATCGTAGCTCACGGGATAAACCCCGAGATTAAGGTGAGGGCCGTTCAGGCGGAGGGGGCGCCCGCAGGATATCTGTCCTGGCAGCAAGGCCAGCTCGTACAGGCGCAAATGAACACTTTCGCCGAGGGCATTGCCACCAGGAACGGTTACGAACTTCCCCAGAGAGTGATCCGGCACCTGTTGGACGACTTCGTCCTGGTGAGTGACGAAGAGTTGAAATATGCCATGGGTTTATTGGTGGAAAAGGCACACACCCTTGCGGAGGGAGCGGGAGCAGCAGCAACCGCCGGCGCCCTGAAACAGCGTGGTTCTTTGAGCGGAAGGAAAGTCTCGATTACCGTCAGCGGCGCGAACACGACAGCGAAACACCTGGCCGAGGCTATAGAAGTGTACTTAAGTCGCTCCATAATGTAGTACATGCACATAGAAAGAGGCAAAGCATTACTCGAAAAGTGTACAGTAAGAAGGCGATGTTACGCGGAAATGTAACGTCGCTTGGTTTCTTTAGTGAGTACACTTCATAGAAATGTAACGGGCGAGTTCGTCCCTGCTGAACTCAGGCAGCGGGATCTCGCCTTCATATCCCACCATTATCAGACCCTCTTCAGGAGCTATAACCTGCCCGATTTCGCAGGCGAAGATCCCCCCATCTTCCAGAGACTTCAGCAGTGCGGGAGCCTGCATTGCTGGCAAAGTCACCAGCAAACAGCCGGATGCCAGAAGGCCAAGGGGATCAACCCCCAGTGCATGGCAAATCTCTTCGCATTCAGGCAGAACGGGAATGCTGCTTTGTTCTACAGCCAGTCCCATACCTGAGGCGTATGCTATTTCCCTTAACCCTGTTACCAATCCGCCCTCGGTGGGGTCGTGCATAGAATGCACTTCGGCAGCTGAACACGCGATTCGGGCCGCGTCCACTACGCCAATCCCTGGCTGGTAAAGATACTGACCAGCGATGTCGAGCGTACTTTTGGAAACGCCGGCAGCTATAAGTTCTTCCCGACGTTCTCTCGCAAGGATCGCGGCACCTTCGATGGCTATTCCACTTGTGATGACTATACTGTCCCCTTCACGAGCTCCCCCGGTAGTTATCAACTGCCCTTGCTCTGCCTCGCCCAACATCGTACCCGCAACTATGGGACGGTCTAGCCCAAAGGTAACTTCGCTGTGCCCCCCTATGAGGGCGATTCCCAAACTGTTACACGCCGTCAGAATCTGATCGTGTACTGCTTCAGCTTCTTCCTCAGTAAAGGACTCAGGCACTAGCAGAGTAGCTAGAAACCACCTTGGTACACCACCAGTACACGCAATGTCATTTGCGTTTACCTGGACGGCGTACCAACCAATATCCTCCGTGGCGAAAGTAATGGGATCAGCCTTGGCAACCAGAAGTCGCTCTCCAATATCAACGACTGCGGCGTCTTCTCCCATCTTCGGTCCCACCAGCACCCGGGGGTCATTTATTCCTACTTTGGACAACATCTTGTGAAGCAGCCGGGGGGGAAATTTACCAATATCCAACTCAGGCACCTTTTCTCCTGTTTTGTCGTTGGAGCAGAGTTTAGCAGACCGCCCATTCAATGGCATCGAGAAGGCCAGGGTCGCCCCTGTCCGGATGCACCAGGCATTCATTCCAGGATGATGCCTCACGGAGAGCCGAATAAGGCTGGTTTTAGGACATACAGGTATTCGTACACCCTCAAGAGCGGCATTTCGCCTCTCAACGCAGTGGAGACGATTAAAGTGGCAGAGCCCTGCGCGAAGCGAGAAAATCCACGGTTGCCGCCGGTCTGCGTTGCCGGTGATCATTGGTGGTAAATTCCTGAGTCAGGTGGTTTGGACGGACACCTGGTACGGGCAGACGGGCCTCCAAGCGCTGGTCTGCTATACGCTCCTCCAGAATTGGGGGGATGCCGCTGGCTGATTTTGACCTCGACCCAGGCAGAGCCAGCGTGCTAAACTTTGACAAAATCTCGATCTGGTATGATTCGCCAGCATTGAAACCAATAAGCTGCAATTCTCATGACGCCCCGCTTCTAACCCCCCCTGTCCCCCATAGCATCACCGAACTCGACGAGGTTCTGCTACGGTTGCGGGAAGGGGGTGTGGTTGCCATCCCCACCGACACCCTTTATGGCCTGGCTGCGGATGTAGGGAACATGGGTGCGTTGGGGCTCATTTTCGACATCAAGGGCAGACCGGCGGACTTGGCCCTGCCAGTGCTGGTAGGCTCATGGGACCAGGTGGGTATGGTTGCCCTTGCAGAAGACTGCGGTGTCCATCGAATAGCGGCGGAGTTCTGGCCGGGTTCCCTGACCCTGGTGCTACCCAGGGCGCCTTCCCTGTCTGACCTTATTACGGGCGGAAGAGAAACGGTCGCCGTCCGGATGCCGTCCCACTGGATACCCCTTAACCTCGCAATCGGGCTGGGCCGGCCAATTACGGGAACAAGCGCCAACCGGAGCGGCCAGGCAAACCTGAATAGCCCGGATGAAATCCGAAAAGTCCTGGGAGATTCATTGAGCGATGTGGTCTCTTTGGGGCCCGCCCCTGGTGGACTTCAATCAACCATCGTGGATATGACAGGAGACTGCCCCGTTCTGCTCAGGGAAGGAGCGACCCCATTTGCTGAGGTGTTTCGGGTGTGGCAGCAAGATAACATAACCGGGCCAGGGGAAGCTGCAGGGGGTGCATAAAATCACTGTGGCAGGGCGAGTGGAACAGTATCGCCAGGGGCTGGAACTGGAATTAAAGGACCTTCTTTCCATGAGGGAGGGTTTTCTTTACAATTTGCTCCGGTACCAGTTGGGCTGGGTTGACCAGGAGGGGAAGCCGGATAGCCAACCTTCCAGGGCGAGCTTCCATTCATTGCTGGCTCCAGCAGTTTGCGAATCTCTGACCGGGAATTTTGGCAGCGCCTTGCCCATGGCAGCGGCAGTGGAACTGTTGCACAACCTTTCCCTGGTTCATGGAGACGTTCAGGCTGGCCGGGTTGATGCCGGCTCCCGCCCCAGCATTTGGTGGATTTGGGGACCCGCCCAGGCAATAAACGCCGGTGACGGTTTCCATGCCATGGCCCGGGTAGCCTTGATGCGAATGCTTGATGGGAAGGTGTCATCAGACGTAGTGCTTCAGGCGACCGAGATGCTGGACCATTCCTGCCTGTCTATGTGCGAAGGGCAATATGCCGACCTGGGATTCCAGGATCGTTTGCTGGTTACTGTCGGCGAATACGATGATATGATTGACCGAAAGGCCGGAGCCCTTGCCGGCTGCTCCGCGGGCGGCGGAGCCCTTGCCGCCGGTGGGGATGGTAAGACAGTCGCACAATTCAGGGACATGGGCATAAAGCTCGGTATGGCCTGGCAGATTACCCTGGACTTGGCCGAGTTCTGGGGCAACCAGGGTGATGGCTTAACGGCCAGCAATTTGCTGAGCAAGAAGAAGAGCCTGCCGCTGATATACACCCTTGAACACTGCAGCCTGGCCGCACGGCGGGAAATCGGCGCCGCCTACTCTAAACGTGTCCTTGACCCTTCGGACATAGGTAGAGTTGTGACTATCATGGACGAAATGAACGCCAGGGACCACTGCCAGCAACGGGCGAGGACGCTGGCTGCAGACGCTATGTCCCTTCTTGCCGATAGAAACGACATTTATCGAGAATCCCAGGGGTTGCAGGAATTGGCTGCGATGGCCATAGGGTCCGATACGCAGCCGGCAGATGATCATACGAACCGCCCAGGAGTTTAGAAGTAACATGGCAAAGCGAGCCCTTTCTCAGTTGGACGTAGCG
This sequence comes from uncultured Dehalococcoidia bacterium, assembly GCA_964587795.1. Taxonomy (GTDB): domain Bacteria; phylum Chloroflexota; class Dehalococcoidia; order Lucifugimonadales; family UBA3495; genus Bin22. The sequence goes on along the minus strand of CAZPMU010000001.1, from coordinate 27,142 downwards.
GGCAAGCGTGTGTTGGTCCGGGTTGACTTTAACATTCCTATCGAGCAGGGAATCGAAGTAATCGCATCCTATGATCAGAGGTTGCGGGCCACTCTGCCTACCATACATTACCTACTGGAGCGCAATTGCCGTGTTATCCTCTGCTCCCACCTGGGTCGTCCCGCCGGAAAAGTAGTGGAAGAATTGCGGCTGGGTCCTGTGGGAGACCGTCTCTCCGAGCTTCTGGGGCATCCCGTTAAGAACCTGAGCGACTGCATTGGGCCGGAGGTCGAGTCAGCGGTTCAGTCCATGGATCCGGGTCAAATAGTTCTGCTTGAGAACCTCAGGTTCCATGCAGGCGAGGAACAGAATGACCCTGACTTTATTGCGGGGCTAGGCAGGTTGGCGGACTGTTTTGTAATGGACGCCTTTGCGGTGGCCCACCGCGCTCACGCATCTACCGTTGGCATTACGACTGCGTTGCCTTCGGCCATGGGACTTTTGGTACAGCGGGAAGTAGAACAGATGGGTAGAGCGCTACAATCTACCGCCAGCCCTTTGGCCGCGCTGATGGGTGGAGCAAAAGTAAGCGATAAAATCCTCGTCCTGGAAAACCTTTTGGACAAGCTGGACCACCTGTTTGTCGGCGGTGGAATGGCCGTGACATTTCTTAACGCTCTGGGGAATGAAACGGGCGCCTCTTCTATCGAGAGCGACCGTCTCGACTTCGCCAAAGACGTGATGGAACGGGCGAGAGAAAAGAACATCGCTGTTCACCTGCCCCACGACCTTGTTGTCGGCAGCAGTTTTGAAGCCGACCCGGCGCATACGCGAACGGTTCCCGCAGATCAGGTGCCTGAAGGGTGGTTCATTATGGACGTGGGTGAAGAAACGGCTGACCACTATGCTCGGGAACTGCGAGAGTGCCGTACCATAATCTGGAACGGCCCCATGGGAGTTTTTGAGATGCCCCGATTCAGCCGGGGCACGCGCATTGTCGCTGCTGCCATTGCCGGGCTGCCCGATACCACTACTGTAGTGGGCGGTGGGTCGACAGCCGAGGCCGTGGAGGAAATGGGACTGATGGACCAGATGACCCACGTATCCACGGGCGGTGGCGCATCCCTGGAATTCCTGGAGGGCCGGGAACTTCCAGGAATAGCAGCATTGCCCGATGCCTGAACCCATTGGGCCGAAGCCTTCTGGGTACTGAAAATTGAAAATTGCGTAAAGTGTGAGTGAGATGATTGATCTGGAACTGCTTCATGACTGCTACGTCAGTACTAACTCTAAAATTGTCCTGTTAGTTGTAGATGGTTTGGGTGGCCTGCCCCACCCCGACACTGGGAAGTCGGAACTGGAGACTGCGAATCTCCCCAACCTTGACGCTATGGCCAGGGAAAGCGCATGCGGCATGACCACGCCGGTATTGCCTGGGGTTGCGCCCGGCAGTGGACCCGGGCATCTGGCACTTTTCGGTTACGACCCGCTGAAGTACATCATTGGCCGGGGCGCTCTTGAAGCTCTCGGAATAGATGTGGAACTTCAGCCCGGGGACGTGGCCGCCCGGGGCAACTTCTGCACAGTCGACGCGCAGGGCAACCTGGTTGACCGTCGAGCCGGGCGGATACCTACCGAATTCAGCGCCCCTCTATGCCACCGGTTGGATACCATTGAGATTCCCGGTGTTCAGCTGGACGTGTTCCCAGTCCAGGACTACCGCTTTGTATTGAGGTTGCGAGGGGAGGGCCTTTCCGAAGCAATAACGGAGACAGACCCGCAGATTACGGGCGTGCCGGCAATGCCGGTAAATCCCCTTGAACCCTCCGCGGCCAGGACGGCGGAGGTGGTGAACGAGTTTGTCTCGCAAGCGGCAGCATTGCTGGTCGAGGAAGAACGGGGCAACATGGTCCTTCTTCGCGGCTGGGCCCAGTTGCCATCGCTACCGCCCATGAGCGATGTATACCGCCTCAACCCCGGCGCCATCGCAGCCTACCCTATGTACCGTGGTCTGGCCACCGTTGCCAGTATGCGTATTATTCCCACCGGAAAGACCTTCAGCGACGAAGTGGATACTCTGAGGCAGGAGTTCGATAACCACGACTTTTTCTTCATCCACTACAAGCCGGCGGACGCGGCCGGTGAAGACGGGGACTTCGACGCCAAGGTAAAAACACTGGAAGACCTCGACCCTTTGATTCCCAGTATTCGTGAATTGAATCCGGATGTGTTCATGGTGGCGGGCGACCACTCAACGCCAGCCATAATGGCCGCTCACAGCTGGCATCCAGTCCCATTTATGCTTCACTCCAAGCTTACCCGCGGCGAGGGAGTGCCGGCCTTTAGCGAGAGGGACTGCAACCTGGGTTCCATAGGCAGTATCCCCGCAACCAGCATTATGCTGTTGGCGATGTCTCACTCCGGTAAACTTACCAAGTTCGGCCCCTGACCCGATTGATCGAATCCAGAAAAGGAGCAGTGCAGGAATGCCAGCCACGGTAATCGCCGGAAACTGGAAAATGAACACCACCCTGGAAGAGGCCCGGTCCCTGGCTCAGGACATCAGGGACCGTGCAGGCCAGGTGTCCGGAGTTGATCTAATACTCTGCCCACCTGCCATTTCACTTGCGGGAGTGAAGCATTCACTGGCAGGTTCTCCCGTCAAAGTTGGAGCACAGAACATGCACCAGATGGATTCTGGCGCCTTTACCGGAGAGATTGCCCCCACCATGCTGATCGGCATCTGCGAGTATGTAATCATCGGCCATTCGGAGCGCAGGCAACTTTTTGGTGAAACCGACGACCTGGTAAATCTCAAGGTCAAGGCTGCCCTGAACCACGGCCTGAAACCGATTCTATGCGTAGGCGAAACCCTGGAGCAAAGAGAATCAGGCCGGGCCGCAGAAGTGATTTCCGGCCAGGTGGGTTCGGGCCTGGCGGAGACCCAGTCGCTTGACATAAGCGGCTTGATCGTGGCTTACGAACCAGTATGGGCCATTGGAACGGGCCAGGCCGCTACACCGGATATAGCAGCCGACATTATGGGTGGCGCCGTCGCCGACTCTCTTCGCAAGCTCTACGGAGAGGCTCACCGTAATGTACCACTTCTTTATGGCGGCAGCGTGAATGCGGGCAATATGGCTGAATTCGCCGCCCAGCCCTCTATCCATGGCGCGCTGGTAGGTGGAGCAAGCCTCCAGGCCGACTCGTTCATCGAGATAGCTCGGCTGGCGGGAGAGGCAAAAGCCAGGGGCGCCTGAAAAATCTCCTTTTCCACCAATGCCTCATGTCTTCCAGAAAGCCCAGCATTCTCTACATAGTAGGTCCCACCGCCACAGGTAAAACTCAACTCGCCTTATCCCTTGCCAAAAGACTTGGCGGCGAAATAGTCAATTCCGATAGTCGCCAGGTCTACCGATATATGGATATTGGCACCGCTAAACCGACGCCTGAAGAGCGGACCAGAGTCCCCCACCACCTTTTTGACATATTGACTCCGGCCGAGAACTTCTCCCTCGGTCAGTTCCTTTCTATGGCCAGGACCGCAATAGATGACATAATACGCCGCGATTCCGTGGCAATTGTTGTGGGCGGGACAGGCCAGTATGTCTGGGCGCTGCGACAAGGCTGGGAAGTTCCTGCCGTACCGCCAAACATGGAATACCGAGCCGAGCTGGAAGCGACGGCGGATGAACAGGGAGGCCATGCCCTGTACCAGAGACTTCAACGACTAGATCCAAAGAGAGCCGCAGAGCTGGACCCCCGCAACGTCCGGCGTGTTATCCGTGCACTGGAAATCCACCACGTAACCGGAACTGCCCCTTCAGACTTTCAGCCGGCATCAGGCCGGCAATTGCATGGTCCCGTTATCGGCCTTACGGTGGCCCGGGAGTTGCTCTATGAGCGGATTGATCGCCGGGTGGACCACATGATGGACAGCGGTTTCCTGGCAGAGGCCAAAAACCTGGCAGCTTTGGGATTTAACCTGGGTGAAGGGCCCCTGGCATGCCCGGGATACAGGGAGCTGGGCAAATACCTTGCCGGAGAAATGCCCCTGGACGAGTCCGTTAGAGTGACCAAGTTTCAGACGCACCGCCTGGCTCGGCGGCAGTACACCTGGTTCAAGCCCGGTGACCCTGGTATAAACTGGCTTGACGGACTCGACCCGGGCCTGGAAGCCAAAGCCCAGAACCTGGCGCTTCTGCTTTCATAGACCTGGCGGGCCCCTTACCCGGTAATACGCTGTGGTAAAATACCCGCAACCTGAATCCAGAGGGCCTGATGAAGTTCACCAAAATGCACGGGGCCGGAAACGACTACATCTACATTGACGCCCGCAGGATGGACGAAGACTGGCCAACGCTCTCCAGGACCATGAGCGACCGTCATTTCGGCATTGGCGGCGATGGGATTATTCTCATTCTAGATTCGGACCAGGCAGACCTGCGTATGCGAATGTTCAATGCCGATGGCTCGGAGGGTGAGATGTGCGGTAACGGCATCCGCTGCTTCGCCAAGTACGCCATTGAACGCGAAATTGTGGCCATGACCGATGACGGATTGACCGTTGAAACCCTCGCCGGAATCAGGACAGTCCACCCCATCTACGGAAGCGGGACAGTAGACGGCGCCCGCGTTTCCATGGGTCTGCCCCTCCTGAACCCCAATGACATACCAGTAAGCCTCGACCCGTCCATGGCCAATGACGGTACAGGTCCGATCCTGAAATACCCCATCCACCCGGGCGATTTCCGCCTCTTCCTGGCCTTCGTCTCCATGGGGAATCCCCACGCCGTTACCTACATAGACCAGCCTGTGGGGGAGTTTCCCTTGCGTAACATTGGCCCCCTGGTAGAGGGACACCCCATGTTCCCCCGACGGGTCAACTTTGAAATAGTGAACTTCGTCGATTCCAGTCATTTGAACGCGCGGGTTTGGGAGCGCGGTTCAGGCGAAACTATGGCCTGCGGCACCGGCGCCTGCGCCATTGCAGTAGCATCCCGATTGCAGGGGCTGACTGACGACAGAGTTGACATAACTCTACCCGGTGGAACGCTCACCATCGAGTGGGATGGCGAGGGCGAAGTTTACCTGGAAGGACCGGCTACGGAAGTCTTCAACGGCGAATGGTGAATCTGAGACAGCTTTCGCAACCACCGTGCTGCCATTTCAATAGAGGCAAGTAGTCCCAAATACCGAGTTAAGTATGAGATGGTCGGCGGGGCGCTAACATAGCCGCCGGGGCCGGACACTGAATGCCAGTGCATACGACGAGAGAGATTTGTTCTTTGCAGGGAACTTGCCAGGAACGGCGGTCTGAGTGTCTTCCTTAAATATCCATCGGACCTGGCAATCCAGGGAAATCTCCTTCGGGCCCGGCTACCGGACATAAGGCTCCTGATTGAGCCGCAGCAAGAAATCAAGGGAAGGAAAGGTCGGAGAAGAGAATCTGCGTCGCAGGTTAGGCCAGTCATCGTTATCGAAGTCCTATCCCCGGCAACACCCGCAGGGAGACGGAAGACAGGTTGACTGATTACCAGAGCAGGACACCCGTGAGTACTGGCTGATCTGCTTTGAGTTGGAAACAGAGGAGAATATGGACCTAGGGGGGAACCGAACTCAAGGCTACGGCGTTTATGGGTCAGATGGCATCCTCGTTTTCCCCTTACTCCCAGGTTTTGAACTGAAGCCGGCCAGAACTTTCAACTGATAATCGTGTGTAATTCTCTTCAGGAGTGACAAAGTGGAATTTTCCAGCAGACTTGGCAAGTTGGCCCCTTACCCCTTCGTAGAAATCTCCCGGATCATCGCGGAGAAGCGGGCTGCCGGGGCCGACGTTGTGACCTTTGGCATCGGCGACCCCGATATTCCTACACCACAACCCATTATCGACCGGCTTCTGGCCGCGTCCCAAAACCCGCCCAACCATCGCTACCCTGAAACCGACGGCCTGCCGGAAATGCGGAGAGCCATCGCTCAGTGGTACGACAACAGGTTCGGCGTCACTCTCGACCCCGACAAGGAAGTCTTGCCACTGATTGGCGCCAAGGAAGGAATTGGGCACGTGGCCTTCTGCTTCCTGGACCCCGGCGATATTGCCCTGGTCCCCGACCCTGCATACCCTGTGTACGGTGTCGGAACCATGTTCGCCGGCGCCGAGAGTTACATAATGCCACTGCTGGAGGAGAACGGGTGGCTACCCGACCTGTCGGCAATTCCGGAAGACGTGGTCCGGGCCGCCAAGGTGATGTGGCTCAACTATCCAAACAACCCCACCAGCGCAGTGGCCACCGCTGAAGACCTTGCAGCCTACGTGGCCTATTGTCGCGAGTACGACATTGCCCTGCTTCACGACGCGGCCTATAGCGAGGTTGGGTACGACGGTTACCAGGCTGCCAGCATGATGCAGGTGGAAGGCGGCAAGGACGTGGGACTGGAGTTCCACTCCCTGTCCAAGAGCTACAACATGACAGGCTGGCGGATGGGCATGGCAGTGGGCAACGCAGACATGATTCGCGCGCTCTTCCAGATCAAGGCCAACCTGGACTCAGGCATCCCCCAGGCCATCCAGGAAATGTCCATGGAAGCCCTTACCGGCCCCCAGGACAGCGTTGACGAGAATCGGGTGGTATACCAGCGCCGGCGCGACCGGGTGGTGGAAGCGCTTCGCAAGATGGGACTAACGGTGGCGGTACCCCAGGCCAGTCTTTATATTTGGGCACGAGTGCCGGAAGGCTTCACTTCTGCTGACTTCGCGGCGCGCTTGCTGGAAGACATAGATATCGTCGTTACCCCGGGTTCCAGCTATGGCCAGTACGGAGAAGGTTACATAAGATTGTCCTTGACCACACCGGATGAGCGGGTAGAAACGGGCTGCCAGCGCCTCGAGTCCTGGACCATTCCGGCGCCCAGGGAGGGATAGACTTATTCCCAGAAAGACTGTAGCCACCGAACCCGAAAAAGAAAAAGCCATTCTTGTGGCAGTTGAGCTGAAGAGCCGCGACCACTTGTGGGAACTGGACGACACCCTTGATGAACTGGCGTATCTGGCTGACGCTGCCGGAGCCCAGGTTGTTGGCAAGGTAACGCAGCGGGCTGACCGCCTGACACCTACCTACGTGGGTAAGGGCAAGCTCCTGGAAGTCCAGGACCTGTTGGCCCAGGAAAGGGCGGAAACCGTCATATTTGATGACGAATTGACCCCCACCCAGCAGCGCAACCTGGAGGCCGCCTTGCAGGTCAAGGTCATTGACCGCACGGCCCTGATCCTGGATGTGTTCGGCCGCCATGCCCGTACCCACGAGGGAAAGTTGCAAGTGGAGCTTGCCCAGCACCAGTATCTGCTACCCCGCCTTGTAGGCCAATGGTCTCACCTGGAAAGGTTGGGCGGCGGCATAGGCACACGAGGCCCGGGGGAAACCCAGCTGGAGACTGACCGCCGGCTCATCCGGCGGCACATTCAGCGCATCCAGGCTGAACTGGACAAGGTCCGAGAACGCCGGTCCATCTACATCGGCCGTCGCAAGAAGGCCAGCATACCCATGGCGTCCCTGGTGGGTTACACCAATGCCGGGAAATCCACACTTTTCAACGCGCTGTGCAACGCCGGAGTAGAAGCCGAAAACCAGCTTTTCTCCACACTGGATCCGGTAACCCGCCGCATCAGGCTTCCTTCCGGCGACGAACTCCTGCTGACCGACACTGTGGGTTTCATACAGAAGCTCTCTCCCATGGTTGTGGCCGCCTTTCGCGCTACCCTGGAGGAATTGGCCGAGTCGGACATCCTACTCCACGTCCTGGATATCACCCACCCCAAGGCGCCGGAACAGGCTGAGGTGGTGGAGGAAACCCTGGAAGACCTGGGGTTAAGCGAGAAACCACGCTTGTTGGTGATCAACAAGATGGATCTTCTGGCGGACCAGGATGACGGCGCCGTTACCACTCCGCCGGCGGGGCTTCAGTCTTATCCCAGCGTCCTGGTATCCGCGGCCAAGGGCTGGAATCTGGATCTGCTGCTGGAAGAGGTTGAGGCGCAACTGGTGGAGATGGATGGTCCCATCACCGTGCTGCAGTCGGCAGCAGGGGACTGAGTTCACTTCATCGGCACCTGCCGCGACCGGCCAGCGGCACAGCCCCTGCCGTGACCTGTTTATGGCCCTCCCAAAGCCCCGACAGGTTGGTTCGCACAATAGACGTTATGTAATACTGGGCAGGGTTTTCCATCCGATTGCTTAACATAAGCTGGTCCGTGCCCCTGCGGCAACAGTCTCCTGTTCGCGTTAAAGTGATCTTTCGGGTGAATCGGGTCGAAATCTGATGTCAGGACGGTGAAAATATGCGAGTGGAAGGCAAAGTGGCGCTCATCAGCGGCGGCGCTCGGGGAATTGGAGCTGCTACCGCCAGACTTCTGGCCAGCGAAGGCGCTGCCGTGGTTGTCGCAGACGTGTTGGAGGAAGATGGCCAAGCCACTGAGGCGCAGATATCTGAATCGGGCGGCCGAGCCACCTTCTTGCGGCTCGACGTGACCGACGAGGAAAACTGGCGGCAGGTCATAGATGCCACCGTTAGCATGTATGGCAAACTTGACGTGGTAGTCAACAACGCTGGTATCAGCGGCCGCACCACGGTAGAGGAAACGCCGGCTGATACTTGGGACCGGGTAATGGCGGTGAACGGTAAGGGAGTCTTCCTTGGAACCAAACTAGCCATTCCACAATTGCGCAAGGCTGGTGGCGGGTCCATCATAAACATCTCCTCCATATACGGAATAGTAGGCAGCGAGACGTCCAGCCCCTACCATGCTTCCAAGGGAGCCGTCCGAATCTTCACCAAGGCGGCAGCCATCCAATACGCATCTGAGGGCATACGGGTCAACTCGGTCCATCCGGGATTCGTAGACAGTCCAATGACACAGGCAGCTCACGCCAACCAGGAGATCCATGACTTGCGGGTGGGACGAACGCCCCTGGGACGCATGGGAACCCCCGACGACATAGCCGCAGGAATCCTGTACCTCGCCTCCGATGAGTCATCCTTTATTACTGGAAGTGAACTGGTCATAGACGGGGGAATGACAGCCAGGTAGTTCGCGACTTTGACATCACTCACAAGGTGGTTGAGGCTGCGACTCTTCCACCAAGGCCAACATGGCCTGAATTGGGCCATGTCGCTTTCGGACCTAATAGCACATCACATGGGAGCCACGCTAGTTCGCTATTAACTTTTCACGATTGCGACCGACAGCCGGAGTTACGCCTTGTCCCCAAAACGGCTTCGCGAATCTGAACAGCGCCAATCCTATCAGAAGGGTTGCGCCACCGGATTGGTTTCCCTATAATTGCTGTTCCGACAGAACTGAAAGGGCGGTTAGCTCAGTGGTTAGAGCGCCTCGTTCACACCGAGGAGGTCGGAGGTTCAAATCCTCCATCGCCCACCACTTGGGCAGTTCTTGTCAAGGGTTTTCCTGGTGCCGTGCCGAGGTGGCGAAACGGCAGACGCGCTGCGTTCAGGGCGCAGTGTCCTTATGGACGTGTGGGTTCAAATCCCTCCCTCGGCACCAATAAAGATCCGGGCTCCATTTGCGCTTGTAGCTCAGTGGATAGAGCGCTGCCCTGCGGAGGCAGAGGTCGTGGGTTCGAATCCCGCCAAGCGCGCCACCCTTTCCATTCTATGTAACAACGGTTACTTTTCCCGGCGGCGTATTTTTGCTCCACGGGCGGTTAGCTCAGATGGTTAGAGCGCCTGCTTTACACGCAGGAGGTCACTGGTTCGAGTCCAGTACTGCCCACCACTTCACCACCCCCCGCTTCTTTATTTTTGGATTTCCTTGTCAATTGGCGGGGAGTTCCTGATTTTCCCCCTTCTCCTCTGTTTGCCACACTATCGTCTTCAAGTCCGGTCCTTATTCCTAAGGGTGAGATAAAGCTGTTGTCCGGGTCAGTCGCGAGGGCGCATGTAGCTTGGAAATCTTGCGGTTACTTTTCAGCATCTGGACGAAATGCTCGCCCCCAAGCGCAGTTTTCCGGTGAATGCAGGATTCCACCAAGTTAAGCGCACCCGCGACATATCGAGAGGGCATGCCTCTGGATCAACCTGGGGCGGATGACGGTTCAACACGGCCCACCATAGGATGTGAACAGTTACACTTGCAGGTCAGGTTCCCTGCTTCGCTGTGATACAATACCTTTGCCCGAAGCGGTTGGCGAGCTGTTGATTAAGCGCCCAGCTACGAATCGGAAAAGGCTCCTACTCGGTCAGGATGGTTGTTTGCCTGAATCTATTTGCGACCGACAACGTGATTGCGTGAGGTGACATCAATATGTTGAGATTCGTTGAAGAGATTATGTTGCTTCTTTTGCGCGACGAAGATGGCAGGTTTATCCAGGTGCCCACTTGGTCAGTAGATTACGCCCTGGCGGGCTCCGTCCTGATGGATCTGGCGATGGAAAATCGGATAGATACGGACCTGCAGAATCTCATATTGATTGACGCCACCCCGATCGGAGACAATATTCTCGACCCCATACTGGCAGAGGTCGCCGAAGGCGGCAACCAGGATACACGTTACTGGGTTGAGCAGGTTTCCCGCCATGGCACCGAACTTCGCGAAAAGTCGCTGGACCGCTTGGTGGAAAAGGGAATACTGGAGAAGGCCGATGATCGGTTTCTTTGGGTTTTCCGGTCCAGACGCTACCCTTCGATAGACGGCTCCGTCGAGCGTGAAGTCAAGCTTCGCATTCTCAACGTTCTCTTCAGTGATGAAATTCCCGACCCCAGGGACCAGATGATAATCTGCCTGGCCGACGCTTGCGGCATATTCCCTCGCCTTCTCTCCCGCCAGGAACACGCCAGGGTTGCCGACCGCATCTCCCAGGTGAGTCAACTTGACCTGATCGGCCAGACCATGTCTCAGGCCATCCACGACATCCAGGTGTCAGTAGCCGTCTCCTGCCAGGGACACATGATTTAGGCTGGCAGTCAGGACACTTAAGGGGCCCGAACGACAACCTACAATTCCTTGACAGAGCGAGAAAAGCACTTTACGCTTTTTTAATATCCCCTTTGGTCCTCTTGAGATCCAAGCCGACTCATACCTCAAGTCAAACCATTCCAGGAATTGCTTATGTCATCCCGAATACTGGAGAAAATCGACTCTCCCGCAGACCTGAAAACCCTTAACAGACAGGAGTTGGACCAGGTTGCCGATGAGATTCGAGAAACTATCATTTCCGTGATAACTGAGCGGGGAGGCCACCTGGCTTCCAACCTGGGCGTGGTGGAATTGACCCTGGCCCTTCACCGCGTTTTCGACAGCCCCACGGACCGTCTGGTATGGGATACCACCAACCAGATGTATAGCCACAAGCTGGTTACGGGTCGAAGGGATGAGTTCCAGGACATTCGCCTGGCCGGAGGAATATCCGGCTTTGGCGAGCCCGCCGAAAGTCCACACGACACACTTTGCGCTGGCCACGCCGGCACCGGACTCTCCATTGCCCTTGGCGTTGCCCAGTCCCTGGCTACCCGCGGCCAGGACGCATGGACGGTGGCCGTGGTAGGGGACGGGGCAATGACCTCGGGTTCCAGCTTCGAGGCCCTCAACAACATCGTCCACCTGAATCCGGAAAAGCTTATTGTCGTGCTTAACGACAACGGAATGTCGATTTCCGAGAACATTGGCTTTCTGACCAACTGGCGCAAACGGGTAATCACGCACCCCGAATACCAGGCAATGATCGGGCGGATGCGCGCCCTGTCCAAGAGGGTACCTACCGGCGACGCGATCTACCGTTTGGTCAAGCGGTTCAACGACAGCCTGGATACTCTCATACTGCCTACAGTTTTCTGGAACGAACTGGGATTCCAATACTTGGGCCCGGTAGATGGCCACGATCTACGGCAACTGGAAATGACCCTGGAACAGGCAAAATTGCCCACCGGCCAGGTACCCATAATTCACGTCGTGACCCACAAGGGTCACGGGTATGAACCGGCAGAAGATGACCCCGTGAAGTTTCACCAACCCAGTTCTCCCCTGAGGCCAGGTTCGGGCGCCCCCACATACTCCAAGGTCTTCGCCGACACTATAAAGAAGTTGATGGCGGAGGATGAAACGATCGTGGGCATATCGGCGGCTATGCTGGAAGGTACGGGCTTGGAAGAAGTGCGCCAGGATTTTCCCGGCCGGGTTTTTGATGTGGGCATTGCCGAACAGCACGCCATAAGCATGGCAGCCGGAATGGCATCCACTGGGGTGAAACCCTTTGTGTCCATTTACTCAACCTTCCTGCAGCGGGCTTTTGACCAGCTCGTGCATGATGTGTGCCTACAGAATTTGCCTGTAACGGTAATTGCCGACCGAGCGGGAGTTGTGGGCGAAGATGGCAAGACTCACCACGGGTTCCTGGACATTTCCTATCTGCGGTGCCTCCCCAACGCGGTAGTGGCCGCTCCTATGGACGAAAATGACCTACAGAATCTGATTTTCACTGCCTACAAGTATCCCGGTCCCTTTGCCATTCGTATCCCGCGTGGGGCGGCTACGGGCTGCGAGATGGACGAAGAAGTGAGGGAACTTCCTGTAGGAAGGGGAGCAGTGATTCGTGAAGGCAGCGACGTGGTGATTTTTGGTCTGGGCAAGGCCGCTTCCTCCGCCCTGGAGGCTGCCGATCTGCTGGCCGAATACGGTCTGGCCTGCGGGGTGGTAAACCCCATTTATGTGAAGCCGTTGGACGTTAGCCTGTTGCTGGACTCTTCAAGAAGCGCGGGACGCCTGGTTACCGTTGAAGAAAACGTACTGGCCGGCGGCTTTGGGTCCGCAGTTCTGGAGGCTCTCTCCGAGGCAGGCATGGAAGAAGTGCCTCTGCTGCGTATTGGTATGCCAGATTCTTTTGTGGAGCATGGCACAGCCACGGATCAGCGTCACAGGCTGCAGCTGGACGCGGAAGGCATTGCATCCCAGATTTTGCAGACCTTTTTCCCTGACCGCGTTGTCGTTAGCGCAGCTTCAGACTAGACATTTTGCGAACGGGAGGCCCCTGAATGAAAATTCCCCGAATCTACACAGGCGGCGACGGTCAGGCCCACATTGAAGAAATTGACGTGGACGATTTCCCCAATCCGCAGTCTCTTACCGAAATCACCGGCCTGCGATTTCGGGTCCAGCAGCCCGGCCAGTTTGCCGACTGGCACGTAGAATCCCGTCGCAACTACATCATCACCCTTTCCGGCGAAGGCGAGATTGGACTGGGTGACGGTTCCCTGCATCGCTTCGGCCCCGGAGCAGTGGTCCTCGTGGAAGACCTCACAGGCCAGGGTCACACCACCAGGGTCACTAGCGACATTCCCCGGGTTACTATTGCTGTGCCTCTGGCCAATCAGACGCCCGGCACCTGACCGCTTCCTTTCCCATGCCTTTTGTCTCCAACAACGGAACCCGTATTTTCTACAGCTCGGAACCCTCGGCTAGCGCCACACATGAATCGCAAGTTCCGTTGCTTCTGGCCCACGGCTTCATGCAGCAAAGCGGCGATTGGGCTGATGCCGGTTATGTGAATCGACTCAGGCAGTTGAAATCGCTTATCCTGCTGGACTTCAGAGGCCACGGCCAAAGCGACAAACCCCATTCCGTGGCTGACTACCAAATGCAATTGCTGGTGGAGGACGTGCTGGCTGTCTTGGACCGTTTGGGAGTTCAAGCCGTTGACTTCATGGGCTACTCATTTGGCGCTTGGGTGGGATTCGGCATGGCCAAATTTGCGCCCGAACGCCTGCGCTCACTGGTTCTGGGGGGAATGCACCCCTATTTGCGTGACCCCAAACCTCTACAGCGACGAATCGACCGCTTCAGCAGCACCAGGGACGCTTTGGCAGCAGGCGGCCACCATGCCGAGCTTATTCCTGACCAGGTCCGGGCCCAGTTCGCAGCGAACGACATTGAAGCCTTGATTGCGCTGACCAGCGCAATACGCGATTCGGAAGGCTTCGGGGATGCTCTGGACACCCTGAGAGCCCCTGGCCTCATTTACGCAGGCGAGGCAGACCCGGCGTATCCACTGGCCCAGCAATGCGTTGAAGGGCATGACAACCTGCAGTTCCTGGCACTCCCCGTTTCAGGCCACATGGAAGCCTGGCATCAGGCGGACACAGTTCTACCCTCCGTGTTTCACTTCCTCCAAAACCTGAAATAGCGCGACAGATAGCTGCGACGGCGCCTATGGCCGCTTCTCAAGACTCCATTGGCGAGTTTGATTTAGGAACCCCTGTGGCGTAGAATAGCGGAGCAATTGGGATAAAGTTGCCCTTGAGGAGTGTATGCATGCCGCAGACCACTGAACTCAACCTACTCTGTATGTCCGGCCAGGGATCGGTGCAGGCAGGAGAAGCCCTGGCCAAGTTATACGCCGACCAGGGATGGTTCGTATCGGTTAACGTCTACCCGGGTACCCGCGCCCGCAGCGGCCCCGTCATCAATTATGTCAAAATCTCCGACTCGGAAGTTATGGCGAGCTGCGCCAACTACCACCCTTCCGAAGTCATCGTCTTCCAGGAAGAACTGCTGCTCACTGCGAAAAACAACACCCACGAGTTGATCGCCGACGCAATAGGACGGATGCAGCAGGGCACCCTGCTGGTGAACTCTCCCAAGCATCCCCAGGAAATTGACCTGCCCTTCAACCTGGAAGGGGCGGTTGCAACGGTGGACGCCACCGGCATTGCCAGCCGGCTTCTGCGGCGCAATCCGCCACCCGTTGGCTTGACGCTGCTTGGAGCCTACGCCCGTATTACCGAAGCCATTGACCTAGGCCAGCTGTTGAGTGTTATCCGTGAGACCTTCCCAGGGACAGTGGGCGAGCGGAATGTGGAAGCTACCACCGAAGCTTACGAGACAGTGCAGGCCATCGGAGGTGTGAAATTCCAGGTGGACCGCAAGCCGGCGAGGCTGGACCATACCCCCGCGGCAAACCTGCCCCAGTATTACCAGTTCGACCGTTATGACAAGCTGCCCGGCTTCATGGGAGGCAGTCCCTTCGTCTGGCGGGACAAGGTTCCTGTCTGCGAGGACAACAAGTGCATCTGTCCTGGCGTGTGCATTAGCGAAGTGATGTGTCCCGACGGTACGGGCTTTATAATCCGGCAGGACCTTCCCCACCAGGGCTACCGGATCGACGTTGACTTCTGCCGTGGCTGCGGCATTTGCGCCGAAGTATGCGTGGGCAGCGCTTTGACAATGGTGGACGAAGATCAGGTGAAACGGGACAACCCCGATTACAAGGACATCACCGCCGAACCCCACCGGCCTGAAATTTCGACCCACCAACGCATTCATTTGGACATCTAGCCAACGCCAGGTTAAGCAGGAGACTTTCGATGACCACCCCGACACCCACCAGGCGCCAGGCGCTGACCGGAAACAAAGCTGCGGCCCACGCGCTGAAACTGGCTCGCGTACAGGTGCTGTGTTACTTCCCGATTGGCCCTTCCGACGAGGTTGGAGAGGAACTTTCCCGGATGATACAGCGGGGCGAACTGCCCGCCGAAGTTATTGAGCTGGAACACGAACGCAGCGTGATGAATGCCCAGTTGACCGCCACCCAGTCGGGCGCGCGGTGCTCCTTCGCCACCAACTCCGAGGGTCTGCTGATTGCGGCCCAGCAGCTCATATTCGCGTCCTACGCCCGCATTCCCATCGTGGTGGTTGTGGCGCACCGAGCGCTGGAACCGCCAGCTATCGTCCGTTCCGACGACCAGGACACCATCATGTACCGGGACATCCACTGGATGCACTACCACTGCGAAAATGCTCAGGACGTGATGGACACGGTTATTCAGGCTTATAAGGTTAGTGAGGACCCGGACGTACTTCTACCGGCTTTCGTTACCTACGACGGGTGGGAAGTCTCCCACAACAGCTATCCCGTCGTGGCGCCCAGCCAGGAAGCAATAGACAGCTTCCTTCCTCCCTATGAACTTCCGGCGGAAGTGGATTTTGTCAAGAACCTCGACTTCGCCGCGTATTATGGTGGCCAGCGCATGAGCGGCTACGGCTACATAGACGTGGAACGGGAATATATGGAGCGCCGGTTCCAGTTGGACGAGGCGCTCAATGTTACGTCCAAGGCGCGCCTTAAGCAGGCCCACCAGGATTATGTGAACCTGGTAGGAAGAGGTTACGGTGGCTTGATCGAAACCTATCAGATGGATGATGCCGAAGTGGCAATAGTGGCCATGGGTTCCCTTTCTTCCACTTCCCGGCTTGCAGTGCATCTGCTTCGAGAGCAGGGCAAGAAGGTCGGTCTGGTCAAGATAAGGACGTACCGTCCTTTCCCGAGTGAAGACCTTATCGAGGCCCTGAGCAACGTGAAAGGTGTGGTGGCGCTCGACCGCAACACCGTCGCCGCCGTTTACCAGGACTTGCGAAGCGCCCTGTTTGGCCAGCCCAGCCCGCCGGTGGTGCTGGGCCGGATAATCGGCCTGGGCGGCAGGGACGTAACCCACTACAACGTGGTGTACGCCGCCGAAGAGGCGCTGAAGGCTGCCCGAGACGGCAGGGCCGCCAAGCCGCTGGACTGGCATTTCGAGGTAATTGAAGACGAGGATATGCTTAACCGGGTTTTGAACGGTTAGCAGAGTACGGCCGGTCATCTGGCCGGCGGGGAGAGTTTATATGCCCATAAAGATGATCCAGGACACCCCCGATCAACGGGTGTACATGAACGTTACTGCTAACCAGTGCCCCGGATGTCCGGAGAACCTGGCTACCAGGCTGGTTATGCACATCGTGTTCGACCACCTGAGGGACGAGGATCCTATAATTTTCGGGCAGGGTTGCGGCATTGGTCGCGACTTTCTGCAGCGCAGTGGCCTTGGCACCCACGACAGCGGAATCGCCGGAATGCTCACGGCCATGAAGGTGAGGAACATTGACCGGCCCATCGCAGTAATAGACGGAGACGGACAGATTGACCTGGGATTGGAGGATCTGGCCACCAGCTTCCAGCAGGGTTACAAGTATCTCCACGTCGTGTGCGACAACCAGGCTCACGCTGCCAGCGGCAGCCACGCCACCGGCAGCACCGCTCCTATGGCCCGCACCAGTGTTCGCCCCGGGGGCAAGCTGCGGCACCCCAAGCACTTTGCCCTGATGCTAATGTTCAGCGGAGCCGAATACGTGGCTACGGCCTCCACTTCGCATCCCCAGGACCTGGAACGCAAGATTAAGGCCGCCTGCGACCGTATGCCCGCCTTCATCCAGATACTGACTCCCTGCAATCCCTCCTGGGGCTACGACGACAACAAGGGCATCGAGGTGTCCCGCCTGGCCGTAGAGAGCGGAATCTGGCCACTGTACGAATGGAAGGATGGCGTTTTCCAACGGCAGAATATCATGCGCAAGTCCACGGTGAGAGACTACATCGGCTCCCAGCGAAGGTATGCCCACTTGGACGAGGAAGGAATCCACCAGATGGAAGAGTACGTGGCCGACCTCAACCGAATGATGGTCCAGCTGGAGACCGGGTTCTCCCGTTAGGTGCTTTCTCGGCATGGTTGCTGACCCTAAACCCTGGCTCAAGTCCTATTCGCCCGGGATGCCGTCCACCCTGGACTACCCCCGGGCTCCCCTCTACCACTTTCTCCAACAGTCGGCGGCTCTTTTTCCGGACCGGCCGGCCATCATCTACCAGGACCCGCCGGAAGACGATGAACCGATAACCTGGACTTACCGGGACCTGAACGAAAAGTCGGACCGATTCGCTGCTGCCCTGGTTGCCCTGGGAGTTGCAAGAGGCGACCGGGTGGCCTACTACATCCAAAACTCGCCGGAGCTTGTTGCCGGTTTTTACGGTATTCTCAAGGCGGGCGCCGTCCCCGTACCCTGCAACGTCATGTACCAGGCCGAGGAATTGGCATACCACCTGAACGACTCCGGTGCAGAAACTCTGTTATGTGAAGCCAATCTGTTTCCCACGGCTCAGGACATTCTGGGATCCACTTCTGTCACCACCACAATCGTGGCGGGGGGCCAAGTTAGAGGAGAAGTCCTGAACTGGGAACAGGTGCTGGCGGCGGCCCCACCCCTGCACCAATTGCCCGCTTTAGACGATGAAGAGGACCTGGCTCTGCTGCCTTACACCGGCGGCACCACGGGCATTCCCAAGGGTGCGATGCTTACCCACGCCAACATGGTGGCCAACGCTGTGCAATTCCGTGACTGGTTTGGATACGAGCCCGGCGGAGAGACTTTTGTAGCCACCCTGCCCCTGTTCCACATAGGGGGGATTGCGGGAGTAATGAGCGTCCCCATATCCTGCGGTGGTACCATCGTCCTGTTCCGCCGGTTCAGCGCTGAAAGGGTTTTGCGGGCTATCCAGGACTACCAGGCAACCCGCTTTCTGGGGGTTCCCACCATGTACATTGCCCTGCTGAACCACGAGGACGCAGGTAGCTACGACCTGTCGTCCTTGCGACCCAGCCGAACCAGCGCGGCGCCGCTGCCCAGGGCAGTGAAGGAGTCTTTTGACTCCCTGGTGGGACGAAACGTGTTGGTGGAAGGATACGGCTTGACCGAAACCTCCCCACTGACCCATGCCAATCCAGTGGACGCCGCCATCGCCGGCTCCATAGGCGTACCCCTGCCGGATACCGACGCCCGTATTTTCGACGCAGATGATGGCCTGGTGGAGATGCCCGTTGGTGAAATCGGCGAGGTTGTGCTGCGGGGGCCGCAGGTAATGAAAGGTTACTGGAACCGTCCACTGGAGACGTCGGAAGCCATACGGGACGGCTGGTTTTACACCGGCGACCTGGCCTATATGGACGAGCGGGGGCATTTTTTCATCGTCGACCGCAAGAAGGACGTTATTAATGCGGCCGGGTTCAAGGTCTGGCCCCGTGAGGTGGAGGAAATTCTGTACCAGCACCCGTCAGTCCGGCTGGCGGCGGTAATGGGGGTTCCCGACGATTACCGGGGCGAAACCGTGCGGGCCGTGATAGCTCTTAAGGAGGGTCACATCTTTCCAACCGAGGAAGCGGCGCGGGAGGATATCCTTGTTCACTGCCAGCGTCACCTGGCTAACTACAAGGTACCCCGAATGTTCGAATTTCGTGACGAACTGCCCATGAGCGCTGCCGGAAAGGTCCTGCGGCGGGTTATGAGAGACGAGATAGCCGGCGCTGAGCAGTAAATCAGCAGTACCGTCGGGCACAATTCGGGGCGGGTCCTTGACCCGCCCCTTCTTTCTGCAATTAACTGCTGAAAATGAAAAGGGTACCCCTACTGGACATGGGGTAAAACGTACTTGGTGAAACGACTGAGCTGCTCCATCTGGTTGGGAGAGGCGAAGCGGACGATAAAATAGGTAACCCCGGCATTTCGAAAAGTGTTAATCGACTCTATGCACTTGTCTGATGGACCGAAAACGCACAAAAGTTGCTTGCTGACGGCCTCGTAAGGGCGGCTGTAATAGGCTTGCATGAACCGATCACCCTCTTCCAGGGCGACGTCATCGTCGTTCAGGTTTACAGAGATATAAAGGGCCCGGTGCATCTCGCTTGCGTCCCTGCCGATGGCCTGGGAGTTCTCCTGCACACGGTCCCAGCAGCGCTCAAAAAGTTCCACGCTGGGAACATTGGTAATCCAGGCATCTCCCATTTCCGCGACGCGCTTCAAGCCTCTTCGAACCCAGTTGCTGGAAATCCAGATGGGCAATGGGTCCTGCAGGGGATGCGGTTCCAGCGTTACGTTGTTAAGAGGATAAAAGTCTCCCTCAAAGGTCACATCCTCTCCCGACCACAGAGCCCGCATTATGCGTATACCCTCTTCCATCCGGGCTGCTCGTTCCTGGATCGGTATGCCTACCACCTCGTGTTCATCCACGTACATCTGGTTGTCGCCCCTCCCTGCGCCTGCTCCAAGGATTGCACGGCCGTTGGAAACATTGTCTATGGTTGCCAGGGCATGGGCCAGATGGACCGGGTGCCGTAGTGCAGACAGCATTACTGCTGTACCAATACTGACACGCTGGGTTCGAGCAGCAAGGGCTGACATTATGGTAAGGGGTTCCAGCCGCGGCTTGGAAGTTACACTGTCGCCAACCCAAACTGAGTCGTAGCCAAGGCGTTCGACGGTTTCGGCCATTTGCCAGTTCAGTTCAACCCTGGGACGCCCACCGTCGGCGTAAACGAGAACTCCCCTCGTGGGCAGCAGGATGCCGAAGTTGTTGATCAATTCCATTTCATGTCCTCACAGTGAAAGACTGTCACTCAGCCTGAATCGAGCTGCCGGGCTACCTTTATGGGCGGCAATTCAAGGTCACTCGCTCCCGTCACGGTTCCCCGTCCTTGATGGGGCTTGGAGTTGCTGTTCTACCCATTACGCCAGGAAGCGACGGCAGCGAGTGGATCCACGGCTTACACTATGGGCCAGCGGGTGGGATAGGAAACACCGACCCGGGCCAGCAGGTTTTCCCCAAGTTTCTGCACTTTCTGGGCCAGATCCCATTCGTCCACAAAAAGGGGCAGATGGTTTTCCACTCGTATCTGTCCGTCAACTATAACAGTATGAACGCTGCGGCCATCAGCGTTATATACCAGGTTATTGACGGGATTGAACAGGGTCCGCCATTCGGCGCGGCGGGTATCGAACAAAACCAGGTCGGCCTTTTTCCCCTCTTCAATGGAACCAATATCATGGCCCAGACCCAGGGCATTTGCCCCCCCTATTGTTGCCAATTCCAGCGCAGTCTCCGCGGGAATCATCCCCACGTCACGGCGGGCGTCCTTGTACAAAACCGCAGCCAGGTACATGGAGCGCATGGTCTCCAGGAGGTTGGAGTTGTTGCCGGCATCTGTGCCCAGGCCCACCGTTGCCCCCGCCGCCAGCAATTCCGGGAGCATACCCTCGTGGGCCACCCCGGCCCCGCCCTTAATTGCAGCGGTGGGACACATAACCACGGATGCTCCGCTGCTGGCGATGCAGTTAACTTCAGACTGGTCAATGCCCAGACCGTGGGCCAGGGTCATGTTTGGCTTCAGTATTCCCAGGGATTCCAGATATTGACTGGGGCGTAATCCGTATTGCCGCTGGCACTCCTCGATGTACCTGGAGCTGTTATTGAAGTGCAGGGTAATGCGAGTACCGTACTCGTCGGCCAGGGAACCTGCTGCCCTCAGCAGTTCCTCCGAGGAGAATCCGGGCGAAAAAGGCATCGCCCAGGCCCCCACCCTGCCGTCCAGACAGCGGTTGTAGTTCCTGATGACCTGTTCCATCAAACGGATCGCTTCGCCTGTTTCATACATTGGCAGGTTAATGGGGTTAGGCCTGTCCGTAACCTGCCAGCCCACGATTATACGGCAGCCCGACTCCCGGTAGGCCGACATACATGCTTCCAGCCCCTTGGTACTTCCCGGGTCAACGAATGTGGTAGTGCCATGCTTGAGCAATTCGGTAATGGCCAGCAAAGAGGTGAGGTATTCTTCCTCGTCCGTCATCGCCCCCTGAAGTCGGAAAACATTGGAGAGGTACGCAGGTCCCAGGTCGTCGGGAAATACACCCCTGGTGGCATGCGCATAGCTGATATGCAGGTGGCCATTGACAAAGCCCGGGGTTACCACCATCTCGCTGGCGTCAACGACACGATCAGCGAAAGTGTTGGCCAGGTCAGCGCTCTTGCCGACCTTTGTGATTCGCTGACCTTCGATAAGGACTGCGCCGTCGGCTATTATGCGGCGTTGTGGGTCGACGGTGACCAGAAATTTGGCCCCCTCTATTTTCAGGCTGGCAGCAGGCATATTGGCACTTCACCTCTGCGCGAGGCGGTTTGATTGCTATTCACCGCCTACGAGGGCATATTAGTTTTGCTTGCCAGCTTTGGCAACCCCATTGAGAAAGGTCGGCTTGCTATAATCGCATTAACAACACCTGCAGGAGACGACATTATGCCTTATGCTGGACTTAGCCTGGAGGGAATGACGGCGTTGGTTACCGGATCCGGCCGAGGCATTGGCAGCGTTTTGGCCATAGGCCTGGCTCAGGCTGGAGCCAACGTGGCCGTGTCGGACGTCCCGGATCAGTTCGCAGGCGCCGAAGCTACAGCCACCCGTATTCGCCAGGAAGGGATGGAAAGCATGGCCTACACTCTGGACGTAATGGACCTGGCAAACATTCGCGAGACAATAGGCCAGGTGGTCCAGGATATGGGTCAACTGGACATCCTGATAAACAACGCAGGCATCCGCCGGCGGCAACCGGCGCTGGAAGTAACGGAGGAAAACTGGGACGCCGTGATTGACACCAACTTGAAGGGTCCTTTCTTCTGCGCCCAGGCCGCCGCCAAACCCATGATCGAGAAGGGATTCGGGAGGATCATCAACATATCATCCCAGCTGGCCATTGTGGCAGGAGAGAACCGGTCTGCCTACTGCGCCAGCAAGGCGGGGCTGGCCAATTTGACCAGGGTGCTGGCCTTGGAGTGGCTAAAGTTCGGAATTACGGTGAACGCCATCGGACCTGGTCCCACGGAAACACCTGGGCTGCTATTGGCGGACACGCGAACCAATGAGGAACTATCGGCAGACCTCAGGGCCCACATGCCGCTGGGTAGGCGTATGGCAGCGGAAGAGCTTGTCGGTGCGGCCATATACCTGGCCAGTCCTTCAGCCGGGGCCACGACCGGTCAATTGCTGATAGTTGACGGCGGATGGACCATCATCTGAAGTACAATACGACGAAAGACACTTGGATTTTCGATTCGATTATTGAGTAGACCGGGAGGCCTTCCCGCTAATTCAGTTACGCCAGCCTTCACCCTTGATATCTTCCTTAACAACATTATGCAAACACGGAGGCAGCTTGAATTCGGAAATTACAATTCGTCGGGCCGCTATCGCTGATCTGGAAACTCTGGTGGGCTTCAATGTTGCCATGGCCCAGGAGACCGAAGACAAGGCGCTTTGCGTGGAAACCCTGAGACGGGGAATATCCACCATGCTGAAAGACGATTCGCTGGGCTTTTACCTGGTGGCGGAGAACGACGGCGCCCCAGTGGGCCAACTGATGGTTACCACGGAGTGGAGCGACTGGCGAAATGCTCATTTCTGGTGGCTGCAAAGCCTGTACGTACGACCCGAATACCGCCGACAGGGCGTATTTAGAAAACTTTATGCACAAGTTGAGCAGCAAGCCCGGAATTCGGGAGAAGTGTGCGGAATTAGGCTGTACGTGGAGCGATCCAACCGTCAAGCCCAGGATGCTTATGTCACCCTGGGGATGGCCCACTCTCATTACGATATGTACGAAGTGGAGTTCTAACGGTCATCCCGCCAGGGTTTCCACCTTCAATTGACGCACCATTCCACAGGGCTTATCTTATGTTCGCAAACCCAATCTTCTCTAACGCAAGCAAGAGTTTCTATGTCCGAATCAGCCTCTGAGTATGACTATGTGGCTCGGGGTCAGTTGTTCCTGCAACAGGGCAACTTTTCCGCCGCCATCGCCGACTTTGACCAGGCTCTATCCATGAATCCCAACTTCGCCGCCGCTTACTACTATCGTGGGATAGCCCAGCGCAACTCCGGAAACTACGACAAAGCCATAGCGGACTATACCGCGGCGGTCGAAACCGAGCCCGACTACCCGGTGGCGTTCTACGCTCGAGGCGTGGTACGCCGCCACCTGGGGCAATATGAAGCGGCCATCAACGACTACGACCAGGCTATTGACCTGGAACCCGAGGACGCGGATTTCTACTACGCTCGAGGAGTGGCCTACGCTTCTTTGAAGAACTACGACAGCGCCATTGCCAACTTCCTGCAAGCGCTGGACCTGAACCCCGAAATGCCCAATGCATGGTATAACCTGGGAATTGCCAACCGGGACTTGGGAAAACTCCAGGAGGCAGAAGAGTTCTATTCCACCGCCCTGAAATTACGGCCCAACGACGCCGATTACTGCTACGCGCGAGGCAACCTCTACAGCGACCTGCAGCAGTACGAAAAGGCAGTGACCGATTATGACCGGGCCTTGACCATAGTACCAACCTTTTCCAATGCCCTTTACAACCGTGGAATCGCCCAGCGTAACCTGGGTAAACCCGTTGATGCCATCGCCAGTTTCAACGAGGCCCTACGTTTCGGGCCGGAGTTCGCCAGCCTGATTATGAACCGGGGAATAGCACACTCCGACCTGGGAAATCTTGAAAGTGCACTGTCAGACCTTGACCGATCACTGGAGATGGACTCTGGTCTGGCGGGAGCCTACCGGGCCCGGTCGAGGGTGTATCGGGCGCTGGGAGAAGACGCCGCTGCCGACGCCGACTGGGGCGAATTCGAACGTCTGAGCGAAAAATGACCTCCGCGACTCACCACCCCCAGGGGGTACCCATTGGGGAACAACTCGGATTTCTGGAATTTCTTGCCTCTGACGAAATCCTGTCGTCATTTCGGGATTTAGTTGGTTATGATGGTCAAGGTTTTCCCAATATCGTCACAAGGGAACAGACAATAGTCCTTTTACAAAAAGAGCAGTTCGGGACTTTGGAAAGTGTTACCCATGTTGACCGGTATATGAGGCCGCCGGTGGCCGGTCGAAGGGTCCAGGTTACCGGCTGGATCAGGGAAAAACGCCGTGAAAGAGGCTCCGAAAGGCTCCTCGTGGAAACTTTTGCCGTCGACGAGATCGGCACCGAGATCCTGCGCAGCGAGCATGTTTTCAGGCAGGGCACAGGACGATCACCAGAGCGGCTAGGGCGTCGGCCAGTCCGTCTAAGGACAGATCCCGGCACCCAGTTGCTCCTTCCGGTCAATAAACGTGTGACAGAAGAAACCATAGAGAAGTTCGAGGAAGTCCACCGGGCTTTGGCAGGGCAGAACGCCTTGAGCAGGGGAACCACCCCGGGCACCGCCCACACCAGCGCCGGACTGGCCACCGGCATGGGATTGTCAGCCACGGTAGCTCCGGAAGAGTTGAGCCTGGCTTACTTGTACGAACTGCTGGATCGCCGATTCGGCATTAATTTCCGACAGGGTGGCCACGTCGTCATCAATTACCGGCGCCCAATTTACGCCGGCGACAGCCTGTCAGCTCAGGGGATGGTTACGGGTAAGGAACAAGCCGGTGAGCGGACGGTGTGGAAGCTTATGTTGTGGGTAGAAAATGGCAGAGGAGAACCGGTAGCCACCGGAGACGCACGGGTTACCGTCCCCAGCCCTTTGACATGAACAGGTGCGCTGGAATCTCTTTCCATGGCGCAATGGGAGACTCGAAGCATGCCATCATTCAGCGAACAACTCAGGCAAGAAGCGGAGCCCATTTGGCAGGCCATATTTGCGCACCCCTTCTTGAGGGAAATCAAAGATGGGACCTTGCCATTGGAGAAATTCCGATACTACCTGACCCAGGACTATCAATACCTTGAGGGTTTCGGCCGCACCGTGGTGATGGCGATGGCAAAAGCCCCCAATTCGGAATCCCTGGAGGCCCTGGCCCGTAGAGTTCTTACGCCCATCGAACGCCCTCTGCACCACAGGCTGCTGGAAGCCGCCGAGGTTTCTACGGAGTACATTTCCCAAGTGGGCCGCTCTCCCACCAACACGGCTTATGTAAACCACATGCTGACGACCGCCTCGCTGCATGGCCTGGGACCCGCCGCCGCCGCCCTGTTGCCTTGTCCCTGGACATACCATTTACTGAAGGACGAGGTAGGGGCATCGGAACACCCTCTTTACAGTCAATGGACCCAGTTTTATGTTGAAGGATTCCTGGAAGACAGCGTAAGCGCCTGGCGGGGCTTCGTGGACGCCGCCGCCGAAGAGGCTGGGCCGGAAGAACGGGAAGCTATGCGGAAGGCCTTCCTGGTGAGCAGCAGGTACGAGTTTATGTTCTGGGATATGGCATACCGGATGGAAGGGTGGCCAGTTTAGTTCGTCTCACAAAGAGAACCGGAGCCGGAGGGGATATGGTTCCCCCTTTGGCTCCGGTTCTCTTTGTGAGGATTGCAGGAACTAGGGTGCCATACGGGCGGGGCCCCAGTTGTGGGGAATGTTGATCAGGTTGGATTCCAGGTTAGTGGCCGATGTCTGGCCGCAGACAGCCAGAGCCCGGTCGAACTCGGACCGCAGGATTTCCAGGACGCCGTGAACGCCTTCGGCGCCATCTTCTGACAGGCCCCAGTAGAGGGGACGGCCAACGCCCACTGCCTTGGCGCCCAGGGCCAGGGCCTTCAACACGTCGCTGCCCCGGCGGACGCCGGAGTCCAGGTAAACTTCGCAGTTGTTGTTGACGGCATCAACTATCTCCGGCAGCATTTCCACTGCGCTCATGGTGGAATCGATCTGCCTCCCGCCGTGGGTGGAAACCAGGATACCATTGACACCGCTCTCCGCTGCGATGTGGGCATCTTCGGCAGTCCTGACGCCTTTAAGCACCAGGGGCAGGCCAGTGAGATTACGCAGCCAGTCCAGTTCGTCCCAGGTCAAGGGGGGAACCTGGGAAGGCTGCCAGTCTGGCGCCTCATCGGTGCCGCTGACTTCCGCCAGGCGGTCCGGCGTCGCTCGGAAATTAGCCAGTTCAGCAGGGTTCACGTACTGATTGCGGACGTCCCGTTCCTTGGCGGAGGGCACCGGGGTATCCACCGTCAAAACGATAGCCTTAAATCCGGCTTCTTCGGCACGTCGGACCAGCATTTCGGTAAGGTCGTGCCCGCGGTGATAAAGCTGGAACCACAGAGGGCCGGAGGCGACTGCAGACACCTCTTCCATGCTGTAGTGGGAAGAAGTGCTGAGCATCATCAGGGTATTGGACATGCCGGCGCCGCGAGCCGTGGCCAGTTCGCCATCCGGGTGGGCCAGCTTGTGCCCACCAGCGGGACAGACGAACACCGGCATGCTGATTTCCTCGCCCAGCATGGTGGTGGAGAGGTCGCGGTTGTCGATGTTACGGAGGAAACGGGGGCGGATGGTCAGGTCTTCGAAGGCAGTGCGGTTGCGACGGGTAGTGAACTCGTCCATCGCCCCAGCTTCGATAAAGGTCCAGTGGTTGTGGGGTAACGATACTTTAGCGCGAGCCTCGTACTCGTATAAGTTGATAGGGTCCATACAGGAACGCTCCTTTAATAAAGTGTTGGGGAAAGTATCACTACTCTAAGGGTTAAAAGGTGTTTAGGCAAGG